>DASTXR010000105.1:0-3376 GCA_035765415.1 Steroidobacteraceae bacterium | reverse complement strand
CACTGGAAGGCCCGAGTGGATGCCGATCGCCGCATAAACATCCGGATACACCGCGCCCATCACTGCGGCCATCGCACCGCCGGCTGAGAGGCCGGCCACATAAATCTTTTGCTCGTCGATGCCGTAGCGCTTCGCGATCTCCCGCGTCATGCCGGCGATGATGGCCGGCTCGCCCTTGTCGCGGCGCTGGTGCGCGCGTTTGAACCAGTTCCAGCACTGCGAGCGGTTCGCCGATCGCGTCTGCGCCGGATATAGAACGAAGCACTGCTGCTCTTCGGCAATCGTATTCATCCGCGTGCCGGCGGCAAAATCGTCGGGGTTCTGCGTGCAGCCGTGCAGCATCACCACTAGTGGCAGCGCCTTCCCCGTGACATAGCCCGTCGGGATGTAAAGCTTGTACGGCCGCGTACCGTGCTGATGCGCATAGGACCCGGCAATGAACTGGCCCGCTCTCCCTTCGGGCAGTTGAATAGCGCGAGGGCGCTCACGCGCTTTCGTCTTCGCTACCGGTTGCTGACCGAGCGCGCGCTGGATCGCCGCGGTCGCTTCGAGCACGCGGCCTGCGCGCGTGAGTTGAGTCGCCTCGAGCATGCCGAGGGCCAGCCTGTCGTTCATGGACATGAAAATTCCTTGTGGTGAACTAGCGAGTGCGATCGGCCAGCGCGGCCTTCACTTCGGCGCTCGCGCGCAAGGCGCCGAGCACCGCGATGGAGGCAATCGCCTGCCGGGCGAGCTGCGGGGTCACGTCGTCGTCGATCGTCGCGAGACCCAGCACGTGGATCTGCAGCTTTTCTCCGGCCGCCACCACGTTCTCGAGATCCTTGCGGGAAAAACGCTGCAGGCCGAGCACCATCTCGCGGCGCGCAACGCTTTTCTTCAGGACCTCGCCATGCGTAAGAAGCTGATTTCGGATCGCGGTGCGGATGAAATCGGTGCGGTTCGAGTAAAACCCGTCCTCGACCAGCAGATCGACCTGGCCAAGGTCGACGAACCCCAGGTTGATCGTAATCTTCTCCGACTCGGCCGCTTGCGCCATCCTCTTACCAGCCATGTACCATCCTCATGGATGGTGAGAATGCGCCCCTTTGTAGGTGGTGTCAAGCTGTTCGGCATCCGGTCCGATGCACAGGATCGTGGTTTCCAGTGGAATGATGCGCGATGCGAATCCTTCTGCTGGACCCCGATTACTCGTCGCGCATGGCAACGGCTGCCTGGCTGACCGAATTCTTCGGCGCCATCGCGATCCAGCCGGTTTCGTCGCCGGCCGAGGCGCTGCAGGTAATCGGCGCGCACTCCCCGGACCTGATGGTCGCCGCGCATCCGGTGCCCGCGTTTGGTGGGATCGCGCTCACCGCAATGATCAAATCTCGCCCCCACCCTCCGGTGATCGTACTGCTGACTGCAGGCCCGGCTACGGGGCTAGACCTGCAATGCAGGACGGCCGGCGTGGATCTCTTGCTCGAGAAACGCCATCTGCACTCGCGCCTGCTCGGCTTCCTGCAGCGGCGCTTTCCCAAGGTCTGGGCCGACGGGGCCGTCGCGAGAAGTCAGCGCAGCCTGCGCTAGAGCTTCCTGGTCTGGGCGTGCGCTCCCGCACATAGCGTCGCCGCCGCTCGGCACACCGGGCGACGCAAGGGATCGCGATTCGGACTGCCATCGTGATCCATGCGAATCCTCCTGGTGGACTCCCATACCGAGGCTCGGACGGCGATCGCGCTCTGGCTCGACGAATTTTTCGCCCATGTCGAGATCGAAGCGGCCGCTTCCGCAGCCGAGGCGGTGATCGCGCTACAGAAGAGCATGCCGGATCTGGTCATCACGGCGCACGCGATTCCGGGGCTGGACGGGATTGCGCTCGCGTCGATCGTCAAATCACGACCGAACCCGCCACCAATCGTGGTCCTCTCCACCGGATGCGGCGGCGGCGTTGACCTCTGGCTCGAGAAGCGCCACCTGCAAGCCGTGTTACTCGATTTCCTCCAGCGCCGGTTCCCGGAAACATGGGCGCGAAGCGTGGCCCAGAGAAGGATGGCCCGCGCGCACTGACGCGGCTAACGACGCTATCCTCTGAGCGCGCCCCGCTGCCGCAACAAGACCGGCACGGCCTGGCCGGGCGCGCTGCGGCGCGCGCGACGCCCAAGTTCCAGGTACACGGTCAACAAGAGAAGGACAGGAGCGGCGAAGCCCAGGAGGAATGGCGCAAGCTCCACAATGCCTGCCCACCATCCGTGCTCCGCCGTGAGGACGGAAAAAAGCTTGGCAACGAGCGGCAGCGTCGTGAACAGGACTGTCGGTACTACGAACCAGGCGTGATTCCCGTCTCCGAGCGCCGCCATGCGCGCGCTCAGCACCGAAACGGCAGCGACAAGCGCGGCCGATGCGATCGCCGCGGTGAGTCCGAGCATGGAGTAAACCCACGAGCCGACGGCATGCAGCACGAGTAGCACCATCGCCGACATGGTGAGCCCTCGGATCCACGCGTCGCTCATGGCGCGGGTTGCGCGGCCGGTGATTGCCGCGGCAGGTCGATGGTGAAGACACAACCCGAGCCCGGCATATCGCGCACGCTAAGAATGCCGTTGTTCGCTTCGACGCTGCGCCGGCAGATGGACAGCCCGAGGCCCAGGCCGGACCTGTCGTTGCCGCCCTGCGTGAAGGGCCGGAACATTCTTTGCGCCTCGCCTTCGGGAAGCCCACCGCAGCGGTCCTCGACCTCGATCAGGATGCGATCGGCCGTGGCGTGCACGTTCAGCGAGACCTCGGTGTTCTGCTCGGTGAACTTGAACGCGTTTTGCAGCAGGTTGCTGATTGCGGAAAAGAGCATCTCCCGGTCCGCGTGTACAGCGAGGGCTGGATCGACGGGAGACACGGAGAAGTCACAACCGCGAGCCTGAGCTTCCAGCGAGGCGGAAATTCTCAGCTCGCCGATGAGCTCGGCGAGGGACAGGGATTTGAAGCGCGGCGGCAGGCCCGCCGTCACGCGCACATCGGCCAGCGAGCGGTCAACGAGGTTGCGCAGGCCGATCAGGGACCGGTCGAGCACGGCGGCGGTCGCCCCGGCAACGCCGGCATTGCCGGCCTGGATGGCGGTGAGCGCGAGCGTCGCGGTCTGGATCAGGTTGCGCAGCTCGTGCGCAAGAAAGCCCAGGCGCTCGTTCAGCGCCTGCACACCCGCCTCCTCCAGGACGAGATCGCGCCGGTAGCTGAACTCCGTGACGGAATCGGCGATCGCATTGTCCAGGCAGCGGTTGAGCGTACGGAATTCGTTCACCGCCAGTGGCACATCCTGCTCGAAGGCAAGATCGGTGATGGCTTGGCACAGGTCGCCATAGTCGTGCACCACCTGGTCAACGGTGAAGCCATGCTGCAGCAGCTC
>DASTXR010000104.1:0-40177 GCA_035765415.1 Steroidobacteraceae bacterium | reverse complement strand
ACGCGCTGACGCGCCAACGGCGTGCCTCGATCCCGCTTTTGCAAGGAAATCGGAACTGAAGCCCCCCATTCGAGGCGCGTCCCCTTTTGCTGCAAATCAGGAGTGTCCCCATTTCCTCAGTCCGCGAGCAGGCGCGCGTCGGTGATGCCGAGTTCGCGCAAGTTGCGCATGGCGAGATCGAACTCCTCGATGCTGGCGAACGGGCCGACACGCACGCGATGCAGGGTGCGTTCACTGCGCGGAATTTCGTCGAGGCTCGCGAGCTCGAGCCCGCCCGCGAGCAGCAACTCGACGCGCCGTCGCGCGTTTTCGTGGTCGGCGAAGACGCCGGCCTGGATGTACATCACCGGTGCGCCCGGCATCTTCATGGCGGGCGCGTTGACCACCGTGACCGGCGGAGTCGCTGCCTGCCTGGCAGGCGCGGGCGGTGCGGCCGGCGGCATCGGCGGCAGCGCGGAGCCCGCACCCGTGCGCGGCGCGGAGATCACGCGGACCTCCACCGGCGCAGTGCCGGCCAGCAGCATGTCGAGCTTGGCGGCGGCGGTATACGACAGGTCGATGATGCGATCGCCGACGAAGGGGCCCCGGTCGTTGATGCGCACGACCACCTTCCGGCCATTCTTGAGGTTCGTGACTTCTGCGTACGCCGGAATCGGCAGCGTCTTGTGTGCCGCGGTCATGGCGTACATGTCATAGGGCTCACCCAGCGACGTGGAGGCGGCGTGAAAACCGGGGCCGTACCACGACGCGGTGCCGCGCTCGACGAAACCCTCCGAGCTCGCCAGCACGTAATAGCGCTTGCCGAAGACCTCGTAGAACGGCGGATTGCCGCGCCTGCCGCGCGGCTCGGCGCGCGGGACCGCATCGGGGATCGCGAACACGTCGGGTGGTGGCTGCGGCACGGCCGAGCCGGACGGGATGCTGGAGCGCGGCGCTTCCGGGCGCCGCTTCGCGAGACTGCAGCCCGCGGCGAGGAAGGTGATGAGCGTCAGCGCGAGCGCGACGCGCGCGACACTTCGCATCAGCGGGCCGCGGTCGTCGAACCCGGCTGCGCGGCGAGCTTGGTTTCGCCGGGCGTTTCAGGTGACGCCGCCGGCGATGCCGCGGCGACACGGCCTGCGATGTTGGTTGCGAGATCGTGCACGGCCATGGCGTAGCGCACGCTGCGGTTGTAACGCGTGATCACTTCGAAATTCTTGAAGCCGACGCGATAGGCCGGCCCGTCCTGCTTCTCCGCCGGAATCAGCAGCACGCGCGCGCTCTCGGCTTCGCCGGTTTCGAACGCGACGCCCTTGGCCCTGAGCCCGCCGACGGTGTCGTTCAGCGAGAGGTTGCCGGCCTCGGCGGTCGCCGGCGAGTCGGACTTCACCACCGCCTCGGCGAGCACCGGGCCGTTGGCCACCCAGCCGTTTTCCTTGAAGTAGTTAGCGACGCTGGCGATGATGTCGTCCCAGTCGGCGAACAGGTTGCGCCTGGAATCGTCGCTGCCGTCCACGGCGTACCGGCGGTAACTCGACGGCATGAACTGGCCCGCGCCCATGGCGCCGGCGTACGAGCCGAGCGCGGTCAGCGGGTCCACCGCCTCTTCCTTCGCCAGCGCGATGAACTGCGTGAGCTCGCTGCGAAAATATTCGGCGCGCGGCGGGTAGTCGAAGGCCAGCGTGGCGAGCGCGTCGAGCACGCGGAACTTGCCGGTGATGCGGCCGTAGAAGGTTTCGACGCCGATGATGGCCACCACGTATTCCGGCGCCACGCCGGTTTCCTTGCGGGCCTTCTCGAGGCGCGCGCGGTGTTCGATCATGAACTGCGCGCCTTCGTTCACGCGCTGCTCGGTGAGGAAGCGCTCGCGGTATTCCCACCACGGCGACACCTTTTCCGCGGGCTTGCTGATCAGCTCGATGATCTTCGGTTGCGGCTCGGCCTTGGCGAGCAGGCGGTAGACGTCGAGCGGCTGCATCTTGTTCGCCGCGGCGGTGGCTTCGACGAATTGCTGGATTTCGGTGCGGTCGAGATCGAACCGGGTGCGGCCGGCGAACGAGCCTTCCGCCAGCGCGGAACCCGAACAAAAAAGAAGGATGACTGTCAGTACGGGCGCATTGCGCATCACGAGGCGACGAGCTTCCGATGCGAGTAGAGGGACATCAGGATACCGAAGCCCGCCAGCAGGGTCACCATCGATGTACCGCCGTAGCTGACCAGCGGTAGCGGAACGCCGACAACCGGCAGGAGGCCGCTCACCATGCCCGCATTGATGAACACGTAGACGAAAAAGGTGAGGGCGATGCTGCCGGCCAGCAATCGCGCGAATGTGTCCTGCGTTTCCACGGCGAGGTACAGGGCCCGTCCTACGACGAAGACGTAGAGCAGCAGCAGGATCGCCGCGCCGAATAGACCGAGTTCCTCACCGACCATCGCGAAGATGAAGTCCGTGGTGCGCTCCGGCAGAAATTCGAGCTGGCCCTGCGAGCCGTTGAGCAGCCCCTTGCCGAACACGCCGCCCGAGCCGATGGCGATCTGCGACTGGATGATGTGGTAGCCCGCGCCGAGCTTGTCGGACTCCGGATCGAGCAGCGTGAACACGCGCTGCTTCTGGTAGTCGTAGAGGAAGTAGTGCCAGGCGAACCAGCCCGCGGCGGCGCCTGCCGCGGCCAGGCCGAAGATCACGCGGAACTGCAGGCCTGCGAGGATCACCACCAGCATGCCGCCGATGAGAATGAGGCCGCCGGTGCCGAGATCGGGCTGGATGATGGTGAGCGCCGTCGGCACCAGGATGATGACCGCGAGCACCAGCAACGATTTCCAGTCCGGCGGCAGCGCGCGGTCGTGCAGCCACCAGGCGCAGGTCATGGGCACGGCGAGCTTCATGATTTCGGATGGCTGGAATCGGATGAACCCGAGATCCAGCCAGCGCTGGGCGCCTTTGCCGATGTGGCCGGTGATGTCGACCACGATGAGCAGCACGACGCCCATGATCCACATCAACAGCGCGATCCTGCGCAGGAATGCGGGTTTCACCTGCGCCAGCGCGCACATCGCCACGCCGCCGAGCGCGGCGCGGATGGCGCCGTCGATGACGCGGTTCCAGTTCTGCCCCGAAGCGCTGTACAACACGACGAGGCCGAAGAGCGTGATGAGCCCGAGGCCCACGAGCAGCGGGCCGTCGAGTTTCAGCGCGCCGAGGATGCGGCCCGCGGCACTGAAGGTGCGCCGGCTGCGTGAGCCGACTTCTATGGGCTCGTACATCACTCGTCTCCCGGCGCAGTGGGCGCGACCACGACTTCGCCCGAAGGCGCGACGACCGGCGGCGGAATGTCCGGTGTGGTGGTGTGGCCCAGGATGAACTGGTCGAGCACGCGGCGCGCGATGACCGCCGCGGCGGTGCCGTGTTTGCCGTTTTCGATGATGACCGCCACGGCGAGCTTGGGCGCTTCCGCGGGCGCGAACGCGATGAACCAGCCGTGGTCGTAGAGGCGTTCGCTGAGCCGCGACTCCATCTCCTTGTAGCTCTCGTGCTGCTTGACCGTGAAGACCTGTGCCGTGCCGGTCTTGCCGGCGATCTGGAACTGCGCGCCGACCTGGCTGCGCCAGCCCGTGCCGGGCGCCTTCATGACCTTGATCATGCCGTCGACGGCGACTTTCCAGTTCTCGGGCGACGCTTCGACAGTCTCGATGAGCTTGGGCGGGATCGGATCGAGTTTGCCTGTGCCCTGGTCGCGAAAGGCGGTGACGAGACGAGGCTCATAACTCTTGCCGCGCGTGGCGAGGATGGAAGCCATGTGCGCGACCTGCAGCGGTGTGACGACGAGATAACCCTGACCGATGCCGAAGCTGACGGTCTCGCCGGGGAACCACACCTGGTCGGCCGCGTTCTTGAACCTGGCTTTCTTCCACGCCGGGGACGGCAATATGCCCTTGCGCTCGCCGCTGATGTCGATGTTCGTCGGCTGGCCGAGCCCGAAATGCGCGAGCCAGCCCGACAGCTTGTCGACGCCCATCATCGAAGAGAGTTCGTAGAAGTACACGTCGCAGGACTGCGCGATCGCGGTTTCCATCTCGACCACGCCGTGGCCGTGCGGGCGCCAGTCGCGGAATCGATGGCCTGACCCGGGCAGATAGAAATAGCCCGGGCAGGACTTGGTCCGTTGCGGCGTGGTGATGCCGAGCGTGAGACCACCGAGTGCGATCGCCGGCTTCACCGTGGAGCCGGGCGGATATTCACCGCGGATCGCGCGGTTGAGCAGCGGCACGTCGATGTTGTCGCGCAGCGCGGCGTATTCGGCCGTGGTGAGGCCGCGTCCAAAGGGGTTGGGATCGAAGCCCGGAGTAGACACCATCGCGACGACGTCGCCGTTGTTCGGATCGATGGCCACCACCGCGCCGCGGCGTCCGATGAGTCCCTGCTCGGCGACCAGTTGCGTGGGCAGGTCGATGCCGGTGATCACGTCGCGGCCCGCGATGGGGTCGAGCACGTCCAGATCCTTGGACTCGCGTTGCACCGAACGCCCGGCGGCATTGACGAGGATCTGGCGCGAACCGTCGACGCCATGCAGGACTTCTTCGTAGGACGCCTCGATGCCGAGCTTGCCGATCAGCGACGTGCCGGCATACTTGGAGAGCAGCTTGTCCTTTTCGAGCTTCTTGACGTCGCTCTCGGAAATCGCCGCCACGTAACCGAGCGCGTGCACGGCATGTTCGCCATGCGGGTAGAAACGCGTGAGTCGCGTGGCGATGTCCACACCGGGGAATTCGAAGCGATGCACGGCGAAGCGCGCGATTTCCACGTCCGTGAGCCGCAGGCGGATCGGCACGCTTTCGAAGCTGCGGCGCGACTTCACGAGCTTGCGCGTTTCGTCGAGATCGTCGAGCGGCAATACGCCGATTTCGATGAGCCGCTTGAGCGTGGCTTCGACGTCGGGCACGCGTTCGCGCACCAGTTCGATCTGGAACGCGGGACGGTTTTCGGCGAGCACCAGTCCCTTGCGATCGAGGATGAGGCCGCGCTGCGCGGGCAGCGGCTCGACGCGCACGCGGTTGCCCTGCGAAAGCTCGGCGTAGTAGTCGTAGCGCAGGATCTGCAGCACCACGAGGCGGCCGATGAGCACCAGCGTCAGCGCCGCGATGACGAACGCCGCGGCCACCGCGCGCTGCTCGAACAGCCGCTGCTCGCCCCAGTGATCCTTGATGCTGACCGTGCCCATTGCGCCGCCTAGGTGCGGGTGTGCGTGCGACCGACCAGCAATGCGATGAACGGCCACAACATGGCGCCGATCATCGGCTGTATCCAGCGCCACGGAGTGGACGAGGGGTCGCCGCTCCATCCTTCGATGCCCCAGACCACCACTTCGTTCACCATGAGCATCAGGAAAACGAACAGCGATTGCTGCACGAGCGTCTGGTTGCGCAGCCGCTGGTGCAGGCTCATGGTGATGTAGGCGATCAGCGCGATGGCCAGCGCGTTCTGCGCCAGCACCTCGCCCTTGAAGACGTCGAGCGCGAGGCCCGCGAGCCAGGGCGCGAAGATGCCGCCGGCGTGGGGCGCGTAGATGCTCCAGTAGAGGATGACCAGCGCCACGAACGCGGGCCGGACCACCGACAGCCAGTCCGGCAACGGGATGACCTGCGCGATGAGCGCCAGCAGCACTGTGAAGGTAACCGCCCAGCGCGGTTCGCCACGCGCGAGGTTCATGGTTTTTTCACCGGTGGGGCGGCCTCGACCGCCAGGGCTTCAGGCGAGGCGACGGCCGCGGGATGGTCCTTGCGTTGCCAGATGAACAGCACTTCACGGTCGCTTTCGATGCCGGCGAGCGGCACGGCATGGATCTGCGCCAGCGGCTGCGCCGGATCACGCGCCACCTTCGTGACGCGCGCGACCGGCAGGCCGAACGGGAATACGTCGTCGAGGCCGGAGGTGACCAGCAGGTCGCCGACCTTCACGTCGTAGTTGTGCGGGACGAAGGGCAGTTCGAGCGAGGTGCTGTGGCCGGTGCCGAGCGCGAAAGTGCGCACGCCGGAGCGCACGACCTGCACCGGCACCGCGTGCTCCGCGTCGGTGATGAGGATGATTTCCGAGCTGAACGGACCCATGCGGAACACCTGGCCCAGCACGCCATCGCCCGTGATGACCGGCTGCGCCTTGAACACACCGTGCGTGCCGCCGCGGTTGACCAGCAGCCGCTGGCGCAGCTCGGTCAGTTCGACGTTGACGACTTCGCCCACCAGCCGCTTTTCGATGATGTTGGGCAGCAGCGCATTCAGCCCGCGCAGCGTCGCGTTTTCTTTTTCGAGCGCCGCCTGCCGCAGCGTGATGAGCTGCTGGACGCGCAGCCGTTCGCGTAACGCATCGACCTCGGCCCGCAGGGTTTCGCGCGTGGTGAAACTCTCGTCGAGCCAGCGCCAGGCGGCCGACGGGGAGTTGACCGCGAGCTGCAGCGGGTAGATAGCTGCCTGCAGGCCGTAACGCGCGGTGTCGAGCCAGCCGCGGCCCTGTTCCTGGCCGCGGCGGTCGTAGAACATGAGTACGACCGACAGAATGGCGTAACAGAAGAACCGAAAGCCGAACGACGGGCCGCGCCCGCCGAATGAGCGATTGGTGGCGCTGCCGAAGACGGCCACGGATTATTCGAGGCCGAAGCTTCCCGGCCCGACCTGGTCCTGGAGCTCCAGAATGCGACCGCCGCCGCGAGCGACGCAGGTGAGCGGATCTTCGGCGATGACCACCGGCAGGCCGGTCTCTTCCATGAGTAGTTTGTCGATGTCGCGCAGCAGCGCGCCGCCGCCGGTGAGCACGATGCCGCGTTCGGCCACGTCGGCGCCGAGCTCCGGAGGAGTCTGTTCCAGCGCCTGCTTGACGGCGCCGACGATGCCCTGCAGCGGTTCCTGCAAGGCTTCGAGGATTTCGTTCGAGTTCAACGTGAAGCTGCGCGGCACACCTTCGGAGAGGTTGCGGCCCTTGACCGACAGTTCGCGCACCTGCTGGCCGGGATAAGCCGCGCCGATTTCGATCTTGATGCGCTCGGCGGTGGCTTCGCCGATGAGGATGCCGTAGTTGCGGCGCACGTAGTTCATGATGGCTTCGTCGAAACGGTCGCCGCCGATGCGCGCCGAGGCCGCGTAGACGATGCCGTTCAACGAGAGCACGGCGACTTCCGACGTGCCGCCGCCGATGTCGAGCACCATCGAGCCGCGCGCCTCGTTCACGGGCAGGCCCGCGCCGACCGCGGCCGCCATCGGCTCGCTAACAATCTGCACGCTGCGCGCGCCGGCGCCTTCGGCCGATTCCTTGATGGCGCGGCGTTCGACCTGCGTGGAGCCGATGGGCACGCACACCAGGACGCGAGGCGAGGGTTTGAGCACACGGTTGCCGTGCACCTTGCCGATGAAGTACTGAAGCATCTTCTCGGTGTAGGTGAAGTCGGCGATGACGCCGTCTTTCATGGGCCGGACCGCGTTGATGTGGCCCGGCGTGCGGCCCAGCATGTTCTTGGCTTCGGCGCCGACGGCGACTATGACCTTGCCGCGGCCGGAGTGATCGTCCTGCACCGCGACAACGGACGGCTCATTGAGCACGATGCCCTTGTCACGGACGTAAATGAGGGTATTGGCCGTTCCCAAGTCGATCGAGAGATCACTCGAGAAATAGCCGCGCAAGCGTTTGAACATGGAGTAGCGACCGAAGCGCGAAAAAGTGGCGGCAATTTAACAATCTGCAGCACGCTCTACAAGGCAACAGGTATGATTCCGCGCACATTTCCAACATCTTTTGCTTGAGTTTTCGATGAGCCTCAATCGCGACCAGATCAACTCCATCGCGCATCTCGCCCGACTCTCACTGACCGAAGCCGAGATCCCCGTCTACCAGGACAGTCTTTCGAAGATCGTCGACCTGGTGGGCGAGCTCGACGCGGCACAAACCGCGGGTATCGAGCCGATGGCTCATCCTCTTCCGGGTCTCGCGCAGCGCATGCGGCCCGACGTAGTGACCGAAACGGACCAACACGAGAACTATCAACGCAACGCTCCGCAAGTCGAAGCCGCGCTATATCTCGTTCCCAAGGTCATTGAGTAGGAAAGTCTTAGTCCAATGCATACGCTGACGCTGTCTGAGCTCGCAAAGAAGCTGCGAGCCAAAGAATTTTCTGTGACGGAGCTCACGAAGTCTCTGCTGGCCCGTATCGAAGAGTCCCAGCCGACACTGAATGCTTTCGTCACGGTCACTGCGGAGTCCGCTCTGGCCCAGGCGAAGGTGGCGGAAGCCTCTTTGGCCTCCGGGAACGCGGGCCCGCTCACGGGCTTGCCGCTCGCGCACAAGGACATCTTCTGCACGAAGGGCATCAAGACCAGCTGCGGTTCGAAGATGCTCGACAACTTCGTGTCGCCGTATGACGCCACCGTGGTCGAGAAGCTCAATGCCGCCGGCATGGTCACGCTCGGCAAGACCAACATGGACGAGTTCGCCATGGGCTCGTCGAACGAGACCAGCTACTACGGTCCGGTGAAGAACCCGTGGGACGTCAAACTGGTGCCGGGCGGATCCTCGGGCGGTTCGGCGGCCGCCGTCGCCGCGCGCATCGCGCCGGTGGCCACGGCCACCGACACGGGTGGATCGATCCGCCAGCCGGCTTCGCTGTGTGGCGTCACCGGCATCAAGCCCACCTACGGCCGTGTCTCGCGTTACGGCATGATCGCGTTCGCCTCGAGCCTCGACCAGGGCGGGGTCATCGCCCAGTCGGCCGAAGATGCGGCCATGGTGCTCGGCGCCATGTCGGGTTTCGACACGCGCGATTCCACCAGCGTCGACACGCCGGTTCCTAACTATGTGGAGTCGCTCGACGCGCCGCTCACCGGTCTTCGGATCGGGCTCATCAAGGAGTTCTTCGACAAGGGTCTCGACGCTTCGGTCGAGAAGCTCATTCGCGAAGCGCTCAAGGTCTACGAAAAGCTCGGCGCGAAACTCGTCGAGGTCAAACTGCCCGCGCTGCCATTGTCGGTGCCCACCTACTACGTCGTGGCGCCGGCCGAGTGTTCGTCGAACCTCGCGCGCTTCGATGGCGTGCGCTACGGCTATCGCGCGAAGGATCCCAGGGATCTCATGGACCTCTACAAGAGGTCGCGCGGCGAGGGCTTCGGCGCCGAGGTCAAGCGTCGCATCATGACCGGCACGTACGTGCTGTCCGCCGGCTACTACGATGCTTACTACCTGAAAGCGCAGCGCGTGCGTCAACTCATCAACCAGGACTTCAAGCGCGCGTTCGGCGAGGTCGATGTGCTCATGGGGCCCACCGCGCCCGACGTGGCGTTCGGCATCGGCGCGAAGGCTTCGGATCCGATCCAGATGTATCTCAACGACATCTACACCATTGGCGCGAACCTGGCCGGCGTCCCGGCCATGTCCATCCCTTGTGGGTTTTCGCGCGAATTGCCGGTCGGGTTGCAGATCGCCGGGCCGCATTTCGCGGAAGCGAAACTGCTCAACGTGGCGCACGCGTACCAGAAGGAGACGGACTGGCATCGGCAGATTCCCGCGGCTTTCAAGAGGGAGAAGCTGTCGTGACCTGGGAAACGGTTATCGGACTCGAAATCCACGCGCAGCTCTCGACGAAGTCCAAGATCTTCTCGGGCTCGCCCACGGCCTATGGCTCGTCGCCCAACTCCCAGGCCAACCTCGTCGATCTCGCGTACCCCGGCGTGTTGCCCGTGCTCAACGGCGAAGCCGTGCGCATGGCAGTGAAGTTCGGGCTCGCGGTCGATGCCACCATCGCGCCGCGGTCGGTGTTCGCGCGCAAGAACTACTTCTATCCGGATCTGCCGAAGGGCTACCAGATCAGCCAGTACGAGTTGCCGGTGGTTGCCAGGGGCCACATGGACATCGTGCTCGACGACGGCACGAAGAAGCGCGTCGGCATCACGCGGGCGCATCTCGAAGAAGACGCCGGCAAGTCGCTGCACGAAGGGCTGCCGAGGCAGTCCGGCATCGACCTCAACCGCGCCGGCACGCCGCTCATCGAAATCGTCTCCGAGCCGGACATGCGTTCGGCGAAAGAGGCGGTGGCCTATCTCAAGAAAGTGCACACGCTGGTGCGTTACCTCGAGATCTGCGACGGCAACATGCAGGAAGGCTCGTTCCGCTGCGACGCCAACGTGTCGGTGCGCAAGGTCGGCGCCGAGAAGTTCGGCACGCGTGCCGAGATCAAGAACATCAATTCGTTCCGCTTCGTAGAAAAGGCCATCAACTACGAAGTCGCGCGCCAGATCGACGTGCTCGAATCCGGCGGCAAGGTCGTGCAGGAAACCCGCCTCTACGATCCCGACAAGGGCGAGACGCGCAGCATGCGATCGAAAGAAGAGGCGAACGACTATCGCTACTTCCCGGATCCGGACCTGCTGCCGGTGGAGATCGATGCCGCGTACGTGGCGAACGTGAAAGCGACACTGCCCGAGCTTCCCGACCAGAAGGCCGCGCGGTTCGCCGCGCAGTTCGGCCTGTCGGAATACGACGCCGGCGTGCTCACCTCGTCGAAGGAGCTGGCGGCGTACTACGAGGAAGTCGCCAAACTACTCGCGGGAGGCAGGGAACCTTCGAAAGAGCAGGCCAAGCTGGCCGCCAACTGGGTGGCGGGGTCCCTGGCTGCCGCTCTCAACGAGCACAATCTCGAAATCGGCGAGAGCCGTATCGGCGCCGCCGGCCTTGCGGCCCTGCTGGGCCGCATCACCGACAACACCATCTCGGGCAAGATCGCCAAGGACGTGTTCGAAGCCATGTGGGCGGAAGGCAAACATGCCGACGCCATCATCGAATCGAAGGGTCTCAAGCAGATCACCGACACGGGCGCCATCGAGAAGGCCATCGACGACGTGATGGCGAACAATCCCGGCCAGCTCGCCGATTACCGTTCGGGCAAGGACAAGCTGTTCGGGTTCTTTGTCGGCCAGGTCATGAAAGCCACGGGCGGCAAGGCCAATCCCGCGCAGCTCAACGAGCTTCTGAAGAAGAAGTTAGCCGGTTAGGCGTGTCACAGCCCGATCTCGTCCGTCGCTTCGTACTCGAACGGTTTCCGATTCGCGGCCATGCCGTGCGGCTCGCGCAGTCCTGGCTGAGCCTGCGCGAGCACCAGGACTATCCTCCCGCCGTCCGCCAGTTGTTAGGCGAGGCGGTGGGGGCCGTGGTGTTGCTGGCGGCCACGCTGAAATTCGACGGCGTCCTCACGCTGCAGATGCAGGGCAAGGGGCTGGTCAGCCTGCTGGTGGCCCAGTGCACGCACGACTTCCGCGTGCGCGCCATGGCGCGCCACGATTCACCGGCGCTCGAGGAAGGCGGCGAGGCCGGGTTTCGTTCGCTCGCGGGCGAAGGCCAGATCGTGGTGACCGTCGAGGCCGCCGATCGCGCGTCCAGCTACCAGGGCGTGGTGCCCATCACCGGCAATTCCCTGGCCGAATCGCTGGAAGCCTATTTTCGGCAGTCGGAGCAGTTGCCCACGCGAGTGCTGCTCGCCGCGGGGTCCGGTGTCGTCGCGGGCATGCTGGTGCAGCGCATTCCCGGGGTCGGCGGCACGCAGCAGCAGATCGACGACACCGCGCTCGATGCCGCCTGGCAGAAGGCGGACGACGCGATGTCCTCGCTGGCGCGCGGCCAGCTGCTCGAAGACGACGTGGAGCAGCGGCTCGTCGACATGTTCGGTGTCGATGAAGTGCGCGTGTTTTCGGGTCACGACGTGAAGTTCGAATGCCGCTGTTCGCGCGAGCGAGTGGCGAACGTGCTGCGCTCGCTGGGAGTGGACGAAGTCCGCTCGGTGATCGAGGAGCAGGGCACGTGCACCGTCACCTGCGAGTTCTGCCAGAAGCCCTACAAGTTCGATGCGATCGATGTCGAGCATCTGTTCGACAACGTGGCGCCACGCGGAAGCGACACGATCAACTAGGGGCAGGAATGGAATTCGGCAGACTGTATTCCGCCTACCTGAACAGGCTACAGGTCATCGCGCGGAGTCACGACGAACTCACCGACACCGACGTGCGCGAGCGACTGCACGAGGTGATCAACTACTTCTTCATCTGGGACAAGCCTCAGGGCAGGTTCCCGAAAAAATTCGCGATGATGTCTGCCGGCGCGGATCGCGCCGTGGCAGCCGCAACCCGCGCCTTCATAAACGAAGCGCTGAAGTTCGCGCGCAAGTCCGGCATCGAGGCCGGCGCGGCACGCCACGCTCTCATCGAAGATGATTCGGTAAAGTCACGCAACGGCGATGCCTACGACGTCTATCTGGGCTCGTCGCCCAGGGTGCAGGCGGCGAAGCGGCCCGCGCCGGACTCGACTTATGCGCGCGCGCAAGGCACCCGGAAAAAGCGGCTGAAACCGCTCACGCACGATCCCGAAAAACTTGCGGTGACGGTCGGGGGCATCACCGTCATACCCAGGCACGACCCGGCCTGGAGCGGGTTTTATCAGTACGAAATGCCCGATGGCAGCTTCACCGGGATCTTCGACCGGAAACAGGCTGCGAAGTCGGTGCGACGCGAAGGCGCGAAGGCCCTGGCGAAAATACTGGAGGAAAGACGCATGAACAGGAAGAAGAAAAAGCGCTGACTGCCGGGGGCGGCCAGCGACACGATCGACCGAGGATCACTCCTCGCGCGGCGTGTCGATCAGCGGCGCCTCTTCGACGGGGACATCGGCCTCCACCGGCGCGTCTTCCGGCGCCGGCTTTGCATCTTCAGCGGCAGCTTCCGGCTCCTCTTCCCTGGAGCATTGCGCCCGCTCGCTGGTGGCCGGGTGCGACGAGAAGTAGTCGAAGTCGTCGTCTTCTTCCCCGCCTCCATGCGAATCGTTGAGGCGGCACAACATGGAGTCGAAGCTCGATTCCGCGATGCCGTTCTCGCGCAGCCACTGCTTCGCGAAGGCATCGGCCTCACGCTCGAAGTCGCGTGAATTCTTCGCGTGCAGCAGCGCGGGCGCCGCGCTCAGCACACCCGAGATGGTGCTGACGTCGCCTAACAAGGCGAAGGCCAGCGAGGAGATGCCCGCGGCCTGCAGCAGATGCCGCAGCGCGTGACGGCCACGCACGTGGCCGATTTCGTGCGCCAGCACCGAGACGATCTCGTCGTCCGTCTTCGCGAGCTCCACCAGCTCGTCGGTCATGACGATGATGCCCGATGGCAGCGCGAATGCGTTGGCGCCGATGTGTCCGCCGTGCCGGAACTCGAGCTGGTACACGTGGCCATCGTCGAGCGGCTTCGTCATGGTGACGAAGCGGCCGCGCAATTCCTGCTGGCGCTTCTTCGGAAGCCCCGATGGTTCGAACGCGACGCGATCGAGCACGTCGAGGGAGCCCGCGCCTATGGCGCGGTCGACGTCCGCGGGCATGACCTCGGCTGCCCAGTTGGCCGCCGCGGGGACACCCCATTGCACGAACGCGATCGACACCAGCACCACGGCCACGAGTGAGCCAACCGCGACTTGCCAGCGGCTTTCGAGCCAGTGCACGAGCGCGGATCCACCGCGCATGCCGAACGACTCGCGCGCCCGGTCGACCGCGTCGTTGTCCTGGGTCTCGAACACGCCGCCACCCGGAAAGGTGATGCGGCGCGTGATGTTGCCGACCCGCTCGGAGATCCCGATCTCGGCGAGCGGGGCGACAATGGGCTCGGCCGTGCCGTACACGTGCACTTTGCCGTCGGCGCCGAACTCCAGGCGGGCTTCGACGCCCGCCGAGGTACGCCCGTCGAAATACCGGCCCGCGACGATCAAGTTAGATGCCGAAGTCCACGTCGAAGAAGTCGCCGACTTCCTCGCCGACCGCGTCGATGCCCACGCCGGAACTGGCGGTGAACGCCTCGAGGTTGCCGTCCGAATCGATCGCCATGTTCTCGAGCTGGTAACGCACCTGCCTCACCTTGGCCCAGGGGTAATACAGGCCGAGAGTAAAGACGATCGCAAACAGATTCGACACGTAGATGCCGATGAGCGGCCAGGCTTTCAGGTACGAACGCACGTATTGCGAGCCGACCTGGACGCCGCCGAACGCGGCGTTGAGCGAGGAGGCCTGGTAATAACCGGCGACGCCGAGCAGCGCGACGATGAAGGCGAACATCACCACCCAGATGCCGAAGCTGGCCATGGATTCGATGTCCATGAGCATGGCGTTGATGCCGAACACCGTTGTCAGGACGGCGATGAAGCCTACAAAGACGGCGATGCCGAGAAGCAGCGTGACGATGCAGAATTTGTAGTACGTGCCGTTGTCGGTCAGGAACGAGAAGTGCTGATTGCCGTACGACGAGTTGTCGAGCGAGTACTGCACGCGCTTGCGAAGCCAGACCGGGAACAGGATGCCGAGCGTGAACAGCGCGAGGAAATACCAGCCGATGAATGCCGCCATGGCGCCGCCGTATTGGCCGTGGAAGTTGAAGCGCAGGTTGCGGTAGGACGTCATGCGCATCTGGAACTTGCGCGACCGCATGATGATCCACGGCACGCCGAACAGCGCGAGCACGACCGCGAGCAGCCCGGCGAATACCGGGAACATCTGCGAAGTGATGAAGAAGACCACGTAGCCGGCCACCACGATGAGCCGTCCTTTCAGGATGGCGAGCGGTTGCCCGTGGTAATCGAAAGACTGGCCGTCGACGAAAGTATTGCCATAGAAGTAACGCAGGCGGCGCACCTTGGCCCACGCGGAATAGATTCCCAGCGTGATGATGGTGAGCAGCAGGTTGACGATCCAGATGCGGAAATATTCGCCGCCGTTGCCGCGGAATTCGAATGGCAACATGACGCGCGACGCGGGTTCCGGGTTGGGTCTGGAAGGAGGCGAGACAGGGCTCGCGCGTTCGTACGGGTTCTCGTTCATTATTATTCTCCCTGAAAGATCGCCGTCGGCGATCCGCGGACTAGGGTAATCCCTGCAGGTCCCGCGAAGCCAGCGCAATTCGAATTGCGTCGCGAAGTGTCACAGTTCGTCGACTCGTGGCACGGAATATTCGCCGGTCAGTCGGGCTTCCGCGTCGCCGGCGCCTTCGGCGGTCCAGTGGGATTTTCCAGTTCGTCCAGATAGCGGGGGCCGCCCAGACCCCGCATCTGCGCCAGGATCCAGTCGCGCCGTTTCACGACATAGTTAGAGGGCGCCTGCACCTTGAAGGTGATCGGATTGGGCAGCACGGCCGCGAGCGTGGCGCTTTCGTATCGGCCGAGCCGCGCGGCGGGCATGTGGAAGAACCGCTGCGCCGCGGCCTCCACGCCGTAGATGCCGTCGCCGAACTGCGCCACGTTCAGGTACATCTCGAGGATGCGTTCCTTGGGCCAGGTGATCTCGATGAGCAGCGTGAAGTACGCCTCGAGGCCCTTGCGCAGGTAGCTTCTGCCCGACCACAGGAACAGGTTCTTGGCCACCTGCTGGCTGATGGTGCTGGCGCCGCGCACGCGCGGCCGCTTTTTCTTCACCTGGGCCTCGTTCGAGCGCACGGCGTCGCGGATCGAATTGAAGTCGAAGCCCATGTGAAACGGAAAGAACTGGTCTTCGGCGGCGATCACCGCCACGGCGGCGTGCGGCGAGATCTGCTCGAGATCCACCCAGCGGTAGTCGGTTCGGTAGTTAGTTTGGCCGCGGCCCGAGGCGTCGAGCGCCGCGTCGAGCATGAAGGCGCTGTACCACGGGTCGATCCAGCGCATGGCCACCACGGGCAGCACCGTAACGAGAAAGGCGGCGGCGAGCCCGATGAGCGTCCATCGGACCAGCCGCCGCCGCCAGTTCTTCTTCACACTTTTCGGGAAGCCCTGGTGATCGTCACGTCCGCGGCCGGCACGTTCTGGTGGCCGGAGCGATTCGTGGTTGCCACCTTGGCGATCTTGTCGATGACGTCCATGCCTGAAGTGACCTTGCCGAACACGGCGTAGCCGTAGTTGCCCGGGCCGGCGTGATCGAGGAAATCGTTGTCGACCAGGTTGACGAAGAACTGCGCGGTGGCGCTGTTGATGTCGTTGGTGCGCGCCATGGCGAGCGTGCCACGGGAATTCTTGAGGCCGTTGGTGGCTTCGTTCTTGATCGGCGCCTTCACCTTCTTCTGCTTCATGCCCGGCTCGAAACCGCCGCCCTGGATCATGAAGCCGGGGATGACACGATGGAAAATGACGCCGTCGAAGAATCCGTCGTCGACGTATTCCAGGAAATTCTTCGCGGAGATGGGAGCTTCTTTCTCGAACAGCTCGACTTCGAAATTGCCGAGCGTGGTTTCAAACACTAGTGACACGGGGGTTTCCTATGGGGCCAGCTTGCCTTCGGTGACGCGCTCGTGGCCGGCGAGATCGCGGTGGGAGGTTACGTGAGTGAAGCCACGGGCGACAAGCAGCGAACGCAGATGTTCGCCCTGCGTCGTCCCATGTTCGAGCGCCAGCCAGCCGCCCGGCCGCAGGTGTTCATGGGCGCCATTAATAAGAGTGGCCAAAGCCGCGAATCCGTCGCCCCCCGGAGTCAGTGCAGCCCGCGGCTCGTGGCGCAGGCCGTCTTCGAGGAGCACGGGGTCGTCGCCCGCGACATACGGCGGATTGCTTGCCAGCGCATCGAAACGGCGGCCGGCGAGCGCCGAGTACCAGTCGCCCTGCGCCCATTCCACGCGTCCGCCCGCCAGGCGCTCACCATTGGCGCGCGCCACCGCCAGCGCCCGCTCCGATGCATCGGTGCCGAGCACGCGCCATTGCGGACGTTCATGCGCCAGCGCGATGGCGATGGCGCCCGAGCCGGTGCCGAGATCGGCCACGGCCGCCGCCGGCGTGGTGATGAGGTCGAGCACGCGCTGCACTAACAGCTCGGTCTCGGGCCGCGGAACGAGCACGGCGGGATTCACGGTGAAATCCAGCGACCAGAACTCGCGGCGGCCCAGAAGATAGGCCACCGGCACGCCCGACGCGCGCTGCCGCAGAACATCGCTGAAACATCGGGCGACGTCCGCGGGAACCGCTTCGCCCGAGCTCGCCAGCAGTTGTGAGCGGCTCCTGCGCCAGCACCCGGCAAGCAGGATTTCCGCGTCGCGGCGATCGATCGTCAGAGCGGCGTTTGCCAGGAGCCGTTCGCTGTCGGACAAGTCGAGCATGGGGACGCGATGATGCACGACTTCCGCCCGGCATCGGTATCATGCCGTGCATGTACAGCGCGCTATATGCCCGGCCGCTCATGACAGCCGAGGTGCTGGATGCGGCGTATCGGCTGTTTCGCGCCGGCATCTTCCGCTGCCTGCCTTATTCCGGGCTCGCGGTGCTGGTGCTCGAGCTGCCCACGTTGTATTCGACGTTCCTCGTGTCGCCCGAGGGTGAGCCGGGGTTCGATATCGCGCGCTACCGGTGGATCGCGTACGCCACGATATTCCTGCTGAGCGTCGCGCTGCTCGGTGTGATCACGCTGCGCCTCACCGCGGTCGCCAGAGGGTTGCGGCCGCGCTTCCGCCACGAGCTCGCGGTCGCCATCCGGCGACTGCCGACGGCGGCGCTCGCCACGCTGTTCGCGTTTGCCTATCCACTGTTCATCATCGTCCTGACGCCGGTGCTGATGTTCAGCATGCCGATGGAGGCGCTCATCTTTGCGGCCGTGCCGCTGTTGTGGCCCGTGGCGCTGTTCGTGATCACGCTGCCGGCGTTCTGGTGCGACGGCCTGGGTCCGCTCACCGCGCTCGCGCGGGCGATGCGTTTGTCGTTCCGGCGCTCGTGGCGCCTGGTCGGCGCCATTCTCGCCACATTGCTCATGCTGATGGCGTTCTCGCTGCTGCCGGTGACGGTCGCGGCGATGATGTCGCCGCTGTTCGGCCGCGTCGACCTGTTCCTGGTGACGATGATCGGCTCGATGTTCTACCTGGTGCTCGGCGCCTTCGGGGTGCCTTTCGTGCTCGCGGTGCTCATCGTCGCGTACCAGGACCTGAAAGTGCGCGACCTCGCGCGGCGCGGAGCAGCGACGTGAGAGCGTGGATCGGGTTGTTAGTCCTCGTCTTGCCGGGCGTGGCGCTTGCGGCTGACGATCCTGCGCTGCGTGTCGTGGAAGCCTGCCGCGCGCGTCTCGATGCGCGGGTGGACATCGGCATCGAACGGATCCAGAAGCGTTGCCCCGACCTGTTGCCGGCGCTGGCGAGCGCGCCGTGGCGCGACCTGTTGCCGCCGACCTTGCGCGAGCGGCGCGAGGAAATCACCGCCGGAAGCCTGCGCGCGCTCGAAGATCTCATACGCCAGTCGGGCGAGGGCGCCACGCCCCGCCCGGCGCCGGACCGCGAACGCCTGGACGCCGTGCTCGCCGAGCTCGGCGAAAAAGGACAGCAAGGCGCCACGCGCTGGGAGCGCTTCAAGCAGTGGCTCAAGGACAAGGTCGAGAATCGCAAGGAAGACGACGAGACGAGCTGGCTCGAACGGCTGGCCCGGCAATTCAAGACCAGCGAAGGTGTCGCGCAGTTCATCACCTACACGGGCTATGTGATGGTCGGCGTGCTGGTGGCGTTCGTCATCGTGTCGGAACTCCGTGCCGCCGGCTTGTTCGGCGGAACGCGCCGCGCGTCGCGACGCGCGAATCCGTCCGCAGAGTGGCGCCGGCGCCTGGTGCTCGCGGACGTGGCCAGGGCGCCGCTCGCCGACCGGCCGGGCATGCTGCTGCGGTTGTTAGGCGAGGCGCTGACGCGCGCGCAGCGGCTGCCGGCCGCGGATGGACTCACGGCAACCGCGATCGCGCAACGCGCGCGCCTCGACTCGGCGGACGAACGCGACGAGCTGCGCAGGCTGGCCGCCACGGCCGACGTGGTCCGCTACGGCGACACCCCGCCGGCGGACGAGTCGATCGAGGGCGCGGTCGCCGCGGCCAGAACTCTGCTCGAAAAGTTTGCGCGCCAGGTGAAACACTGATGCGCGAACGCGGCATCACACTGCTGCTGGCGCTGTGCGCGCTGCTCGCGTTCTATGGGCTGTGGCTGCGTCCCGAACCATCGCTGGACCCCGATGCCAACATCGCGCGGCCCACCACGGCCGAGCGTCGCGGCAATGGTTATGCCGCGTTGTACGAATGGTTGCAGCGATCCGGCGTGAGCGTGCGCTCGCTGCGCAATCGTTATTCGGAGTTGCAGGATCTCGACGTGCCGCCGCGCGGCAACCTGCTGATTCTCTCGCTGCCGGCAATCGAAGTGTTTCACACCGACGAGCTCGGAGCGCTGGACAAGTGGATCAGGCGCGGCAACACGTTGCTCATCAACGCCGCGCTGCTCGATCAGCCGGCCTGGGGCGCGCGCCGTTCGGCGGGCGCGGTCGTGGAGATCGAGTCGCTGACCGCGATCGAATTCGAGACTCGCAAGTCGCGCGAGGCGCGGCTCGATGAAACGCCGCTGGCGGAGCGCGTGCGCAAGGCGGATGAGCGGGATGCCAGGCGCAAGAGCGACGGCGATGAAGAGGATGACGACGAAGAAGACGAGGAGGTCGAGGAAATGCTCGGCCTCGGCGCCACCGAGCTGCTCGACGAGCCCAAACAAATCCCGCTCACCGCCACCGGCCCGCACGTGTTGCTCGCCGGCGTGAAGTCGCTGGTGCTCGAGACGGACTACGAGGCGCAGGAATGGTCGCTGCGCATGCCGTACGACAATTTCGTGCTCACGCTGGCGCGCACGGCGGACGGCGAGGGCGCATTGTTCGAGCAACGCATGGGTGAAGGCCGCGTGTTGCTGAGCGCCGGCGGTTCGCTGTTCACCAACCGCGCGTTGGGCAACGCCGACAATTCGCGGCTGTTCGCCAACATCGTCAGTGCGCGCATGTCGCGCGGCGGCGTGGTGCTGTTCGACGACCTGCGCCAGGGGCTTTCCGCCAGCTACGATCCGGCGCGTTTCTATGACGATCCGCGCCTGTACAAGACGCTGTTCATCCTGTTAGGCCTGTGGCTGGTCTGGGTGTTGGGATCCACCCGGCTGCGGGCGCCCGCCGTCGAAACACACGATCCTTCCGAGGCCGCGCTGGTACGGCACGCGGGAGGATTGATCGCGCGCACCGTTGCGCCGGCACACACGGCGTTGCGCCTTTTCGATCTCTTCTTCGCGGGTGTGGCGCGCGCCGCGCGCCGCTCTGGCGGCGATGCCGCGAACCGCGGCGATCAATGGCACTGGCTCGAGCGGCACGGCGCGGTGCTGCCGCAGGAGCTCGACCAGCTCAAGAGCTGGTACGCGGATGCGCACTCGGCGCGCAAGCTGCCGCTCGTCCCGTTGCAGAACCTTCTCGATACCCTGGAAAAACGACTCAAAACATGAATACCCAAGTCGCAACTTTCGAACAATCCGTGCAGCGGCAGCTCGCGCGGGTCATCGTCGGCGCCGAAGACGTGATTCGCGCGCTGTGCATCGCGCTCATCGCCCGCGGTCATGTGCTGGTGCAGGGGCCGCCCGGGCTCGGCAAGACCTTGCTCGCCAAGACGCTGGCGCGCGTGCTCGGCGGCGAGTTCAAGCGCGTGCAGGGCACCGCGGACCTCATGCCGAGTGACATCGTCGGTACACACATCTTCGATGCGTCGAAGAACGAGTTCGTGTTCCGCCGCGGGCCGTTGTTCGCCGACGTGCTGCTGGTGGACGAGATCAATCGCACGGGCCCGAAGACGCAGTCGGCGTTGCTCGAAGCCATGGAAGAGCGGCAGGTGTCCTCGGAACGCGACCTGTATCCGCTGCCGGAGGACTTCCTGGTGCTGGCGACGCAGAATCCGCGCGAGTTCGAAGGCACCTATCCACTGCCGGAATCCCAGCTCGACCGGTTCATGTTGCGCATCGACATGAGCTACCCGGAGCGCGAGGCGGAAGGCGAAATCCTCAAGCGGTACGGCACCGAGCTCGAGGCGCGCGACGCCATTCCCGCCGACCTCGGCGGCATCGACCGCGACCTGTTGCACCGGGCGCGCGCCGAGGCCAGCGCGCTGCACGTGTCCGAGGCGCTGTCGGGCTACGTGCTCGATATCGCGCATGCCACGCGCGAACATCCGCGCGTGGCGCTCGGCCTGTCTACTCGCGGAGCGCTGGCGCTGCTGCGCGCCGCGCGGGTTCACGCGGGGTTGCGTGCCGGAGAGTTCGTCACGCCGGACGACGTGCAGGCGGTCGCGCGCTGGGTGCTGGCGCATCGCCTGGTGCTGAAGCCCGAGGCAGCGCTCGATGGTGATACCGACCTGGGAGTGGTCGGCGCCATTCTCGATGGCACGCCGGTGCCTCGCTAGGATCGGGGTTGCCGCGATGCACTTCGCCTTGCGTGGTTACCTGTTCATCGCCCTCACTGCCTTGTTAGGCGTGGCCGGCACCTGGTCGGACGTGCCGGCCTTCGCAGGCGCCTGGTTGTGGCCGGCATTCCTGCTGCTGGCCGGGCTCGCGATCGAAGCCTGGTACCTGCGCGGCACATCGGTTCGCGTCCTCGTGCGCTGCGAAGAGCGGCTCAAGCTCGGGCGTCCGGCGCAGGGCGCCTTCGCCTTCGTACACAACCGCCACCGCGACCTGGTGCTGCAGTACGCGCGCGCATTGCCGCCGGCCTTGCGGCAAACCACGGAAGTGCGCCGCGTGACGTTGCCACCCGACGAGGAGTTCCGCGATCCGGCGCTGCTGCTGCCGCTGCGGCTCGGCGCCGGGCGTTTCGGCGACGTGCCGGCCCGGTTGTTAGGGCGGTTCGCGCTCGCGTGGTGGACGCGCGACCTGCGGCAGGACGCCCCGTTCACGGTGGCGCCCGACAGCCTGCCGCGTGGCGCGCGACCGGTACCCGGCGAGTCCGCCGGCGAAACTCCGCGGCGGCTTCCCGGGGCCGGCGTGGAGCTGCTGCAGCTGCGCGACTACGTGAGCGGCGACGCGCTGTCGCGCATCGACTGGAAAGCCACCGCGCGCCGCAATGCACTGGTGTCGCGCGAATACAGCGAAGCCCAGCACCTGGAAATCCTGCTGGTGGTCGACGCCGGCCGCGGCAGCCGCGTGCGCGCCGGCGATCTCGATCGTCTCGGCCTGTACGCCAACGTGGCCGCGCGACTGGCCGAACACGCGGTTTCGATCGAGGACCGCGTCGGCCTGCTGGTGTACGCGGAACGCACGCTGAGTGCGAGTACGCCCGAGCGCGGATTGCGCGCGGTCACCCGGCTGCGCCGTCAGCTCGAGACCCTGCAGGGCGGACGAGGCGAGTCCAATCCCGTGGCGGCGGCTATCCAGGTGCGCAGGCTCCTGCGTCATCGCGGCCTGGTCGTGTGGCTCACCGATCTCGCCGAACCGGCGCGCAACGAAGAGCTGATGACCGCATTGAAGGCGCTGGTGCCGCGCCATCAGCCCATCGTCGCGGCGCCGCACGCCGCCGAGATCGCGCGGCTCGCCGCGAGCCCGGCGCGCGAGTGGCGGGATCCCGCCATCGCGCTGGCCGCGCGTGAACATCATCAACGCGCGCAACTGCAGGTGGCGACCTTGCGCCGGGCCGGCATCGTGGTGCTCGACGAGGCCGACGACAACCTCGACAAGGCCGTGCTCGATTCCTATCTGCGCCTGCGCAGCCGAAGGCGGGTTTGAGCGGCTTCTAGACAGGTATCGCCGCGCCGCCGCGACTTCGGCCAAACACGTAGCCGCGCAGCAGCGAGATCATGAACAGCCAGTACCCCACGCCGATGGTGACGCGCGCCCAGCGCGGCACTTCCGGGTCGGGTGACACGTAACCTTCGATGAAACCGCAGATGAAGAGCAGCAGCGTCACGACCGCCAGCACGCGCATGCCGTCGGCGGCCGCGGCGCGAAACGCCGCGCTGCGCGACCGTTCGCCCGGGCGGATCAACGCTTCGCCGAGATGGGCGCCCGCCGCGCCGGCGATGCAGATGCAGGACAGCTCGACGCAGCCGTGCGCGATGACGAAGTCGAACAGGCGCCCGGCGAGGCCGTGCTGGCCGGTGAACGCGAATATGGCGCCGAGCGACAGGCCGTTCATGCCGATGAGATAGAACGTGCCGAGGCCGAACACGATGCCGGAACAGAACGCGAACAGCGATACCACGATGTTGTTTGTGAGGATGCTCGTCGACAGCACCGCCGAGGGCGTGACGTTGAGCAGTCCGTCGGTCCACAATTCGCCGCGTTCGACGGTGGCGATGAGTCGCGGGTCGGCGAACAGCGCGATGAGATCGGGATAGCTGAAAACCATCCACGCGCCGGTGACCGCCGAAACGATGAACAGCAGCGTGACGGCCAGCAGGTGGACGCTCATCGAGCTCATGGCAGCCGGCAGGCCATCGCGCATCAGTGACAGCAACACCAGCGGCGTGCGGCGCGCGGGCCGGTGAATGGTGTCGTGCAGGTCGGAGTACACCGCCTCCAGGTATTCGGCGGAACGCGACGCCGGACCGGTGGACGCGCGCGCCGCGCTCACGTGGTGCGCGGCGCGCCGGTAATCGTCGACGACGGCCAGCGCGTCGTCCACATCGCTGCCGCGGCCCAGGCCCTCGGCGCGTCGTCGCGCGGCCCGCCACTCGCTCCAGGGTCCCAGCTTCTCGAGAAACGGCGCGCGTTCGATGGCAAGCACCGTGCCGGCCGCGAGGTCGCCGAGGCGCAGGTGCTGCCGTCCGAAGAACACGAACAGCAGGCCGACGACATAGAAGAGAGGCATGGAATCGACGATGCGGAAGACATTGCGCGTCAAAAGCGCACCGACGGTGGGCACCTGGCCTTCGGGCGTGAGGACGCGCACGCCCGCGAGGCGTTTGCCGGGGGTGCGGCCGGCCATCAGCGGCTCGAGGATCAGGTGATAGAGGAAGTAGATAGCCGTCGCGGGCAGGGCGCCGGCCAGGTACCACGCCGTTTCTTCGTCGGGGCCGATGTCCATGCGGAAGTTGCCGAGGATCAGCCATGAGGCCAGCAGCAGGTAGATGGCCGCCAGCGCGGAGCGGATGAGCCAGTCGAGCAGGAACGCGAGCGAGCGGGCGCCCGGCCCCGCGAGCACGAGCTGCGCATCGACCCCGGTTGCGCTCGGGACGTGCAGCACGGGAGGAAATGGGGACATTCCTGATTTGCCAGCAAAAAGGGACGCGCCTGATGCCGCGGATGTCTGTTGAGGCTCGTCCCTTTTTGCTAGCAAATCAGGAGTGTCCCCATTTCTCACGCCGCGCCCCGCTGTTCCTCTTCGGCGAGCTGCTCCGCCTGGTGCTCGTGCTGCAGCGAGTCCAGCAACTCGTCGATCTTGCCCTGCATGATGTCGCCGAGCTTGTACAGCGTGAGATTGATGCGGTGATCCGTGACGCGGCCCTGCGGAAAGTTGTACGTGCGGATGCGCTCGGAGCGATCGCCGGTGCCGACCTGCAGCTTGCGGTTGCGCGCGATCTCGCTGTCGCGCTTTTCCTGCTCCGCCGCGAGTAGTTTGGCTTTCATGAGCGCCATGGCCCGCGAGCGGTTCTTGTGCTGCGAGCGTTCATCCTGGCACTCCACCACCAGCCCGCTCGGCAGGTGCGTGATGCGGATCGCGGAGTCGGTCTTGTTCACGTGCTGGCCGCCGGCGCCCGACGCGCGGAAGGTGTCGATGCGCAATTCGGCGGGGTTCAGGTCCGCGGCCTCGACTTCATCGGGTTCCGGAAGGATGGCCACGGTGCACGCCGACGTGTGGATGCGCCCCTGCGCTTCGGTGGCGGGCACGCGCTGCACGCGGTGGACGCCGGACTCGAATTTGAATCGCGCGAACGCGCCGGGCCCCGCGATGCGGCTGATGACCTCGCGGAAGCCACCGTGCTCGCCAACACTTTCGGAGAGGATCTCCACGGTGAACCCGTGGGTCTCGGCGTAGCGCGCGTACATGCGATACAGATCGCCGGCGAAGATCGCCGCCTCGTCGCCGCCGGTGCCGGCGCGCACTTCGAGATAGATGTTCTTGTCGTCGCGCGGGTCGCGCGGGATCAGGAGCATTTTCAGTGCGTCTTCGGCCCGCTCGATCTCGGGCGCGAGACGCGTCATTTCCTCCTGGCCCATCTCGCGCATGCCGGGATCCTTGTCGCTTTGCATATCGCGCGCCGAGGCGAGTTCGCGCTCCAGACCCTGAAAGGCCGCGAACTTTTCGGCGACGGGAGTGAGGCGGGCATATTCCTGCGACAGCTCGCGGAATTCACGTTGTCGGCCGATGACAACAGGGTCTGCCAGCGAACGGCCTATTTCCTCATAGCGGTCGACCATTTTTTCGAGCCGCAGTCGAATGGTGTCTTTCACGCGAACCATTGTAAGGGGCGGAGGTCCAGTTATAGTGCCCTCCATGCCACGAAACACATCTTCGCAGGCCGTTTCAATTGGCCTTGCACTAGCCATCGCCGCTCTGTTTCCGGTGGGCGCCCTCGCGCTGTCCACCACCAATTCCGACAGCGCCGATCTCGTGCTCGCCGACATGGCGCTGTCGCGCGGGGATTGCCGGGGTGGCACCGAACGCTACGTGAAGGCGGCACTGGCCTCCAGCGACCCCAGGATTTCGCAGCGCGCCAACGAGGTCGCCGCCGAATGCCAGCAGATTTCCGCCAGCGCGAAGGTCGCCCGGCGCTGGCAGAAGCTCGATCCCGAAAGCGCCAGCGCGTCCGCCGCGGTGGCGCTGGCGGCGGTTCAGCTCTATCAGCCCGAGGAAGCTTCGGCGGCCATCCTGCGCACCCAGGCCCTGGGCGGCGACGAAACGCTCATCAAGCTCATGGGAGTCGTCAGTGATGCGGGCGGCAGCGCCATCGCGCTGAAGGCGCTTCGGCCCACGCTCGAATCGCCCGAGGTTTCCGACCGGCTGCTCGCCGCGGGCATCGACCTGGCGCTCGAGAATTTCGATTTCTCCACCGCGCACAAACTCGCGGACCGCATGCTTGCCAACGAGCCGGCCTCGGGATCTGCGCGCGCGCAGCTCGCGCGCGTGCTCACCGCTGAAGGTGATGCCGTCGGCGCCATTGCCGTGGCGCAGGAAGCGGCGGCGCTCGATCCGGACACCGAACGTTTTGCGTACGCCGACACGCTGATGCGCCTCGATCGCCTCGATGAGGCGCGCCAGGAGCTCGAGAGCATGCGCAACGATGCGTCGATCCGCGACGAAGCGGATCTGCGTCTCGGCAAGCTGGCGTACCAGATGGGCGACCTCTCGGAAGCCGGGCGCCGCTTCGGTAGTTTGATCGGCTCGCAGGGCACGGCGCTCGAGGCGTTCTTCTACCTGTCGGCCATCGCCGAGCGCGAAGGCCGCACGGATCTCGCGCTCGAGGGCTACACGAAACTCGTCGAAGCCGGCGCCGGCCTCGCGGTGCGCGGCCGCGCGGCCCGCCTGCTCATCAAGAAAGACGAGCGCTCCGCCGCGTTCCGCATGCTCGATGCGCACGCGGACAAGGAACGTTCGGAAATGCTCGACGTGGAATTCGCCAAGGCCGCGTTGCTCGACGACGCCGGGCGGTCCACCGAAGCCATCGCGCTTCTGCAACTCGCGCTCGAACGGTTCCCCGACCATCCGGGCGTGCGTTACCAGATCGCGCTCATCCAGGACAAGGCGGGAATGCCGCGCGAATCGGTGCGCAGCTTCGAAAGCCTGCTCAAGGACCGGCCGGAAGACGCGAGCCTGCTGAACGCGCTTGGTTATTCGCTGGCCGACCGCAACCAGAAGCTGCCGCGTGCCGAAACACTGATTCGCAAGGCGCTGGCTGCGTCGCCGGACAATCCCGCGTTTCTCGACAGCCTCGGCTGGGTGTTGTTCCGGCGCGGCGATATTCCGGCCGCGCTGCCGTACCTCGAGCGCGCATACCGCATCTTTCCCGACGCCGAGATCGCGTCGCACTGGGGCGAGCTGTTGTGGGTGAGTGGCAAACATTCCGAGGCCCGCGCGCTGTGGGCGCGGTCGCTCGCGCGCTCGCCCGATTCAAAACCGCTGCGCGCCACCATCGAAAGACTGACGGGCACGAAGATGGATGATCCCGCACCCAAGTCCGATGCTCCGCCGTCCGATGCGGACGCCCCCGCTCTCCAACCGCAAGCCCCGCCCACTTCCACGAGTAGCTAGTCCCGTGCGCGCCGCAGTCGCGGCCCTCGTCTGGCCGGGCATGGCCGCGCTGATGTTGTCGGCCGGCTGCAGGTCGTTGCCGCCCACGGCGGAAATCGGCCCGGGCGCCAACGCTCCGTGGCCCGAACAGCGGGCCGCGCTCGAAAAGCTCGACCGCTACGGCCTGAACGGCCGCGTTGCCGTCGCGGCGCAAGGCCAGGGGTTCTCGGCCGCGTTGCGTTATCAACAGCAGCCGCGCGGCTCGAATCTCGCTCTCGACGGGCCGCTGGGAATCGGCGGATTGCGCGTCGGCCTCGAGGGCGAGGACATCACGATCGAAACCAGTCGCGGCGAGAAACTCGATGGCGAAGCCGCGCGCGGCGAGCTCGAGCGGCGATTGGGTTTTCAATTGCCGCTGACGGAAATGCGCTGGTGGCTGCTCGGAATTCCGGCGCCGGGTGAAGCCAGCATCAACCAGGACGTGGCGAGCGGCGAAATACGCGATTTCACGCAGAACGGCTGGCGCGTCAGCATCAATTCGCGCGCGGCCGGACTCGGGTTTGCGTTGCCGCAGCGGCTCACGGCCGAGCGGGAGGGTGCGCGGCTGAAGCTGCTGGTAGAACATTGGCAGCCGTGAACCCTGCCATTTCCGCCAAGGCCTGGCCGGCGCCGGCCAAGCTCAACCTGATGCTGCATGTGGTCGGAAGGCGCCAGGACGGGTACCACGAGCTGCAGACCGTCTTTCAGCTCATCGATCTTTGCGATCGAATCGACATCACGGTCCGCAGCGATGGCGCGATCACGCGTCCAAAGGGTCCGGCCGGCGTCCCGGAAGCCGAGGACCTGGTCGTCCGGGCGGCCCGGGCGCTTCAGCAGGCGAGCGGAATCCGGCTGGGGGCCGAAATCGCCATAAATAAGAGAATCCCGATGGGCGGGGGGCTGGGCGGTGGCAGTTCCGACGCGGCGACGACCCTCGTGGCTCTCAACCAGATGTGGGGGTTGGGCTATACGCCGGAACATATCGCAGACATTGGCGGCAGATTAGGCGCTGATGTACCCGTTTTCGTGGCTGGCAGGTCCGCCTGGGCCGAAGGAATCGGCGAAAGGCTCACGCCGGTGAGCCTGGGGGCCGATTCCTGGTACCTGGTGTTGTTTCCGGGGGTCGCAGTGCCGACCGCTGCCGTATTCCAGGCTGCTGAATTGACACGGAATTCACCCCCCACCACAATGCGCGGCTTTTTGGAAACGGGCGGGCGGAACGATTGCGAAGCGGTCGTGCGCGCGCGCTTTCCAGCGGTGGCTGAGGCTTTGGACTGGCTTGCGCGGCACGGTGCCGCGCGACTCACGGGTACGGGATCCTGCGTGTTCGCGAAATTCTCGCGCGTCGAAGACGCGGAGCGCGTCGCGGCGCGGGTTCCGGACGTGTGGCGCGCGTGGGTCGCGCGCGGGCTGGACCGGTCCCCCTTGCTGGAGGAACTGGCCCGCTGCTCGAAAAGTTAGGCCGTTGGGGTGTCGCCAAGTGGTAAGGCAGCGGGTTTTGATCCCGCCATTCGGAGGTTCGAATCCTTCCACCCCAGCCAGATAGTCGAGTGGGGACAGAATTAATTCTGTCCCCACACCTTTAGGGAGTAATCGGTGGCGGAACAGGAAACGCTGACTTTGTTCGCGGGCAATGCCAATCCGGCGCTGGCTCACGACATTGCCCGCCACCTGACCACGCCGCTGGGCCGGGCGTATGTCGGAAGGTTCTCCGACGGCGAAGTGAACATCGAGTTGATGGAGAACGTGCGCGGGCGGGATGTGTTCATCCTGCAGCCCACGTGCCCGCCGACCAATGATCACCTGATGGAGTTGCTGGTCATCGTGGATGCCTGCCGGCGCGCGTCGGCGGCGAAGATCACGGCGGTGGTGCCGTACTTCGGCTACTCGCGCCAGGATCGGCGGCCGCGCGCCACGCGCGCCGCGATCACCGCGAAGCTGGTGGCGAACATGATCCAGAGCGCGGGGGTGGATCGTCTGCTGACGATCGACCTGCACTCGGACCAGATACAGGGATTTTTCGACATCCCGGTGGACAACGTGTACGCGTCGCCGGTGTTGTTAGGTGATGCGTACCGGCAGCGCTACGAGAACCTGATCGTGGTGTCGCCGGACGTCGGTGGCGTGGTGCGCGCGCGGGCACTCGCGAAGCGCCTCGATGACGCGGACCTCGCGATCATCGACAAGCGCCGGCCGCGGCCGAACGAGTCGAAGGTGATGAACATCATCGGTGAGGTCACGGGGAAAACCTGCGTGCTCATCGACGACATGGTGGATACCGCGGGCACGCTGTGTGCGGGCGCGCAGGCATTGAAGGACGAGGGTGCGACGAAGGTGGTGGCCTACATCACGCACGCCATTCTCTCCGGCAATGCCATCGAGAAGATCATGAAGTCGGCGCTGGACGAGCTGGTGGTGACCGACACCATCCCGCTGTCGACGGCGGCGAGACAATGCGGGCGCATCCGGCAGTTGTCGGTTGCGGGGTTGCTGGCCGAGACCATCCGTCGCATACGGGATGAGGATTCGGTGAGCAGCCTGTATCTCGACTGACGGGGGCAGCCCCCTTTTCCTAGCAAAAGGGGTCAGTCCTCGTAGTTAGCCAGGGGACGGTCCCCATTTCCTGAAAAAGGGGCCGGACCTCGTCGCGAACAGAGTTGATTTGAAGTTGAGTTGATAGAGGTCCGGCCCCTTTTTCTGGAAATGGGGGCTGTCCCCAGGTGGCGGCACTGGTCGCGGTGTCCGCCGGTTGTTAGTTGTAACTGGAGTTTATACATGCGTATTTCATTCGAACTCGCCGCCGAGTTCCGCGATACGGAGGGCAAAGGTGCGAGCCGCCGCCTACGTCACGCGGGACGAGTGCCGGCAATCCTCTACGGCGGCTCCAAGGAGCCGCGCGCCATCACTCTCAATCACCAGAAGCTGATGACGCTGGTGGACAACGAGAAGTTCTATTCCTCGATCATCAACCTGAAGGTCGGTGACGTGACGCAGGCCGCGATCGTCAAGGACCTGCAGATGCACCCGGCGCGCAACGCCATCGTGCACGTCGACATGCAGCGCGTGGTGGAGACGGAGAAGATCCGCATCCACATCCCGATCCACTTCAAGGGTGAGGCCGCGTCGCCTGGCGTGAAGAGCCAGGGCGGTGTCGTGTCGCACCGCATCGCCGACGTGGAAATCTCCTGCCTGCCGAAGGATCTGCCCGATTTCATCGAGCTCGACCTTTCGCAGATGGAGATGAACCAGTCCAAGCATCTGTCCGACCTGCCGTTGCCGGCTGGCGTCACGATCCCGGGCATCGCCAAAGCCGATGCCGTGGTCGTCACGATCCATCCGCCGCGTGCGGAAGAGCCGGAACCGACCGCCGAAGTCGCCGCTGCAACACCTGCCGAAGGTGCTGCTCCGGCCGAAGGTGCGGCCGCTGCCGGTGGGAAGCCGGGCGATGCGAAGGCGCCCGCCGCCGATGCCAAGGGCGCCGCTGCCGCGGCTCCCGCGAAGAAGGAAGGCGGAAAGAAGTAAGTGCGTGGCGGGGATGGGTCTTCGGGCCCGTCCCCGCATCACCAACTGTTCTTGCGCGGGAAGAAATGGGGACATTCCTCATTTGACCGCTTTGCGGGCAAAAGGGGACGTACCTTCTGAGGTGCGTCCCTTTTTGCTAGCAAATGAGGAATGTCCCCATTTCTCCCCGCGTTTTTTTGAGACAGCCGCAAATTCAAGATGTCCGGGAACGCAATCAAACTCATCGTCGGCCTCGGCAATCCGGGCGCCGAGTACGCGCGCACGCGGCACAACGCGGGCTTCTGGCTCGTGGATGAGCTGGCGCGGCGCCACGGCGGCACGTTCCGTTTCGAGGGCAAACACCAGGCCGAGCTCGCGCGGGCGCGCATCGGTGGCGAAGAGCTGTGGCTCGCGAAGCCGATGACCTTCATGAACCGCAGCGGCGGACCGGTGTCGAGCGTGCTGGGTTTCTACAAGCTCAGCGCCGCGCAGATGCTGGTGGCTCACGACGAGATAGACCTGCCGAGCGGCACGGTGCGGCTCAAGGAAGCCGGCGGCCACGGCGGACACAACGGTCTGCGCGACATCATCGCGGCGCAGGGTGACGGTTTCTGGCGCCTGCGTATCGGCGTCGGACACCCGGGAACGAAAAACGAAGTCGTCGACTTCGTGCTGACGCGCGCCGGCGCGGACGAGCAACGCACCATCGACGAGACCATCGTTGCCGGCGCGGACGCGATCGAAGAGATGCTGCGCACGAGTGCGCAGATCGCCATGAACAAACTGCACTCGCGCGGCAAGGCCGCTGCGAGCGCGAAATCGGAGTAGCTGGATGGGTATCAAGTGCGGGATCGTCGGTCTGCCCAACGTGGGCAAGTCCACGCTGTTCAATGCGCTGACGCGCGCGCAGATCGCGGCGGAAAACTACCCGTTCTGCACCATCGACCCCAACGTCGGCATCGTGCCGGTGCCCGACCTGCGGCTCGATGCGCTGTCGAAGATCGTGGAGCCCGAGAAGATCGTGCCGACCACGGTCGAATTCGTCGACATCGCGGGCCTCGTGGCCGGCGCGTCGCAGGGCGAAGGCCTCGGCAACAAGTTTCTCTCGCACATCCGCGAGACCGACGCGATCGCGCACGTGGTGCGCTGTTTCGAGGACACCGACATCGTGCACGTGTCGGGGCGCGTGAATCCCATCTCCGACATCGACATCATCGATACCGAGCTGGCGTTGACGGACCTGCAGTCCGTGGAAAAAGCCGTGGACCGCAACGCCAAGGCCGCCAAGGGCGGCGACAAGGACGCGGCGCGCAAGAAGGACCTGTTCGAACGCATGCGCAAGCACCTCGACGACGGCAAGCCGGTGCGCTCGATGGGCCTCACGAAAGAGGAGAAGGCCGACAGCCAGGAGCTGCACCTGCTCACCGCCAAGCCGGTGATGTACGTGACCAACGTGAAGGAAGACGGCTTCACGAACAACGCGCATCTCGATGCGGTCACGGCGCGTGCGAAAGCCGAAGGCGCCGTGGTCGTCGCCGTGTGTGCGGCCATCGAAGCGGAGATTTCCCAGCTCGAGGAAGCCGATCGCGCCGACTTCCTGCGCGATCTCGGGCTCGACGAGCCCGGCCTCAACCGCGTGATCCGCGCCGGATACGAGTTGTTAGGCCTGCAGACCTATTTCACGGCCGGCGTGAAAGAGGTGCGCGCCTGGACGGTGCGTGGCGGCTCCACCGCGCCACAGGCGGCCGGCGTGATCCACACGGATTTCGAACGCGGCTTCATCCGCGCCGAAGTCATCGCTTACGATGACTTCATCAAGTACCAGGGCGAGGCGGGCGCGAAGGATGCCGGCAAGCTGCGCCTCGAGGGCAAGGAATACCTGGTCAAGGAAGGCGACGTGATGCACTTCCGCTTCAACGTGTAGTTGGCGAGGCGGCGCCTCGGGGAGATGAGCGTGCTTGCCAGACTTCGAAAGTGGTTGCGCCGGGTGGGCATCGCGCTCGGCATCGTCATTGCCACCGTCCTGTTCGTACGGGCATTCGATGCCTGGCGCTCGCCGCCGCTCAAGCTGTGGCACACGCAGGTGCCGCAGGAGCTCGATGAGGACGACATCGACGCGGCGAACTGGGACACGTGGGTCGCGGCGGAGAATGCCGCGTTCGCCGAGATGCAGCGCGACGTGATCGACGCGCTGCCGGCGGAGGATCGAATTGCCATCGGCCGCTATTTCGTCGACAGCCCGCTCAATCCACAACGGTTTGCGCAGAACTGGAATCGCTCGTACGTGCAGAAGCCCGCCGGAACGCCGCGCGGCGCGGTGGTCCTGGTGCACGGGTTGACGGATTCGCCGTACAGCATGCGGCACATTGCGCAGCGTTACGTCGAGCATGGTTATGTCGCCGTCGCGATCCGCGTGCCGGGGCACGGCACGGTGCCGGCGGGCCTCACGACCACTCGCTGGGAAGCGTGGGCGGCGGCCACGCGGCTCGCGGTGCGCACGGCGCGCGCGCTGGCCGGCGAGGGCGTGCCACTGCACATGGTCGGCTATTCGAACGGCGGCGCGCTGACGCTGAAGTATGCGCTCGACTCGCTGGCCGATCCGCGCCTGGCGCGGCCCGATCGGCTGGTGCTCATCTCGCCCATGGTGGGCATCACCAGTTTTGCGCGCTTCGCCGGCGTGCTCGGCTGGCCGGCCGCGTTTCCGTCGTTCGCGAAGGCGGCATGGCTCGACGTGCTGCCGGAATACAACCCGTTCAAGTACAACTCCTTTCCGGTGAATGCCGCGCGGCAGAGCTCGCAGGTGGTGCGCGCCGTGGAGGACGCGTTCATCAGCGCCGCGAAAAGCGGCGCGCTCGCCAAACTACCGCCCGTGCTCACGTTTCAGTCGGTGCTCGATGCCACGGTGTCCACCGGCGCCGTGATCCAGTCGCTGTACGGGAACCTGCCGGCCAACGGCAGCGAGCTGGTGATCTTCGATCGCAACCATCGCGCGGGCGTGGGCCCGATGATCCGGCCCGCGCAGGCCGACGTCCTGCCGGCGCTGCTGCCGCCCGCGCCGCGCAGGTTTGCATTCACGGTGGTGGGCAATGCGACGGGCGATGCCGGGACGGATGAAGCGCGCACGGTTGCGGCGGGGGCTACCGGGACGCAAACCAGGTCGTTAGGGCTGCTCTATCCCCAGGACCTCTACTCGCTGTCGCACGTGGCGCTGCCATTTCCGCCGCAGGACGGCCTGTACGGCAGCGAGCCGGTCGCGGACGAGAAGTTTGGCGTGCGGCTCGGCATGGTGGCGGTGCGCGGCGAACGTGGCGCGCTCATCGTCGGCGCCGAAACGCTGATGCGGGCAAGCTCCAATCCGTTCTTCGGCTACATGCTGGAACGTATCGAAGCGGACATTGCGCAGGGCCCTTAACCGAAAGCCGTATCCAGGAACATCATCACCACGAACCCGCCTAACAACGAGAAGGTGGCGACGTTCTCGTAGCCGCGGCGGTGTGTCTCCGGGATGATCTCGTCGCTGATGACGAACAGCATGGCGCCCGCGGCCATGCCGAGGATGATGGGCATCAGCGGTTCGGCGAACGACACGGCGGCCGCGCCCATCGCGCCGCCGACCGGCTCGACCAGGCCCGTGAGCGTCGCCACCCAGAACGCCTGCGATCGTGAATAGCCGATCGCGATCAGCGACAGCGCCACAGCGAATCCTTCGGGCACGTTCTGCAGGCCGATGCCGACCGCCAGCGCGATGCCGTTGCTGACTTCGCCGCCCGCGAAACCCACGCCGACGGCCATACCTTCGGGGAAGTTGTGCAGCGTGATGGCGATGATGAAGAGCCAGATGCGCGCGACGCGATCGTTCTGCGGCCCCTCCTTGCCGAGCACGAAGTGTTCGTGCGGCACGGCCCGGTGAATCGCGAACAGGCCGCCGGCGCCGATCAGCACGCCCAGGCCGACGAGTGCCGGGCCGAGATAGCGGTTGGTCGTGAGTTCGTCCGCCTGGTCGAGCGCCGGCAGCAGCAACGAGAAGAAGGTGGCGGCGAGCATGATGCCCGCCGCAGCGCTCAGCATGCCGTCCTGCGCGCGATCGCTCGGACGACGCACGAAGAGGATGCCGAACGCGCCGACCGCGGTTCCAAGACCCGCGAGCAGGCTGCCGATGAATCCGAGCCAGAAGACGTGGAGAGAGCCGGTCATCGCGCGATCGTAGCGCGAGGCGCGTCCCCTTTTGCTAGCAAATCAGGAATGTCCCCATTACCTGACTTTGAGCAGCATCTCCGCTTCGTAGTCGGCCAGGGGCGCGGCGCAGGCCTTCTTGTCGGGCACGGCGATCGGGATGATCCTCGTCTGCTCGTCGCCGATGCGCAGCAGCTTTGCCATCTCGGCCGCTTCGACGGGCCTGGCGATGTAGAAACCCTGCGCGAGCGTGCAGCCGTGCGTCGCCAGGAACTGCAGCTGCTCCTGGGTCTCGACGCCTTCGGCCACGATCTTCAGGCCTAACTGCCGGCCCATGGCGATGATGGCGGCGCAGATCGCGGCGTCGTTGGAATCTCGGCCCAGGTCGGCCACGAACGAGCGGTCGATCTTGAGCGACTCGATGGGAAAGTGCTTGAGATAGGCGAGCGATGAATAACCCGTGCCGAAGTCGTCGATGGCCACGTGCACGCCGAGCTCGCGTACCGCGCGAACGGCCAGCGCCGCCGCGGCTTCGTCCACCATGAGCAGGCTCTCGGTGATCTCCAGCTCGAGACACGCGCCGGGAAGCCCGGCTTCATCGAGATGCGCGAACACCCAGTCGGCGAAGCCCGGCGCCTCGAACTGCGCACCCGAGACGTTCACGGCCACGCGCAGGTCGCTGCAACCCGCCTGCCACCATTCGGAGATCTGCCTGAGCGCCTGGCGCATGACGAGATCGGACAGCGGCACGATCAGGCCGGATTCCTCGGCCACCGGGATGAACTCATCGGGCGGCACGATGCCGCGCACCGGATGGCGCCAGCGCACCAGTGCCTCGACGCTGGCGATGCGGCCGGTGGCCACTTCGATCTGCGGTTGATAGGCGAGGAACAGCTCGTTCTGCTCGAGTGCGCGCCGCAATTCGGTCTCGAGCTCCAGGCGTTCCACGGAGCGCGCGCGCATGTGCTCGCTGTAGATCACGCCGCGATTGCCGCCCGAAGACTTCGCTTCGTGCAGCGCGAGGCCCGCGGTTCGCAGCAGCTCGTCGGCGAAGCTGCCATGGTCGGGAAAAATCGCGATGCCGATGGTGCAGGTGACGAAGAAGTCACGGTGCCGGATCAGGAACGGCGAGGCGAACGCGGCCGTGATGTTCGCGATGGCCTTCTGCACGTCGGCATCGGATTGCAGGTGCCGGATCGCCACCGCGAACTCGTCGCCCGCGAGCCGCGCCAGTGGCATGGTCACCGCGCCATCACTTTCCAGTTTGAGGAAAGTGCCGAGGCGCACTGCCACGGCCTGCAGCAGCGCGTCACCGGCGCCATGGCCGATGCTGTCGTTGATACGCTTGAACTGGTCGAGATTGATGCGCACGACGGCGAATCGTTCGCCCGTGGTGGCCGCTTCGCGCCGTGCTTCCTCCAGCAACTGCAGCAGGTACTGGCGGTTGGGCAGCTGGGTCAGCGGATCGAAAAACGCGAGCTCGCGGATACGGTTCGCCGCGCGGTGCCGTTCGGTCACGTCGCGCAACACCAGCAGCAGCCGGCCGCGGTCGTAGGGCACGATGCGCGTTTCGAACCGGCGCTCGACGCCGTCACGGATGCATTCGAACTCCACCTCGGTGCGCTCATTGCGCACGCGGCAGTCGTCGAGCGCGTGCGCGATGGAGCGCGCGGCATCGCCGCTGACGAGCTCGGCGAGCTTCTGCTCGTGGCGGATGCCGCCGGCGAGGAACGGATGGTTGTCGGCGGCGCCCAGCCGATCGACGATGCGGTCGTGCATGTCGACCACCAGCAGCAGGTCGGGCAGGGCGTCGAGCATGGCGCGCTGGCGGCCTTCGCTTTCCTCGAGCTCCTGCACCAGCCGGCCGCCGCGCACCAGGTACTGCACGCGATGGCCTAACAGGTTCCAGTTGATGGGTTTGGCGAGGAAGTCCGTGGCGCCCGCCTGGTACGACTGGTTGATCGAGGCGACGTCGTCGCGACCGGTGACCATCATGATGGGCAGATGCGCACCGCCGTCGCGCGCGCGGATGGCCTTGCAGGCGTCGTAGCCGTTCATCGACGGCATTTCGACGTCCATGAGCACGGCGTTGCAGTCGCCGGTTTCGACGGCCGCCACGGCCGCCGTACCGTTGGCCGCTTCCGAGACCGTGAAGCCGCTGCGCTCGAGCGCGCGCCGCATGAGCAGCCGTGAGCCGGAATCGTCGTCGACGATGAGCACGTGGATCGGGATGCCGCCATTCACGGTCACGTCAGGCCACCTTCGCCGAATTGTCGAGCGCTTCGAGCTCGGACAGCGCCACGGTGCGCTGCGCGCGCAGCTTGGTCATGGCCACCGGCAGCCCGGTGATGTCGCCATTGCGCGCGGCGTGTTCGATGAGCCGCGCGATGGCCGCGACGTTGGTCGCGCCCAGGTTCGCGCTCGAGCTCTTCAGCGTGTGCGCGGCGCGCGCCACGCCCTCGGCGTCGCCGGTCTTCATGGCGTTGTCCATGTCCGCGAGCAGCTGCGAGGAATCGTCGCGATAGAGCGCGATCAACCGTGACAGCAGCCGGTCCTGGCCGTCCGGATCGAGCTGGCGCACCGCTTCGATGGCCGAATGGTCCAGCGTCACCTTGTTAGCCGCCGAGCGCGATACCTTCGAGGGCAGCAGGATGTTGCGCAACTGCGCCAGCGTGAATGGCTTGGCCAGATAGTCGTTCATGCCCGCGGCGAGGCAGGCCTCGCGATCGCCGGCCAGCGCGTTGGCGGTCAGCGCGACCACGCGCGTCGGCTCGAGTTTCTTCGCCGCTTCGCGCTCGCGCAGCTTGCGCGTGGCGATGAAGCCGTCCATCACCGGCATCTGGCAGTCCATGAGCACCACGTCGAAGGACTGCTTTTCCAGCGCGTCCAGCGCTTCGATGCCGTTGCCGGCGTGCATGGCATCGCAACCGAGACGCTGCAGCATCTCGAGCGCGAGCGTGCGGTTGACCATGTTGTCCTCGACCAGCAGCACCGACAGGTGATCGAGCACGGGTTCGTTCTCCGGGGCGAGCATGGCGGGCGCGGAACTCACATCGTGGAAGGGGACTGCCTGCAGGGCTTCGTGCAGGGCCCGGCGCAGCATGCTCTGTCGCACGGGCTTGGCCAGGCGGCGCATCGGCGCGAGTTGCATGGCGAGGCCCGACTCGAGGTCGTCGGCCACCGAGCTCACCATGATGGCCGGGATGGCTTTCCATTCGTGGCGGCGCCGGACACCTAACAACCAGTCCACGCCGTTCAGCTCGGGCATGTGCCAGTCGAGCACGATGATCTTCGGCGGCGTGTTTGCCGCCTGCAGCGTCTCGAGGTGCGCCTGCGCTTCCATGGCGCTGGACGCGGTCGTCACGATGAAGCCCCAGGCTTCGAGCTGCGAGCCCAGGATCTCGACGTTGATGGCGCTGTCGTCCACCACCAGCACGCGCGTGCCGGGTGCGAGCATCAGGCCCTGAGAGGAGTCCGAGGCAATGGCCGGCGCGGCAGGCAGCGCAATGTTCAGCGAGAAGGTCGAGCCGACGCCGGGCTGGCTCACCACCGTGATGTCGCCGCCCATGAGCGTCGCGAGCTGACGGCTGATCGCGAGGCCCAGGCCCGTGCCACCGAAGCGGCGCGTGGTCGAGCCGTCTTCCTGCACGAAGGCGTCGAAGATCGCCGCCTGGTTCTCGGGAAGGATTCCGGTGCCCGTGTCGATCACGTCGATGACCAGCGACACGTGCGTCTCGGAGGAATTCACGCCACGCGCACGGATCAGCACGTGGCCGCTCGCCGTGAACTTGAGCGCGTTCGAGACCAGGTTCATGAGGATCTGGCGGATGCGCAGCTCGTCGCCCTTCGCCCAGCGATGCAGGTACGGATCGATGTCGAGCAGCAGCTCGATGCCTTTCTGATGTGCGCGCTGCGCGAACAGGTCGATGACCTCCTCGACGACCTGCCGGATATCGAGGTCCTGCGCTTCCAGCCGCAACTTGCCGGCTTCGATCTTCGAGAAGTCGAGGATGTCGTTGATGATGGCCAGCAGCGCGTCGGCGGAGCTCTGGATGGTCGCGGCGAAGCGGCGCTGGCGCGGATCCAGCTTGGAATCGAGCAGCAGCTCGGTCATGCCCAGCACGCCGTTCATGGGCGTGCGGATTTCGTGCGACATGCGCGCGAGGAATTCGCTTTTCGCCTTGCTGGCGGCCTCGGCGATGCGGCAGGCCTCGACGCTGTCGTTCATCGCCTGCCGCAGCGTGCGGTTCGCCTCGGCGAGGCTCGCGGTGCGCTCGACCACCTGTGCTTCGGCCAGCTCGTGCTGCCGCGCAAGCTCCTGCTCGCGCTGCTCGATCTTCACCAGCATGCCGTTGTAGCCGCGCATGAGCGTGCCGATTTCGTCATCCGAGGTGACATCGGCGCGTCGCGAGTAGTCGCCGCGCTCGGCGGCCTGCATCGTCGCCACCAGGTTGAGCAGGGGAGAGGCGATCTGCCGCTGCACGCGCCGCGCCAGTAGATAGGCCAGGCCCAGCGCGATGAACGAGCTGCCGAGCAGGATGCCGACCTCCACGAGGATCTTTTCCTGCAGCTCGACCAGGTTCGCGCGCACGTACAGGTGGCCGATCAGTTCGCCCTGGTCAAAGATCGGGTACACCAGGTGCAGGGCGGTCAGTCCGTCGAAGCGATGCTGGTGCGCGCCACTCTTGATGGCGTCCTGCTGCCATTGCTGAATCGCGGTGAGATCGCCGGGCCGGCTCGAGATGAGCAGCGTCTTGCTCCCGGCGTAGTGCATGAGCACGCGGTTCTGCGCGTCGATCAGCAAGGCTTCTTCGACGTTCGGTTCAACGCGCAGCGCACTCACCAGCGCTTCGGCCTGCCCGAAGTCCCGGCTCTGGATGGCCGCGGTGCTGCGGCCGGCGATCACGCGCGCCACGGCATGCAGATGCTCGTAGGCTTCCGAGTGACTGTAGAAATAGGACGTGACGCCTTGCGTGAGCGCCGCGATCAGCAGGGCGATCGACGCCGTCAATGCGCTGGCTACGACCAGCTTCGTGCGTAACGGCAAGTGTGCGAACTGCAGCCTTTTCATATGGGCGGTAGACATCCTGGCGCCCGACCGGGAGCGCCCCAATGACCGCTATCGGCTTGATTCCCCTCACACTTGATCCGGCGGCCCGGAATTGAGAGGCGTATCGCAGCGTCGCGAATCGCTCCGATCCCCGGTTGACAGCGGCCCGGCCGCCGGTGTCAGGGCGAGGGGCTAAGTGGTTGTTTTTGTAGAGATTGCCTTGACACCCGCGCGCGACGCCGCGAGAATCGCCGCCCCTTCGCTTTGGCCACGCCCAAGGCGGATTTCCGGGACGTGGAAAGGTAGCTCAGCTGGTTAGAGCACGGCACTCATAATGCCGGGGTCGAGGGTTCGATTCCCTCCCTTTCCACCATTCTTACAAAGGGATACGCGCGGTCCATCGCGAACCCTCCCCACGGCAAGCGCAAAAATCGGCTTTTCGTTGAGCTTGGCCACGGCCTCGC
>DASTXR010000103.1:0-86047 GCA_035765415.1 Steroidobacteraceae bacterium | reverse complement strand
TTCCGACAGATCGTTCACGAGGCGTCTTTCGATGTGGACGTTCTCGCCATCGACGAACCCCCGGGCACGCAATTCGTTCATGAAGGCGTTGCGAAGCTCGGGAAAATCTCCGCCCAGGTAGCCGATGCGCGGCACGCGCGCTGCGGATTGCGCCGCGGCGCCACGAATGAGTAATGGTGTAATGCCGGCGATAGCTGCGATTTCACCGACGAATTTCCGGCGCGTCCTGCTGCGCGAGGCTGATCTGCGATCCATGAGACGCATTCCCCTGAACCTGCGAGGGGCCAAGCGTCGCGCCAGCCGGGCCGAAACTCAATGGATTAGTTGAGCAGCGCGGCGAGCCGCCGGCGCCAGCCGGATACGCGTGCATCGTCGGGCGGCAACAGCGCGAAGGCCTGCAGCAGGTCTTCACGGCCAGCGCGCGTGGCAAACAGGCGATCGCCCTGCATGCGCGTGAGCAGCGACTCGATGGCCGCATCGGGGCTGCCGCCGAGCAGCGAACGCGCGGCGCCCGCGCGCAGGCTGTCGGTGCGCGCGGCTTCCTCGGTGGCGAGCGCTGCGAAATGGATGAGCGCGCGAACCGAGTTGGTGGAGGGATCGGTCTGCACCTGTGGCGGAAGCTGGCCCAATACTTTTGACGCTTCCACGACTTCACCGGAAAGCGCGAGATACCTCGCCAGATCGCGACGGGCCTCGAAATTGGACGGATCCGATTCGGCCACCTTGCGAAGCTGGATCACCGCGCCCGCATAGTCGCCGTGGTTTGCGAGCTCGTGCGCGGCGAGTTGCCCGGCGGCCGACGCGCGCGGCATATGCGGCTCGAGGAACGCGCGCACTTGTGAGAGCGGCCGCGCGCCATCGAACTCATCGACCACGCGACCGTTGCGGAACAACTTCACGGCCGGAATGCCGCGGATGTTGAACTGCTGCGCCAGGTCCTGGTTCTCGTCGGTGTTGATCTTGACTACCTTGATCTTGCCGGCGTTTTCTTCGGCCAGCTGTTCGAGCACGGGCGCGAGCGAGCGACAGGGGCCGCACCACGGGGCCCAGAAGTCGACGAGAACCGGTTGGGAAGAGGAGGCGCTGACGACCTCGGCGGGGAAGGTTGCCGTGGTTACGGCCGATACTGATGCACTCATGGCCCCGGCTATTGGGACGCAACGCGCCTAATTCAATAGAATTTCGCCATGACCATTTTTTCCAGGCTCGAACGTCCGGACGCCATCGCCAAGGCGATCAATCCGCAATTTCTCACCGAAGAACAACCACTTGTACGCGCTCTCGCGGACCTGGCGCGGCTTCCCGAAGCGGCCGCCAGGAACACCGGGGCGCGGGCGCTGGCGCTGGTGCAGGCCGTGCGCTCGGCGCGCGGCAGTGGTGGCGCGCTGGATGCCTTCCTGCGTGAGTACAGCCTCGCATCGCGCGAGGGTGTCATCCTCATGTGCCTCGCCGAAGCGCTGCTGCGTATTCCCGACGGCGAGACCGCCGACCGGCTCATTGCCGACAAGATCCCGAGCGGTGCGTGGGACGACCACCTGGGCGATTCCGACTCCATGCTGGTGAATGCATCGACGTGGGGCCTGATGCTGACGGGCCGCGTCGTCGCGCTCGATCGCAATGAAGTGGGCGAGGCCCGGTCCTGGTATGCACGGCTGGTGGGCAAGCTCGGGGAGCCCGTGGCGCGCGCCGCGCTCAAACAAGCCATGCGCATTCTCGGTCACCAGTTCGTCATGGGCCGTGACATCGAAAGCGCGTTGACGCGCGCTGCCGGCAAGGAGGAGCGCGACTATCGCTACTCCTTCGACATGCTGGGAGAGGCCGCGCTCACGCGCGCGGATGCCGAGCGTTATCGCGAGAAATATGCGGCGGCCATCGCGGCCGTGGGCAGGTCGGTGCAGGCGCGCGAGTCGATCACCGCGCGTCACAGCATCTCCATCAAGCTGTCGGCGCTGCATCCGCGTTATGAGTTCGCGCATGCGGGCCGCGTCATGGCCGAGCTCTATCCCGTCATCGAATCGCTGGTGCGCCAGGCGCGCGATGCCGGCATCGGTGTGACGCTCGACGCCGAAGAGGCGGAGCGGCTCGAGCTGTCGCTGTTGTTAGTCGAGCGGCTGCTCGAAAGTGACGTCACGCGAGGGTTTGCGGGCTTCGGGCTTGCGGTGCAGGCCTACCAGAAGCGCGCCTACGCCACCATCGAGTGGCTGGTGAAGCGACTGCGGGAAACCGACAGGCGCATCACGCTGCGGCTGGTCAAGGGCGCGTACTGGGATAGCGAGATCAAGCGCGCGCAGGAGCGCGGGCTCGCCGGCTACCCGGTTTTCACGCGCAAGGCCAACACCGACGTGTCCTACCTGGCGTGCGCGCGGCTGCTGGAAAAGGCCGGCGAACGCGTGTACCCACAGTTCGCCACGCACAACGCGCACACCATCGCGCACGTGGCGGAAGTGTTCGGCGGGGACGCCAATCGATTCGAATTCCAGCGCCTGCATGGCATGGGCGCGGAGCTCTACGACAGCGTGGTGCGGGGTCCGTGGGGCAGGTTTCCGTGCCGCGTGTACGCGCCGGTCGGCGCGCACGAGGACCTGTTGCCCTATCTCGTGCGGCGCCTGCTGGAAAACGGCGCCAATACTTCGTTCGTCAATCGCATCGTCGATGCGAGCCTGCCGGCCGAAGAAGTGGTGGCGGATCCCATCGCCGAAGTGGACGCCCTCGAACGCGTGGCGCATCCGCGCATCCCGCTGCCGCTGAACCTGTTCGCGCCGGAACGTGCGAATTCCGCGGGCTTCAATTTCGCCGACGGACAGGCGGTGGATGGGTTGTTGCGCGACATGGAGCGCGCCTCACAACAAACCTGGAGCGCGGCGCCCATCCTGTCCGGCAAGACGCAGACCGGGAAGGCGAGTGCGCTGTTCAATCCGGCCGACACCGCCGAGCAGATCGGCAGCGTGACGTCCGCGGATGCGGCGATCGTGGCAAGCGCCATCGGCGAGGCATTGCGCGCGCAGGACGAATGGGACGCGACGGGTGGCGAAAATCGCGCGGCGATCCTCGAGCGCGCGGCAACGCTGTTCGAAGAGCACACCGCGGCTTTCGTGGCGCGATGCGTTCGCGAAGCCGGCAAGACGCTGCCCGACGCCATCGGCGAGGTGCGCGAGGCCGTCGATTTCCTGCGCTACTACGCGGCGCGCGCGCGTCGCGACTTCTCGCATGAATCGACGCTGCCGGGACCCACGGGTGAGCGCAACCTGCTGCGGCTGCGCGGCAAGGGTGTGTTCGGCTGCATCAGTCCCTGGAATTTCCCGCTGGCTATCTACACCGGGCAGGTGGCCGCCGCGCTGGCCGCGGGTAATACCGTGGTTGCCAAGCCCGCCGAACAGACGCCGCTGACCGCCGCCTATGCCACGGCGCTTCTGCTGCAGGCAGGCGTTCCGCCCGAGGCGCTGCAGTTCGTGCCGGGCGACGGCGCCGAAGTGGGTGGCGCGCTGACGCGCGACCCGCGGCTCGCGGGTGTGGTCTTCACGGGCTCCACGGAAACCGCGCGGCTCATCGAGCGGTCGATGGCGGCGAGGCCGGGGGCCATCGGCACGCTCATCGCGGAAACCGGCGGTCTCAACGTGATGCTGGCCGACAGCTCCGCGCTCGCCGAGCAACTCGTGCTCGACGTGGTGCATTCGGGCTTCAACAGCGCGGGGCAACGATGCTCGGCGCTGCGCGTACTGCTGGTGCAGGAGGAGATCGCGCCGCGCGTGAAGACCTTGTTGGCCGGCTGCATGGATGAGCTGGTGCTGGGCGACCCGTCTCGTCTCGGAACCGACGTGGGCCCGGTGATCGACGACGAGGCGTTGTCGATGCTGGAGAAACACGCGGGCGAAATCGTCAAGGGCGCGCCCTGGAGCCATCGCGCCCGAAGCGGCGCCCACACACGCGGCCGCTTTTTCGCGCCGCTCGCGGTGGAGATCTCCGCCCTGAGCGACCTCAGGCGCGAGGTGTTCGGCCCGGTGGTCCACGTGGTCAGTTATCGCGCGCGCGATCTGGATGCGGTGATCGCCGCCGTGAACGCGCTGGGTTTCGGCCTCACGCTCGGGATTCACACGCGCATCGATGGGCTGGCGCAGCGCATTGCGCGGCAGCTGCGTGTGGGCAACGTCTACATCAACCGGAACATGATCGGCGCGGTGGTGGGCGTGCAGCCATTCGGTGGAATGGGTTTGTCCGGCACCGGGCCCAAGGCCGGCGGCCCTCACTACCTGCATCGCATGGCAACGGAACAGACCATCACCACCAACACCGCGGCGATTGGCGGCAACGCGGGGCTGTTGTCGCTGGCTGCCCTCTAGGCGCGCCAGCACGCAGGCGCCGTTCGCGGATTTGGCGAAATTGAGCACTGCGTCCCGTGGCGCGGTGCCGATCGCGCTTCGCCGACCTAAGGTCCGCCCCGGCGCCGCCGATACCTTCCTGTGCGATTCGCCGGGAGGGGCGTAGCGAGATGACAGGAAGACACACGCGCCGGTGGTTTGCGTCGATTCCCATCACCGGGCGCTTCTACATAATGCTGGCGGTGCTGGTGCTCGCAGAGGCCGGCCTGGTCGCCGGCTGCCTGCATGCCATGAATCTGCAGACCGAGGCGAGCGCCGACCTGGCGCGCGTCGCGGCCGTCCAGCGCTCGCTGGATCGCGCGCTCACGCTGCAGGGAAACATCTCCGCGGAACTGCAGTCGGCGGCCGCCGCGCCGGGCAAGGCGCCTAACAACCTCGTCGGCGCCCTGCGCGCGCAGATGGACCTCACGTGGGCGCTGCCGGGAACTGCCGAAGTGATCGCGATCACCGATACGCTGCGCACGCCGGCCGCGCAGTATCTCGAATCGGTCGAGGAATACATTCGCCAGGGCGGCGGTGCGGGCGGCGCCACGGCCTGGGCGTTTGCCGAACTCGAGCCTCGCCGGGCCGCGCTCGAGGTCGCATTGCGCGAATCGATGACGCGCATGCGCGCCGTCTTGCAGCGCGTCGAGTCGCGCGTGCTCGCCGAAGCGGATCGATCGGGCGAAGTGAAACTGTGGCTGATCGGTGGCGCGATGGCCGCTGCCATCGTGGCGATGCTCGTGTTCTGGGCCATCGCGAATTCCATCCGGAACGCGCTGCGCGACGTGGGTGAAGTGGCGCAGGCGCTCGCGGCCGGCGACATGGACAATCGCTGCGAGACGCATGGGTCCGACGAGGTCAGCGGGCTCGCGCGCATGATCAACCTGCTGGCCGACACCATGCAGGGGATGCTGACGCGCCTGCGTTCCGAGGCGGGCCGAAGCACGTTCAGCAACCAGCTCGTCGAGGCGCTGGAGATGGCGGACTCCGAGGCCGAAGCGGACCGGGTGATCGCGCGCGCCATGAGCGCGATCTCGGACGTGCACCCGATGGAGCTGCTGCTCGCGGACTCCTCGCGCGCGCATCTCGAACGCGCCTGCGTGCATCCGAAGAACGGTTCGCCGAACTGTTCGGTGGAGTCGCCCTATAGCTGCATCGCGGTTCGTCGCGGGCATCCGCAGATATTCCCGGACGCCGAGGCGCTCAACGCGTGTCCGAAATTGCTGGGTCGCATGGGCGGATCGCTGTCCGCGGCCTGCGTGCCGGTGAATTTCATGGGCCGCGCGCTCGGCGTATTACACGTCGCGGGCGCCAAGGGCAAACCACCGAATCCCGAACAGATCGCGCAGCTCACGGCGCTGGGTGTGCACGCCGGCACGCGCATCGGTACGTTGCGCGCCTTCGAGCGTTCGCAGCTGCAGGCGAGCACCGACAGCCTGACCGGCCTGTCCAATCGGCGTGCGGCCGAAGAAGTGCTCAACAACCTCATGGCCGTCGATTCGGCATTCGCCGTCGTCATGGCCGATCTCGACTACTTCAAGCGCCTCAACGACACGCAGGGTCATGAGTCCGGCGATCGGGCGCTCAAGCTGTTTGCCGATACGGCGCTCGGCGTGGTCCGCGACCGCGATCACGTGGTGCGTTGGGGCGGCGAGGAATTTGCGTTGTTGCTGCCCGGCGCTAACGCCGAGCGCGCTTCGGAAGTCGTTGGCCGGCTGCGCGCCGCGCTCGCGCAGGCGCACCTGGTGACCGGAAGCCCCGTGTTCACCGCGAGCTTCGGAATCTCCGATTCGTCGATGACGCGCGATCGCGAAACGCTGATCCGCATCGCCGATGAAGCGCTGTACCGCTCGAAGCAGGCCGGCCGCGATTGCTGCACCGTCGGCGATCCGCAGGTGCTGAGCCTTCCCGGCGTGCGGCGCGAGCGCGACCAGGGCGCCGTCGTCGATATCACCCAGGTCGCGCGCAGCAGTTAATGGGGACACTCCCCATTTCCTAGCAAAAGGGGCCGCACCTCATCGGTGGAGCGTCAGCGCGTACAGGTCACGCGGCCGCTCGCAGTACGTTCCGGGTCCCGTATTCCGATTTCCTTGAAGGCGGATCGAGGCACGCCTTTGGCGCGTCAGCGCGGGAAGAAGGACAGGCTTCCGGCGCGAACATGGAGGGCGGCGCAGCACGAGGCGATCACCGCGCAGATCCTCCTGGTGGTTCGATCCTGCATGTGCGTTTAGCGCGCCAGTTAACGAAGCGCTGACAGCTCTCAAGCGCGCCCTCCGTTTCGCGCCGGAAGCCTGTCCTCCTTCACGCGCTGACGCTCCACCGCCCAGGTCCGTCCCCTTTTGCTAGGAAATGGGGGCTGCCCCCATTAGCCGAAATCGAAGAACTTGCGTGGCGAATCGCGCTCGGAATCGCGCACGCAACGTCGGTCGATGAGATTCCACGTGGGACAGTTCACGGTCATGGTCAGCGTGCCGCAGGTAGGCAGGTCGTTGGTGATGGCTTCCGGTGCGAGAGAAATCGCCGCCGCCGAAATCCCCGGGTTGTGGCCGATGACCATGAGATGCGTGACGCGCGGCCCGACGGCGCGGATGGCGCTCAGGATGTAGTCACCCTCGGCCAGGTACAGCGCATCGTCGGCCTGCAGCAACCGCCCGGGCACGCCCAACACCTTGGCGAAGGTCTCGGCGGTTTCGCGCGTACGCGTGGCGGCGCTCGCGAGAATGAGATCGGGGATGAGGCCGCGTTCCTGAAAGCGCCGCGCCATTTCCAGCACTTCGTTCTGGCCCTTGCGGCTCAGCGGGCGCTCGAAGTCGCGCACATCGGCGTCCTGCTCGGCGTTGGCGTGCCGGACCAGCGTCAGGCGCCTGCCGGCCTCAGGGTTCACGCAAGTACCTCGACCCGGCCGGCGTTCTCGCGCACAGCGAATATCCGCAACGGCTCGTAGGCAGGCGGGGAGAGCGCTGCGCCGGTGCGCAGGCAGAAGCGCGCGCCGTGGCGCGGGCAGATGATTTCGGTGTCCTCGATGGGAGCATCGTCAAAGGGTGAATCGTCGTGGGTACAGCGGTCTTCGAATGCATACAGCATCCCATTTACCCGCGCCACCCGCACGCGGTAGCCGTCGACATCGCCCTCGAGACGTGAACTGGATTCGAGTTCCGAGAGGCTCCCGATATCGGTCCATCCGGACATAAGTGGTTAGAACATCCCCGTCTGCAGCCGGGCGGCCTCGGTCATCATCGACTGGTTCCACGGCGGATCGAACACCAGTTCGACGTCGGCCGAGGCGACGGTGGGAATGATCTCGAGCTTCTGCCTGATGTCCTGGACCAGCACGTCGCCCATGCCGCAGCCCGGCGCCGTGAGCGTGAGCCGCACGTGCACCACGCGCCCGCCCTCGGGCCGCGCGCTCACCGTGCATTCGTAGATGAGCCCGAGGTCCACGATGTTGATGGGAATCTCGGGGTCGTAACACGTGCGCAGTTGTTCCCAGGCCAGCGCGAGCACGTCGTCCTCGGTGGAATCGGGCGGCAACTCGGGCGCTCTCACCACGTCCTTGCCGATGGCGTCGGCGTCCGCGCCGGCCAGGCGGAACAGGTTGCCTTCCATGTACAGCGTGAAGCTGCCGCCCAGCGCCTGCGTGATGAAACCAGACTGTCCCGACTTGAGCTCGATTTCGATTCCGGCGGGCACCATCACCGCTTTGACATCGCGGCGAAGCACAAAGGGTTCGTTCTCGTGCGTTCTCATCGTTACTCGGTCTTCACGGGCTCGTTCAGAGTTTCGGGGCTGCGCTCGAGCGCGGCATTCAGCGTGTGCCAGCAGAGGCTGGCGCACTTCACGCGCACCGGAAATTCGCGCACGCCCGACAACGCGGCGAGTTTGCCGAGATCCTCCGGAATGGGCGCGTCGTGCCGCGTGAGCACTTCGTGTACTTCGTTGAACAGGTGCGTGATCTCGGAACGCCGCTTGCCTTTGACCGCTTCGCACATCAGCGAGGCCGAGGCGACGGAAATGGCGCAACCCTTGCCGTCGAAGCGCAGGTCGGAGACGCGGTCGCCCTCGAGCCGCAGCGTGACGTGCAGCCGATCGCCGCACAAAGGGTTGTGGCCGTCCGCGGCGGAATCCGCGGGCTCGAGGCGGCCGAACAGGCGCGGCGTCTTGTTGTGATCGAGGATCACGTCGCGATACAGGTCCTTGAGGTCCATCAGCCGAACACCTCGCGCGCCCTGGCCAGCGCCGCGACCAGCGCGTCGATGTCGGACTCGCGCGAATAACAGGCGAACGACGCTCGCGCCGTGGCGGGAACGTTGAAGAATTCCATGACCGGCATCGCGCAGTGATGCCCCGTGCGCACGGCAACGCCTTCCGCGTCGAGAATGGTGCCGAGATCGTGCGGGTGAATGCCCTCGATGGTGAAGGAGATCACCGCTGCCTTGTCAGGCGCGGTGCCGATGATGGTTAGACCGGGAACCGCTTCGAGCTTGCGGGTTGCGAGCGCCAGCAGGCGCTGCTCATGCGCATGGATGTTGTCAATGCCGAGCGAGTCGATGTAATCGACAGCGGCCGCCATGCCCACCGCGCCCGAGATGTTCGGCGTGCCGGCCTCGAACTTGAAGGGCAGCACGTTGTACGTGGTCTTCTCGAAACTCACGGTGAGGATCATGTCGCCGCCGCCTTGCCACGGCGGCATGGCCTCGAGCAGCGACTCGCGCCCGACGAGCGCGCCGATGCCCGTGGGGCCGTACATCTTGTGCGCGGAGAATGCGTAGAAGTCGCAGTCGAGCGCCTGCAGGTCCACGCGCTGATGCGGCACGGCCTGGGCGCCATCGACGAGCACCACCGCGCCGCGCGCATGCGCCAGCTTGGTGATTTCGCGGACCGGCAGCACGGTGCCCAGCGCATTCGATACGTGTGCGCACGCGACGATGCGCGTGCGTTCGTTCATGTGCGCGGCGACGTTCGCCGCGTCGATGACACCGCGACGATCCATGGGCACGGCCTTGACGACGGCGCCGGTCTGCTCCGCGACGAGTTGCCAGGGAACGATGTTGGCGTGGTGTTCGAGCGCGGTGAGCAGGATTTCGTCGCCGCGCTGCAGGCGGGGCCGCGCATACGACTGCGCCACGAGGTTGATGGACTCGGTGGTGCCGCGCGTGAAGATGACTTCGCGCGTGGAGGCGGCATTGACGAAGGCGCGCACGCGCTCGCGCGCATGCTCGAACATCTGCGTCGCTTCCTGGCTCAACTGGTGCACGCCGCGATGCACGTTGGCGTGGTGCAGTTTTTCGTAAGTGTCCACCGCCGCGATGACCTTGGTCGGGCGCTGCGAAGACGCAGCGCTGTCGAGGAAGACCAGCGGCCGTCCGTGCACCTGGCGGGCGAGGATGGGGAAGTCGCGCCACACGCGTTGCGCGTCGTAGCTTTCGTAAGCGGGGTTCGCGTTCATGGCTTGCCTAACAGACCTTCGAGCGCGGACACCTCGTTGAGCTGCGCCGCGACCAGTTGTTCGATTTCCGCGCGCAGCGGAGCACAGTCCATGCGCGAGATCGCGTCTTCGATGAACGCCCACTGCAGCAGCGTCTGCGCGGTGCGCCGGTCGATGCCGCGCGACAGCAGGTAGAACAGCATCTGCTCGTCGAGCTTGCCGGTGGTCGCGCCGTGTTTGGCGCGCACCTTGTCGGTGTAGATCTCGAGCTGCGGGCGCACCGAGGCTTCCGCGCCATGCCCCGTGAGCAGGGTCTTGAGTGACTGGTCGGAATCGGCGCCGGGCGCGGACTCGCGCACCACCATCTTGCCGTTGAAGCCGAGCTTGCCGCGATCGGTGGCGATGCCGCGGTAGAGCTCGCGAGTCACCGTGTCGGCGTTGCCGTGCTCGATCTCGGCGAACACATCATGGGTCTGGATGCCATTGGCAATACTGCCGGCGGTGAGCTCGCAGCGCGCCCCGCGGCCTGCGAGCCTGACCAGCACCGTGGAGCGCGACGTGAGTCCGCCCAGCGTGATGGTGCGCAGGCGGTAGTTTGCGCGTTCGCCCACATGTGCGATCAGGGTGTCGAAGCAGCTGGCCGCATCGGCCACGTTCTGCAGCCGGCAGTGGTCGATGTTCGCATCGGCTCGCAGCGCGAGGTCGAATGCGGCGTTGACGACCGAGTCGGCGCCGCCGGCGCTGATGTGGCGCTCGACCAGGCGCAATTGCGCATTGCGCCCGGCATGCACCTGCACACGCGGATAGGAGGTGCCGGCAGCCGCACCGGCGCTGGCCACGAAAGTGATTTCGATGGCCGCTGTGGCGCCATCGGGCGGAGCGATGTGCAGCACCTGGTCGCCGCGCATGCCGTTCACGCGCGCCAGCGCGAAGTCCGCGCCTTCCGAGGCGATGGCGGCGTCGAGCATGGCCGAGAAATCCTCACCCGCATCGCGCGCGTTCAGCAACGTGGCGCAGGAGTCGGGCGCGGGCGTCGACAGGTCCGCGGCGAACCGTCCGTCGACGAACACCCAGCGTTCGTAGTCAGGCAGCGCAGCCGGCAGCGCGATGGAGCCGGGCGCCGGACGCGCACCAGCCTCGACTGCGTCCGCTTTCGCCTTGGCGAGCGGGCGCAGGTTGGCGTAGCGCCAGTTCTCGTCCCTGTTGGTCGGCAATGCGATGGACATCACGCGACCTCGAGCACCCAGTCGTAGCCGCGCTTCTCCAGTTCGTGGGCCAGCGTCTTGTCGCCCGAGTGCGCGATCCTGCCGCGCGCCAGCACGTGCACCTGGTCGGGAACGATATGGTCCAGCAGCCGCTGGTAGTGGGTGATGAGCAATACGCCGCGGTCGGCCGCGCGCAGGGAGTTCACGCCGCGTGCAACCACCTTCAACGCGTCGATGTCGAGGCCGGAGTCCGTCTCGTCCAGCACCGCGAGCGCGGGTTCGAGCACCAGCATCTGCAGGATCTCGTTGCGCTTTTTCTCGCCGCCCGAGAATCCTTCGTTGACGCCGCGCGACAGGAAGCTCTCGTCCATCTGCATGAGCTTCATCTTGCCGCGCACCAGCTGCAGGAACTCGTAGGCGTCCACTTCGGGTTGACCCGCCGCCTTGCGCTTGGCGTTCACCGCCGCCTTCAATAGATAGACGTTGTTGACGCCGGGAATCTCCACCGGGTACTGGAACCCGAGAAACATGCCGGCGCGCGCGCGTTCCTCGGCTTCCAGGGCCAGGAGGTCGCGGCCCTGGAATTTCACGCTGCCGCCGGTGATTTCATATCCCGGCCGGCCCGCGAGCACGTAGGCGAGCGTGCTCTTGCCCGAGCCGTTGGGGCCCATGATGGCGTGCACTTCGCCCGCGTTCAGCGTCAGCGACAGCCCTTGCAATACATTCTTGCCGCCGACCTTGGCGGACAGGTTGGAAATTTCCAGTAACGGAGCTGCAGTGTTCATCCCACGGCTCCTTCCAGGCTCACGGCTAACAAGTTCTGCGCCTCCACGGCAAATTCCATCGGTAATTCCTTCAACACGCTCTTGCAGAAACCGCTCACGATCATGTTGACCGCGTCCTCTTCGTCGATGCCGCGCTGCAGGCAGTAGAAGAGCTGGTCCTCGCTGATCTTCGACGTGGACGCTTCATGTTCGACCGTCGCGCTGGGATTGCGCGTTTCGATGTAGGGGAAGGTATGCGCGCCGCAATTGCCGCCCATGAGCAGCGAATCGCACTGCGTGAAATTGCGCGCGCCCTGCGCCGACGGCAGGATCTTGACGAGGCCGCGGTAGCTGTTCTGCCCGTGTCCCGCGGAAATTCCCTTGGACACGATGGTGCTGCGCGTGTTGGCGCCGATGTGGATCATCTTGGTGCCGGTGTCGGCCTGCTGATAGTTGTTCGCCGTGGCCACCGAATAGAACTCGCCCACCGAGTTCTCGCCCTTGAGCACGCAGGAAGGATATTTCCAGGTGATGGCCGAGCCCGTTTCAACCTGCGTCCAGGAGATCTTGGAATTGCGGCCGCGGCATTCGCCGCGCTTGGTCACGAAGTTGTAGATGCCGCCCACGCCGTTTTCGTCACCCGGATACCAGTTCTGCACCGTCGAGTATTTGATCTGCGCGTCGTCTTCGGCGATGAGCTCGACCACCGCGGCGTGCAGCTGGTTTTCATCGCGCATGGGCGCGGTGCAGCCTTCGAGATAACTCACGTGCGAGCCGGGCGCCGCGATGATCAGCGTGCGCTCGAACTGGCCGGTGTTCCTGGCGTTGATGCGGAAGTACGTGGACAGCTCCATGGGGCAGCGCACGCCTTTGGGGACGTAGACGAACGAGCCATCGGAAAACACCGCGGAGTTGAGGCCGGCGAAGAAGTTGTCGGTGTGCGGCACCACGGTGCCGAGGTATTGCTCGATGAGCGCGGGATGGTTCTGCACCGCGTCGGAGAACGAGCAGAAAATGACGCCGGCTTCGGCCAGGCGTTCCTTGAACGTGGTGGCCACCGATACGCTGTCGAACACCGCGTCCACCGCCACGCCCGCGAGCCGTGCGCGTTCGTGCAGCGGCACGCCTAACTTCTCGTAGGTGGCCAGCAGCTTCGGATCGACTTCCTCGAGGCTCCTGGGCGCGTTCGGATCGCGCTTCGGCGCGGAGAAATAGGAGATCGACTGGTAGTCGATGGGGTTCACGCGCAGCTTCGCCCAGTGCGGCTCGCGCATGGTCAGCCAGTGGCGATAGGCCTTGAGGCGCCACTCGGTCATGAACGCGGGTTCGCGTTTCTTGCGCGAGATGAACCGCACGACGTCCTCGTCGAGCCCCGGCGGCAGCGTGTCCGAGTCGATGTCGGTGACGAATCCGTGCCGGTATGACTTGCCCAGCAGCGCGTCGATGGGTTCCGAACTCATGCCTGCACCTTGGGCGGACGGATCAGTTGCTTGAGCTCGCGTTCGATCGGCATCGACGGGGTCCGGCTGTCCATGCCGGCGAGTTGCGCCAGCGAGATTTCGTTCAGCGAACGGCGGATGGCGACGTTCAGTCGCTGCCAGGCCCTGCCGACGGAGCAGGTGTGCTCGATGCCGCAATGGCCGGTGGCCGAGGAGCATTCGGTGAGCGCGATGGGCCCCTCGAGTGCGTCGAGAATGGTGGCGGCGCTGATGGCCTCGGGGTCGCGGGCCAGTTGATAGCCCCCGTGGGTGCCACGCGTGGACACCACGAGGCCCGCGCGATGCAGCTGCTTGAGCAGCTTGCTGACGGTGGGCGCCGCAATATGCGTGCGTTCCGCCAGGCTGCCGGCGTTTTGCAGGCGCGACCGGTCGGAGGCGAGCGTGGCCAGGATTACCGTGGCGTAGTCGGTGAGTTTGCCGATCCGAAGCATCTCGTGATTACTCCAGGCCCCTAATTGGAGCCCGTTTTAAGTGGGACCAGTTTAGTACGGATTCAATGCTTCAGAAAGCCGGGAGGGGGTCCTTTTGTTATCCTTCGCGGCCTTCGAGACACCGGACCACGGGGACGCTTGAGCGATTTGCCAACGAAACACGCGAACGGATCGCCGGCGCCAGCCGGCGATGCCGTAATTGAGGTCCGCGATGTCCACTATTCCATTGGTGGCCGCAAGATTTTCGACGGCGTGGACATCGAAGCGCGCCGCGGGCGTATCACGGCGTTCATGGGTCCCTCGGGCACCGGCAAGACCACGCTGCTGCGGCTCATCACCGGGCAGGTCCAGGCCGAGCGAGGCAGCGTAAAGGCGTGGGGCCGCGAAGTGGCGCAGATGTCGGGCAAAGAGTTGTTCGCCTTGCGCCGCCGCATGGGCATGCTGTTCCAGAATGGCGCGCTGCTCACCGACGAAGACGTGTACGAGAACGTCGCGTTTCCGTTGCGCGCACACACCCAACTTCCGGAATCCCTGATCCGCCAGCTGGTGTTGACCAAGCTCCAGGCCGTGGGTCTGCGCGGCGCCGCACGGCTGATGCCGGCCGAGCTCTCGGGCGGCATGGCGAGGCGCGTGGCGCTGGCCCGCGCCATCGTCATGGATCCCGAGCTGCTGATCTACGACGAGCCTTTCGTGGGCCTCGATCCGATTTCGATGGGCGTCATCTGCCGGCTCATCAAGCAACTCAATGACGCGCTGGGCATCACAAGTATCGTGGTGTCCCACGACGTACACGAGCTTTCGACGATCGCCGACGACAGCTTCCTGCTCTCGGGCGGCCGCGTGGTCGCGCAGGGGACGCCCGCGGAGCTGCACCGGAGCGATCGTCCGGAAGTGCTCCAGTTCATGGGCGGCCTTGCCGACGGGCCCGTGGCGTTTCACTACCCGGCGCGCGATCTTGCGCTGGATCTGCTCGAGGGAGACGCTTGAACGCCACCGTGGATTCCCTGGCCGTTACGTGGCTGCGCCGCATCGGCAGCATGTCGCTGTTCTTCGTGCAGGTGTGCGCGCGCATCGTTCCCGCGTTCGCCAAGCCCGGCCTCATCGTCCGGCAGATCTACAACGCCGGTGCGCGCTCGCTGGTCATCGTCATGTTGTCCGGGCTCTTCGTCGGCATGGTCCTCGGCCTGCTCGGCTTCGACACGCTGCAGAGATTCGGTTCCGAGGATTCCCTCGGCGTGCTCGCGGCGCTGGGCATGCTCAAGGTGCTCGGGCCGGTGCTCACCGCGCTGTTGTTCGCCGGGCGCGCCGGTACATCGCTGACCTCGGAGATCGGCCTCATGAAGAGCACCGATCAACTCACCGCCATGCAGATGATGGCGGTGGATCCGCTGCGTCACGTCATCGCGCCGAGATTTCTCGGTGGAATCATCGCCATGCCGCTGCTGGCCGCCACGTTCAGCGTCATCGGGCTGTTCGGCGCCCAGCTCATCGGCGTGCAGCAGATGGGCGTCGACGTCGGCGCGTTCTGGTCGCAGACGCAGAACGCCGTGGACCTGCGCGACGTCAACGAAGGCATCGTCAAGAGCCTGGTGTTCGGCGTGGCCTGCAGTCTCATCGCCGTGTACGAGGGATACCACAGCGAGCCCACTCCCGAAGGCGTGGGCCTGGCCACCACGCGCACCGTGGTCACCTCGTCGGTCATGGTGCTGCTGCTCAACTACCTGCTGACCGCGGCCTTCCTAACAAAGTCCTGATCGGATCCCGAACATGAAAAATTCACGCTCTCTCGAAATCGGCACCGGGTTGTTCGTCCTGCTCGGCTTCACTGCGCTTGCGTTCCTGACCACGCAATTGCCGGGCACGTCGCTCAAGCTGGGCGGCAGCGACGGCGGGTACACCGTCACGGCGAAGTTCGACAACATCGGCGATCTCAAGCCTGGCTCGCCGGTGACGATGGCCGGCGTTCGCGTCGGGCGTGTCGAGTCAATCAGATTCGACCCCAAGGACTTCAAGGCGGCAGTCGTGTTGCGCATCGAGGATCAGTACCAGGAGATCCCGGAAGACAGCGATGCCAGCATCCAGACCGCCGGATTGCTGGGCGGCAAATACATCGGCATCGGCCCCGGAGGCTCGGAAACCTTCCTGAAGCAGGGCGGTCAAATCGAGTTCACACAGTCGGCCATCGTGCTCGAGAGTCTGGTCAACAAGTTCTTTGCCAATATGGCAAGCAAGGGACCCGATGAGCAGAAGAGCGAGGAGCCGGCCGCACAGGAGCAGAAATGATGCAATCGATGAAGCGTAACGTTCAGGCCCGGTTCATGGCGGGTTTGTTAGTGGCATGCCTGTCGGTGGGAGTCGCGCAGGCGGCCGACGCCGCCAAAGCTGTCCCGACAACGGTCGATACCAGCGGTCCGTCACAGCTCATCGAAAGCTCGGCCAACATCCTGTTGTCGGGCATCGACGCGCGGCGCGCCGAGTTCCGCAAGGATCCCACCGGGCTGTACGAACTGGTGGCCAACACGCTGCTGCCGCATTTCGACACGCCATACGCCGCGCAATTGGTGCTGGGCACCCACTGGCGCAACGCCACGCCCGAGCAGCGCAAGCGCTTCGTGGAGGCGTTCTATCAGTCGCTGCTCTACACCTACGGCGATGCCATGGTCGAGTTCACCGGCGATCGGCTGAGGGTGCTGCCCACCAAGGTTGCTCCCACCGACGAACGCGCCACCGTGCGCACCGAGATCAAGCGTTCCAACGGCACCAAGGTCGGGGTCAACTACAGCCTGCGCAAGGTCAAAGGCGAGTGGAAAGCCTGGGACGTGGTCATCGACGGCATCAGCTACGTGAAGAGCTACCGTGAAGACTACGGCGCGGAAGTGCAGCAGAAGGGCCTGGACGCGGTCATCGCGCGTCTCGAAGCCAAGGCGCAGAGCGCCAAGGCTGCCAAGGTCAAGTCCACCTGATGCCATGAGCCATCGTTAGATGAACAAGGGAGAGGCGAACAGGAGCGTGCGCATCGAGATCAGCGAGCCCAGCAACGGGCGTGTCGTGGTCAGCGGCGAACTCACGTTCGCCACGGCGCGTGATGCGCGTCAGCTCGGCATCCTGGTTCTCGAAAGCTCGCGCGCCGACCGCCTCGTCATCGACTGCAGTGCCGTCACCCGCGCGGACAGCGCCGGCCTCGCGGTGTTGCTCGACTGGCTGGCCTGGGGCCGGCGCAAGTCGCGCGCCGTCACGCTCGAAAATCTTCCGTCATCGCTGGTTGCCATCGCGCGGATTTCAGAAGTCGACGGATTGCTGACCGGCACCGGCTGACTGCAGCGATATCCGGGCGCATCGTTTTCGCGCCGCGAAGGCGTCAGGTGCGGAGTATGCGCGAATCGACGTCGCGAACGTCGTTGAGTCCGGTCAGGGCCATCGAAACCTCGAGCTCACGGCGCAGCAACTGCAGCGCCAGTGACACGCCGTCGCCACCCAGCGCCGACAATCCATATAGATAGGCCTTGCCGATGAGGCACGCGCGCGCCCCGAGCGCGAGCGCCTTGAGCACGTCCTGGCCCGAGGTGATGCCGCCATCCAGAAGCACTTCGCAACGCCCGGTGACGGCATCGACCACGCGGGGCAGAGCGGCGATGGTCGACGTGGCGCCGTCGAGCTGGCGGCCGCCGTGGTTGGAGACCACGATCGCATCCACGCCGGTCGCCTGGGCCATGCGCGCGTCTTCGGCATCGAGCACACCCTTCACGACGAGCTTGCCGGGCCAGCGTTCGCGCACCCAGGCGACGTCCTTCCAGGTGATCGAAGGATCGAACTGCCCACCCACCCATTCGGACAGCTCGCCGATTCCGCGTTCCGGGAAGAAGGCCGCGAGATTGCCGAGCGTGCGGCGGCGCCCTAACAACACGCCGGTGAGCCAGCGCGGACGCAGGAGGATTTCCAGCGCGTTCGCGGGCGTCATCCGCGGCGGTACGCACAAGCCGTTCTTCGGATCTCGCCGGCGCAACGCCTGCAGCGGCAGGTCGAGCGTGACCATGAGCGCGGAGCATCGCGCTTCGCGCGCCCGCGCAATCAACGCTTCGTTGAATCCGCGATCGCGCATGAGATAGAGCTGGAACCAGAAATCGCCGTCCACCGCCGCGCGCACGTCCTCGATGGAACAGATGGACATGGTGCTCAGCGTGAATGGCACACCCGCCGCCTGCGCGGCGCGCGCCGCTTCGATCTCGCCGTCGCGATGAAAGAACCCGGTGAGGCCGGTGGGAGCGAGTCCCACTGGCAGGGACCAGGGCTCACCGAGCACCGTGGTGGCGACCGACAGGCGCGACACGTCGACCATGACGCGCTGGCGGAGCTGGATGGCGCGCAGATCGTCGCGATTGCGCGTCCAGGTCACTTCGTCGTAGGAACCGCGGTCGATGTAGTCGAACAACGCGCGCGGAATGCGCCGGCGCGCGATTTCGCGCAGGTCGCCGGTGCTGGTGATGACGGGCATGCGTAGAACCACTACGCGGCAGCGACCACCTGTCGTTGCTGGCCCAGCTTCTCGATGCCGAGCTCCATGACGTCGCCGACGTTCAGGAAAATCGGCGTGGGCTTGATGCCCATGCCGACTCCGGGCGGCGTGCCCGTGGTGATCACGTCGCCCGGGTGCAGGCTCATGAACTGGCTCAGGTAGCTCACGAGGAACGCGGGCTTGAAGATCATCGTGCGCGTCGAGCCGTTCTGGCGGCGCGTGCCGTTGACGTCCAGCCACATCGAGAGGTTGGCGGGGTCGCCGACTTCATCGGCGGTGACGAGCCAGGGACCGAGCGGGCCGAAGGTGTCGCAACCCTTGCCCTTGTCCCATTGGCCGCCACGCTCGAGCTGGAAATGACGCTCGGACAGGTCGTTGATCACGCAATAGCCCGCGATGTAGTTCGGCGCGTCCTGCTCGCTGACATAGCGAGCGGTCTCGCCAATGACGACGCCCAGCTCGACTTCCCAGTCCATCTTGATGGAGCCGCGCGGCTTGAGCACGGTGTCGTTGGGGCCGACGATGCAGCTCGTGGCTTTCATGAACACGATGGGTTCTTCGGGAATCCTGGCGCCGGTTTCAGCGGCGTGATCCGCGTAGTTGAGCCCGATGGCGATGAACTTGCCAACACCGCCCACGCAGGCGCCGAGGCGGACGCCGGCCTGCGCCCTGGGTAGTTTGGCTGCATCGAGCGCGGCGAGTTTTTTCAGGGATTCGCGCGACAGGGCGGTGCCCGCGAGATCGGGAATGACGCCGGACAGATCGGCAATGCCGCCGTCATTGAGCACGAGACCTGGGCGCTCCGCGCCCGCGGAGCCAAAACGCACGAGTTTCAAGAGTCTCTCCCGGATTTCAGGCGGCCGGCAGGCAAGCCGGACCGATCGGTTCGAATTGTTTGTAGGTGAGAATGAACTCCTGGTGCCCGAGTGCCTCGGACTTGGAGAGCTCGCCGGCTGCGACGCGCTGCACCAGGTCGAAGATCTCGCGGCCCACTTCGTCGAGCCCGGCGCCGCGCAGGATTCGCCCGGCGTTCACGTCCATGTCGTCGGCCATGCGGTCGTAAGTGTCCGGATTCGCGCAGACCTTGATGACCGGCGAGATGGCGGACCCGACAACCGAGCCGCGGCCCGTGGTGAAGAGGATGAGATGCGAGCCGCAGGCGATGAGCTCGACGATTTCGGCGTTGTCCGAGATGTTGGGGAAGCCGAAGCGCGGCTCGCCGTCGGGCACGACGTCGAGAAGATAGAGCCCGCCGCGCGGCGGCAGGTCGCCGGGCTTTATGAGCCCGCTGATGGGCGACGAGCCGGACTTGGAATAGGCGCCCATGGATTTTTCTTCGAGCGTGGTCAGGCCGCCTTCCGCGTTGCCGGGCGCGAAGCTGCCGTATCCCATGATGCGGTAGTAGTTAGCGGCCTTGTCGACGCAGGCCTCGATTTCCCGCCCGAGCTCGGGAGTGATGGCCCGCGACGCCATGATGCGCTCGCAGCCGATGAGCTCGCCGGTCTCCTCGAAGATGCAGGCCGAGCCTTTTTCGATGAGCCAGTCGAAGCAGCGCCCGACCGCGGGGTTGGCGGTGATGCCGCTGGTGCCGTCCGAACCGCCGCACACGGTGCCGACGATGAGTTCTTCGAAACCCATGGGCACGGGCGTCTGCCTGGCCAGCTCCGAGCGCATCTTGCGCACGACGTCGAGGCCGGCGTTGAGCGTGCGCGTGGTGCCGCCGGACTGCTGGATGACCAGCAGGTCGACGGGCCGCCCGCTGGCGGCGATGGTCCGGCGCAGCTGCTCGCGATTGAATCCCTCGCAGCCGAGCGACACGAGCAGCACGGCGCCCACGTTCGGGTGCGTGCACAGCCGCTGCATCATCTCCAGCGAATACTTGTTGGGGTAGCAGCCGGGAAAGCCGATGAGGTGCACGTCGTCGGCACCGGACTTCTGCACGATGAGGCGCGAGACGTGGTGCGCGCATTCAACCAGGTAGGCCACCGCGACCACGTTGCGGATGCCTTTGCGGCCGTCTTTGCGCAGGAACCCTTTCATCAATGTCCGTCCATATCCCGTGAAGTCGAAGGCAGGTAGTCGCTGCGCAGGTTGTGCAGATGTACGTGTTCCCCGCGGGCCACGGCGATCTTCATCGACCCGATGGGTGCGCCGTACTTGAGGACCCGAGTATCCGCCGCAAGGGCGCGGCGCGCGAGTTTGTGACCCAGCTCGATGGCCACGGGCATATTGAAGGTCTCGCCGTCCATTTCCACGGTTTCGCCGGCCGCGATATCGCGCCGCGCGACGAGAATGTTGTCGTCAGGGTGCAGCAGCAGCAACGGCGGCAGCTTGCCCTGATCCATCTGTGTGGTCATTTCGCCCCCCCCTGTCTCCCTTAAGTCTAGCTATTGTGAGGGTGGGGCAGGTGGAGCCGGCTCGGTGGTGGAAGGATCCGCAGGTGGCGCCGCCGCCGGATCTGCCGGGGGTTCGTCCATGAATTCCTGTTCGAGTTCGAGCGACTGGTCGTCGATGTTGCCGTCCTTGACCTGGTATTCGCGCCGCTGCAGCCAGGCGTTGCGGATGAACGCATAGCGGTCGTAGCTGCGTTCCAATTGCGCGTCGAGCTCCAGCAGGTTGGCACGCTGATCGAGCAGGTCACCCAAACGGATGATATAGCGCGTGCTGTCGTCCTCGAGGTACCAGACGGGCTCCATGTAGGTGTCCGCCGCGCGGGAGAAAGCATCGCGCACCGACGAAGGCCCGAGAATGGGCAGAACGATGTAAGGCCCCGATTTCACGCCCCACTTGCCCAGGGTCTGTCCCAGGTCTTCGTCATTGGCGTCGAGCCCGGCCGAGCTCGCGGGATCGAACAGGCCGCCAAGCCCAAGCGTGCTGTTGAGCAGGAAGCGCGCCGAGTCGTGACCTGCCTGGCGAAACTTGCCCTGCAGCGCGTCGTTGATGATCGTGGGCACGTTATCGAGGTTGTTGAACACGTTGCTGATGCCGGTTCGAACCACGCGCGGGGTCACTTTCACATATGCCTTGGCCACCGGCTTGGCAATGGCGCGGTCGAGCGCCTCGTTGAACTGGAATGTGGTGCGGTTGAAGCGTTCCCACGGGTCGCGGGCGTCGGGTTTGCCGGATGGAATGCTGGCGCAACCGGTGAGAGCCAACAGCAGGCAGAAAAGGGCGGTTTTTGGCATGGGCGAAATTCTACTCATATAAGGAGGCACCCGCCGCCTTGCGACCTGCACCGACTCGTGCTATCCGCGCGCCCCGCGGCACTGGCCGGGTGCATTGGCGAAGCGCATTCGAAGCTCCGCCTGGGCCGCGCGCAGCGACGCGAACACGCCGCCGCTGTCCCCCACCGTCGCTGCGCGACTTTTTCGCGCGCCGATAAATCTGATCTGCGTCCGCCGGTTACAACAACGTTATTCACCGAATCGAGTTCGCGTTCGGCTCATGAATTTTTCTCTTGTGCGTGCGCGACGGCTTTCGCGGCGTGTTGGCACACATCGTGCTGCATACGAGAAAGGGAAGCACAGGGGTCTTACTAGTGTCCACGGGTTGTGCACGGTGAATGCGACGACAAAATCGGCGCTCGATGGCGTGCCGTTCATCGAGGACCACAACGGCGAACCGTTGTCGGTTCACAACACCGTGCGCCGTTATCACGACTCGCTCATCCATTTCCTGCGTCAGAGACTGCGCACGCCCGAAGACGCCAACGATGTCGCCCAGGAAGCGTACATCCGCATGATGCAGTACCAGAATTCCCGCCAGATCCGTTCGCCTTCCTCGATGTTGTTCCGCATCGCCATCAATGTCGCGAACGATCTCGGCCGTTCCGAGCACGTGCGGCGCGTGTCCGATCAATGCAGCCTGGATGCCGTCGAGCTGGTGTCTGACACCCCGTCGGCGGAGCGGGAAATCTCGGCAAAACAGGAACTCGAGCTGCTGCGCGCAGCCATCGAAGACCTGCCGCCCAAGTGCCGGCAGGTCTTCCTGCTGAGTCGCGTGCGGCGCATGACCTATCCGGAGATTGCGGCGCACTGCGGCATCTCGGTGAAGATGGTCGAGAAGCACATCAGCCGTGCTTTGGCTGTTTGCATGAAAAAGGTAGGGGGAAGCCTCGCGGCTACGTCATAAGCCAAATGGACCTCATGAGTAATACCCGCGAATCCGTAGTGGATGCCGCGGCTCGATGGTATGCGCGCGTTCATGCACCGGATTGCACCGGGCGTGACCGCGAAGCATTCGAGAACTGGCTGCGCGCCAACCCGGATCATTGGCACGCCTATGCCGATGCCGAGCGTACGGTGCGCCGATTCGATCAGCTCATCGAACAGGACGATCGCCTGTGCGCGCTGGCCGACGAAGTCTGCGGAGAATCCACCGCGCCATCGCGCCGGCGATGGGCGGTGCCTGCGGCACTGGCCGCAAGCCTGATTGTCGCGCTGGTCGCAGTCCGGGTGGCGGGAGTCGTCGAACACTCGTCGCCCGCGGAAGTGTTCGTCACACGCGTCGACGAGCAGCGCGACGTCACGCTCGCCGACAACTCGGTGGTGCATCTCGACGTCGGCAGTGAAATCGCCGTAAACATCGGCGATCGCGAGCGCGCGATCACGTTGACTCGCGGCCGGGCCTTGTTCGATGTCGCGAAAGATCGTGAACGTCCTTTCGTCGTGACGGCCGGAGGTACGCGCACGACGGCGCTCGGAACCAAGTTCCAGGTTCAGAGCGATTCAGAACGCGTGGTCGTGGTGCTCACCGAAGGTTCGGTGTCCGTGGCGCCTCTCGATACAACAGCCGAAGCAGCGCGGTGGGAAGAACGACTCGCGCCCGGTGAACAGATCAGTCTCCAGGGCAAGCGCTCTGCGCCGGTGAAGAGCTCGGTCGACACGTACATGGCGACGAGCTGGTCGCGGGGCCGCCTGGTATTCCGCGGTACGCCGCTCGCCGAGGCGCTGGAAGAAGTGAATCGTTATTCCACGCGCAAACTGCGCCTGGCGGATCCGAGCCTGGCGTCCCTTCCCGTGGGTGGAAATTTCATAGCGGGTGACAGTGAGTTGATCTTGTCGGCATTCGCAGCGGCATTGCCGTTGCGGTCCGTCGACGGCGGGGGCGGGGAGATCCTCCTGTTCAGGCGCTACGAGTCCGATCCCCTCTGACGCCGCCGCCACGAGACGGAATGCGGTTGCGCATCCAGTGGCTAAAACGGCGCGTGGCGACCCGGGCACTCGTGGTTGCTCTCACTACCTGTGTCTTCGCAAGCGCAGCCGCACGCGCGGAGCGCGTCACCGCGCCCAAGGTTCGCGATGTGGCGAGATTCGATATCGCATCGGGACCGCTCGCCGATGCGCTCGATCGCTTCGGCGATCAGAGCGGCCTGCAGATCGTCTACGACCCGAGACTGGTCGCGGGCCGCAACGCGGCAGACGTCTCCGGTCGCATGCGCAAAGGCGAGGCGCTCGACCGCTTGTTGGCGGGCTCGGGTGTCGGATGGAAGCAGGTCAACGAGATGACGGTGATGCTCGTGGAGCCGGAGACCGCGCGTGTGGTCCCGCGACGCACACCGGGTGATGCGAGCATCGAAGCCGGCGCCCCCGATGTAGTGGCGCTGGTCGATGTTCAGGTAGTGGCGGATCCGTTGCGCCTGCTGCCCAACGCGCCGAGCACGTCGGCCTTCGGTCTGAGCAAGCTGCTGATCGAGACTCCGCGGTCGGTCTCGTCGGTGAGCGCCGAGACCATCGACTTGTTCGGTCTCTCAGCGGTCGAGGACCTGGTGCGGCTGGTGCCGGGCACTTTCACCACGACGCGATTCGGCATCCAGGGCTCTGTGGACGTGCGCAATGTGCCCGCCGATTTCTATTTTCGGGGAATGAAGCGGCTGAGCCTGCAGGGACATGGCCGGAGCGTGCTCGGCGCGCTCGATACCATCGAAGTGGTGCGAGGACCGCCGTCACCGATCTTCGGAATGGGGAAGATAGGCGGCTACATCAACGTCGAGCCGACTTCGGGGCGCGCGCAGAACGGGAGCTACATCGACGGCATTGCCGGTTTCGCCAAGGGCGTGCTGGGTTCCTACGATCGCAATGAGTGGTCCTTTGGCTTCGGCGGTTCGCTCGATGCATACGGCAGGCGCGGCGGTTACTACCTCCACGGGTTGTTCGAAGACTCTGGTTCGTACGCGCACGGGGTGCCTATCAAGCAGCAACTGCTGCAGGCCGCCATCAGCATCGAAGACTTCGCGGGACCGATGCGCCTGGAGCTCGGTGCGAATACCCAGGTGTCGCGCACCGCCGGCGCGCTGACGGGCCGACTGACGCAGGATCTCGTCGATCATGGCCGCTACATCCGCGGCGAGCCGTTGATCGATCTCGATCTGAACGACAACGGTGCGATTGGCTGGCGAGAGATGAATACCGCTTCGCCGGTGCGCGGAGCATTGAGTGCCGGCAACCAGCCGCTGATCCAGTACTTCGCGTGGCCTCGGGACGCGGAAGGCAGGCCGTTGCCACTCGATCAATTTCCGCGCGTCGCCGGCATCCCGCAGTCGATGTACGACTACCTGGTGGCGCACCCGGAAGCGGATCCTTCTGGCGCGCTGCGTGCCGCAGGGCCGGGCGGTCCGCAGCCGATCTCCGGGCACGTGCCCGCCGGCATGTTCCTCGACCCGCGCACGACGGGCTTCGACACACTCGACGCGCGCCGCGCCACGGCCTTCGAGCGCGACCTCGAGGCGCGTTTTCTGACTTTCTTCTGCGATCTTATCCACGACGCGAATCCCGACTTCACGGTTTCGAATCAGTTGTTCTACGACCGCATGGATCAGCACAAGGCCTCCGACCAGCCTTTCGCGCAAGCGCAGAGTGTCTATGTCATCGAGGATCGCCTCACTCTGACGCGCCGGCTCAACTGGCTTCCGAGCGTGGTGCGCGCCCGCGTGCTCGCGGCGCTCAACTATCGAAAGACCGTGGCCGACGGATCTTTCTTCACGGCCGGCGATTTCAGTACGCATCGCACCGACGCGATGGCGAGCAGTTACAACGCTGCGACCGCCGGCATGACCGGCAACACGACGTTCGCGAATCCATACGACAACGCCGGCATCGACACCGACGGTTATCCCTGGACCAGTACCTACGCCTCGGAATTTTCCGAGATGGGTCTGGGCGTGATGCTCGACGTGGACATCGATGAGCGCACGAACGTGCTGCTCGGCCTGCGCACCGACAGTTCGCATGCCCGCAACACCGACTTCGCGGCTTTCAATCCCAATACCGGAAGCTCGGCGAATCCCGGCGCATTTGCCGCCAGCGATGTCTCCGCGAGCGCCTGGGACAGCGGCATCTCCTGGAGCGCGAGCCTGTCGCATTCGCTGACGCCGCACCTGCGGCCCTACGTGACGCTCGCGCGCGCCAGCGTGGCGCTCGACGGCAACAACAATTCATTGAGCAACGCGGTCATCGAGTCCGGGCACATCGGCGAGTCGGAACTGCGCGAGCTCGGCGTAAAAGCGAGTGCACTGTCCAACAGACTCTTCGCGACACTGGCGCTGTACCGCCAGCGGCGCGTGCTCGGCAATGCGGATTCGCAGGCGGTGATCGGTGCATACGCGTCCGCGACATTGACGCGCGGCCTCGAGCTGGAAATCAAGTGGGTGCCCGTGCGCAACAGCCTGTTGTCACTGTATGCGTTGCGCCAGGAAACCGAATTCACGCCGAACACGGGTGGCGCCCTGCTGGTCGACGCGCGCACATTGGGGTTCGAGGACGTGCGCGATGCGGCGGGCAACGTGATCTATCCGGCCGAAGCCTTCATGTACGGCGGGCGCACGCGCATCGTATTGCCGGCCGACATGCCCGAGTTCGCGACCAAGCAAGGCAATCCGCGCACGCAACTCGGATTGTCCACGCAGTACCAGATGCGCAACGGGCTTGGGATCACGCTGAGCGGCAACTACTTCTCGTCGGTCTGCTCCGGTCGGTTGTGCGCCGTGGAGCTGCCCTCGGCGCGAGTGCTCGATGCCGGCCTGTTCTGGGACGTGCGCGACTGGCATTTCAAGGTCGACGTGCTCAACGCGCTCGACGAAAGCTACTACCGCGCGCGCACTGGCGATGCACTCGGGGACGCGCTCGCGCAGGCCATGCCCGCGCGCCACTGGCAACTCACGCTCAAGCGCACGTTCTGAAAGGCTAACAAGTCATCCCTCAGGTAGGGTGGCCCTGCGCCTTCGCGTCTCTCCCACTGAACGGCCACGTGAGCCGATTCAGTGGAGACACGCATGCAACCGAATTCGAGATCCCTGTTGGCAGCCGCGATCGCGGCGATCCTCTCCGGCGCCACGGTCCAGGCAGTCGCGCAGGAAGCCGCCGCGGCGGACAGCGCCGCCGCGGCAAAACCGGAGGAGGCCGAAGAGAAATCCGCGGCTGATGTCGCCGAGCTCAGCACCATGCAGGTGGTCGAAGACCCGCTGCGCGCCTTGTCCAACGAGCCATCGGCATCATCGTTCGGGTTCGTGAAACCACTGCTCGAAACGCCGCGCACGGTTTCGTTCGTCAGCGAAGAGCAGATCTCGCTGTTCGGCGTTTCCGCGGTCGAAGATCTCATGCGCGTCGTGCCCGGGACCTACACCACCACGCGCTACGGATTGCAGGGCGGCATCAACGTGCGCGGCGTCTCCGCCGACATGTATTACCGGGGCATGAAGCGCCTGAACATGCAGGGGCACGTCCGCACGGTGCTGTCCGCGATGGATGGCATCGAAGTGGTGAAGGGACCGCCATCGCCTATCTACGGCATGGGCAAGATCGGCGGCTATACCAACCTCACGCCCAAGTCGAGCCGCGCCAAGACGGGAACCTATCTACCGGGCACGTCCGGTTTCTACCAGCTCGCCGGGGGTGCGTACGGGCGCCTGGAAGGGCAGCTCGGTGTGGGCGGCCCGGTATCGATGGGCAGCAAGCAGGCCGGCTTCTACGGCTTCCTCATGTTCGAGGACTCGGACACCTACATCAAGCAGGTCGGTGTGCAGCAGCGCTTCGGCCAGATCACGATGAGCGTCGAGAATTTCGTCGGCCCGTTCCGCCTCGAGGCGGGCGGGCAGGCGCAGAACTCCATCACCTCGGGCGCGTACATGAATCGTGTCACGCAGGCGCTGGTCGACAATGGCGACTACGTCAGCGGCCAGCCCATGGTGAACATGGACGTGAACGGCGACGGCATGATCGGCTACGTCGAGCAGTACCAGGCCTCTCCGGTGCGCGGCAACCTGAGCGCGGGGAACCTGACCTTGTCGCAACGCTACACGTGGCAGCGCGATCCGGCGGGCAACCTGGTGCCGTTCGATTCGTTCGCCAAGGTGCCGGGCATTCCGGCCACGATGCTGGCCTACCTGCAGGCGCATCCGGAGATCAACTGCCGCGCGGCGGAAGTCATGCGCTCCATGCCGGCCGGCGGGCCGCTGCCCACCAGCGGCCAGCTTCCCGTGGGATTCGCGCTCGACCCGTGCACGGTGCAGGTCGTGAAAGTGGACTATCGGCGAAACGGCGCCTTCGAGCGCGAACAGAACGCCGTGCAGCGCCTGGGCTACATCGACCTGGTCTACGACGTGAACCCGGACTTCACGGTGAAGAACCAGATGTTCTACGACAACATCGACTCGTTCAAGGACTCGTGGCTGCCGTACGGCGAGAACCAGTACATCAAGACCATCGAGAACAAGTTCACCGTCACCAAGCGCATTCCCGACAGCTGGCTCCCGGACTTCCTGCGCATCAACAGCCTGGCGTCTGCTAACTACCGCCGCACCTCGGGCTGGATCCGCAGCTCCGGCGGCGACTTCGATTATCGCCAGGACGTGATGTTCAACAACGGGATCAGTTATCCCAACACCAAGTTCTGGACGCAGTACAGCAACGACACGTACGCGACGGGCACGCCCGCCAGCAGCGAGCGCTGGTCGACGTTCGACGAACGCGGTGTCGGCCTGATGTTCGACATCGACTTGTTCCGCAAGATGAACCTGCTGCTCGGCGCGCGATACGACAAGTCGCATGTCGAGGCGCAGGACGAACCGCCATTCAACCCGCAGGTGGGCACGTCTGCCAACCCCGGCCGCTTCATTCCGCCGGGCCCGGTGGTGAAGGGCAGCGATTCGGGCAAGTCCTGGAGCGCCAGCTTTTCCTACCAGTTGCCATTCGGCTTCCGGCCGTATTTCACGATGGCGAATTCCAGCCTGACGCTCGACGGGTCCAACAACATCGTGCAGGCGAGCGTGGTGCCCGCCGGACACATCGGGGAAGCCGAGCTCAAGGAGGCCGGTCTCAAAGGCAGCTTCTTCGGCGGCAAGCTCATCTGGACTTCGGCTGCCTACGAGCAGACACGCACCGACGTGGCCACCGCGGATGATCCGACTGCCGGCGCGGAAGTCTCGAGCACGCTGGCGCGCGGTGTCGAAACGGAAATCAAGTGGGTACCGATCCGCGATCTCTATCTATCGGTCTACGGCCTGTGGCAGAAATCGGAATACACCGTCGACACCACGGCGAACATCGAGGTGAACGGGCGGCAGATCGGTTTCCAGGACGTGCTCGATCCGCTGACCGGCGCCGTCCTGTTCCCGGCCGAAGCGTTCCTCTATGGCGGCCGCGCGTCGGTCACGCTGCCGGCTGGACAGCCGCAGTTCCGCGCAAAGACCACGGATCCGGAACGGCAGTTCGGCATGAGCGGTACGTACCAGTTGAAGAACGGCTTCGGCATGCTGTTCAACGTGACGTATTCGGCCGAGGTCTACGCGGATCGCGTCAAGGCCATCCTGTTGCCCGAGGCGCTCGTGGGCAATGTGGGGGTGACGTACGACCGTGGCCAGTGGCACGTCAAGGGCAACGCGTACAACGTCACCGACGAGCGCTACTTCCGCGGCCGCAGCAGCGACACGAATTCACAGCTCATGTCGGTCATGCCGGGACGCCGCTGGGAACTCACCGTCAAGAAAGACTTTTGACGATGACTTCGCAGGTGGCAAACATGGTGACTTCCGCGCGGGCCCGGCCCGCGCAGAACTGGATCCTGGGTCCCCTGCAGGATTCGCTGTTCATCGTCGGCGCGCCGCTGCTGGCACTGGGGCTCGCGCTGCTGTCCTTCAGCTGGCTCGGCGCCGCCGCCGCGACCGGCGCCATACTGGTGACCCACGTGGTGTTCACCGTTGCGCATCACCTGCCCACGTTCATCCGTGTTTACGGCGACGTCGAGCTGTTCCGGCGGTATCGCTGGAGTTTCCTGCTGGCGCCCGTCGTGCCTTTCGCATTCGCGCTGGGCACGCTGGCATGGATCAACGCGCGCGGCCTGCCGCTCGAAACCTTCCTGTACCTCTACATCATGCTGGCTCTGTGGGATCCTGGCACTTCCTGCGCCAGCACTACGGATTCATGCGCATCTACGACCGGCACAACGAGGCGCCGCGCAAACTCGCGGCGCGCATGGACCTGGGCTTAAGCGTGAGCTGGTTCGTATTCATCATGCTGGCGAGCGGCGAGTGGCTCGCCGGCCTGCTCGAGGACATGAACAGCCGCGTGCAGGTGCCGCTCGCCATGGCGCTGCCGCTCGGCGTGCTGTCGGGGCTCACCGTCCTGGCGCGCGACATCGCCATGCTCGCCACCGCCGCGTACGTCGTCTATCTACTCGTCTGCTGGCGGCGCGGCTGGTTCGTGAGCCTGCCGAAGATCGCGCTGGCCGCGATCACGTTCGCCGTGATGTTCGTGGCATACGCGCCGAATGCGTGGATGGCGGGCATCGAGCCCGAATGGAGCTTCAGGGTCGGGTTCGCCGCCATCGGCATCGTGCACATGACGCAGTACCTGGCCATCGTGTGGCGCTACAACCGCGGTCTCGCTCGCTCCGGGCCCAAGGCCCGCGCGGGGTGGTTTCGTGGAATCCACGCGCGTGGCGGGCCGTGGCTGGCCGCCGCGTACGTGATCGTGTGCCTCGCGTACGGCAGTGGGGTCACCCAGGTGCACGACAACCGCTGGCTCATGTCGGTCCTGCTCGCGATCGGATTCACCTCGACGCTGCTGCACTACTACTTCGACGGGTTCATCTGGAAGGTCCGGCACGCACAGAATCGCGAGAACCTCGGGATCGGCGACGAATCGGCGGTGAGCTGGTGGTCGCGTGCGCGGGTGTCTGGGCCTGCGGCAGTGCTCACGCGGCAACTGCTGTATTTCGGGATTCCGATGGGGTTGCTGACCACGGGCATGCTGAGCGCAGTCAGTGCGCCTACCAACTACATAAGACACATGTACGCCGCCGAGCAGTTGAGCCAGAACCGCGAATATTCGCGCGCGGCGACCGAGGCGGGCCTGGCGTTCACGGCGATGCGGCGCCAGTTGCCGTTCGCCGACCGGATCGTGCAGCTGCACCCGACGGCGTCGCGCGAAGCGGCCTACGCGTACCTGCTCTACAACCAGTCCTATTACGCGAACGTGGTGATGCCGGCGCTCGCCGGCGAGGAACCGCGCGACTGGCAGCGGCTCGCGCACCGTGAAGTGGTGGCGCGTGCCATCGCGGTGCTGGAAAGCGCGCTGGCACGTGGCGGACCGCTGGCGCACGCGGGCCGTGATTCCCTGACTACCGAAGACGCGCATCGCGCGCTTGCCTCGTGGCGGCGCGTGGTCGATCCATCCATCTGACTGGAATCCCGTGGAGCATTCATGAAAATCGACAGGTCCAAGGTATCGCCGGCATTCACGCGGCGGCGCTTCATCGGCACCAGCGCGGGAGTTGGCGCCGCCGCGGCGCTCGCGCATCTTGCGCCGGCGCGCGCCGCGGGTGCGCCCATCTATCAGTCGACCGCGGCCATCGCGCGCATGATTCGCGCCGGCGAAATCGCGGCCGTCGACGCCGTCAGGCAGTGCCTGGCGCGCATCGACGAAGTGAATCCGAAGATCAACGCGGTCGTTGCGCTGTGTCGCGAGCGGGCGCTCGCCGAGGCCGCCGAGTGTGATGCCATGCGCGCGGCCGGGAAATTCAAGGGTGCGCTGCACGGCGTGCCGTTCACGGTCAAGGATTCCTTCGACACCGCGGGAGTAGTGAGCACAGGCGGCACGCTGGGCCGCCGCGAATACGTGCCTGGCAAGGACGCGACGGTGGTGGCGCGCGTTCGTGCCGCCGGCGCCATCCTGCTCGGCAAGACCAACACACCCGAGTTCACGCTGGGCGGCGGCGGCAAGGGCACCGTGAACCTGGTGTACGGGCTCACGAAGAATCCCTACAACACTAACTACCAGCCGGCGGGGTCGTCCGGAGGGGCGGGCGCCATCGTGGCCGCGGGCGGCGCTTACTTCGACATCGGCAGCGACTATGGCGGATCGATTCGCGGCCCGGCCTTCGCAAACGGCATCGCCGGACTCAAGCCCACGCTGGGCCGCGTGCCGCGCACCGGGCACATCGTCGGGTACGGCGGTCCCTTCGATTCCTTCCAGGAGACCGGTCCCATGGCGCGCCGCGTGGAAGACATCGCATTGCTCATGCCGATTCTTTCCGGACCCGACAACTGGGATGCGGCGATGGTGCCGGTGCCTTTCGGCGATCCGGCGAAGGTGGACATCAGGAAGCTGCGCGTGGCTTTCTACACCACCAATGGAATGATGGACCCGACCGAAGAGATCCAGGCAGTCGTCAAACAAAGCGTGGGCTACTTCAAGTCGGCGGGCGCCAAAGTGAGCGAGGACATGCCGCCCAGGATGAAAGAGCTCGCCGAAGTGCGGCAGAAGTTCACGACCGCCGACGGTCGCGAATACATGCGCCGCCTCCTGAAGAAGCACGGCACGCTGCAGGCGTCTCCGGGCCTGAGGATCGACGGTGAGCCGGTGGCGAGCAGCGAGTTCACACGCTTCTGCGAAGAAATGGACGCCATCAAGAGCGAGCAGCTCGCGTGGTTCGAGAAATACGATCTCATCGTGTGTCCGGCGAACCAGCGCGCACCGATTCCACTGGACTTCGAACCGCCGGAAGGGCGCGATTCACCGGCGTCGCGGGGGCGCAGCTATACCAGCGAATACAACACCACCGGCTGGCCGGCGGGCGTGGTGCGCGCCGGCACTTCCGGCGGCGCGGAGCCGGGCCTGCCGCTCGGAGTGCAGCTCGTGGCCCAGCCCTGGCGCGACGACATCGTCATCGCCGCCATGGCGCTGGTCGAAAAACAATCCGGCGGCTGGCAGCAGCCTTCCATCTGAGGTCCCACATGAGCAAATCCATCCTGAGTCGGCGAGAGTTGTTCGGTCTCGCGGCCGCCGTCGGCGCCTCGAGTCCCGCGCTGCAGGCCGCCAGCAGCGACCCCAGCAACGAACTGATCTACATGTCGGCGAAGAAGCTGGCCGGGCTCATTCGCGCGAAGAAAGTCTCGGCGGTGGAAGCCACCAACGCCTACATCGCGCGCCAGATTGCGGTCGACGACAAGCTCAACGCCGTCGTCATGAACTGCTTCGATCGCGCGCTGGTGGAAGCCAGACAGCTCGATGCCAGGGCGGCGCGCGGCGAATTCGTGGGCCCGCTGCACGGCGTGCCCATGACCATCAAGGACTCGCTCGATACCGAGGGCGTGATCACCACGGGCGCCACGGTGGGCCGCCAGCAATTCGTACCTGCCCGGGACGCCACCGCGGTGGCACGCGTGCGCAAGGCCGGCGCGGTATTGTTAGGCAAGACCAATACGCCGGAATTCACACTGGGCGGGCTCGGCGGCATCAGCACGGCCAGCAACCTCCTGTACGGCGGGTCGCACAATCCCTACGACCTGACACGCAGCACAGCCGGATCGTCGGGCGGCGCCGGCGCTGCGGTTGCCGCCGGGCTTGCGGCATTCGACATCGGCTCGGACTGGGGCGGGTCGATCCGTGGCCCCGCCCACAACAACGGCATCGCCGGCATCAAGCCCACCAGCGTGCGCGTGCCGCGCACCGGGCACATCGTCGATTACGGCGGCATTTTCGACCTGTGGCAGCAGTTAGGTCCCATGTGCAGGCGCGTGGAAGACATCGCGCTCATCACCCCGCTCATCAGCGGGCCCGATTTCCGCGACGCTTCCTGCGCGCCCGCGCCGTGGCTCGACCCGGCCGCAGTCGACCTGCGGAAACTGCGGGTGGCGTTCGCGACCGACAACGGTGCAACCGGCCGCAATGCCACCGAAGAAGACACCAAGAAAGTCGTGCGTCAGGTGGCCACGTGGCTGCAAGGTAATGTGGCCTCGGTGGACGAGGATGCGCCGACCAAGGTGCTCATGGATCTCGCCGAGGCGCGGCGCAAGCTCTCGCAGGGCGATGGTGGCGCGTTCTATCAGCGGCTCGCCGACAAATGGGGCACGCGCAACATTTCACCGCTGCGCAAGCGCTCGATGGAGACGGCAACCCCGCTGACCAGCGCCGAAATGGTGCTGGCCTGGGAGCAGCAGGACGAATGCAAGTCGCGCATGCTGGCGTGGATGACTAACTACGACGTGTTCATCTGCCCGGTCAATGCGAAACCGGCGCAGCCCATCGACGCCGAAGCCGGTGCGGGCGGTGGCGGCGCAGGGGGAGGAGGTCCGGATGCGGGCTGGCCGTACACCGGGGTGTTCAATTGCACTGGCTGGCCGGTGACCGTGGTGCGAGCCGGCAGCTCGGCCGACGGCAAACTACCCATCGGTGTGCAGATCGTGGCCGCGCCCTGGCGCGAGGACATCACGCTCGCGGTGGCTGCCTTCGTGGAGGCGCGCGGCGGTGGCTGGCGCAAACCGCCCGTATGAAGCCGTTACTCATATTGTTAGGCCTCCTGCTTGCCATTCCCGGTGCGGCGGGGGTGATCGACCTCGAAAAGGCGACCATTCTCGATCTGCAGCAAGCCTATGAGGCGGGACTCAAGTCCGAGAAGGTTGTCGCAGCCTATCTCAAACGCATCGAAGCCTACGAGAAGAAGGGGCCGAAGCTCAACAGTATCCTGTTCATCAATCCGAACGCGCTCAAGGAAGCGCGTGCGCTGGATGCCGAGCGCAAGGCCAGGGGCCCGCGCTCACCGATGCACGGCATACCGATCGTGCTCAAGGACAACTTCGACACGTTCGACATGCCGACTACCGGCGGCTCCAGGGCGCTCGCCGGCAGCAAGCCGATGTACGACGCCTTCACCGTCAAGAAGTTGCGTGACGCCGGTGCGATCATCATCGCCAAAACCAATCTCGACGAGTTCGCCCGCGGTGGCTCCGGCACGAGTTCGCTCGGCGGCCAGACACTCAATCCTTATAACCTCGAGAAAATTCCCGGGGGTTCGAGCGCCGGCACGGGCGCGGCCATCGCGGCGTTGTTTGCGCAGGTGGGCACGGGCACCGAGACCGGATCTTCCATCCGCAGTCCCTCGACCAAGAACAACCTCGTCGGCTTCAGTCCGAGCGAAGGACTGGTCTCGCGCCAGGGCATCATTCCGATTTCCATCACGTTCGATCGCGGCGGGCCCATGGCGCGCAACGTGACCGATGCGGCCATCATGATGAGCGCGATGGCGGGCACCGATGCGGCCGACCTGTTCACGCTCAACAGCCTGGGCCACGTGCCGGACGACCACTATCTATCGGCCCTGCGCAAGGATGGTCTCAAAGGCGCGCGTGTCGGCGTGTTGCGCGACCTGTTCGGCAAGGATGAAGAAGACAAGCCGGCGATTGCGCTCATCGAAGCGGCCATCAAGACGCTGCGCGACAACGGCGTGACCGTGATCGATCCTCTGCCGGTGGGCGTGAACCTGTACGACGTGTTGCGTGAGACCAATGTGGGCACGGGCGAGTATCGGCAGGCCATCAATGCCTACTTCGCGGCACGCGGCAGTGCGACGCCTGTGCACAACCTCACCGAGCTGATCGCCTCGAAGGGATATCTCGGGCGGCTCGAGAAGATGTACCAGGAGTCGGACCAGGTGGGCGAGATGACCTACAACGCGGAATACATCGGCAAGATCAAGGCGCGCCGGCTGATTCGTGCGCACATGACCGAGCTCATGGAGCGCTGGCAGCTCGACGCATTCATCTATCCACACGAAACGCGCCCGGTGCGCACGATTGCAGACGCCGTGCCGGATGGCGGAGCGACGCCAACCCCGGGCGGTGAGGGTGGTGGCGAGCGTGGACGTTCGCCCGGCGGCAGCAATCGTCTGTCCACTGCGACTGGCATGCCCACCATCACCGTGCCCGTGGGCTTCAATACCGACGGCGTGAGCGTGGGCCTCGAGATTCTGGGCAAATTGTACGACGAGGCGACCGTAATACGCCTGGCCTACGCATTCGAGCAGGCGGCGCCAAACCGCAAACTGCCACCCACCACGCCGTTGTTAGGCGTGGAAAAGATCAGCTACTGAACACGGCAAGGAAGGAAGAAATGAGAGCAGAAAGCATGAAAACAGCCCGTTTGTTGATTGCGTTGGCGCTGCTCTGCCCCGGAGAGGCGGTGATCGCTGCCAACTTCGACCTGTCTACCGCCACCATCGCCGACATCCAGGCCGCGATGGATAAAGGCAAGCTGAGCTCCGAGAAGCTGGTGCAGTTGTACCTGGCGCGAATCAACACCTATGACTCCGCCGGGCCGAAGCTCAACACCGTCATCACCCTCAACAAGAAGGCGATCGCCGAGGCGCGAGCACTCGACGCGGAGCGCAAACAAAAGGGACCGCGCTCGCCCTTGCACGGCGTCGTGGTGCTGGCCAAGGACGTGTACGACACGCGCGACATGCCTACCACGGGCGGCTTCAAGCCCATGGCCACTTCACAACCCGTGCGCGATTCCTTCGTCATCGACCGGCTGCGCAAATCCGGCGCGATCGTGCTCGCCAAGCTCAATCAGTCCGACTGGTACGGTGTGGCCGCGCCGGGCGGCAGCACACTCAAGGGACCGGTGCTGAGTCCGTACAACCTGCAGAAATCACCGGGCGGGTCGAGCTCGGGCACCGGCGCTGCGATCGCCACGTGGATGGGCACGGTGGGGCTCGGCAGCGACACGGGTGGGTCCATCGTGATTCCGAGCACACTCAACAATCTGGTCGGATTCTCCACCACGCATGGACTCGTGAGTCGCACCGGGATGATGTGGAGCTCGCCGCGCCAGGAAAACGGTGGCCCCATGTGTCGCAGTGTGTACGACTGCGCGGCAGTGCTCGACGTCATTGCCGGATACGATCCTGCCGATCTTGCTACCGAGGCCGGCCTGGGCAGGATTCCCGACCGCCCGTACACCAGTTTCGTGAGCAAGGACGGATTGCGCGGCGCGCGTATCGGCGTGCTCCGCGAGATGGTGCGTAAAGGACCTATACACGAAGAAGGAGTGGCGCTGTTCGAGCAGGCGCTGGTGGAGTTCAGGAAGGCGGGTGCCGTGATCGTCGACCCCGCGATCACCGGCATCGATCTCGTGAACGCCCAGAACGACGCCGGTGCATCGGCGCACGAAGTTGCGTTCGCGATCAACAAGTACCTGGCTGCCTTGCCGCCGAACGCGCCGATCCGCACCGTGGACGAAATGATTGCCAAGGGTGGCGACCTCGTGAAGCCCAACATCGTTGCGGCGTCGAAGATAGCCTCGCTCGACAACTATCCACCACTGCTCGCGGCGTACAAACAGCAGGATATGATTCGCGCCGCGCTCGTCGGACTCATGGAGCGTTATCAACTCGACGGGCTCATCCTGCCGTATCGCACCGCGCTCTCCGACGAGGCGCGCACGACACCGAATCCGCCCGGCGGCGCGAGCAACCGCAACGAAACCCGCAACAACATGAGTTCCTACACCGGGCTTCCGACCATCGTGGTGCCCGGAGGCTTCTTCCCTGCCGATGGCATGCCCTTCGCGGTTCAGTTCCTGGGCCGTCCTTTCACCGAGCCCACGCTCATTCGCCTGGCCAGCGGATTCGAAGCGGTCACGCAGCATCGCAGGGCGCCAAAGCTCACGCCGGCCTTGGCCGGAGAGCTCTTCGACTGAGCGTTCATGAAACCGGCGCTCAAGAACACGCTTTGGACACTGCTGTCTGTTGCCCTGGCCGCTGCCGTCATCGCGCCCAAGGTCATATCGCACAGCAGCGCTGCCACTGAAGCAAAGCCCGCGGCCGCGGGTGGCGCGGGAAAACCGGTGGTGCCGCGCCGCGAAGGTGGGGGCAGCGCCAGCGCCAGCAGTGGTGGCAATACGCTGACGGTCTCCACGTTCGTGGTGACGCCCCAGCAGTTCGCTGAAAAACTCACCGCCACGGGCACGCTGCGCGCCGACGAAGCCGTGGAGCTGCAGGCGGAAACCACCGGCAAGATCGTCTCCATCAATTTCACCGAGGGAGCGCGCGTGCGCGCGGGGCAGCTCCTGGTCAAACTCAATGACGCCGACCTGCGCGCCACGTTGTCGCGCGCGCAGTACCGCAAACAACTTGCCGTACTGCGCGAAAAACGCATCGCGCAGCTCCTGAAGCAGGGCGTCGCGCGCCAGGAGGAATACGACACCGCGCTCGCCGAGCTCAACGTGCAGGACGCCGACATCGAGCTCACGCGAGCGCAGATCGCAAAGACCGAAATTCGCGCGCCTTTCGACGGCATCGTCGGCCTGCGTTACGTCAGCGACGGGGCATTCATCACCGCCGCCACCAAGGTCGCGACACTGCAGCGCCTCGATCGACTCAAGATCGATTTTTCGTTGCCCGAGAAATACGCCGGACGCATAAATCCGCGAAGTCCCGTCACTTTTTCGGTCGCCGGCGGCGAGCGCAGGTTCAAGGGCGAGGTGTACGCGCAGGACCCGCGCATCGACGCGGCCACGCGCACGGTGCTCGTACGCGCCTGGTGCGACAACCCGGGCGCAAGGTTGTTGCCCGGCGCCTCCGCCAGCGTGGAGCTGGTGCTGGCGGAGCTCGGTGAAGCCATCCTGGTGCCGTCCGTGGCGGTCATTCCGGGGCTCAACGAGCTCAACGTGTACGTGGTGGGCGAAGGCAACATGGCGGAGCGGCGCGCGGTGGAGGCGGGGACGCGCCTCGAGAGCACGGTGCACATCCTCGCCGGATTGAACAAAGGTGACGTCGTGATCACGTCCGGGCTGCAAGGCATGCGATCCGGCCAGCTGGTCAGGACCGCCAGCGAGTAAGCGCATGACACTGGCCGAAATCAGCATTCGGCGTCCGGTCTTCACCATCGTCATGTCGCTGCTGATCACCTTGTCAGGCGTCATCGGGCTCGCCAGGCTCGGCGTGCGCGAGTATCCGTCGGTGGATCCGCCCACGATCTCGATCACCACCGCCTATCCCGGCGCGGCCGCCGAAGTGGTGCAGGCGCAGATCACCGAGCCCATCGAAGAGGCTCTCAATACCGTGGCGGGAATCCAGACGCTCACTTCCAACAGCCGTGAAGGGGCGAGCCAGGTGTCGGCCGAGTTTTCTCTGGACACGAACCTCGAGACCGCGGCCAGCGACGTGCGCGACCAGCTGGCGCGTGCCGTGCGGTATCTGCCGCCCGATGTGAATCCACCGATCCTCAACAAGGCGGATGCCGACTCCACGCCCATCTTCGGGCTTGCGCTGTCGAGCGGCTTGCGCACGCAACTCGAGCTCGGGGCCTATGCGAACACGTTGAAAGAGCGCCTGCAGACCGTGCCGGGCATCGCCTCGGTCGATCAGCCCGCGGAGAAGCGCTACGCGATGCGCCTGTGGATGGATCCCGAGAAGCTCACCGCCTACAACCTCTCGCCGCTCGATGTGCGCGCCGCCATCACGCGCGAGAACATCGAGCTTCCTTCGGGCCGCATCGAGGGCGAGACCATCGAGCTGCCGGTCAAGACCCTGTCGCGATTGAACACACCCGCGGAATTCAGCGCATTGATCGTCAAGCGAACCGCGGACAGCGTGGTGCGCTTCCGCGACATCGGGTTCGTGGAGCTCGGCGCCGCAAACGAGCGCAGCGCACTGAAGATGGGCGACACGCCGATCGCCGGCCTGTACTTCAAGCAGCAACCGGGCGCCAACCAGATCGAGATCGTCGACGCGTTGCGCGCACGGCTTGCGCAGATAAAAAATGAAATTCCCGACGACATCCAGGTGGACGTGGCCTACGACAACACCGAGTACGTGCGCCGTTCGTTGCTCGAGGTGACCGAGACCATATTCATCGCGTTCGCGCTGGTGGTGCTGGTGGTGTTCGCGTTCCTGCGCGAATGGCGCACCACGCTGATTCCCGTGATCGCCATCCCCGTGTCGGTGGTCGGCACGTTCGCCATCATCTATGCCGCCGGGTTCTCGATCAACACGCTGACCTTGTTAGGCATCGTGCTCTCCATCGGGCTGGTCGTGGACGATGCCATCGTCGTGCTCGAGAACATCTATGCCAAGATCGAGGCCGGAGCCGCGCCGCTCGATGCCAGCATCGCCGGCACGAAGGAGATCTTCTTCGCCGTGGTTTCCACGACGCTCACGCTCGCCGTCGTATTTCTGCCGCTGTTGTTCATGGGAGGGTTGTCTGGCCGCCTGTTTCGCGAGTTCGGCGTGACGATTGCCGGCGCCGTGCTGATCTCGGCGGTGGTGGCGCTGACGCTCACGCCCATGCTGTCGGCGCGCCTGCTCAAGGGAAGCCACGACAGGGGATGGCTGTTCCTCAAGACCGAACCTTTCTTCAGGGCGCTGGAGCAGGGCTATGAAAAGGGCCTCGCGAAATTTCTGAGGCGACGCTGGGTGGCGCTTGCGGTGCTGGGCGGCGCCGCTGGTTTCATCGCGCTGTTCTTTACGCAGCTTCCGCGCGAGCTTGCGCCCATGGAAGACCGCGGTCGCGTCTGGGTGCGCGCCACCGGCCTCGAGGGCGTTGGATACGAATACATGCAGGCGCGCACCGACGAACTGGCGCGCGCTACCGCGGAGCTCGTCCCTGAAGCGCACCTCATGATGACGCAGGTGCCTGGCATGGGCGGTGGACCCGGCGTTCAGGGCGCCGTGAATTCAGGATTCGTGCGCGTGTTTCTCAAGGACAAGAGCGAGCGCGAGCGCACGCAGGCGCAGATTGCCGATTCGCTGCGCGTGCTGCAGCGGCGCTTCAACGGCACGCGCGTGAACATCACTCAGGAAGCGAGCGTCGGCGAGCGCCGCGCCAATGAAACCGGAGTCCGGTTCGTGGTTCAGGCGGTGGACATGCCCGTGCTCGAAGAGGCGTTGCCGAAGTTCCTGGCCGCGGCGCGCGAGCACGAAGTGTTCACGTTCGTGGACAGCGATCTCAAGTTCAGCAAACCTGAAGTGCGCGTGACGCTCGATCGCGAAAAGGCGCAGGCCGTCGGCATCAGCGCGCTCGATATCGCGCAGACCTTGCAGGCTTCGTTGTCAGGGCAGCGCTTCGGCTACTTCATTCACGAGGGAAAGCAATACGACGTCATCGGCCAGCTCACGCGAGATTTCCGATCGCGTCCCGACGATCTCGGCAACATCGCGGTGCGCAGTCTCGGTGGCACGGAGATGGTGCGGCTGGACAATCTGGTGACGTTCGACGAAAGCAGCTCGCCTCCGGAGCTGTATCGCTACAACCGCTACTCCGCGGCCACCGTGTCGGGAACTCTCGCGCCCGGACGCACTCTCGCAGACGGCATCGCCGCATTCCGCGAGATTGCCGCGGCCACGCTCGACGAGCGTTTCATCACTTCACTATCCGGCGCCGCTCGCGACTTCGAGGAGAGCGCCTCATCGCTGGGCTGGGTGTTCGCGCTCGCGCTGCTGCTCATATACCTGGTGCTGGCGGCGCAGTTCGAGAGTTTCGTCGATCCGCTGGTGATCCTGCTGACTGTGCCACTGGCGCTCGCCGGCGCGCTGTTCGCATTGTGGTACTTCAACCAGACGCTGAACATCTTTTCGCAGATCGGGCTGATCATGCTGGTGGGCCTGGTCACCAAGAACGGCATTCTCATCGTCGAGTTCGCCAACCAGCGCGTCGCGGCGGGAGCGGGCAGCGCACTGGCGGCGGTGCGTGAAGCCGCGGCGGCGCGTTTGCGCCCGATACTCATGACGACCCTGGCGACGGTGCTCGGCATCCTGCCCATCGCGCTGGCTATCGGCGCAGGCGCCGAGAGCCGCATGTCCATGGGCATCGCCGTGATCGGCGGACTGGTGTGCGGTGGTGGGTTGACCTTGTTTGTCATACCGGCGATGTACGCGCTGATGCATCACCGGCGTTTGTCGATAGCCGAACCATCGGTGGTGCCGGCGAGCGCCTGAGTTCTCTCGGCGCCCGGCGCGCCGCTCAGACGCTCGACACCTGGCAACCATTGAAGGCACGAGAGCGGAGATCATCATGCCCGTATTGCTTGCCGATCAAGTCGTCGGCACCATCGACGTGGAGAGTGCCAAGCCCAATGCGTTCGAAGAGCGTGACCAGCGTCTCTTGAATGAGTGTGCGGAAGCACTAGGCCATCCAAGCGCGCAGACCCGTGAAGTTGTCGCGCCACGTCTCGCGCCCAGCGAGAAGCCGAAGTGAGCTGTTGTTGTGTCGGTGGAAGGCATCGACGTTTCCGGCCCGCAGGAGACGGAGGCTGTCATGGTCGAAGTCGTTCCGTATGAGTTGGCGTTGCAGGCCGACGTGATCGAACTGATCCTCGCGATTCAGCAGGGTGAGTTCGGTTTCGAGATCAGCGCGGAAGACCAGCCAGATCTGCTGGACGTCGAGAATTTCTACCGGACAGGCGCCGGCGGATTCTGGGTTGCGATTGTGGGACAGCAACTCATCGGAACAATCGCTCTGCGCGACATCGGCAACAGGCAGGGCGCATTGCGAAAAATGTTCGTGAAGGCGCCGTATCGTGGCAAAGAGCATGCGGTGGCCGATGCTCTGCTTCAAACTCTGCTGGCAGCCGCCAGGACCGCAGGGCTGAAAGAGATATTTCTGGGAACGACAGAGAAGTTCCTCGCCGCACATCGTTTCTATGAGAAGCACAGCTTTGTCCAGGTTCCTCCGAGCGATCTGCCGGCGGCGTTTCCGCGAATGGCGCTCGACACGCGGTTCTACAGGCTGCCGCTCTAATTCCGGAGCACCCACATGACTGATTTCTGCAGCAACACAGTGCCGAAGCCGGTACGAACAGGCATCCGCTGGACTTCTTTCGTCGGCATGGCCCTCGTGGTCGCAGGAGTATCGCAATGCGAAACTTGATTGCAACGTCGCTCGCAGTTGTTCTCGCCGGGCTCGCATTGAATGCGCTCGCTGCCGAGCCGAAGCCAGCCAACGTCGTGGCGCCTTCGAGCGTCGCACGAAATACTTACCTGGTGGTGTATCGCCGGGGGCCGGGCTGGGTCGTCGACAAGCCGATGAGCGAGCAGCAGAGCATGCGCGAGCATTTTTCGTACTACATCGGTTTGCATCGTAAAGGACTGTTGCGCAGCGCCGGCGGCTTCACCGACGACAGCGGCGGAGCGGCAGTGTTCGAGGCGGACGATGACGCCGCGGCGGCCGCGATCATCAACGCCGACCCCGCGGTCACGAGCAAGGTGTTTCAGTTCGAGCTCAAGCGCTGGGAGCCCAATCCGTGGGAAGAGATCTCGCAGAAACGCGCGGCGCGCGGCGAGTAGCGCGGGGAGTGCGCGAGATCCGATCCGGTCCGTTGCCAGCAGAAGCGCTTCACGCGAAGTACGCCCGCGAAGGCGCCTACACGGACTGCTTCACCACCGAAGTCCCCGGGCACGTGTCGCATGCGCGTTTTGTCGAAGCCTTCTACACGAGCAGGGTGTTCAAGCTCGAGCGCTGGATACTCAAATGGGCCGTCGCCAAGCCTTCCACGGATGCCGAAGCGAGGGAACTGGCGGGAGGTGCGCGAGATCGTTTCGCCGCGTGGACGGTGGAAGAGCGCGCTTCCGATCAGCTGTTGATGTGTGACTACCTGGGCCAAACCCGATCGTGGCTGATGGTGGCGCGCTGTGAACCGGGTGGATCACCCGCGACGCGCCTGCACTTTGGCTCGGTCGTGGTGCGGGTGCGGAGTTTCCCTTTCAACGTGCTGCTCGGCTTTCACAAGCTGTATTCCCGGATGCTGCTGAGCTCCGCCAGGACGCGCCTGGCGGAGCTCGAGCTCGCGGACTAACTTCTCTCCGGAAGCTATTGAGGCTCGCCCTTCACCGGCCCGAACGCCGCCGGCGCCTTGCGGTGATGGGTTGCCGCTTCGTACGCCGACCCGATCTTGAGCAGCGTCGCTTCTTCACCCGGCCCGGCCCAGAAGGCGATGTTGAAGGGCAACCCACCCGGAACCTTCGTGGCCACCTTGCCAGACTCGCCGTCGTACTTCGTGCCGTCCTCGCTGAGCTTGAAGGTGGCGTCGTACACCACCTCGGAGAATCCTGCGGGTATGAACACTTCCGGGATGCCTAACATCGCACCGTAGCCAAACCCCTGCCGGTTCTCGGTCTCGCTGGCGCCGGCGATCTTGGCGGGCAGCGTCGGATTGACGGGATTCACGAACGCGTCGAGCTGGTTCTGCTGCAACACTTTCATCATGACCATGCGCAGCGTGTCGCGGCGCCGCATGGTGTACGCGATGGCGTTGGTGCGGATGTCGATGGGCTTGTTCTCCCAGTTCTTCATGGCGACGCGGCGCTGTTCGTTGTAGTACTTGGCGTTCTCGTTGAGGGTCTTCCAGTCATAGACGTTCGCATCGCCACGCTTCGCCAGGTACTCGGCGAACTGGTAGCTGAAGGTGTAGCCGGTCACCGCATTCGGATCGGCGGGCGGGTTGGCGAAGATGCGGCGGAAATTGAGATTCTTCGGCAGCGGCGCCTTGAGCGCGGCGGCCTTCACCAGGTATTCGCGGCTGGTCACGTCGTAACCCGTGAGCTGGAATTCCGGCTTGCCGTCTTTCTGCCACTGGAACACTTCCGGCAGGTGGAACGGCACGATCTCGGCGATGGCGTCGTTGAAGGTGTACGCCATGTTCGGAATGGCCGGGTCGTCGGGATACTGCGGATCGGTGGTTTCAATGAGCTCGGCGCCCAGGTCCTGCAGCACCTTGAGCTGGCTGTTGACGCCGTCGCTCACCGCCGCGTCGCTCGGATTCACCTTGATCATGAGCTCGCGGATCACGCCGATACGCATGCCCTTGAGCGGCTTGTTCTCGGCGGAGGTCACGAGCGCATCCAGATACGAATTCTTCGACGCGATCACGCGTGGTAGCGCGGTGTAGGGATCGCGTGAATCGAAGAACCCTGTCTTGGGATCGCGAAAGGACTCGAGCACTGTCGTCGCGTCCTTGAGCGTGCGGCAGTAGACACCGGGCCTGTCGTGGTAGGGATTCGCGCCGATGCTGCCGCCGAAGGAGATGATGCCTTTGGTGGGCACCACGTTGACGAGGTTCTGGAAGTTGGCGGGGCCGCGGCAGGATCCGCCGGTGGTCTCGCAGATCGAGCAGACCACCAGGTTGGCCGCGACGGCCACCGCCGTGCCGCCGCTCGAACCCGAGGTTACGCGCGTGGTGTCGTAGGGATTGCACGACATGCCGCCCCAGGTTTCACGCGAGCCTCCCTGGCCGAGCGACGGACGCGAGACCTTGAGATCGCCGCCCGGATCGCCGCTGCCGCCGTTGTACTCGGAGTTGTGCGTCTGCGCGTAGATGATGGCGCCGGCGGCGCGGATGCGTTCGGTCAGCGTGGAGTCGCGCGGTGCGAAATCGGCGGCGTATTTCACGTCGCCACCACCCGTGGAACGCATGTCCTTGGCGTCGTAGATGGCCTTGAAGCCCATGGGCACGCAATAGAGCGGATTCTTTTTCAGGTCGGGATTCCTGCCGTACTCGGCGTCGAGCTGCGCCGCGTACTCGATGGCGTCCGGTTGCTGCCGGAATTTTTCGCAGACCTCCGGTGCGCCGGCGGGCAGTGCTCCGGTCGAAGGATGCGCATCGAACGCGCCCTTGCAGGTCACGGAGCGTTCGCCGCGAAGGTTGATCGTTTCGAGCGCATTCACCTGTTTGGCGTTCGGAATGCCAACGACCATGCCGTACTGCTGGTACACGGTCGGATCCGACATCGTCGGCTCCATGCGTCCGTAGTCCGGACGGAAGCCCACGTAGTTCTGGAAGTCGGGAAAGATCTTGGTGATCGCGACCGACTTGGTCGGGAACATCACCGGCGCGCCGGCGCGCACCGCGCCCTTGACCTTGGGCACGGGTGCGCCGTCTGCCGTGACCGGCATCGTGCAGCTGCCGTTGTAGGCGCGGGCTCGCGCCACATACGCCTCGACGATGGCCTTGCAGGTGGTGGCGCCGGATCGGATGCCGGCGTGGATGCCGTCGATCGTGACTTCGTGAAGCCTGAAGATCTTGTCAGCCGTGGTTTCTGCGACCGCGGCCGTGCCGGCACCCAGGATGCCTAACAGGAGGAATGCGTTGATGGAGACGCGCGTTTTCATGGAAACCCTCGGGCCGGTAGTTTGGCTTGGATGTATGGACATGATGTTTGACGTCGGCCGTGCGCGACTCCCTACCTTCATCGGCCGCATGGAATCAAAATTCCCTGGCTTGGGCGCGGGGAACGGCCAACTCGCCGCGCAGCCGGGTCATCAGCGCGCGATCGGCGAGCGCCGACCGCAGGACATCCACGAGCGACGCAAGGTCGCGCGAGGTCGCCGCTTCATCGATCGCGCCACGACGCGCGGCCAGCTCGAGCGGCAGCATCTGCTGGCACAGCAGTCCGAGCGCATCGAACACGCTGGGCACGTAGATGCCCACCGACAGGTGCAGGCTGGGTTCGGGCAAAGGCGTCACCTCGTGCCACCAGCCGCGAGGTAGATAGAGAAGGTCACCGGGCTCGAGCCGCACGTCGAGCGTCCAGGGTGGCGGCGCGGCCTCGCCGGATCGTCGACTGGTCTGCCCGGGCAAGGGCAGCGGAAACGTGGGAGGGCCCACGCGCCAGCGTTTTCGGCCGACGAGCTGCAGTACGACGACGTCGTGCGTATCCCAGTGCGCGCCGAAGCTGCCGTTGCCGCCGAACGAGACATACGCGTTCGAGCAGGTGGGAAAGCCGGCAAACCGGCTGACTTCCTCGCCAAGCCGTGCGGCGCTCGCGCAGTGCGCGTCCAGGCTGTTGAGGATCAGCGTAGCGCCGCTCGCGAGCAGCGCCCGGAATCTTCCGTCCAGGCACCTGCGCGGCAAGTTGTCCGTCATGGTCCATTGGGTGAACTCACCTTCGGAGATGCGGCCGCGATCGAACAACTGCAAATGGGGCGAAACCGGCTCGACGCTGCGCAGCACCTCCTCGATGTCGGGCAGCCCGAGACGAAACTCGGCGGGCAGGGCGGCGCGGGCGAGCCAGCATTCTTTTTCGAACAGCCGCTCGCGAAAATCCGTCGCCGTGACGCCGAAGTCGATCGTGGTCAGCGCTCCTCTTTCAGCGCTCTTGTGGCAGGGGCCCGAAGCCATTCGGCGACGAGCGGTGTCGCGTGGCGGCTTCGTAGGCCGCCGCGATCTGGAACAGCAGGGGCTCCGCGAACGGCCGCCCCACGATGTCGACGCCCACGGGTAGTTTGGCGGGTATCGGCCCCTCGATGTGCGTGCCCTCGGTGCTCACGTTCGCATCGCCGCCGCCACCGCCCGAAGGCTGCACGATCGGAGCGCCGGGATCGCGCACGCGGTCGTAGACCACGGTGGTGAATCCGGCCGGCACGGTGATGGCGGGAAATCCCTGCTGGCCGAGGAAGCTCCACGAGCCGCCGCGGCCGTTCACCGAAGGTTCGGGTGGCGCGCCGAGTTTCGCCGGCGGCAGGTTGCTGCTCGGATACACGATGGCGTCGAGCCCCAGCTCCTGCATGCACTGCAGGACCATCTGCTGGATGGCGAATCGGCGGAGCATGCGATCGGCCGTGTCCAGCTCGACCGCCTTCTCGGCGTTGGCGCGGCTCGCCTTGCGATCGGGAAACTGCGGGTCCTGATGGAACTGCGCCTTCTGCACCAGGTCGGCGTTGGTGCGGATGGCTGCATCGCCGCGCTCGCGCAGGTACTTGTTCATCATGAAGCGGCCTTCGCCCACTGCCTGGGCGCCACCAAAGTCGCGGATCGTGAGCTCGGCCGGCACCTGCGAGGGATCGAAACTCATGTCCAGTAGTTTGGCCAGATGATCGCCTTGCGGTTCACCCTTGGCGCTCACGGGAAACAACTTCGGGTATTGCCGCGTGAACAGCCGGTTGTGCACCTGCGGGTTGTACTTGCGGATGCAGCGCGTGAAGAGGCCGCCGCCCGCGCCCGGATCGACGACGGCGGCGCCCAGCTTGCGCATGTCGCCGACCGCACGATCCACGATGTCGATGGTCTCGGCATCCATGTCCGTGAACAGCTTCTTGTCCATGTATTCGCGCATCACGCCGATCTTCAGCCCGTCGAGGCGACCCGACTTCGCGAAGCTTGCGTACGGCTTCGCCGGCGTGCGGCCCACGCTGAATACGGTGAGCTCGTCCTTGGGATCGTAACCGGCGATCACGTCCATGATCCTCGCGACGTCTTCGACGGTGCGGCAGATAGGTCCGACGCGCGTGTGAATGCCGGCGCCGATCATGCCGTCGCGGCTCACGAGCTCCTGCGTGGGCGCGAGGCCCACCGCGTTGTTGGCGCGCGCCGGGCCGCGGATCGACGAACCGGTTTCCTCGGCGATGGCGCAGGTCACGAGATTGGCGGCGACCGAAGAACCGCTGCCCGAGCTCGAGCCCGAGGGACTGCGCTCGGTGTCGTACGGATTGCAGAAGGTGCCGCCGAACGAGCTGCGCGGAATACCCGAAGCGTATTCGCCGAGATTCGACTTGGCGAGGATGATCGCGCCGGCCTCGCGCAGCCGCTTGATGAAGGTTGCGTCGTCGGGTGGCCGATCGTTGGCGTAGAACGCATCCGCGCCCGAAGTGGTGCGCATGTCGAAGGTGTCGTACTGATCCTTGATGGACATGACGACGCCGTGCAGCGGGCCGACCAGCTTCCCCGTCTTCGCGAATTCCGCGTCCTGTGCCGCCGCGATTTCCAGCGCATCGGGCATGGCCGGGTCCGCGTCCACCCTGTCCGTCATGCTGCGCGCCTTGCGTTCATCGAAGCCGTGCGCCTTGCGTGCCGCGGGGCGCAGGTTGAGGGTTTGCAGCGCGTTGATCTGTCCAGCGTTCCTGATGGTGGCGATGGGACCGAGAATGCCTTCCGGCTCGAGCACGCAGGTGCCGTTGTACGCCTTGATACGCGCGAGGTATCGCTCGACCAATTCCACGGTGGTGAGTTGCCGGCCGAGCAACGCGGTCTGGATGTCACTGATGCGAGCCTCCAGCACCGTGAACTTTGCGGGCGGCGGGGGCGGCGCCGGAGGCGGTGCGCTCGCGCACGACACTAACAACGTGGTGAAGAGCAGGACGAGGATCTTGTGCATGGCGTTCTCCTAGCGCGATACGCGTGTGGGGACGGATTTCAAATCTGTCCCCGCACGTCCAGCGACGGGCAGCGAACCGAAGCCCGGCGGCACGACGCGATGCCGGGTGGCGTTTTCATATGCGGCTGCAATTCGCAGCAGCGTGGGTTCGGCAAATGGCCGTCCCAAAAAATCGATGCCCACGGGCAGGCGTGCAGCGACGGGCCCGACCAGCTTGCTGGGCTCGTTGTTGCCGCCTTCACCACCGCCTGCGGGAGGCGATGCGGGTTTCGGCGCATCGGGATCGGGGATGCGGTCGTAGACCTGAGTGGTGAAGCCCGCGGGCACCGAAATCGTGGGGAATCCCTGCTGGCCCAGGAACGACCAGGCGTTGGCCGGCCGGCCGTTCACGGTGGGCTCGTTCGGCGCACCGAGCTTCGGCGCGGGAACGTTTCCCGTGGGGTAGGTGACGGCGTCGAGGCCGAGTTGCGCAAAACATTGCATGCCGATCTGCTGCACGGCGAAGCGAAGCTGCAACCGCCCTTCGACGTCGAGCGTCATTTCCTCGTTGCGCGTGACGAGCGTCTGCTTCTTGTCCTGGTACCCCACGCCTGGCGTGTAGAAGTTGGACTTGGCGATGAGGTCATCGATGCTCCTGATGTTCTTGTCGCCGCGCTCGCGCAGATATCGATTCAGCACGTACTTTCGGTCGCCGAGAGTCTGGGCGGGTCCCAGGCCGCGAATGCTCGGGCCTTCCGGAAATCTGCTCTGATCAAAGAAGAGGTCGACCAGCACGGCGACGTGGTCGCCTTTCGGCTTTCCCTGGTCGTCGAACGGAAAGAGATCCTTGTACTGCCTGATGAACTTGGCCTGGTGCACATGCGGGTCGTACTTCGCGAGGCAGCTCTGGAACAGCGCGCCGCCTTCGCCCGGGTCCACGACCTCGGCGCCCAACTTCGCAAGCGTCGGCAGTGATTTCTCGATGATGTCGATGCTCTCGGCATCGGCTGGCGTGAACAGCTTCTTGTCCATGTATTCGCGCAGTACGCCGATGCGCAGGCCCTTGAGCGGCTGGCCCTCGGGCGTCATCGCAAAGCTCGCGTAAGGCTGGTCCGGCACGCGACCGACGCTGAACACGGTCAGCTCATCGGCCGGGTCATAACCCGCAAAGGCGTCGAGAATCTTCGCGGCATCCTCGACGTTGCGGCAGATCGGTCCCACGCGATCGTTCATGAACGACGCAGGCACCATGCCATCGCGGCTCACCAGTTCCTGCGTCGGCGAGATACCGACCACGTTGTTGTTCTTCGCGGGGCTTCGAATGGAGGGGCCGGATTCTTCGGCGATGGCGCAGGTGACCAGGTTGGCGGCAACCGCCGATCCGGAGCCGCCGCTGGAACCGCCGGGACTGCGCTCGGTGTCGTAAGGATTGCAGAGCGTGCCGCCAAAGGAACTGCGCGCACCCGCCGCGTATTCACCCATGTTGGCCTTGGCGAGAATGATTGCGCCGGCTTCGCGCAGCTTCTTCACGAACGACGCGTCGTCCGGGGGACGATCGTTGGCGTAGAACGCATCGGCACCCGAGGTGGTGCGCAGGTCGAAGGTGTCGAACTGGTCCTTGATGGCGAGCACGGCGCCGTGCAGCGGGCCGGCGAGCTTGCCGCTGCTCTCGAGGATCTCGTCCTGCGCGCGCGCCACTTCCAGCGCATCGGGCATATCCGGGCTCGCGTCCAGCTTGTCGGTCATGCTGCGCGCCTTGCGCGCGTCGAACTTCCATCGCCTGAGCGCCCTGGGCCGCAGGTTGAGCGTGGTCAATGCGTTGATCTGCCCTGCATTCGGAATGGTGGTCACCGGCCCGAGAATTCCCTGCGGCTCGTTCACGCATCGACCGTTGAACGCCTTGATGCGGGATAGATAGGCCTCGACCAGTTCGACGGTGGTGATGTCACGCGCGAGCAGGGCCCGCTGGATGTCGCTGATCTTCGCTTCCACCAGTTCGAAGGGCGCCGCGACCGCGTGTGCGGCCACAATGACCAGTGCAATGCATGCGATGAAAGCGCGCGCCGTGCGGCGAGTGTGCCGTGAGTACATGTGAACCTCGTTGTCAGTACGCCAGGTGTTCCGCCGGCAGCGGCGGGGTGCTGGCCGGTGTCTTGCGATTCTTCGATTGCTGTTCGTAGGCGAATGCCAGCCGGAACAGCACGGGCTCGCTGAAGGGCCGGCCGAGAAACTCGATGGCGATCGGGCCGTTTTCCTTGCGCGTGTAGCCGGCCGGCACCAGCAGCGCCGGAAGCCCGGTGACCGAGCTCAGTGGATTGTCCTGTTCGACGCCGCGCGCGAGGTGTTGCGGCGGCGGCAGCGACTTGAACGGATGCACCAGGGCGTCGAGGCGGTACTTGTCCATGAGTGCGACCAGTTCGTCGCGCAGCGTTTCCTGCGTGTCGCGTCGCGCCAGGAAATCCGGGTGGTGCATGACCGTGCGGAACTCGCCGTAGGCCTTGACGATGCTGGGTTTCACCAGGTCGCCTCCCACCTCGATGAGTTCGTCCATGTTGCGGATCACGGCGTTCGGGCCGAGGCGACGGAAGTACAGGTCGTAGGAGAACTGTGCCTCGTAGTAGTTGGTGCGTGTCTCGTCGAGCAGCGGAAACAGGTCGATGCCGGTGGACACCGGATCGACGATCACGGCGCCCGCCGCTTTCATCTGTGCGATCGCCTTCTCCACGAGCGCGATGCCTTCGGCGTGCTGCGGTCCCTTGCGGAACAGGTCGCGGAACACGCCGATGCGTGAACCGCGCAAGCCTTTTGGATCCAGGTAGCTGGTGTAAGACGCTGTCGGTGTACGGCCCGGCGCGACGATGGTCAGCAGATCTTCGGCGTCGAATCCTGCAATCGCGTCGGTGAGCACGGCGACGTCATAGACGCTGCGCGCCATGGGCCCACATCGTTCCTGGGTGAACGAGGTCATGATCTGGCCGGCGCGCGGGATCAGTCCGCGCGACGGCGCGAGGCCCACCACGCTGTTGTTTGCCGTCGGATTGCGGATCGAGACTCCCGTCTCGCTGCCGAGGCCGGCCTGGGCGAACACGGCCGCGAGCGCCGCGCCCGTGCCGCCGCTCGAGCCACCCGGTGTCAGGTCGAGGTTGTACGGATTGTTGGTGCGTCCGAGAACCGTGCTCTGGTCGCCGGGGGGCGGCCGGCCAAACCAGTCACTCATGTTCACCTTGGCAAGGATGATCGCGCCGGCGGCGCGCAGTCGCGCGACCACGGTTGCATCGAGCAGCGGCCGTGAGTTCGCGAGCGGCCGGAAGCCGCCGCTCGTGGGCATGTCCTTCGTGTCGTAGAGGTCCTTGAGCACCACCGGCACGCCGTGCAGCGGACTGCGCGGCCCTTTCGCCCTGCGCTCGGCATCGAGCTCGCGCGCGGTGGTGAGGGCCGCCGCGTTCAGCGTGATGACCGCGTTGATCCTCGGGCCGCGTTTGTCGTATGCCGAAATCCGGTCTAGATAGAGCTGGGTGAGCTTCTCGGAGGTCAGCGCTCCTGCGTCGAACGCCTTGTTGATGTCTTGAATGGTTGCGGTGTCGAGATCGAACTCGGTTGCCTCGACGCGACCCGCCGAGATCGTCAGCACCGCAGCCAGCGTCAGGAGTAAGCGCACGGCGACCTCATTGTTGTTGCAGCCGTGCACTAGGACGCGGTGAATCCCGGCTCCCCTACCCGCGGTCGCCGTGGGGTAGGGGGCGTTGCCTGATCAGCGTCTGACTTCATGTACGCGAACAGCAAAGCAATTTCGGGAGGCGAAGCGTGAAACCTGATCCAACTCAGTGCGATGGCGCGATGGTCCGCATGATTAGGGCGCATGCGCCCCGCAGGATTCTGCGCACGGGCGTCGCGGGTGCTGTGCTCAGCTTGTTAGGGATGGCGCCGCAGGCCCTCGCCCAGGCCGAGAAGATCAGCGCGGTGATCGGCGAGCAGGTGCGCACCGAGCAGGCCGCGCAGGCTTCGCAGAAGCGCATCGCGATGCTCGACGGCGAAGCGTCGACGATGCTGGCCGAATATCGCCAGGCCAATGCCGAGATTGGCGGCCTCAAGGCTTACAACGACCAGCTCGCCGAGCAGGTCAAGTCACAGGAAACCGAGATGGCGACGATGACGCGCCAGCTCGGCGAAATCGAAACCACGTCGCGCGAAGCGCTGCCGATGATGCAGAAGATGGTCACGACGCTCGACGACTTCGTGAAGCTCGATATCCCGTTCCTGCCCGAGGAGCGCGCCAATCGCATCGCGGCGCTCAAGGAGATGATGACGCGCGCCGACGTGTCGGTCTCCGAGAAGTATCGCCGCATCGTCGAGGCCTACCAGATCGAGATCGAATACGGCCGCACCATCGAGGCCTACCAGGGCAAGGTGGACGAGCGAACCGTCGATTTCCTGCGCGCCGGCCGCGTGGCGCTGCTCTACCAGACGCTCGATGGCTCGGAGACTGGCTACTGGGATGCTGGCGCCCGCAAGTGGATCGCCGACGATGATTACGAGGAAGCCATCACGGCGGGCCTCAAGGTTGCCAAGAAACAGGCCGCGCCTGACTTCATCAGTGTTCCGGTCAGCGCTCCCAAAGAGGTGAAGTGATGAGATCACGAAACAGGTTTGTGGCGTGCGCGGCGTTGCTGCTGTTGTGCGGCGGTTCGTCGTTCAGCCTGGTCGCATCGGCGGCCGGCAGCCTCGATGAATTGCTGGAGCAGACGCGTTCGGCGCGCCAGCGCGAGGCGGATGCGAATACGCAGCGCGAGCAGCGCTTTCTCACGCAGCGCAACCAGCAGGCGGCCCTGCTGGCCGAAGCGAAAGCTGCGCTGGCCGCTCAGCGGGCCCGCGGGGCCAGCCTCGCGGCCGCCTACGACTCCAACGAGAAGAAGCTCGCCGAGCTCACCACGCAGCTCGACGCCAAGGCGGGCAACCTCGGCGAAATGTTCGGCGTGGTACGCCAGGTAGCCAACGATTTCTCCTCGGTGGTCCACAACTCGCTGATAAGCGCGCAGTTCCCGGACCGGGAGGACTTTGTCGTGAAGCTCTCGCAGGCGAAGTCACTGCCGTCGATGCCCGACCTCGAGCGCTTCTGGTTCGAGCTTCAGCGCGAGATGACGGAGAGCGGCCGCGTGGCCCGCTTCCAGTCGAAGGTGGTGACGCCCGAGGGCACGCCGGCCGACGCCTCGGTGGTGCGCGTCGGTGCTTTCAATGCGACCGCTTCCGGGCGCTACCTGTCCTATCTACCGAGCCAGAAACAGCTCGCGGTGATGCCGCGCCAGCCAGGCTCGGAGTTCACATCCACCGCGGGTCGGGTAGAAAAGGCCACCGAGGGCTACGTGGGCGCATCGCTCGATCCGACCCGCGGTGTCCTGCTCAGCATCTACGCGCAGCGGCCGAACGTCATGGAGCGCATCGAGAAGGGTGAGGCCGTGGGCTACATCATCATCCTCGTCGGGCTCGTGGGCGGAGGGCTGGCCATCTACCAGCTCTTCTATCTCGCGCAGGTGCGCGGCAAGGTGCGCACCCAGCTCAAGTTCCCGAATTCGCCCGAGATGGACAACCCGCTGGGTCGCGTGCTCGCCACGTTCAAGGGCGAAGCAGAGCGCGTCGAGCAGGAGAAGGACGCCGAGGTGGTCGAGCTGCGTATCTCCGAGGCGGTGCTCAAGGAGGTGCCCAAGCTCGAGCGATACCAGTCGTTCCTGCGGCTGGCGGTTGCGGCCGGCCCGCTGCTGGGCCTCATCGGCACCGTCGTGGGCATGATCCTCACGTTCCAGAGCATCACGGAGTCGGGCTCCAGCGATCCGAAGCTGATGGCCAACGGCATCTCGCAGGCGATGATCGCCACCTTGTTAGGCCTCGGCATCGCGGTGCCGCTGCTGTTCGCCAATGCCTGGCTGCAGTCGATCTCCAAGTCCATCGTGCAGATCCTCGACGAGCAGAGCACCGGCCTGCTGGCCGAGCGCCTGGAGGGCAAACCCAATGCTGCTTGAGACGCTGCTCGCACCTTTCAACGCGGTCGCCGAAATGCGCGTGCTGGGTGGGCCGGTAGTCGACTGGATCTTCATCTCCTGCATCCTCATGTGGGTGATCGTGATCGAGCGCTACTGGTACTTCGCCCGGATACTGCCCGCCGAGATCGGGGCCTCGGTGCAGGCGTGGAGGTCGCGACCGGATCGCGTCAGCTGGAAAGCCATGCAGATCCGCAAGGCGCTGATCTCGCGCCTGAATGCGGGCATGAGCTCGAACCTGCTCGTGCTGCGCGTGCTGGTGCCGATGGCGCCGCTGCTCGGGTTGTTGGGCACGGTGTCGGGCATGCTCAACGTGTTCGATTCGATGGCGGCGCGCGGCTCCGCGGATGCGCGCTCCATGGCCACCGGCGTGTCGGAAGCGATGATCTGCACGCTCACCGGCCTCGCGGTCAGCATCAGCGGGCTGTACCCGGTGTTCGATTTCCGCCGGCGCGTGAAGCAGGAGACGGATCGGCTCGCCGACCGGTTCGTGTACTGATGCGCCTGCGCAGGACCGTAGGCGTGGTGCACAGCGAGGAGACCGGCATCGATCTCGCGCCCATGCTCGACTTCGTGCTGAACCTGCTGATCTTTTTCATCATCACCGCGGTGTTCGTCAAGGAGATCGGGCTCACGGTGAGCCGCCCCAATGCCGCGAATGCCGAGAAGAAGGAGGCCGGCAACATCCTGGTGATGATCCGGCCGGGCGGCGAGATCGTTATCGACGGCCGCGTGATCGACGTGCGCGCCGTGCGCGCGAACATCGAGCGCCTGCATGCGCAGCGCCCCGAAGACGCGGTGGTGGTGGCGGCGGACAAGGCTGCGCACACCGGAGTCCTGGTGCAGGTCATCGACCAGGTGCGCCAGGGCGGCGTGCAGAACGTATCCATCGCGGCATCGGAACGTTAGGAGAGCACAAGAATGCGGTCCAAGAGTCACAGCGCGGAGAGCGAGGAAACCGGCATCGACCTGGCACCGATGCTCGATTTCGTCCTGAACCTGCTCATCTTCTTCATCATCACGACGTCCTTCGTCAAGGAAGCCGGCATCGCCGTCACCAAGCCCGAGGCGCTCACCGCCGAGCACAAGGACAACGGCAATATCCTCATCGCCATCCGCCCGAACGGCGACATCTGGATGGACAAGCGGCAGGTGGACATCACCGAGATCCGCGGCGCCATCGAGCGTCTGCACATCGAGCGACCCGACGACACCGTGGTGCTGATCGCCGACCGCGAGTCCGAGACCGGCGTGCTCACCAAGGTCATGGACCAGGTGAAGTTGGGCGGAATCGCCGACGTTTCCATCGCCACCGCTCCCACCGCCGGGTGAAATGATGCAGACACAACCGACGTTCCAGGCCCGTTCGATCCCGATACTCGCGATCGCGCTGGGTGTCGCGTTCGGCCTGTTCACGCTGATGCACACCGTCATCACGGTCAGCGGGCACGGCATCGACAAGGTCGAATCCCTGCCCACCATCGACTTCGTGCGATTGCGGCGCGATTCGCAGGTGGAAGCCCTGCAGCGGCGCAAACCGCCGCCACCGCCACCCCAGCCGCCGCCGCCGCCGTCGAAAATGCGCATCGACACCGGCAGTGTGAACGCCGGGTCGCTGGCGTTCGCCATGCCCAACGTGGACCTGAATGCCAACATGGGCGGCGGCACGTTCATGGGACAGATGGGATCGCCGGGCGCCGGGGGCATGTTCGACGGCGACATCATTCCCCTGCAGCGCATTCCACCGCAGTACCCGCGCGACGCCGCGCGCAATGGCATCACGGGCTGGGTGCAGCTCGAGGTCATGGTGAATGCCGACGGCACCGTGCGCAGCGCGCGCGTGCTCGAATCGAAACCCAAGGGATTGTTCGAAGCCGCCGCCGTGCAGGCGGTGCTGCGCTGGAAGTTCAAACCCAAGGTGGTGAACGGTCAGCCCGTGCAGCAGAAGGGCGCGCAGCGCATCGAGTTCAACCTGAACGCTCCGGCGTGAGGCTCGCGATGAAACGAAGAATGCTCTGGTGGTGTGGTGTGCTCGCCGTACTCGTGAACGCGAGGGCCACTGCGGCGGATTGCGCAGTGGAGAAACAGGCGGCCTCGATGAGTGAGGCTGTCTACTACGGCGTGGACGAGGCGACCAAGCTCATCGCGAAGAAGCAGATGGACGAGGCCATCGAGAAGCTCACGAAACTTTCCGACAATGGATCGGACTTCGACAAGGCCGTGGTGAACTACAACCTGGGATTCGCGTATTCATCGAAGAGCGACTATGGCAATGCGGCCAAGGCGTTCGCGAAAGCGATTGCCCTCAAGGCGCTGCCGCAGCAGCAGCACCAGCAGCTGCAGTTCAACCTGGGCCAGCTCTACATCGTCGCCGGGCAGCACGAAGAGGGCATCAGGACATTGCAGGAATACATCGCGGGCGCCTGCTCGCCGCCGCCGCCCGAGGCGCACATATTTCTCGCCAATGCGCTGATCGAGAAAAAGCGGTTCAAGGAAGCCGTGCCGCAGATCGACCTGGCGCTGTCCAAGGCCAAGGCGCCCAACCAGACCTGGCTCGAAATGAAGCTCGCGGTGAACTACGAGCTGAAGGATTTCAAAGCCTGCGCGGCTTCGCTGGTGCAGCTCATCGGCCTGGCCCCGACCAAGCCCGAATACTGGAAACAGCTCTCCACCATGTTCTTCGAGATGAAGGAAGACATGGAGGCGGTGGCGGTGCTCGCGGTGGCGGAGCGCCAGGGATTCATCGACAAGCCGAATGAGAAAAAGAATCTCTACAACGTCTACATGATGCTCGATCTGCCGTTCAAGGCGGGGCTGCTGCTGCAGGAAGCCCTGGACAAGAACGTGCTGCCGACGAACGAAGAGAACCTGGAGTCGGTCGCCAATGCCTGGATCAACGCGCGCGAATCGGCACGCGCCGAAGCCACGCTCAAGAAGCTGGCCGCGGCGTCGGAGAAGGGCGAATTCTTCTACAAGCTCGGCGCTATGTACGGGGACGATGAACGCTGGAAGGAGTCTCGCGACATGCTCGCAAAGGCATTGCAGAAGGGCGGAATCAAGCGCACCGGCGAGGCGTGGATGCGGATCGCCGTGGCCGAGCACAACCTCAAGAACACCCCGGCGGCCGTCGCCGCGCTGCAGAAGGCGATGACATTCGAAGATACGCGCAAGAACGCGGCGGCTTGGCTGCGCCACCTCACGGGACAGGTGGCATCGACCCAATAGGAGTTGTTAGCCGCCGCGCGCCGCGCTGGTGCCGGCGGTGGTGCCCTTGTCGGGCTCTTGCGGCTCGGGCCGTTGACGGCGCTTCTTGCGATCGGAGAACAATACTTCGCGCACCTCATCGAGGCGCGCCTGGTAGCGGCTGCGCTGAACCGCGGTGATGTTGGGTGCGGCGAGCGCCATTTCGAGTTGCGCCACCGACAGCGGCAGGTTGCCCGTGGCGATGTGGTATTCGCTCATGTAATACGCGGCGTCGCCCGTGTCGCCGGCGCTGCTCGCCGCGAGCGCCGTGAAGCGGATCTGCTCGGGCGTGGGCGCGACGTTGTTGAACAGGTCGAGCAGCACCGCGTGCGCGGCTTTCGGCCGATCGGCTTTCATCAGCGCTTCGGCGTAACGCATGGTGAGCGGGATATTGCGCGGCGAGAGATTGAGCGCACGCTGGAACGTGGCGAGCGCTTCTTCGGTTTCACCCGATGCCATGAGCGCCTGGCCGAGCGTGGACTGCAGCATGGGCACCTGCGGATTCTTGCGCGCCAGGTCGCCCAGCGTGTCGAGCGACGCACGCGAGGCGCCGCTCTGGAAGCCGGCCAGCGCTTCGCCGTAGCGCTCGCCCACGGTCTGGTCCTGGTGTTCGCGTCGATCGCTGTAATAGCGCCGCACATTTTCTTCCGCCGGAGTGGCGAGCACGCGCAGCCGTTCACGGGTCAGCGAGTAGCTCACGGTCTCGGCGGTGGGCTTGAGGTCCTTGAACTGAGTGGCGCGCGCGCGCGACTCCGCGATGCGGTTGGTGGTCACCGGGTGTGACTGCAGGATTTCCGGCAATGCGTTGCGATTGGTGGCGAGCACGGCGTTGCGCCGGCCCATGGTCTCGAAGAAGTCGGGCATGCCGTAGGGATCGAAGCCGGCCGCGGCGAGGAAACTCATGCCGACGCGATCGGCCTCGTTTTCGTTCGCGCGCGTGAAGTTGATCTGCTGCTGCATGGCCGCGCCTTGCGCCACGGAGATGCCGCCGAGCGCTGCATCACTCGAGCCGGTGGCGGCGCCCACGAGAATGGCCGCGAGGATGGCCGCCATGGTGGCGATGCTCTGCCGACCCTGCGAGCGCACGCGCCGCGCGATGTGGCGCTGGGTGACATGGGCGACTTCGTGCGCGAGCACGCCCGCGAGCTGCGCCTCGTTGCGCGTGGCGAGCACCAGGCCGTAGTTCACGCCGATGAATCCGCCGGGCAGCGCGAAGGCGTTGATGGTGTCGTCGTTGACGAAGAAAAACGAGAAGCGCTGTCCGGAGTCGCCCGTGGCCTGCGCGACGATGCGCGAGCCCAGCGCCTGCAGGTATTCAGTGGCTTCGGGGTCTTCGAGGATCTGCCCCTCGTCACGCAACTGGCGCATCACCTGCAGCCCGATGTGGTACTCGTCGTCGAGCGACAGCGAGGAGGAGGCGGGACTGCCGATGTCCGGCAAATCGTTGGCGGTGGCCGATTGCGCAAGGGTTTGGAGCGGCATCAGCACCGACAACAGGGCGACAATGAGTTTTTTGAACCCGATTGGCATCGCGGAATTGGACCCGGCAAGCGCCCTTTAAGTTCGGCTAGAGGGTATCAGACGCGAAATCCGCCAGGCGCGAGCGTTCGCCGCGAACCAGCGTGATATGCCCGGAGTGCCCCCAGCCCCGGAATCGGTTTACGACGTAGGTCAAACCCGAAGTGGTTTCGGTGAGGTAAGGCGTATCGATCTGCGCGATGTTGCCCAGGCAGACGACCTTGGTACCGGGGCCGGCGCGGGTCACCAGCGCCTTCATCTGCTTCGGCGTGAGGTTCTGGGCTTCGTCGAGGATGACGTAGCGGTTCAGGAACGTGCGACCGCGCATGAAGTTGAGGGAGCGGATCTTGATGCGGTTGCGCAGCAGGTCGTTGGTGGCGGCGCGGCCCCAGTTGCCGCCTTCACCGGTCTGCGTGAGCACTTCGAGGTTGTCCATGAGGGCGCCCATCCAGGGCTCCATCTTTTCTTCCTCGGTGCCGGGCAGAAAACCGATGTCCTCGCCGAGCGGGATCGTGACGCGCGTCATGATGATTTCGGCGAAACGATTCGATTCCAGCGTCTGCATGAGACCGGCGGCCAGCGTGAGCAGCGTCTTGCCGGTGCCCGCGGGGCCGAGGATGGTGACGAAATCGATCTCCGGATCCATGAGCAGGTTCAGCGCGAAGTTCTGCTCGCGGTTGCGCGCATTCACGCCCCAGATGGTGTGCCGTTCGCCGCGGAAGTCGCGCGCCAGCTCGAGCGTGGCGGTGCCGGCCTCGATGCGACGGACGATGGCTTCGATGCCGGACTCACTGGCTTCGTGAACGAACTGGTTGACGTGCAGCTCGGCGACCATCGGGCCGGTCACCTGGTAGAAAGTGCGGCCGCCTTCTTTCCACGACTTGATGTCCTTGCCGGCCTTCTCCCAGAAATCCGTGGGCAGCGCCGCGAGCCCGGTGTAGAGGACGTCGGCGTCTTCGATGGTCTTGTCGCTGTAGTAGTCCTCGGCATGTACGCCGACCACGGCGGCCTTGATGCGCAGGTTGATGTCCTTGGACACCAGCGTGACGCGCGCTTCGTGGTGCAGCGCCTGCAGCGCCAGCGTCTGCGCGAGGATGGCGTTGTCGGCGCCGTGACCGGGTAGATAGTCGGGCAGTGCGGAGGTGAGCTGGCGCGTCTGGAAGAACAGGCGCCCGGCCTTGCCGGCGCCGGCTTTCCCGGCGGCGCCATGTCCATTGCCGTTGTAGGCCGAAGGCAGCGGCAGGCCGGCGTCGATCTGGTCCTTGGTGGCGTCGCGCATGAGGTCGTCGAGGAAGCGGCTGGTCTGGCGCACGTTGCGCGACGCTTCCGACAGGCCCTTCTTGTTCGAATCGAGCTCTTCGAGCACCACCATCGGCAGGTACACGTCGTGTTCCTGGAAACGGAATATGGCGGTCGGGTCGTGCATCAGCACGTTGGTGTCGAGCACGAACAGACGGCGTTCCGTGACGATTGCCGGCTTGCCGCCGGCGGCGCGTTTGGCGGTCACAGGGATCTGGCCGCCTCTAACACCTCGGCGGCGTGGCCCTTGACGCGGACCTTGCGCCATTCGCGCACCAGGACGCCGTTGGCGTCGATGAGAAATGTGCTGCGCTCGATTCCCATGAACTTCCTTCCGTACAGTGATTTCTCGCGAATGACGTCGAAGAGACGGCATACCTTTTCATCCTCGTCCGACAGCAGCTCGAACGGGAATTTTTCCCTGGCGCGGAATTTCGCGTGGCGTTCGCAGCTGTCCTTGGAAATGCCGAGCACCATGGTCCCGGCGCGCTTGAATGCCGGGTGCAGTTCGCGGAAGTCCTGGCCTTCCAGCGTGCAGCCCGGGGTCATGTCCTTGGGATAGAAGTAGAGCACCAGGTTGGCCCCTTTGGCATCGGTGCTTTTCCATACGGTGCCGTCCGAACGCGGCAGCGAAAACGTCGGACTCTTTTTGCCTGCGGCAACAGTCAAGACTTAACCGGCTCCAGGATCGCGTCGAGGTTTTGCGCGTCGCAGTAATCCATGAATTCCTCGCGCAGGTGCGCGAGCTGCAGGCGCTTCGGAACGTTGATGATCATCTGCACCGCGAACATCTGCGCGCCAGTGTGCGCCGCGGGATAGGTGCGCGTGGAGACCTCGGCGATGTCGATGCCGCGGCTCGCGCAGAACCCGGAAAGCCCGGTGACGATGCCGGCCTGGTCCAGGCATACGACATCGATGGAATATGGCAATAGTTCGGTACGCGGCGCGCGCGGCTCGGTGCGCTTCATGTGCAGGGAGAGCCCGCTGGTTTCACCCAGGCGCGCCAGCTCGCTTTCGAGCTTGGCAAGCGAGTGCCAGTTGCCGCTGACCAGCACGAGCATGGCGAACTCGTTGCCGAGGCTGGCCATTCGGCTCTCGCTGATGGATCCACCGCAGTCCGAGATTACGCGGGTCAGGTCGTGGACCATCCCGGTGCGATCGCTGCCAATGGCGGATACGGCGAGGTGTTGCTTCATCTGGCCGCGAGTGTACCGCAGCCTTTTGGCTTGCGAATGGCGGGTGTGCGCCCGTAACATTCCCGCCCGTTTTAACGACCTCGGATCTAACGCATGTTCGCCGGCAGCCTGGTGGCGCTCGTGACCCCGATGCAGCCGGATGGCAGTATCGACTTCGACGCCTGGTCACGACTCCTCGAATTCCATGTGGCCCATGGCACCTCGGGAATTGTCGTCGCAGGTTCCACCGGTGAATCCGCCACGGTCACCGACTCCGAGCTGCGTCAATTGCTGATCGACGCGCGCCGCGTGCTCGGCAATCGCGCCTTGCTGGTCGCCAACGCCGGCACCAATGGCACCGCGTCTTCCGTAGAACGCGCACGCTGGATTTCCGAGCTCGCCATCGATGCGTTGCTCATGGCCACTCCCGGTTATGTGCGCCCGACGCAGCAGGGGCTTTTCCTGCATTTCGAAGCGATCGCCGCGAACTCGCGGGTTCCCGTGCTGCTGTACAACGTACCCGGCCGCACCGCGGTCGATCTGCTGCCCGCAACGGTTGCCCGGTTGTCGCGAGTGCCGCGAATCGCCGGCATCAAGGAAGCCGTGACCGACCCGGCGCGCGTTCGCGAGCTGGTCGCCGGTTGCGCCGCGGACTTCAAGGTCCTGAGCGGCGACGACCTCACCGCGCGTGATGCCATTGGCCTCGGGGCCACCGGTGTCATCTCGGTGACGGCGAATGTCGCACCGCGCGCCATGGCCGACATGGTGGCCGCCGCATTGCGCGGGGATCGTGCCGGCGCCACGCAGATCGATCAGCGCCTGGTCGCCCTGCATCGCAACCTGTTCGTGGAGTCCAATCCCATTCCCGTGAAGTGGGCGGTGGCCAGAATGGGACTCATGGGCGGCACGCTGCGCCTGCCATTGACGGAGCTTTCACCGGAATTCCACGCGTTGGTCGTCGAGTCGCTGTTTGCGGCGGGCATTACTGTCGATTCCGGCCAACAATTGCCGGCCGTGAACTCCTGAAGTCGGATAAGGTCGCACCCCTCATGCGTATTCCAGCCCTCCTGATCGCGAGCGTCGTGGCCCTGGTGTTGTTGCCCGGGTGCAAAAGCCGCGGGCCAACCTGCAAGCAGGACAACAAGGACTACGTGGGCGCCCAGGAATTGCCTCCGCTCAAGGCGCCCCCCGGCCTGGATCCGCCGGATACGCGCAATGCGCTCAAGGTTCCCCCGCTCGACACACCCGAGCGCCCGCGCGGCAAGAACGAGGCCTGCCTCGACGTGCCGCCGCCGTTTGCCAACCCGAAGGGGCCGGACGCGCCCAAGCCCGGCTGAGACCCTCGGATCGGCAGAACTATTGCTATCATTCGCATCCCTTGCGAGGCCGTGGGCACACGAGGGGTTTGCTGCGGGTAACGGACAGATGGCCGAGCGGTCGAAGGCGCTTGCTTGGAAAGCAAGTAACATCTCACGGTGTTCCAGGGTTCGAATCCCTGTCTGTCCGCCACTTCTTACCATGGCAGTCCGTATCGGCTCCTTCGCGACGACTAGTTGTAAACCCCGTCAGGCCCGGAAGGGAGCAGCGGTAGCGGCGATGTCGGGCGCCGAAGTCCGGCTGGTGCGGGCTGCCTCCCAAGGTGTGCAAATTTGAGTTATCTCGCTCTCGCGCGAAAGTGGCGCCCGCGTTCCTTCGCGGAGCTCGTTGGTCAGGAACATGTGCGGCAGGCGCTGGGAAATGCGCTGACGCAAAACCGCGTGCACCACGCCTTCCTCTTTACCGGTACGCGCGGCGTGGGCAAGACCACGATCGCGCGCATTTTGTCGAAGTGCCTCAACTGCGACACGGGCGTCACCGCCACGCCTTGCGGCACCTGCGCATCCTGCAAGGAAATCGACGAGGGTCGTTTCGTCGATCTCATCGAAGTGGACGCCGCGTCGCGCACCAAGGTGGATGACACGCGCGAGCTGCTCGAGAACGTGCAGTACTCGCCCACTCGCGGCCGGTACAAGGTCTACCTGGTCGACGAAGTGCACATGCTGTCGACGCATTCATTCAACGCGCTGCTCAAGACGCTCGAGGAGCCGCCGCCGCACGTCAAGTTCCTGCTGGCCACCACCGATCCGCAGAAACTGCCGGTCACGGTGTTGTCGCGCTGCCTGCAGTTCAATCTCAAGCGCTTGCCGGTCTCGCTGATCAGCGAGCACCTCAACAAGGTCCTGACCGCCGAGAAGATCCCGTTCGATGCGCCGTCGCTGAAGCTGGTCGCGCAGGCGGCCGACGGCAGCATGCGCGATGCGTTGTCGCTGCTCGATCAGCTCATCGCATTCGCCGGCGGCAAGGTCGACGAGGCCAGCGCGCGCAGCATGCTCGGCACGATCGATCGCGATCACGTCACGCGCCTCGCGCGTTCGCTTGCTACCGGCGATGCGCTGCAGCTCATCGAGACCGCGCGATCGCTCGAGGAATTCTCACCGGACTACGGGCAGGTGCTCGACGACCTCGCCGCGCTGCTGACGCGAATCGCGCTTCAGCAATTGGTGCCGGAATACGACGGCGATGAACTGTTCGACCCGGCGCTGGTGAAAGAACTGGCGGCGGCAGTGTCCGCCGAAGACGTGCAGCTCTATTACCAGACCGCCATTCTTGGCCGGCGCGATCTGCCGTTCGCGCCCGATCCGCGCACGGGTTTCGAGATGACGCTGGTGCGCATGCTGGCGTTCCGGCCCGCGGGCGGCGCTGCCGTGGCAGCGGATCCCGGCGGCGGCGGCGCGCGCGCGGCGGCGCCCGGCAGGAGTTCCGCGGTTCCGTCGGCGACGGTCGGGGCCATCGTGCGTCCGCCTTCGGCCGGCCCCATCGACCCGGTGCAGTGGTCGCGCGTCATTGGCGATCTCGACGTCAGCGGCGCGGCGCGCCAGCTCGCGACCAACTGCGCGCTCGTGGAGCACAATGGAACCCTGGTGCGGCTGGCGCTCGATCGCGGCGGCGCCACTCTCGCGACGGCGGGCAACAAGGAGCGGCTCACGCAGGCGCTGGCGAAATATCTCGGCTCGCACGTGAAGCTCGAGTTCAGCGAGGGTGCGGCGCCCGTCGAAACTCCGGCGCAAACGGGCGAGCGGCGATCCGCGGAAGCGCTCGACAACGCGCGCCGCGTGCTCGAAGAAGATCCAACGGTGCGCGAAATGAAATCGCGTTTCGGCGCCACGCTGCACCCGGAATCGGTGCGGCCAACCGAGTAGATGGAGGACACATTGATGCGTGGTGGTGGAAACATGATGAAGCAGGCGATGGCGCTGCAGGCCAACATGAAGAAGGCCCAGGACGAAATCGCCAACATGGAAGTCATCGGAGAATCCGGTGGCGGCATGGTCAAGGTGACGATGACCGGCAAGCATGAAGTGAAGCGGGTGCAGATCGAGCCGCAGGTTGCTTCCGAGGATCGCGAAATGCTCGAGGACCTGATCGCCGCCGCCGTCAACGATGCGGTCAACAAGGTCGAGCAGCAGACCCAGGCGCGGATGTCGTCGGTGATGTCCGGCGTGGCGCTGCCGCCCGGCTTCAAACTGCCGTTCTGAGATAAATGCAGCACGCCGCTCCGCTCGCCAAACTGATCGACGCGCTGCGCGCACTGCCGGGCGTCGGGCCCAAGACTGCGCAGCGCATGGCGTTCCACCTGCTGCAGGGCGGTCGTGGCGGAGCGCGCGCGCTTGCCGATGCGCTGACGGCGGGCCTCGCTTCCATCAAGCGTTGCCAGCGGTGCCGCATGCTCACCGATACCGATCTGTGTTCCATCTGCGCCGCACCGTCGCGTGACTCGGCGTTGTTGTGCGTGGTCGAATCGCCGGCCGACGTGGTGGCCGTGGAGCAGTCCGGCAGCTTCCGCGGGCGTTACTTCGTGTTGCACGGCCATCTGTCGCCGCTCGACGGCATCGGGCCCGAACAGATAGGCGCGCGCGAGTTCGAAGCGCTGCTCGATTCCGGCGAGGTGCACGAGGTCATCCTGGCCACGAATCCCACCGTGGAAGGCGAGACCACCGCGCACTTCCTCGGCGAGCGCGCGGCACAGAGGAACATCCGCGCCAGCCGCATCGCGCACGGCGTGCCGATCGGCGGGGAGCTCGAATACGTCGATGGCGGCACGCTTGCGCATGCACTGACGGGAAGAATTTCCGTCTAAATCTGTCGAGATTTGTCTCGTTCACGTCGCGCAGCGTGAACCAATCCCTCAATTCATCAACGCCAGTGTCGATAACTGGTAAGAGCGCGGCGGGTTTTCGCCCTTTCTACTAGGGGTTCGCCTTTTTTTCCGCGCGGCGGATGTTCCGTACAGGGTCGCGAAGGTTGTTAGCTGGCCGCGCGCGTGCGCAGCCGGTACCGGGAGAGGGCAGGTCAATGGAAAAGTTTTCGCTCTTCATGCAGCGCTGGCTGGGCACCAAGCCTATCTCGCGCGTCATCATGATCCTCATCGGTCTGGCAGTCGCGCCGGCACTGGTCGTCACCATTTCCACGGTGATCCGCGAGATCGGGCAGATCAAATACGTGCACGAGGAATACCGTGCGATCGTGAATTTTCATCCGCTCGAAGAGATCACTTCGCACGCCACCAGGCGCATGATCCTCGGCCAGTTGCCCGAGGGACGGCGCGACACCACGGCTTTCGAACAGGCCGAAGCGGACCTTGCCGAGGCGATCGAGGAGGTACACACCGCGGTCGTCGAGTCCAGCCTCCCGCGCCTGCTGCCCTTCTGGGATGCAGTCCAGGCGCAATACGACGTCGTCAAGGGCGCAAGCCCGCAAAGTGCAACGGCGACGGAATGGTTTCGGGTGCACGAGAAGCTTGCGGAGGCCACGCTGACGTTGCGCGACCGCGTCGGCGTGGAGACTGGCGTCATCCTCGATCCCGGTGCCGAAACCTACCCGCTCGTCGATGCGATGTTCATCCGCATCTCGAGTCTCGAAACCGAGGTGCTTCGAGCCAATGGCTTTGCGCACCTGGCTGCCGGCGGCGATGTCTCGGAGCCGATCGTCGATGGCCTCGCGATTTCGGCGGCCAATATCGAAGCGATCTCGGGCGCAATCCGCTCCGACATGAGCGACGCCGCGCACTTCTCGGCGGACGGAGCCGATGGGTACAAGGACGTCACGCCGGACAGCGATGCGACGCTGAGCGGCATGGCCGCACTGGCAAGGCAGATCCGTGCGATGCGCGCGTCGGCGGACGGCGTCGATCATCCGGCCATCGCCACTGCCGCCCTTGCCGCGCTCCAGGCGGTCGATGATTTACACGACTCGGGCAGTCCCAAACTCGAATCCCTGTTGCACGAGCGCGAACTCCAGACAAAGTGGTCCATCGGCGTGCAGACAACATCGCTGATTCTCTTCATGACGCTGTCCGTCTGGCTTGGCATCCTCGTCGGTCGCGGCATCTCGCGCTCGCTGGGCGTCGCGGTTGGCATCGCCGAGAACATCGCCGCTGGCAAGTACGACAACATCATCGACGTGCGTGGCGACAACGAAACCGGCCGCGTGCTGCGCGCCGTGGGCGCCATGCAGGGCCAGTTGAAACAACGCACCGAAAACGAAGCCGTGGCGCGCGAGAAGGAACGGGCGGTCGCGGCGGAGAGCATGCGCGTCAAGGTGGGTCTCGACAGCGTTTCGGGCAACGTGCTGCTGGCGGACAAGGACAACCGCATCATCTATCTCAACAAGGCGATTCAGCAGATGTTTCGCGACGGCGCGGCGGATTTCCGCCGCCAGCGCCCGAGCTTCGACGCCGACAGGCTTCTCGGCACGCCCATGGATCTGCACGGCGGTGGCGCCGTCGATTCGCGCGCCGCGAATCAAATGCAGGTGAAGATCGGCAGCCGCACGTTCCGTGTCAGCACCAGCCCGGTGGTCGACGGCAACGGCCAGTGGCTCGGTACGGTCGCCGAGTGGATAGACCGCACGCAGGAAGTGGCGGTGGAAGAGGAGATCGCCAACATCGTCGTGGCCGCTTCGGCGGGCGACCTGTCCATGCGCATCCGCAAGGAAGGCAAGGACGGCTTTTTCGCGACCCTCGCCGACGGCATGAACGGTGTCCTGACCAACATGTCGACTGTGGTTGCCGAGGTCAGCGCGGTCGTCGAGGCTGGGAAGAACCAGGACCTGACGGCGCGCATCGACGTTGCCGGCAAATCCGGAGTCTTCGAGCAATTGTCGAACGGCATCAATGCGCTCATGGAATCGATGATGGGCGTGGTGCAGCAGATCAAGGTGGCGGCTCAGTCGGTGGCCGCGGGGTCCGACGAGATCGCCAGGGGCAACGCGGATCTCAGCGCCCGCACCGAGCAGCAGGCGTCTTCGCTGGAGGAGACCGCCTCCAGCATGGAAGAGATGACCAGCACGGTGAAACACAACGCGGACAACGCGTCGCAGGCCAATCAGCTCGCGCGCGCCGCGCGCCTGGAAGCCGAGCAGGGCGGTGAAGTGGTATCGAGCGCGGTGGTCGCGATGCAGGGCATCAACGCATCGAGCAAGAAGATCGCCGACATTCTCGGCGTCATCGACGAGATCGCGTTCCAAACCAATCTGCTGGCGCTGAACGCCGCGGTGGAAGCCGCGCGCGCCGGCGAGCAGGGACGTGGATTCGCGGTGGTCGCGAGTGAAGTCCGCACGCTGGCGGGCCGCAGCGCCACGGCAGCCAGGGAGATCAAGGCGCTGATCCAGGAGAGCGTCGTGCGCGTCGAAGAGGGCACCAAGCTCGTCGACAAGTCGGGCGCCACGCTGGGCGACATCGTCAACGCCATCAAGAAGGTATCGGACATCGTCGCGGAGATCAGCGCGGCCAGCCAGGAACAGTCCACCGGCATCGAGCTGGTGAACAAGGCGATCATGCAGATGGACAGCCTGACGCAGCAGAACGCGGCGCTCGTCGAAGAAGCTGCCGCCGCCGCGGAGTCCCTGAAGGACCAGTCGCGCGGGTTGCTCGACGGCATGTCGCAATTCAAGGTCGCGGGAGCGTCCGCGACCAGCGAAACACAGCGGCGTGCGGGTACGCCGCGCGCGGTGGCCAGGCCAAAGGCACCGCGCGAGGCCAGGCCGGCCGCACCCCTGCGCAAGGCTGCCGGCCAGGACGGGGAGTGGACCGAGTTCTGATGTTTGCGACTACGGGCTCACGACCAGCGTAGTCCTCGCGCGGATGTCTGCGCTGGACGCGCCGATCTGCACCTCGAAGCGGCCCGGGTCGACTGCGTACGCTTTCTTCACGTCGTCGTAGATAGTCAGGTCGCGATCCGGTTTCACGCTGAACGATACGCGGCGTGACTGCCCGGGTTCGAGCGTCACCCGCTCGATGCCGCGCAGTTCCTTGCGCGCGCGAGGCCGTCGGGGATCGAGCGGCGCGAGATACAGCTGCACGACTTCGTCACCGGCGCGCTTGCCGACGTTCTTCACCGTGACCGTGGCCTGCACGCTGCCGTCCGCTGCGACTGCGCCCTTGTCGAGCTTGAGTCCCGAATATTCGAAACGCGTGTATGACAGCCCATGTCCGAATGGATACAGCGGCTGGCCGGTGAAATACCGGTAAGTCCGGTTCTTCATGCTGTAGTCCTCGAAGTCCGGAAGCTTCTCGTCAGCCTTGTAGAAAGTGACGGGCAGGCGGCCACCCGGATTCGTGTGGCCAAACAGGACGTCGGCGACGGCATTGCCGCCGCGCTGGCCCGGGTACCACGCCATGAGGATGGCGGGTAGTTTGGCCTGCTCACGGTCCACGGCGAGCGCGGAGCCGGCGGTGAGCACCAGGACCAGGGGCTTGCCCGTGGCTTGCAGCGCATCGAGCAGTTTCTGCTGGCTTTGTGGCAGCAGCAGGTCGGTGCGATCGCCTCCCGAGAAGCCCGGGAAGTTCACGCGCATCTCCTCGCCTTCCACGTCGCCCGTGAGGCCTCCGACGAACACCACGACGTCGGCAGCCCTGGTCGCGTCGAGCGCTTCTTCAAACGGCGGCTTGGCCCCGGGCAGGCGCCATGCCAGGCGCACTTCGGCGTCGCGATCGGCTTCGAAATACTCGAGCTTGAGGTCGTAACTCTTCCCGCCCTCGAGGTCGACGAAAGCGCTCTTGCTGGTGACGCGCTGGTTTGGCTCCCAGCCGTCCGTGACCGGTTTGCCGTCGACGAACAGGCGGAAGCCGTCGTTGGCGCCGACCACCAGCTCATACCTGCCGGTCGCCGGCGGCAGTAGTTTGCCCGTCCAGCGGATCGAATAATCGTCGGAGGCGAGCGCGGTGTCCTGCGTGAGTTCGCCTTGCGCGACCATGGTGTCGGTGGGAGCGCCGCGATCCCAGCGAAAGGCCACGCGCGGATCGATGCGCGTCAGCACCGGTTTGCCGCCGAATTCCTTGCCGCGGAAGTATTCGCCCTTCAACCCCTGCTGCGCGGCGCCGGCTTCGGGCCGAAGGTAGGCCGGCTCGATGAGCGGGGCGGCACGCGGCTCGGCGCGTCCTTCGACGAGATCCGTGCCGCGCGAATGGAGCACCTTCACGCCGGGGCCGGCGGCTTCGCGAATACCCTGCAGGATGGTGACGGGCGCCGCCGGCGTGCCGTAGTAGTTGCCGAGCAGAGACATGATCTCGTCGGCGGTGGGGCCGATGACGGCGATTGTCTTGAGTTTCTTGCGATCGAGCGGCAGCAGTCCGTTGTTCTTGAGCAGCACGATCGACTCGCGAGCCGCCTTGCGCGCAAGCTGATCGTGTGCCGGCGACTGGTTCACCTTGTAAGGGATCTGCGCCCAGCGCACCTTCTCGGGCGGATCGAACATGCCCAGCTGGAAGCGCGTGAGGAACGCGCGGCGCAGGGCGACGTCGATCTCGGCTTCGGTGATGAAGCCCTTGTGCACGGCGTTGAACAGCGCGCCGTAGGTGCGGCCGCAGTTCACTTCGTCGCCGGCCTTCACGGCGAGGGCGGCCGCTTCCTCGGGCGTCGCCACGATCTTGTGATATTTCCAGATGTCTTCGACCGAGTCGCAGTCCGAGACCACGTAACCCCTGAAGCCCCACTGGTTGCGCAGCACCTCGGTCAACAGCCAGTGGCTGCCGGAGGCCGACTCGCCGTTCACGCGATTGTAGGCGCCCATGACGGAGGCGACCTTGCCTTCCTGCACCAGCGCGCGAAACGCCGGTAGATAGGTCTCCCACAGGTCGCGATCGCTGGGATGCACGTCGAAGACGTGACGGTTGTGTTCCGGGCCGCTGTGCACGGCAAAGTGCTTGGCGGTGGCGTCGACCTTGCGGTATTTCGGGTCGTCGCCCTGCATGGCCTTGACGAACGCGACGCCCATGCTCGCCGTGAGGAACGGGTCCTCGCCGTAGGTTTCCTGTCCGCGGCCCCAGCGCGGATCGCGGAAGATGTTGATGTTCGGCGACCAGAACGTGAGGCCCTGGTAACGCTTGCGTTGTCCGCGGCTCGCGAATTCATGGTGTTTGGCGCGGCCTTCGTCGCTGATCGCGGTGGCGATCTCCGTCATGAGCGGTACGTCGAACGTCGCGGCAAGACCGATGGCCTGTGGAAACACGGTGGCGGCGCCCGCGCGCGCGATGCCATGCAGCGCTTCGTTCCACCATTCGTAGGCCGGCACACCCAGCCGCGGGATCGCCGGCGCGTCGTTCTGCAGCTGCGCCACCTTCTCTTCGAGCGTCATGCGCGAAACGAGATCCGCGGTGCGTTCTTCGAAGCTGCGGTCGAGGTCCTGGTAGACGGGATCGGCGGCGAACGCCGCGGTGGCAGTCAGGCACAGCAATGCGACGCTAAACGCACGAATCATTTCGGTGGCTCCTCGTGCGCGGATGGCCGCCGGATGGCACCCCCTCGTCCCGCGCGCGGTAGCGTTAACATACACGAGCCGATTCGCGGCGGCACAGATCCGGAAGTCGTAAGCGGTCGTGTTAGCGACGATTGCGTTGCGCGGGTCCGCGGGCTTCGATGAGGTCGGTATACCGGCGGCGCAGCCTCCGGTAGCTCTCGTAGCGGCGCGCCGACAATTCACCGGCTTCCACCGCGGTGATGACCGCGCATGCGGGTTCCTGCATGTGGCGGCAGTCCTGAAACTTGCAGTCGCGCGCGCGGCGATCGATTTCGGGAAATCCCAGCGTCTCGGCATCGAGTTGCTCGACGGCCGGCGCGAAATCCCGGACCCCTGGCGAATCCATCAAGGTGCCCCCGGAATCGAGCGGATAGGAACGAGAGGCGGTCGTGGTGTGGCGGCCTTCCTCTTCGCGCATCAATCCACCGGTTTCGATCTGCGACTGCGGCAACAGCGCGTTCACCAGCGATGACTTGCCGACACCGGACTGGCCGACGAGCACACTGACCGACCCCGCAAGCAGCGCGCGCAGTTCCGCAAGGCCGTGCCCATGCGTCGCCGAACAGTTCACGCGCGCGTAACCCGCGGCCGCGAACGCTTCGATTTCCTCCGGCGCGATCTTGTTAGCGTCGAGATCGGACTTGTTGACCGCCAGGGCGCCGGCGATGCCGGCGGCGGTGGCCGCGCACAGGTAGCGGTCGACGATGAAGAAATCCGGCTGGGGCAGGGGCGCCACGACCACCACCAGCTGGGTGATGTTGGCGACCACCGGCTCGCTTTCGCCACGCAGATTCGCGCGCGCCAGCAGGGTCTTGCGCGGCAGCACCTCCACGGCGAGCACTTCGTCATGCGCGCGGTCGACTTCGCAGCGGACGCGATCGCCGCATACGATGCTCAGGCGGCGTCCCGCGGGCCTGGCGCGCAACTCCTGCTCGCCCGTCCGCACCAGCAGGTGGCGTCCGTACGCCGCGATGACTTCGGCCTCGAATTTGTCGGCGGTGGCGGCATCGGTCATTCGTGTAGTATCGCGTCATTCTTTATGCCGAGCAGCGACTATCTGATCTGGATAGATCTCGAGATGACGGGTCTCAAGCCCGACACCGACGTGATCATCGAGATGGCCACCATCGTCACCGACGTTGATCTCAACATCGTCGCCGAAGGACCGGTCATCGCCATCCACCAGCCGCCCGAAGTGCTGGATGCCATGGACGAGTGGAACAGGCGCACACACGGCGCTTCCGGGCTCATCGAGCGGGTTCGTTCCAGCGGCTACACGATGGCCAGTGCGGAGAAGCGCACGCTCGAAACCCTGACGATGCTGGTGGAACCGGGCGCCTCGCCTATGTGTGGCAACAGCATCTGCCAGGATCGGCGTTTCCTCGCGCGCCACATGCCCACGCTCGAGAAGTTTTTCCACTATCGCAATCTCGACGTGAGCACGCTCAAGGAACTGGCGCGCCGCTGGGCGCCGGCAATCATCCCGGGATTCTCCAAGCAGGGAACGCACCAGGCGCTCGCCGACATCCAGGAATCCATCCGCGAGCTCGCGTATTACCGCGAACATTTCCTCGCTCCCGAATATCAGAAGCTGTGAGCCCTGTTTCGACAGACTTGCGGCTGCCCCAATTCGCGGACGTCGTGGCGGCGGCCGCGCGCATCGGCCCGCACGTGGTGCGTACTCCCGTCATGCGTTCGGCGGCATTCGATGCGCGCGTGAACGCCCAGGTCTTCCTCAAGTGCGAGAACCTGCAGACGGGAGGGGCGTTCAAGTATCGCGGCGCCATGAACGTGTTGTTGCAACTCGACCCGGCGCGCACCCCGGTCGTGGTGACTCATTCGTCCGGGAATCACGGCAACGCACTCGCGCTGGCGGCACGCGCGCGCGGAATGCGCGCCATCGTGGTCGTCCCCCGGGATTCCGCGCGTTCGAAGATCGCCAACATCGAAGCCGCGGGCGCGCGCGTCGAGTTGTGCGAGCCCGGACTGCCGGCGCGCGAGCAGCGGCTCGCGGAAATCCTCGCGCACGAACCCGGCGAACTCGTTCATCCGTTCGATGACGAGCGCATCATTGCCGGGCAGGGCACGGCGGCGCTCGAACTGCTCGCTGAGATCCCGGCGCTCGATGCGATCGGCACGCCCGTGGGCGGCGGCGGCCTGATCGGTGGAACGGCGCTCGCCGCCAGGGCGATGCGGCCCGGCATCCGGGTGATAGGCGCGGAACCGGAACAGGCCGACGATGCGTTCCAATCATTCCGCAGCGGTGAACGTCGCGCCGTGGTGGCGCCGAAAACGATTGCCGATGGTTTGCGCGGCTCGATCGGCGTACGGAACTTCGAGCTTCTGCGCCGGCTCGTGGACGATGTGGTCACGGTCAGCGAGGCGCAGATCGTCGAGGCGATGCGCATCGTGCTCGCCGATTTCAAACTACTCATCGAACCCTCGTCCGCGGTGGCCGTCGCGGCGGTGCTGTCGGGCAGGCTCGGGCGCGCCGGCGAGCGCATCGGCGTCGTGATTTCGGGCGGCAACATCGATCTCGACTTGTGCCCGTTCCTGCGGGGCGAGCGCCTATAGAAGAGTCTGGAAATGTAAAGAATAGTTGACATCTTGGGATCGCGATGTAAGGTATACCGGACATTCACCACGCCGGGATGCACCCCATGACCCCTGTTCACCGACGCAGCGTGCTGCTGCTATCCCTCGCCGCATTAGGTGCCGCTGGCATGTTCCTGGGTCCCGACGGCTGGTTCGGGGTCGATATCGGACCGGTCGGCTCGGTGGTCCTGTACGCCGCGATATGGCTGTTCCTCATTCACCTCGCGAAGAACCCGGAAGGCGCGCTTCCGGCCGATGCGTCGCTTGCCGAACGCCTGGCCTGGGTGTCGGCGCTGTTCTCCACGCTCCTCTGGTTCCACTGGTTGAACTACCTCGTCGCCCTGCGTTCGCTCGGTGCCGTGGCCGACCACTTGTGGAATCCGGCGTCGCGCGCTTTCAGCCTGAACCTCGGCCTGATCATGTTCGCCTGGATCGTCGTGACCACGGTGCTGCGCTCGCGGAATCGCGAAACGGTAGAACTCGACGAACGCGATCTGCGCATTCAGAACGAAGCGGGCAGGGCTGGCAGCGCATTCATGGCAGTGCTGATCATCGGCTTGATCGCTGCGCTCGCGACTGTGCCCGAGCGGCTCGCGCCCTGGTTGCGGCCGCTGATCGTCGCGAATGTGCTCGTGGGCCTGCTCGTGGCGAGGGTGCTTACGGAGAACGTGTACAGCGTCATCCGCTACCGGCGTCAGCACGCGTGAGCGAATCCGCGGTTCGCAACGAGATACGGCGATGGCGCCAGGAAAACGGCGCGATGACGCAGGCGGACCTCGCGCGTCTCTGCGGTGTCACGCGGCAGACGATCATAGCGCTCGAAGCGGAAAAATATTCACCCTCGCTCGAGCTCGCATTCCGGCTTGCGCGCGCGCTCGGCCGCAATCTCGAAGAGGTATTCCGGTTCGAGGAAAAATAAATTTCATCGCGCGAACCACATCACGCGCGTTTGGCTTGAGTTTTGCGTCTTGAATGATCGCGTTGGTCCGTTATATTCGGACTCAATGTTAAGTGATGCCTTATCCATCGTTTCCTGGCGCTCGCGCCCGCGCAGTTTCGTCGCGCTCATGTCGCTGTACGAAAGCAACTACCTGCGCCTCGCGCATCTCGCCGGAAATCTCGCGGCATTGGCCGACATGCGCGTCTCGCGCGTGGCCGAAGACTGTGATTTGCGTCTCACCGTCAAGGAACGTTCGCCGTACACGACGAGCTTCGATCTCACCTATCTGTTCGAGCAGGCCGACGGCCCGACCACCTATCCCGACATGCGCGTGCGCGTGTATCACGACGCCAGGCTGGTGGAAGCCCAGGAATGGGCGTCGCAGCACGAACACGAGGCGCTGCGCCGCCTGCGCGGGGTCGCGGAGCGTGAACTGGATCAGCGTTGGGCCCGGAATACGATGTTAAATAAGTGGCTGGAGTACTGCATCGACCGTGGCCACGGGTTTCGCGCCTGACGAATAACTGACGTCAGCGTCCCCGCGCCGCGCAGGGGACTATGAAAGCGCTGAAGAGTTTCGGTTTCCTCGGCGGCAGCAATGCCGCAGAAACGCCGCCCGAGGACGGGCGTGTCGTCGAGTTGTTCCGCAGCCGCGCGGAATTGCGCAAGCAGCACGAAGAGCTCGGCGCCGAGATGCAGCGCCTGCGCGATCGCCTCAAGCAGCAGGAAGCGGCCACCGGCCGCGTGCAGGAAATGCTCCAGTCGCTCGAGAAGCGGCTCGAAGCGGCCGACACCGGCCTATCTACCATGGTTTTCTATCACCTCCGCGCCCTGTGGGCCGACGGACGCGAGATCATCGGCCTGCTGGTGCAGGATCTCGCCGCCAAGCAGGAGGAGCGCGAACGCAAGGCCTGGGCGCTCGAAGGCAATCGCAAGCAGTTCCCGCATCGGCAGGCAGCCGAGCAGCAGCTCCGGCAGGCCGAGTCGGCGATGGTCGGGGCGCGCCAGCTGCTGGCGGCGTTCGATTCCCGTCTCGCCGGGCTCGACAAGTGGTGGCAGCGCTGGCAGCGACCCAAGCTTGCGGCGCAGCGTCCGGCGTTGCAGGCGGCCGTCGAAGCGGCCGAGGCGAACCTGAATGGCGCTCGGGCGCGATGCGAACAGCTCGAGAAAGTGGGCGCTGGCGAGTTCCCCGGCATTTCGGTGCAAGGCAAGCGGGCGATCAACCTCGCGGCCATCGCCTGCGCGGAAGTGTTGTGCCTCAGGCTGGCGCGCACATCGCTCGTGGCCTCGGCGCGCGCCGCCATGGCGCGCCGCGAATCGGTCGAGTACTACGGCGACCTCGCGACCTGCGTGTCCATCATGAGCGACATCGTCAAGGCGCGGCACCTGCTCAAGCAGCGTAACGGAATCACCCAGGACGTCGCGCAACGGACAGAACGACTGCGTTCCATTGCAACCTATCTGGCCGAGTTCGAAACCGTGCCGATTCCGGAATCCTGCGGCGTGTCCGAAGGCGACGTGCTGACGCACGGCTCGCAGGGCGTCACGTCCGCCAAACTACCCAACGTGGTGGCCGAAGACACCTGGGATCTGTTCAAGGTCCTGTTGCGATAGTCAGGCGCCCGGCAGGTTGACTAGTTGAAACCTGCGGCGCGTCGGCGACGCGCGTGCGCCGCATGAACTGCTTGACTCGCACCGCGCCGTTGTCGATCCACACGTAGAACGCCGGCACCACGAACAGCGACATCACCGCGCCGGCCAGAAGTCCGCCCATGATCGAACGCGCCATCGGCGCATAAGACGGACCACCACCACCCACGGCGAGCGATGCATCGCCCGCCGCGAGTGGCAGCAGTCCCAGGGAGGCTGTCAGCGTGGTCATGAGAATGGGTCGAAGGCGGTCGCGGCCCGCCTGCACGATGGCTGTCATGCGTTCCATGCCGGATGAACGCAGCTCGTTGATGTGCGCCACGAGCACGATGCCTATGTTCACCACCACGCCTATCAATATCTGGACGCCGATGAACGCCATGAGCGTGACCGTGGTGCGCGTGAGGAACAGCACCCAGATCACGCCGACGATGGCCATGAAGATCGAGGTGATGATGGACATCGGGTACACGGTGCTTTCGAACACCGCGGCCATCACGAGGTAGATCATGGCGATGGCCAGCAGCAGGTTGAACAACATGGTCTGGGAGTTCTCGTCCTGCTCGTCGAATCCCTTGCCGAGCTTCCAGGAATACCCCGCCGGCAGCTGGTAGTTCTTCATCAACGCTTCGACTTCCTTGCCCACGGCGTCGAGAGTCGTTTCCTTCTTCACGTTGCCGGTGATGGCGACGGACGTGAGCCGGTCGACGCGCTCGATGGCGCGCGGTCCCTTGGCGATGCGGAAATCCGCCACCGCGGACAGCGGCACGCGCGTGCCGGTCGGCAGGTAGATCGGGAATTCGGCGAGGTTGTCGACCGTCTGCCGGTCGGATTCGCGGAACGCGAGCCGAAGCGTCAATTCGCGTTCCGTGCCGCGAAACTCGCGCAGTCGATCGCCGCGCATGCCGGCGGCGACGGCCTGGGCGACGTCGGAGGAGGTGAGTCCGAGCGCGGCGGCGCGCTGGCGATTGACCACGATCTGCACTTCCTCGTCGCCTTCGCGTGCTTCCGAGCGCACCGCCTCGAGCCCTTTCACGCTCGACATGACGCGCGCCACCTCATCGCCCAGCACGGCGAGTTTTTCCGTCGATTCGCCGGTGAGTTGCACGCTGAAACGTTGTCCGCCCATCGCATTGGCGTCATCCCACTTGAAGCTCGGTTTGCCGATGATGATTTCCGGCAGGCCGTCCTGTGCCTTGGCGATGAGCTCCTGCGCCTTGAGGCCGCCTTCGTCGCGCGGTTTCATCACGATGATGGTGAAGGCGCTCGACTGGTCATAGACCGAATAGACACTCTTGATGCCGAGCTCTTCGCGGCGCTTGCCTTCGAAATGCCGCTCGACGGTTTCCACCGCGGCTTCCACGCGCTCGATGGGATGTGAGCCCTTGATGTTGTAGCCGAGGAACACCTGGTTGCCGCCGTCCTGCGCGCCCGGATCCCACTTGATGAATTTTCCGGGATAGATGTTGGACAGCACGATCAGGCCGGCGGTCAGCGCAAGCACGGCGAATATTCCGAATGCGGTCCAGCCGCGGTGATGAATGCTCCAGTCGAGTGTTTTCGTGTAGCGATCCTGGAGGCGCGAAATCCAGCTCTTGCTGTCGAGCGGCGGCGGCGCGGGAAACCGCGAGGTGACCATGGGAATCAGGGTTTGCGCGATGATGAGCGAAGCCACCATGGCCACGCAGATGGGAATCGCGGCATGCGTCAGCCAGATGGACAGCTGGTTGCTGGAGCCGAACAGGATGGGCAGGAACACCACCACGCAGGTGGCGGTGCCGGCGAGCGTGGCGACTCCCACCTCTTTGACGCCCGCGAGCGTGGCCGCCTGTGGATGTTCAGGATCCAGCTGGCGGTGGCGGAACACGCTCTCCGTCACCACCACCGCGTTGTCCACGAGCATGCCGATGGCCAGCATCATGCCCATCATCGACATCACGTTGACGGTGAGACCGACGAAGTACATGACGGCCAGCGTGACCAGCAATGACAACGGCACGGACACGCTGACGATCAGCGTGGTCGGCCAATGTCGCAGGAACAGAAACAGCACCACGAAAGCGAGCGCCGCGCCGATGAGCCCCGCTTCGGTGAGGTCGCTCAGCGACGAGCGGATCGCTTCCGCCTGGTTGTCGATGGTGAACACCCGGATGCCCTGCATCTGCGGCAGGGCTTTGTTGTGTTCGAGGACTGCGAGCACGCGTTCGACCACCTCGACCACGTTCGCCTGCGTCGACTTGAAGACATCGAGGCCGACGGCGGGCCGGCCATCGAGGTGGCGGCGCCGCGTGATTTCGGGGCTGATCAGCTCCACGCTCGCAATGTCGCCCACGTGCACGTTGCCCTTGATCACGAGGTTGCGAATCTCATCCAGCGACCGGAATTCCCCCAGCGGCCGAACCATGAGGCGCTCGCCATTGCCGGTGATCTGGCCGGCGCCCACCGAGAAGTTGCTCTTCTCCAGTAGCTGGACGAGCTGGCGGACGTCCACGCCGTGCGCGGCGAGCCGGCCCGGATCGACGAGAATGCGCACTTCGCGGGCTTCCACTCCGGCGAGCTCGACGCGCGCCACGCCATCGATGCGCTCGATCGGTTTTTTGAAATAGCGGTCCAGCAGGTCGTACTGCGACGAGAGGTCCTGGTCGGCCGAGAAACGCACCGTGAGCATCGGCGAATCGGCGGTCGACGCCATCCACATCCACATTCGATCGGCCGTCTTTGGCAACTGCGCGCGGACGGAGTCGAGCTTGTTTCGGACCTCGAACCCGGCGGTGTTGATGTCCGTGCCCCAGGCAAAGCGGATCTCGAATCGCGCGTCCTGGTCGCTGGAGGTCGAGCGGATTTCCTCGATGCCGGGCAACGTGGCCAGCGCGTCTTCGATGGGCCGCGTGATCAGCTCTTCGGTTTCCTCGGGCGTGGACCCGGGGTAGGGCACGCCCGCGCCCATGAAGGGAAAACTGACGTCCGGGTATTGTTCGAGCGGCAGCAGGCGCGAAGACACGATGCCGATGACCGCGACCGCGGCAAACGCCATCAGCGTGGTGACCGGCCGGCGCAGCGCGAAGTCGGTGTGGACCATGGGGTTAGTCCTCCTGCTTGCGCAGCGCCAGTGGCGGCACCGCCGGCGTGGCCAGCGGATTTCCCGCCGCTTCACCCGCGCGGCCCTTCACGAATTCCTTGCGATCGAGCACGGCATACAACACCGGGATCACGATGAGCGTGAGGAACGTGGCGACGAGATTGCCGGCGATGACGGTGATCGCCATGGGACGGCGGATTTCCGCGCCTTCGCCGATGCCGATGGCCATCGGAATGAGGCCGATGATGGTGCTGACGCTGGTGATGAGGATCGGGCGCAGGCGCGTTCGCCCCGCGAGCTTGATCGCCTCGATGCGCGCGAGGCCACGCTCCCGCGCCTGGTTGATGGCGTCGATGAGCACGATGGCGTTGTTCACCACGATGCCCGCCAGCATGATGAGGCCGATGAGCGCCACGGAATTGATCGTGGTGCCGGTGACGTACAGGCCCCAGACCGAACCGATGAGCCCCATCGGAATGGTGAAGAGGATCACGAAGGGATGGAGCAGGGATTCGAACTGCGAAGCCATCACCAGATAGACGAGAAAAACCGCGAGCGCGAAGGCGAGGCCGAGTGAGCGGAAGCTCTGCGCCATTTCCTCGCTCTGGCCCGAGACCGAACCCACGATACCCACCGGCAGGGTAGTTTGGGCGAGGATTTCCTGCGCGCGCACCGTGGCGTCGCCGAGGTCGCCGCGCGCGGGCGCCGCGGAGATCACCGCGACTCGTTCCTGGTTTGCCCGGCGTATCTCCGCCGGTCCGGTGGCCAGCTTCACCTCGGCCACGGCCGAAAGCGGCACGGGACGTTCCGAGCCCGGGTTGACCACGAGATTGCGCACCTCGTCGATCGATGCCGCGCGCGTGTCGACGCTGCGTACCAGCACGTCGATCTTCTTCTCCTGCAGGCGATACCGGGTGGCCACGTCGCCGCGGACGTTCGACACCACGCGGTCGGCGATGTCGCGCACCGCGAGACCGAGTTGTGAGGCGCGTTCCTGGTCGAACAGGATCTGGATTTCCGGATGGCCGCCTTCGATGCTCGACCGGATGTCCTTGAATGCGCCACTGGCTTCCATCTGGGTGCGCACGGCATTGGCCGCCAGGTCGAGCCGCTCGAGGTCATAGCCGGCGAGGATCACCTCGACGGGAGTGGCCAGCGTGAGCAGCGACGGCCTCGCGAACTCGTATTGCGCACCGGGGATGCCGGCAAGGCGGGAGCGCATTGCTTCGATGGCGCGTTCCTCGCCTTGTTTGTCGATGGGTGCGCGGAGTTTCACGTCGAGATTGCCGGTGTTTTCGCCCGAGTCGACGGGATTGGCGTCGAGCCGGTTGCCGGTTCCGGCAACCGCGTATGCGCTGTCGAGCGCCGGCAGTTCTTTGGCGGCCTTGTGGATCACCTGCACCTGGGCGTCGGTCGTCTCGAGCGGCGCGCCGGCCGGCAGGCGCATCTTGACCGTGAACTCGCCTTGCGAGAGTTGCGGAATGAGTTCGGTGCCGAGCTGCGGCAGGATGAGCGCAGTGGCCGCGAGCAAACCGAACGCGGTGACCAGCACCACGGTGCGGCGCGTCAGCGCCCAGTCGAGCAGCGCCGGATAGTGGCGGTCGAGAAAGCCGTAGGCCGTCTGCGTCATCCAGACGAAGGGCGAAAGCAGCACTGCGAACAGCTTGCCCAACAATCCGAACAGTATCCGCAGCACGCGTACCGTGAACGTGAAGGCATAACGTGACAGCCACGCGAGCGAATGAAGCACCCAACGGATGGCGAACAAGGGAATGGCCCACAGCCGTGCCATGCCGGTCCGTGAAATTTGCGTGCGCTCGGGCGGGCTGACGATGGACCTGACGTTGAAGTTGGCAAACGTGGCGCGCAGGTATCGCTGGAGCGCCCCCAGCGTTTCGCGCGGCTCGCCGGCATCGGCCGCCAGTTCCTCTTCCTTGTCGCCGAGGCGTGCGCGCCAGGCGGTGAGCATGGGAACCAGCGTGATGCCGACCATGAGCGAGATGAGCTGCGCGAAGGTGACGGTGAGCGCCTGGTCGCGGAACAACTGTCCGGCGATGCCGCTCACGAACACCATGGGGAAGAACACCGCCACGGAGGTCAGTGTCGAGGCGGTGACCGCCGTGGCCACTTCGGCCGTACCTTCACGCGCCGCGTCGATGGTGGACAGGCCCGCTTCCTTGCGCCTGGCGATGGCCTCGAGGATGACCACCGAGTTGTCGATCAACATGCCCACCGACAGCGCGATGCCGCCCAGCGACATCACGTTCAGCGTGAGATCAAAGGCATACATCATCACGAAGATCCCGACGACGGTCACCGGGATCACGATGCCCGTGACGATGGTGGCCCACGCGTCGCGCAGGAAGAAATACAGGACCAGGATGGACAGGAGTCCGCCGAGGATCGCGGCGTCCTTCACGTCGCTGACCGCGCTGGCGATGAACTTCGACTGGTCATAGACCGGCACGAGCTTCGTGCCGCCGGGCAGGTTCTTCTCGAGCGCCGTGAGCTTGGCCGTGATGCCATGCGCGAGCTGCACGGTGTTGGCGTCGCCTTCCTTGTAAATGGCGAGCTCGATGCATTCGGCGCCGTTCAGCCGCGTGATGGCGGTGCGGTCCTTGTAGCCGCGCTCCACGCGTGCCACGTCCTTCAGGTACACCGGCTGGCCATCGACGTTGGCGACGACGGCGTTCGCCATGTCATCGAGCGTGTCGAATTCGTTGACGGTGCGGACGAGGAAGCGTTGTGTTCCCTGTTCGAGACGGCCGCCGGAGAGATTCACGTTCTCGGCGCCGATGCGCCGCGCCACCTGCTCGATGGAGAGCCGTAACTGCGCCAGGCGCTGCTGATCGACGTAGATCTGCACCTCGTCTTCGAAGCCGCCGCTGACCTTCACGGCCGCGGATCCTTCGACCGATTCGATTTCCTGCTTGATGCGGTCGTCGGCGAAACGGCGCAGGAATTTGAGGCGATCTTCGTGGCTGCCCGCACCCGGGTTCGAGGAGAGCGCCGTCTCGTCCACGAAAGCCACGCGCATCACGGGCTCGCTCGACGGGTCGAAACGCAGCAGCAGGGGCCGAGTTGCTTCAGTGGGGAGCCACAGCAGGTCGAGGCGCTCGCGCACTTCGATACCCGCGAAATCCATGTCGGTGCCCCAGGTGAACTCGATGATCACGTCGGACTGGCCGGAGCGTGAGACCGAGCGTACCGACCGCACGTTGCGCACGACGCCGGCCGCTTCCTCGACGGGGCGTGAGATCAGGTTTTCGATTTCGGTGGGCGCCGCGCCAGGTAGTTCGGTGCGGATGGTGAGCGTGGGGTAAGACAGGTCAGGAAGCAGGTTTACCTTGAGGCGGGAGAGGGAAATCATCCCGAGCAGGGTGATCGCCACCGTCGCCATTGCGATGGTGACGCGCCGGCGAATCGCGAAGTCCACGAGACCCACGGCTATTTACCGGCTTTGGCAGTCTGTTCGAGCGATACGACGCGTACCGGATTGCCGTCCTTGAGTCCGTTCTGGCCCACGACCACCACCTGCTCGGTGCCGGTGAGTCCGTCGATCACTTCCACCTTGCCGGCGTTCGACAGTCCGGTCTTGATGGCGCGTTGTTCAGCCTTGCCGCTGCTGACGACGAAGACGTTCGATGCGCCATCGGTGTCGAGCAACGCGATGCGCGGGATCGTCAGCGCCTCGGCGCGGCGTTCGAACACGATGCCGACGCGCGAGAACATGCCGGGCTTGAGGTCGCCCCTGGGATCGTTGACCTCGAGCGTCACCTTGAACGTCGCGGTGGCGGCGTCCACTGTCGGCGAGACCAGCTTCACGATGGCGGGAAACGAGCGGCCGGCGAGGGCGTCGACCGCGATGGATGCGGCCTGGCCTATCTTCAGGCGCGCGAGCTCGCGCTCGGGGATGTACACCGCCGCCTTCAACGGGGTCGGGTCCGTGACGCGAAACATGGCGGTGCCGATCGCGACTTCGTGGCCTAACTTCACGAGCCGCTCGGACACGACGCCGGCGAACGGCGCGCGAATCTCGCTGTACGACAGGCTCAGGGAGGCGATGTCGTTGGCAGCGCGCTGATTGTCGAGGTCGTACTTGAGCCCTTCGAAAGCGCCGGCGGAAACCAGTCCTTTTTCGTGGAGCTCGACCTGGCGATTGAAATCGCGCTCCGCCTTCGCCAATGCCGCGCGCGTTTGCGCGGCCTGCAGGCGCAGCTGGCGATCGTCGAGAACCGCCAGTATCTGGCCCGCCTTCACGCGGTCGCCTTCCTCGACGAGCAGGCGGCGCACTTCGCCACCCACCTTGGCAATGATCTTGGCGTCCGCTTCGGCTTCGAGCGTGGCCGTGCCGCTGTACATCGCGAGCATTTCGCCGCGAACCGGCCTGGCCACTTCTACCGGAATTGCGGATTCGGCAATCGCCTTGGCGTCCTTTTCTTCGGCAGCCTTGTCGCCGGCGACGCCGTCCTCGGCGCATGCCGTGATCGCCAGAGCGAGCGCTACGACGGCGGCGCGTAAGAGAGTTGTTGTCATGCCCATCCCCTTTGTCTGCCGTTAAGACGCCGGCAGAACTCAATTGGTTGCGATTGGGCTGAAGTTTAGGGATCTCTGGTGTTGTAGTCAACTACAACACCAGTCCGGGATTAGGTTTCCCCCGGATCGACAGTGCCGGCTGAATTCAGCCGGCTGATTTGTCGTCGCGACGAACGGTGCGCGAAGGGGCGGAATGGACCGGTCGTGAGCCGGAGACCATGTCCGTCATCACTTCGGCTGCCTGATCGAGCACGGTGTCCGGGAACTTGGCATCCGCCAGTTCTTCGGCGTTCTTGAGCGCGGGCAGATTCTGCGCGGCGCGGCGCGCGTTTTCGCGGCTGAGGCGTTCGCGCTCGAGGCGCTCGCGCTCGTCCTTGCGTTGCTGCAGGTTCAGCGACAGCGAAGTCTGTTTGCGCATCGCGTCATCCGCGGCCAGATTGGCAACGAGCCAGCGGTAGTCCGGGTCGCGATCGGCTCGCGACTTTTCTTCGGTGGCGAGCGCCGCGATGTTCGGCTGTTGCGCCTTGCCCTCGCTGCGGAAGGGCACGCCGGGGATTCGATCCCAGGGCAGGGCGCCTTCGAGAGCGCTCTCGCCGAATTCTTCCATGTCGATCTGCGAAGGCAGCGTGACGTCGGGTTCGACGCCGCGATGCTGCGTGCTTTCGCCGGTGACGCGGTAGAACTTGCCGATGGTGACCGTGAGCTGGCCGTTGACCGGACGCGGCGACCAGCGATCGAGCGGCACGAGGTTCTGCACCGTGCCCTTGCCGAAGGTGCGCTGACCGAGCACCACGCCGCGGTGGTAGTCCTGGATGGCGCCCGCAAAGATTTCCGATGCCGACGCGCTGAAGCGATCGACCAGGACCGCCAGCGGCCCCGAATAGGCGACGCCGGGTTCCGGATCGTCCTGCACTTCGAGCTCGCCCGTGGTGACCTTGAGCTGCACCACCGGGCCCTTGTCGACGAACAGGCCGGTGAGCGCGGTGGCTTCGGGTAGATAGCCGCCGCCGTTGCCGCGCAGGTCGAGCACCAGGCCGTCGATTTTCTCGGCCTTGAGCTCGTTGATGAGACGACGAACGTCGCGCGTGGTGCTGCGGAACTCCTTGTCGCCGGAGTTCTGCGCCTCGACGTCCTGGTAGAACGCCGGAACGTTGATGATGCCGACGCGGAATTCCTTGTCGCCGCGCTTGATGGTGCGCAGCTCTTTCTGCGCGGCCTGCGCTTCCAGCGTGACCTTGTTGCGCGTGAATTCGAGGGTTTTCTCCGGCGTGCCGGGCGCGGCGCCCGCCGGCAGGACCTGCAGGCGCACCTGCGTGCCCGCGCGTCCGCGAATGAGCTGCACGACATCGTCGATGCGCCAGCCGAGCACGTCGGTGACCGGGCCTTCCTTGCCCTGGCCGACGCCGGTGATGCGATCTTTTACGGACAGCGTGCCGGCCATCGCGGCCGGACCGCCTTCGATGACGTTCATGATGGTGACGTAGTCGTCGACGAGCTGAAGCGACGCGCCGATGCCGTCGTAGTTCAGGCTCATCTGGATGCGGTATTCCTCGGAGCTGCGCGGCGAGAAGTAGCTCGAGTGCGGGTCGTAGGCGCGCGCATAGGAATTCATCAG
>DASTXR010000102.1:0-50251 GCA_035765415.1 Steroidobacteraceae bacterium | reverse complement strand
TCGGCGGGTTCGGTGAGGAACAGCGTGGACGACAGGTCGGTGCGGATGAAGTGCGAGCTGCCAGGGACGGCGCGCACCGCGCCGTCGATGTGCGTGCCGTAGTGTTCGCCGCCCTCGTAGCGGTTGAACAGCGGCGGCACGGTCTTGAGCGGCAGCGCGGCCGAAAAGAACAGCGGATTGCGCGCGAGCGCCGTGAGGATCAGTTCGCCTAACTGCCGGCCGATGGGCGACAGGTCGGGCAGCTGGCGATTCTTCTTCACCAGCGCGCCCTGCTCGCCGACGGTGGCCTTGCCGTCAGACCATTCGGCGGTATCGAGCAGGCGGCGGCATTCCGCCACCTGCTCGGGCGCTAACACCTTTGGAACGTGCAGCATCATGCGCGCATGCTCGCATGCCGAAACCGCGCTGCACAGATCAGAACGTGAAGTTCACCGACAGCAGTGCCGACAGCGGCGTGCCGGGGATATAACGCGTCCCGCCGTTGTTGAGCGTGGCGATGTATTCCTCATCGGCCAGGTTGTAGCCGTTCAACTGCAGCGACACCTTCTCGTTCACCTGGTAGCCCAGCATGGCATCGATCACCCAGTACTCGGGGGCGGTCGGGACGTTCGTCGTAGGCAGCACGGTATTGGCGATCGAGCGCGCGACGGTGTCTACGTAGCGCGCACCGCCGCCGATGGTGAGCCCGAATGGCAGGCGATAGGTGGTCCAGCTCGAGAACGTGAGCTCGGGCGACCAGTTGATCTGCGAGCCCTGCTGCGCGGCACTGCCTTTCACGACTTCGGTGTCCATCTTCGCGAGGCCCGCGGTCAGATCCCAGTTCTCGGTGATCTTGCCGACGATGCCGAGCTCGATGCCCTTCACTTCGCGCTCGCCAACCTGCACGAACACGGTGGGATTGGTCGCATCCGGCACCAGCTCGTTCTTGTTGCTGCTGTCGAAGAGCGCGGCGGTGACGGCGAATGCGCCATCGCGGAATTCCCACTTCGTGCCGAGTTCGAGATTCTCACCTTCAGTCGGTTCGAGATCGGTGCGGTTCGCGTTGTTCGCGCCGTTCGGCGGCGTCAGCGTGAAGTTGGCGCCGCCCGGAGGCTGCTTCGAGTTGGCGTGCGACAGATAGACGCTGCCGTTCGGCAGCGGCTTGAACAGCACGCCCACCTTGTACGAGAACAACGTGTCGTCGGCCCCGAGCCGCGACGGCGTGAGCGTGGTGCCGGTAAGCGTCATGCCTTCGAAATCCGTGTCGTACGCATCGAGGCGGAATCCGCCCGTCACTTCCCACTTCTCGGCAAAGCTCAGGGTGTCGAACACGTAGGCGCCGACGGTCTGCGTCTCGCCGCGTGTGAACGCGCCATTGCGTGCCGGCGCGTAGAGCGGCGGCGCATCGGTGAGACCCGGGTTGTACGGGTCCGCCGGCACGAGCGTGCCAAGGCTGGCGGGCGCATACACCGGGTTGTATTGCTCTTCGGAGATGAATTCGACGCCCGTCGTGATGGCGTGGCTGACCCCGCCGGTTGCGACATTGACCGTGAGATTGGTCTGGTTCGTCATGAGCGTGTTCTCCTGGAACTTGCTCTGACGCGTGCGGTTCACCGTCCACGTATCCGGATTCGGGCTCGGGATGGTCACGGCGTTGACACCGGTGAGGATGTAGAACTGCTCGAGCCGGCCGTACCGCGTGCTGTTGCGGATCGACACGTTCTCATTGAAATCGTGCTCGAAACGCGCCGTGAACATCGTGCCGGTGATCTCATCGAAGTCGCTGCGGTAGCCGTAGTAGTTCTCGCTGTCGACGGGCGCGGGCACCACGCCCGGCGCGCGCGGCGGCGGAAGCGGGGGCGTGGCCGGGGGCGGGTTGGGATCGAGATCGCGATTGTAGAAGCCATCGAGGCCGAGCGTGGTCACGCCGCCATCGGGCACGTTGTCCTGTTCGGTGTGCAGTAGATAGAAGTACGAGCGCGTGTCGCCCTCGAGGCCGAACGCGACCGACGGCGCCACGGCCCAGCCCTTGCGCTCGATGAAATCGCGACCGTCGACCTCGCCATCCTGGCCCATGACGTTGAGCCGGAACGCGGTGCCGCTGCCGTCGAAGCGATGGTTGATATCGCCGGTCAGGCGCGCGTTATCGGCCGTTCCGTAGCTGGCCGAGCCACCCGTGAAGCTCTCGGGCGTGGGCACCTTGCTGGCCATGTTCACGTAACCCGACGCGGCGCCGCGACCGTAGTCAGGACCCGCCGGGCCCTTGGCGATTTCGACCTGCTCGGTGTTGAAGGTGTCGCGCGTGACGGTGCCGAGATCGCGGATGCCATCGATGAAGATGGAGCCCTGCGTGTCGAAGCCGCGCATGAAGATGGAATCGCCGGTGGCCGTGTTGCCGTTCTCGCCTAACAGGAATGTCACGCCGGGGGTGTTGCGCAGTGCCTGCGAAAGCGTGGTGGCGCCCTGCTGCGCAAGCACCTGCTTGCTCACCACCGCGATGGTCTGCGGCGTGTCGATGAGATCCTGCGTGAATTTGGGCGACGACACGCGGTCGACTTTGGGTGTGTCCACGGGATCGGCAGCTTCGACCGACACCTTCGGCAAGGTCTTGGCTTCGACGGTGTCGGCCTGCGCGTTCGCGGCGGCTGCGGAGAGTGCGAGCCCCACGGCAACGGCAATACGACGACGGGTAAAGCCCTGGAGGCCCATGGAAGTGAGATGCGACACGGTTAGCTCCCAAATGCGGTTGTTCTGTCCCTCGAACGCCCGCTCGGCTCTGCCGTCGGAGCGTTTTGCTGAAAACGGTGGTTACTCCGCGTCAGCAACGGCCCGCATCGTATTGCGAATCATTCTTGTTTGCAACCGCGAATGATTGTCATCCAGGCGCACTCTTATAGATGGTGGTTCCGGGGTGTCGCCTCGCATCGGCTCAACCGGCGTCCCGGCTGGCCGATTACTCCCGAGCCCACAGCCCTCGAGCCCAGTTCGAGCGCCGCGGTGGCGCTAACTTCCCGTCTTGTTGGGATCGCGCCAGGTTCGCTCGAAAGGCAGGCGCCACGCGTGTGGCGCAACGAGCTGGTGGATGGCGTTGGGGCCCCAGGAGCCCGGCGAGTACGTGCGCACCGGCGGCGGCGATTCGAGCAGCGGAACCGACACCTCCCAGAGGCGTTCGATACCTTCGGCCGTGGTGAACAGTGTGTGATCGCCGCGCATGGCGTCGAGGATCAATCGTTCATAGGCCTCGAGGACGTCGCCGATCTGGCCGGTGTCGTTCATGGCGAACTGCAGGCTGTGCTTGTCGAGGCGCATGCCGGGACCGGGCCGCTTGCCGTAGAACGACAGTGATGTCTTCGCCGCATCCGCGAGGTCGAACGTGAGGTGATCGGGACCATGCGCACCGATGCCCGATCCCTCGGGAAACATGCTCTTCGGCGGTTCGCGGAATGCGATGGAGATGATGCGCTGGCCTTCGGCCAGCCGTTTGCCGGTGCGTAGATAGAACGGCACGCCGGCCCAGCGCCAGTTGTCGATCGAGCACTTGAGCGCGATGAAGGTCTCTGTGTCGGATTCCGGCGCTACGCCCTCCTCGCCGCGATAGCCGATGTACTGCCCGCGCACCACGTCCGCGGGCTGTATCGGCAGCATGCTGCGGAACACCTTGTTCTTTTCTTCGCTGATGGGTTTCGGCGCCAGGTGCGTGGGCGGCTCCATCGCCATGAATCCCAGGATCTGGAACAGGTGCGTGACCACCATGTCGCGATAGGCGCCCGTGGATTCGTAGAACGCCGAACGTTTGCCGAGGCTCAACGTCTCCGGCACGTCGATCTGCACGTGGTCGATGAAATTGCGATTCCAGATGGGCTCGAACAATCCGTTGGCGAAGCGGAATGCCAGGATGTTCTGCGCGGGTTCCTTGCCGAGGAAGTGATCGATGCGAAAGATCTGTTCCTCGGCAAACACTTCGTGCAGCCTGGCATTGAGCTGAACCGCGCTCGCCAGGTCGGTGCCGAAGGGTTTTTCCATGATGATGCGCGAGTTCTGCACCAGGCCCGCGTCGCCCAGCATGCGCACCGCGGAGAGCGCCGCGCTGGGTGGTACCGACAGGTAGTGAAGCCGCCGGGACTCCGAGCCAATGGAGGCCTCCGCGCGCGTCACGGCTTCGGCCAGCGCGGCGGGGCCCGCGGACAGCGGCACGTAATCGAGAAAGCTCGCGAAGCTGGTCCAGTCGTCGCCTTCAACCTTGCGCGCCGAGAATTCGTTCAGCGATTCGCGGGCAAACTTGCGGAAGGTTTCGGCATCGAACGAATCGAGTGACACGCCGATGATGCGGCAGCCGGGAATGAATCCGGCGCGCGCGAGGTGCATGAGCCCCGGTATGAGCTTGCGGCGGGAGAGGTCTCCCGTCGCGCCGAACAGGACCACGACTTGTGGAAAACGCGGCCCCACACCCGCCTGAACCTTCGCCACGGTGCACTCCCTTGTTATTAGAAGAGAACACCCCTCGTGACGAAGGTTTTACCACATGAGGGACACTCCCCGTTTCCGGCTTGTGGCACGCCGTGCAAAAGGGGACGCACCATCCTCAGGTGCGTCCCCTTTTGCTAGGAAACGGGGAGTGTCCCCATAACGGTGACTTCGGCCCCCGTGTACACCACGGAGGCGTCGGCCGCGGCATCCAGATCTGCCGGCGCTTTGCCGCCCGCCTTGATCCAGCGCACTTTGAAAGTGCGCTCCGCGGGCATGCCGGTGTAGTTTCCCGAGCGCGCGCCGATGGTCAGCGCGCCTTTGGCGGCGTCGTAACGCAGAGGTATGCGCGCAAACTCGCCACGTTCATATCCGTAGCTCACGCCGTCATCTTCGTAGTAGTCGAAGCTGCCATCGGCGCCCGTGAATACGAACAGCGTGATCGGATCTCCGAGTTTCTCCGAGGAATACTGCACGTCCGGACCCACCGGGACGATGGACCCGGCACGCACGTAGAGCGGCATGCGCGCGAGCGGCGCGGCTGCCTGCACACTCTGCCCACCGGCGGTCTTCGCGCCCGTGTGGAAGTCGTACCACTCGGCGCCGGCCGGTAGATAGACCTGGCGCGTGCGCGCCTTGTGCTGGTACACCGGCGCCACCAGGAAGGCCTTGCCGAACAGGAACTCGTCGCGCACGTCGCGTGCGGCGGTGTCATCGGCGAAATCCATCGCGAGGCCACGCATGATGGTGCCGTCGCGATGGTACGTGTCCCCCGCCAGCGTGTAGGTGTACGGCAGCAGGCGATAACGCAGCTTGTCGTGCCACAGCAGGCTGTCGAACACCTCGGATCCTGGCGGCGCGAGATTGAAGATCTCGCGGAACGGATATTCGCCGTGCGAGCGGAACAGCGGCGCGAATGCGCCGAACTGGAACCAGCGCAGGTTGAGCTCGCGCCATTCCTCGAGATCCGCGGCGGCCGGCTTCTGCGTGCTGTAGCGGCTCTCGTTGGCGAAGCCGCCGATGTCGAAGGTCCAGTTGGGCAGGCCCGAATAGCCGATGCTCACGCCCGCGGATATCTGCGCGTGGAGATCATCCCAGCGCGACACGATGTCGCCGCTCCACACCGCCGCCGCATTGCGCTGAATGCCGCCAAATCCCGAGCGCGTGAGGATGAACACGCGCGTGTCGGGGCGCGCGGCGCGTGCACCCTCATACACACCGCCACTGTGCATCAGTGGATAGGAATTGAAGAACTGCTCCGCGGGCCCCATGGCCGTGGGCCCCATGCGCGCCTTGATCGAATCGATGTCGAGATTCGAATGCAGGTCGGGCTCGGTGGCGTCCATCCACCACGCGTCGATGCCGAGCACACCTAACTTCTCATTGACCTGGCGCCAGTACATCTCGCGCGCAGGCCTGGAATATGGATCGTAGAACGAGTTCCTGTAGCCCTTGCCCACCCAGTCGAGCGCGCCCGCCTCGACGTTGCCGCGGTACATGAAACCGGCCGCATCGAGTTCCTTGTAGTTGGCGGTTTCGGGGTAGAACTTCGGCCACACGGAGATCATCAGGCGGATGTTCTGCGCGTGCAGCTTGTCGATCATGCCCTTCGGATCGGGGAATCGTGTCTTGTCGAACTCGTGCGAACCCCAGGAATCTTCCTTCCAGTAGAACCAGTCGAGCACGATGTTGTCGATCGGAATCTTTCGCCGACGATATTCCGCCGCCACGTCCAGCAACTCTTTCTGCGTGGTGTAGCGCTGGCGGCTCTGCCAGAAGCCGTAGGCCCAGCGCGGCAGCATCACGGCTTTGCCCGTGAGCGTGCGATAGCCGCCGATGACCTCATCCTGGCTTGCGCCAGCGATGAAGTAATAGTCGATCGCCCGGCCCACATCGGACGTGAACGTGAGTGAGTGACGCTCCGGATCCGGCAGCGGATCGTTGTGCAGCAAGGCCATGTAGCCGTCGTTGGGAGTCCACTCGACCTTGATCGCCTTCGGTATGCCGGCGGCCATCACCACGTCGAAGTTGTGGTACCAGCCTGCCCAGTTCTGACGCCAGCGATCGAGCACCAGCTTGCCGTCGACATACACCTTGAAATAGCTGCTGCCATACAGCTGGAACTTGTGGTTGCCGGACTTGGGCGATTCCAGCGTGCCTTCCCAGGTGACGGTCTGGTTCGGAAGCACATTGGGCGGCGAGCCGGCAGGCGGCTCCTTCGGCACCAGCAGTTCCTTCGGCCAGTTGAAGCGATCGCGGATGTACTGATAGTTGATGTCTTTCTCGACGCGCTCGAGCTTGACCTGCCCGTCGATGGAATAACGCGCCGTGAAGCCGCCATCCTTGCCCGATACATCGCGAATCTTGAGATCGCGCGACGCCAATCCGTAGGGCTTGGGATTCCCGAGGCGCGTGATGCCGTTGTTGTCCCAAAGCACCCCGTAGTTGCGCGTGGACACCACGAACGGCACGCCGATGTCCATGTTGTGCTGGGCGAGCTCGACGTCTTCGCCGTTGAGGTTCATCTGCGCGTTCTGGTGCTGGCCGGAACCGTAGAAGGCCTCGTCGGTGCCCGCATTGAAGCGCTGCGAAACCCCCGCTTCCGTCTTGCGAAACGGCTCTTCCGCCAGCAACGACTTTCCGGCGAGGTCGGTGAAACGTACCGCGCCGTCGGCCAGCGACACGTGCGCCAGCAGCTGCGAGGTTGCCAGGACGACGTCGCTTTCACGCTGTTCCACCTTGAACGCCGGCGGCTTGGTCGCGGCCGCGATGACCATGAGGCTGTCCGGCAGGTCGAGGTTCGCATCGTCCACCGAGGTGACGCGCACGATGCGGTCGGTCCGCACTTCCAGGCGCACCCGCCGCGACCCATTGTCCGCCGGTGTCACGATCACGCCGGTCTCGTTCTGCACGAACGATCCTTCGGGCTTTTCCGCAGCGCAGCCTGCGAGCACGAGCACGCACATCCAACTCGTCAGAATCTTCATGGAACCCCTCTGGGAACGCGAATCGAATTTTTTGGACGGGAGATTCTAGCGGCCGAACATGCGAAGGTCCGAAAGGACTGCCACGCCGAAATTGCCGGAAAGCGAGACTGCCGCGTCGTGGGGGCGCCGAGGAGTCTCGCCTTCCGGCCGTCGTGGTTGCAGGTTCACCCACAGGGCGAATGCGTCCTGCAATTCGCGATTTCCCGAATGAAAGTACAATGCTCTAATGAAAATTCAAGATCAAGTGGTTTTGGGGCAGAATCGTCCGCCGGTCATCACTACTAGAACTACAGAATTCATGGCCACAAAATCCGCTCCCCCACGCCTGCCCACGCAGGAAGCCGCACTGCGCACCAGCCGATATCGCGCCCCGGCGCTCGAGAAAGGTCTCGACGTCATCGAATTGCTGGCCGCCGAGAAGTCGCCACTCAACCTGTCCGCCATTTCGCAGCGCCTGGGCCGCTCGTCAGGCGAGCTGTTTCGCATGCTCCAGGTGCTCGAATTCAAGGGATTCATCACCACCTCGGAAAACGGCACCGGCTATGTGCTGACGAACAAGCTGTTCGCGCTGGCCATGGCACAGGCCCCGGTCCGATCCCTGGTCGAAACGGCGCTGCCCATCATGCGCAGGCTGGTCCAGGACATCGGGCAGTCCTGCCACATCGCCGTGGCGTCCGAGGACCAGATCGTGGTCATCACGCGCATCGAGCGGCCCGGTGATCTCGGTTTCTCCGTGCGTATCGGCTATCGGCGCGAGATCGCCACTGCCACGTCCGGGCTGGTGCTGTTCGCGTACCAGAACGACGAGGTGCGCCGCGCCTGGCTCAAGCGCTGCCGCCTCAAGGGCGAAGCCGCCGAATCCTTCGTGCAGCGCGCCGACCAGGTTCGCGCACGCGGCCATCACGAAGCCGCGTCGCATTTCGTGCGCGGCATCGTCGACCTGTCCGCGCCCATCCTGCGCGGCGACACCGCGGTGGCGGCCCTGACCATCCCGTTCGTGCACAGCAACCCGCTGCAGATGGAGATGGCGCAGGCCGTGGAATTCGTGCGCGCCGCGGCCAGGGAGATATCCAGCGAAATCGTGCACGGAGACCTTCCATGACGGAGGCGACGAGCGACAAGCCCTCGCAGCTCATCACCGCCGGATATCTGTTCGCCACGATCCTCATCGTCGGGCTGTTCTTCATGTGGGGCGTGGCCAACAGCCTCAATGACGTGCTGATCCCGCAGTTCCGCAAAGCCTTCCAGCTCGACGACTTCGCCTCGAGCATGGTGCAGTCGGCGTTCTACTTCGGTTACTTCTGTTTCGCGATTCCCGCCTCGCTGTTCATGCGGCGCTTCGGCTACCGCGCCGCCGTGCTCATGGGCCTTGGCCTCTACGCCGCGGGCGCATTGCTGTTCCTGCCCGCGGCGCAGGCCAGCCAGTACTACGCGTTTCTCATCGCGTTGTACGTCATCGCCAGCGGCCTCGCGTTTCTCGAAACGTCGGCGAATCCGCTGATCGCGGTCATGGGCCCGCCCGGCAGCGCCGACCAGCGGCTGAACTTCGCGCAGACCTTCAATCCCATCGGCACGATGGCTGGTTCTTCCATCGGCGGCATGCTCATCTTTTCCGACGTGAATTACACGCCGGATCAATTGCAGGCCCTTTCGCCCGAGGCCTTCGCCGCGTTTCGCGCCGCCGAGCTCGACGCGGTCAAACTACCCTACATCTGCATCGCCGCGATGGTGATCCTGTGGGCCGTACTGGTGTCGGTCGCGAAGTTCCCGCCCGTGGACCGGGGCCGCGGCGCCGACGGTGAAAAGGAAGGCGGTTTTCTCGGCCTCGCGAAATTCCCGCGTTACTGGCTGGGCGTGCTCGCGCAGTTCGCCTACGTGGGCGCGCAGGTGGGTGTGTGGAGCTTCCTGATCCGCTACACGCAGCACAATTTTCCCGGCACGCTGGAACGGGACGCGCTGCGCTGGGTGCCGATTTCCTTCGGCGTCTTCTTCGCCGGCCGATTCCTCGGCACGTTGCTGATGTCGCGCGTCAACCCGGCGAAACTGCTCGCCAGCTTCGCGGCCATCAACGTGGTCTTGTGCCTGGTCGCGGTGGCCGCGGGCGGTCACGTGGGGCTCACCGCGCTCATCGCCGCGAGCTTCTTCATGTCCATCATGTTTCCCACCATCTTCTCGATGAGCCTGCGCGGCCTCGGCATCTACACGAAGTCGGGATCGTCATTCCTGGTGATGGCCATCATCGGCGGCGCGGTGTTCACGGCGCTCATGGGATTCATCTCGCGCGAGAGCTCGATCAATCTCGCCTACATCGTGCCGGCGGCCTGTTTCGCGATCGTGTTCCTGTTTGCGTGGAAGTCGCGGCGTGACACGGTGACGGCTGCCGCATGAGGCGTCGCGAGCTGGGCAGGACCGGCCTCGACGTCAGTGAGCTGGGTTTTGGCGGCGCCGCCATCGGCAACCTGTATCGCGAGCTCGCCGACCAGGATGCGGACGCGGCGGTGCGCGAGTCGTTGGCCGCCGGCGTCCGCTACTTCGACACCGCGCCGTTCTACGGTTTCGGCCTGAGCGAAGTGCGCCTGGGACAGGCGCTGCACGGCGCACAGGCATTGCCGGTGATCTCCACGAAGGTGGGGCGCCGCCTGGTCCCCACCGGCCCGCAGGACGCAAGCGTGGGACGCGAGGGCTACTTCTCGCCGCGTCCGTTCGCGCCGGTTTTCGACTATGGCTATGAATCGGTGATGCGCTCGCATGCCGAAAGCCTCGAGCGCCTCAAGGTTCCGCGAGTCGACGTCCTGCTCTGCCACGACATCGGTCGCATGACCCACGGCGATGCGCACGCGGCGCGCGTCGCGGAATACCTCGGCGGCGGTTACCGCGCGATGCGCGAGCTGCGCGACGCCGGCGTGGTGCGCGCCATCGGCCTCGGCGTCAACGAATCGGAGATCTGCGTCGAGCTGCTCGCATCCTGCGAGCTCGACTGCATCCTGCTCGCCGGGCGCTACACGCTGCTCGAACAGCCCGCGCTCGAGGCGCTGCTGCCACTGTGCGAGCAGCGCCAGGTCTCCATCATCTGCGGTGGGCCGTTCAACTCCGGCATCCTGGCTGCCGGCTCGCGCGCCGGCGCACAAACGCACTACAACTACGCAGCGCCCCCCGCTGCGGTTCTCGAGCGTGTGGCAAGGCTCGAAGCGCTGTGCGCGGATTTCGCGGTGCCGCTGGCGGCCGCGGCGCTGCAGTTCCCACTGGGTCATCCGCGCGTCGCGAGCGTGGTGGCCGGATGCGCCAGCGGCGCCGAAGCACGCAACTGCGCCGCCATGTTTTCCTTTCCGATACCCACCGCATTCTGGCGCGCGCTGCGTGAACGCGGGCTCGTCGATGCGCGCGCGCCGCTGCCCGCATGAACGGCATGGTCGACAGCCACCAGCATTTCTGGCGCCTGGACAGAGGCGACTACGGCTGGCTGACCCCGGCGCTCGCCCCTATCTACCGCGACTTCCTGCCGGAGCATCTCGAGCCGCACCTGGCGCAGGCAGGCGTCGCGGCCACCGTCCTCGTGCAGGCAGCGGCCACGGTCGAGGAAACGCGGTTCATGCTCGAGCTTGCGCGCCAGCATTCCTTCATCGCCGGCATCGTGGGTTGGGTGGATTTCGAGAGCGAATCGGCCGCGGACACCATCGCCGCGCTCGCCGCCGACCCCAATCTCGTGGGCCTGCGGCCGATGATCCAGGACATCCCCGACACGGAGTGGATGCTAGAGGAAAAACTCGCGCCCGCCTTCGAGGCCATGATCGACCACGGCCTGGTGCTGGATGCGCTGGTGCTGCCCAGACATCTGCCGGCGCTGCTCGAGCTCAGCGCGCGTTACCCGGACCTGGCCATGGTGCTGGATCACGGCGCCAAGCCGCCCATTGCCACCGGCGACCTCGCGGCCTGGCAGCAGGGAATCACCGAGCTCGCGCGCTCGTCGCCCATGGTGTGCAAACTGTCGGGCCTGGTCACCGAGGCCGGCACCGCGGATCCCGCGGCGCTCGAGGCATCGGTGAATCATCTGCTGCAAAACTTCGGCCCATCGAGAATGATGTGGGGCAGCGACTGGCCGGTATGCGAGCTGGTGTGCCCCTACGGCGAGTGGCGCGGCGTCACGCACACTTTGTTAGCCAGCCTCGACGCCGGCGAGCGCGAGAAGATTTTTTCCGGAACTGCACGAGCAACCTATGGAATCTGAGCGACTGGCCGGCAAGACCGCGGTGGTCACCGCGGCGGGATCGGGAATCGGCCGCGCCAGCGCGGAGAGTTTCGCGCGCGCGGGCGCGCGCGTCATCGCCGCCGATATCGACGGCGCTGCCTTGTCCAGCCTCGAGGGTTGCGAGGGGCATGTGCTCGACGTTCGCGACCCCTTGGCCATCGCCGCTTTTGCGAAGGCCGCGGGCCGGGTGGACGTGCTGTTCAACTGCGCGGGCTCGGTGCCGAAGGGCACGGTGCTCGATCTCGATCCGGCGGTCTGGGATGCGGCTTTCGATCTCAACGTCAACTCCATGTTCCACATGATCCGCGCATTCCTGCCGGCGATGATCGCGGCGCGCGGCGGATCCATCATCAACATGTCGTCGGTGGCCAGCTCCATCACCGGTGTTCCCGATCGTTGCGCCTACGGCGCCACCAAGGCGGCCGTCATCGGTCTCACCAAGTCCGTCGCCGCGGATTTCGTCGCGCAGGGCATTCGATGTAACGCCATCTGCCCCGGTACCGTGGACACGCCTTCGCTGCAGGCGCGATTACATGCCTACGGCGACTACGCCAAGACGCGCGCCGAGTTCGAGGCGCGGCAGCCCATGGGGCGCCTGGGAAAACCCGAAGAAATCGCGGCTCTCGCGCTGCATCTCGCCAGCGACGAATCGGGCTTCACCACCGGGCAGATCCACGTGATCGACGGCGGCTGGATGATCTGACAAACGGGGAGCCTCCCTTGAAGGGATTCTCGATCGCATCGATGGTGATGACGGCGTTGATCCAGGTCGCCATCGCGCGCGAGCCTGCCCCATTCGATCTTGCGGCCATCGACCGCGTGTGGTCGGGCCACAGCGTGCGCTTCGCGCTCACCGTCACCGATCGAACCATCTTCGCCGCCTACTACGACGCGAGCCGGCAGATGACGGTCGCTTCGAGGCCGCGCGCCGGCGGAGCCTGGAGCTACCGCAAGCTCGACACGCGCACGGGATGGGACAGCCACAACTACATCGCGATGGCCGCCGATGGGAAAGGCCAGCTCCACATCGTCGGCAATCTTCACAACGACCCGCTGATCTACTTTCGCACGACGACCGCGGAAGACATTCAATCGTTCGAGCGCGTGCCGGTGCTGGTCGATGAAAAGCTCGAACGCCGCATGACCTATCCCGTCTTCGTCGTGGATGTCGCGGGCAACCTGATTCTCAAGTACCGCGACGGTGGCAGCGGCAACGGCAACGAGATCTACAACGTGTACGACACTGCGTCGTCGAAATGGCGGCATCTCCTGTCGGCGCCGCTGGTCGATGGAGAAGGCAAACGGAATGCCTATTTCGTCGGCCCCACGCTCGGTCCCGATGGATTCTTCCACCTTGCCTGGGTATGGCGCGACACTCCCGACGCCGAAACCAACCACGATCTTTCCTATGCGCGCAGTCGCGATCTCGTGCACTGGGAAAAGTCTGGCGGCGAGACGCTCGAACTACCGATCACGCTCGCGAACGCGGAGATCGTCGATCCCGTGCCGATCGAGGCGGGCATGATCAACAACAACACGGTCGTGGGGTTCGACGGCGCCGGTCGCGTGATGATCACGTTCCACAAGTTCGACGACAGTGGAAACACGCAGATCTTCATCGCACGCCGGGATGAGGCGCGCTGGACCATCCGTCGCATCAGCGACTGGCGTGACTTCCGCTGGGATTTTCGCGGCCGGGGTTCGCTCGACAGCCGCCTGTTCGTCAGCGGCGCGGTTCCGGACGGCGCCGGCCGCGTGCGGGTATCCGTGGTCCGCGACGGCAAGACCATCGATTTCCTGCTCGACCAGCGCACGCTGCGGCGCGTCGAGGAACGCCCGGGCACCACGCTGGCCGGGCGTCTGCAACCGCTGATCGCGCCGCCCGGCGGAATGCAGCTCAACACGGTGGAAGATTCCGGAAAATCCGGCATCGCAATCGCCTGGGCGACACGCCCGCCAAATCGCGATCAGCCGACCGCCGACATTCCGGACCCGACCGTGCTCTACCTGGTTACATCCCGCTCGAGTGCCACAACCGCACCCGTTCGCTGATCGCTTCTGACGATCCTCGCCCGGGTCAGTAGGTGGCCAGCCGCACGCGCAGCCATCGCGGCTCTTCGGTGAGATTCAGGCCGTAGTCCGTCTGGTCGCCGTTCCAGGTACGCGACTTCTGCCACTTGCCCTCGAGATAGGCGCCCTCTTCGACGCTGGCGAAGATCAGGCCGTTGGCCTTCAGCGCCGGCGCGGGCGCAAAGGTGACACGCACGCGCTGCCCGGTCAGCAGGAATTCGTCAGGACCCAGTTGTGCCAGCAGCGCGCCACCGGATGGATAGGCCGGCCAATCGGGCTTGTCCTTGAGGTCGCCGAACCATTCCTTCATGCCGAACTGCCATTCGTTGAACGACAGCGTCGCGGTCCAGCGCCCGAGGTCGAGCTTGCGACTGGCGCGATCATCGGGCTCCGACGCGCCCCATACCTTGTTGGCGAAACTCAGGCGCGCCCAGTCCCGCGCCATGGGCGCCAGCAGGCGGTAGGGACGCGCGAATGCATCGATGGACTCGTCGATGTTCTTTCCACCGAGCGGAAAATTCGAATAGCCGGTGTGATCCATGCCAAAGGGGACGATGCCGATGCCCTGCGCGCCCAGCACATCGAAGACATAGCGCGCGAATATCGGGTCGTTGCCGATTTCCGGCACGAGCAGCGGACCGCCGGGCCTGTACAACTCGATGACGCGCGAAACCTTCGCCGATTCCTTCATGTAGATGTCGGGCGACACGAGATCGATGGCCGGAGCGGCGGCGCGGTAGATAGCGATGACGTTGTCGGTGGGACCGCCGCTCGCGTAACCGCCCGGTGCGCCCGGATGGAACGGATCGCGTAACGCGGCGTTCACGTACATGGGCAGGGGGTATTCCTTCTTCCCCGCCGCGGCCACCTCGCCGATGAACTTCGCCACGGACCACGCATGGAAAAATTCGTCGGCGTCCTTGCCGAACACCTGGCTCCAGGTGCCGGCCTTTACACCCTCGGCCTTCACACCCTGGGCTTTGACGAGCGCCGCGGGCACCGCGCCGGCAAACAACTTCTCCGCCTCGGCGCCGAAGTCGCGCACGCTGCCGTAGGTTCCGGGTTCGTTCTGAACCTGCACCAGGATCACGGTGCGATCCACGTCGGCCTGCCTCAGATGCTTCATCAGCGCGACGAACGCGCGCTTGTCGGCCGCCAGCGTCGCCGCCGCATGCGGGGAGAGGGAATTCAGCACCTTGCCCTTCGCGTCGACCAGCCGCGGAAAACGCGCGTTGTCGAGTTTCACCCACTCGGGCGCGTAGTTAGGGCCGTTGTTCTTCCAGGTCGCGAACCAGAGCAGCACCAGGCGCACCTGGTTGTCGCGCGCCTCGCGCAGCAGCGTGTCGAGGAACGAGAAATCGAACTTGCCCTCGACGGGCTCGATCTGCTCCCAGGCGATGGGCACGCTGAGCGTGTTCGCCTGCAGGCGCTTCACCGCCGGCCACACCTTGGGGAGCATCGCAGGCCAGGCGCTCGAGTTGTTCACCTGCGCACCGAGAATCAGGAATGGCGCGCCGTCGACCATGAGTGCGGAACGCCCGTCGTGGGTCACGATACCTGGCAGCGGCGTGGCAGCCTGCGCAAGCGAAAGTGCGCCGAGTGTCAGTAGCAGGCCGATGATGGATCGCGTTCGAAAGCGCATGGAATTCCCCCTGGGCGGAAGTTTACGCGACAATGTTCGCAGCGAAGGGAACTGGACCTGATGCATTACGTAATAGTCGGCGGCGGCTCGGCCGGATGGATGACTGCTGCTGCCCTGGCGCGTGCGGTAATGGGCACTCAGCGAATCACGCTCATCGAATCGGACGAGATCGGCACAGTGGGCGTCGGCGAGGCCACCATTCCGCCCATCCAGTTCTTCAACAAGCTTCTCGGGATCAACGAGCGCGACTTCATTCAGGCCACGCAGGCCAGCTTCAAGCTGGGCATCGACTTCCACCACTGGGGCAAGGCGGGCCATCGCTATTTTCATCAGTTCGGTGAATTTGGCGTCAACATCAAGGGTGTGTCGTTTCACCAGCTGTGGCTGCGGCTGGCCGCCAACGGGCTTCCCTATCCTCTCAGCGATTATTCGCCGGCGGCCGTCGCGGCGTCGCAGATGCGCTTCCTGCCGCCGATGCCCAATCTGCCTCCCGATACGCCGCAGCTTGCATACGCCTATCACTTCGACGCGGGACTCTACGCCCGCTTTCTGCGGGGTTACGCCGAAGAGCGCGGCGTCGTTCGCGTCGAAGGACGCATCGTGGGCGTCGATCGCAATGGCGAAAGCGGTCTCATCGAATCGGTTCGCCTGGAGAATGGCGCCAGCGTCACCGGTGACTTCTACCTCGATTGCTCGGGATTTCAGGGCCTGCTCATCGAACAGACGCTGCAGACGGGATATGAGGACTGGTCGCACTGGCTGCCCTGCGATCGCGCTCTGGCCGTTCCGTGTGAGAAGAACCTGGAGAATTTCTTCCCGTACACCCGTTCGACCGCGCACCAGGCCGGATGGCAATGGCGCATTCCGCTGCAACACCGCACGGGAAACGGACACGTCTACTGTTCCAACTACATCAGCGACGACGAAGCGGCCGCGACACTGCTGCGGAACCTGGATGGCAAGCCCCTCGCCGATCCACGGCTGCTGCGGTTCAAGACCGGCCGGCGCAGGAAGTTCTGGAATGGGAACTGCGTGGCGCTGGGACTCGCGGGCGGATTCATGGAGCCACTGGAATCGACGAGCCTGCACCTGGTCCAGTCCGCGCTCTTTCGTTTCCTGTCGCTCATGCCCACTTCGAACCGTTACGATCCATCGGCGGAATCGGAATTCAACAGGCTGAGCATTGCCGAGTACGAGCAGTGTCGCGACTTCATCGTCCTGCACTACGTCGCCAATGAACGCCCAGAAGCGTTCTGGCAGGCGTGTCGTTCGGTGCCGATGCCAGACAGCCTCGAGCATCGCATCGAGCTCTTCAGGGCGCGCGGCAAGGTGGCCCGCCATGACGGGCAGCTGTTCTCGGATCAAAGCTGGATTGCCGTGATGCTCGGCCAGGGAGTCATTCCCAGGCAGTGGGACCCGCTGGCCAACATCCTGCCGATCGCCGAGCTGCAGGCGAAAGCCACTGAATTTCGCGACGGACTGCACCGGGCCATCGCGCGTATGCCGAGCCACGCGCAATTCATCGAGAACAATTGCAAGGCGGGGGCAGCCCCCTTTTCCTAGCAAAAGGGGGCAGGCCTCGAATCGAGAACGGAGACGAGGGCTGACCCCTTTTGCTAGGAAAAGGGGGCTGCCCCCACCTCGCTAGAACGAAGCGCGCACGTAGATGCTGTAGCGACGGTCGGAATCGACCCAGTTGTGATAGGTCAGTCCGGCGCCGTTGCCGGCTTGACCCGCGACGTCGTTGTCCACCAGCACTTTGTACTTCGAACGCGTCAGGTTCACCGCTTCCACACCCACCGACATCGTCTCCATGAACTTCCACTGCAGGGAGGCATCGAGCTGGCCGTAGTCATCGGCGAACGCAGGGATGTTGAGATTGGCGGCTGCCGTGGTCAGCAGGTACCGTTCGCGCCAGTTGTAGGCAAGCCGCGCCTCGAGCTTGGGCACGGAGTAGTACAACTCGGCGTTGTAGGAGGTCTTGCTCAACCCTTCGAGTGGATAGTCCTGCAATTGCGAGTTGACCTGCTGGTTCGGGTCATAAGGGTTGGGAGCCGAGTTGCGTGTTCCGCCGCTATCGACGTAGGTAAACGCAGCACGCGCTCCGAAGTTCTTGCCGAAGCCCGGCAGGAAGTCGAAGAACCCGTTCCACGCCAACTCGCCACCGCGCACGTAGCCGTCGCCCTGGTTTTCAGGACGCAGCACATCGACGTCCTTGGTCACACCGTTGTTGGTGTAAGGCACTACCGCGCCCAGAGTCGTCTCGATGAATCCAGACACCTCCTTGTCGAACAGCGCCAGCGTCAGTGAGCTGGTCGAATTGATATACCACTCGGCGCTCAGGTCGTAGTTCGTGGCCTCCATCGGCTCGAGGTCTGCATTACCCGAAAAGCCGTTGTAGCCGGCGACGCAATTGCCGGGAGTCTGGCTTCCGCTGGGCAACGGAACGCAAGCGCCACCGGTGAGCAAACCAACCTCCGGGTTGATCTGGATCGACGGCAACAACTGCGGGAATTCGGGGCGTGCGATTCCCCTGCCGATTGCAAATCTCAGGAAAAAGTTGTCAGTGGCCTTGTAGCGCACGTTGAGACTCGGCAACACGTTGTTATAGCTGTTGTCGTCGGATGTCGGCACCGATGCGCCATTGGCAAACGCCAGATCGTCGGGCGGCGCCGCGTTCGACAAAGTGCCACTCTGGAAAACCAGCTGGCCCTCTCCTGTGGCTTCGGTCTTCACGAACCGAACGCCCACGTTGCCGTCCCATTTGTTGTGCTTGAAGGACAGCTGCGCGTAGCCCGCGGTCGTCGTCTGATTTTGCGGATTCACGCCAAGCCCGTCGTTCGCCGGGAATTTCGTGGAGTAGTCGCCATTGAACGGCACCCACCCGCAGCAGCCGTTGTTGACGCCTGGCGCGGTCGACACTGCAACCACCTGGTTCGCCCAGTTCTGGTAGTTGCGGAAGAAGCTCGTATCCGCGAACAGGAACCCGCTCGGACCCGAGCCGCCATGAAACCAGTTGGGATAGTCCTGCTCGACGAAGGGAACGTCCTGTGCGTCGAACACCGCCGGTCCACCGGCCCAGTTCTGGCTGATGGAGCCCCAGCGATATCCGGTCTCACGCGTGGTCGAGTTGTAGTCCTCGTAGCGCACGCCCAGGCGGATCTTGTCCAGCCAGTCGCTGTTGTCGAACGTGTAGTCCGCGTCGGCGCGATACGCCCAGGCATCGGCATCGTTCTGCTCGTGATGGTCCATCGCGAAGTTGTGGTACACCGCGTTCGGGTTCGTGAGCACATTGTTAGCCGGGATCACGAAGACGGGTTCGTCGGACCCGTTGATCTGCATGGAGTATGGCCCCGCGTTTTCAAAATTCGGACTGGCCGACGGCCCCATCGTCAGGTCGATGATTTTCGTCTCGGCCTTCGAATACTGAACGTCGCCTTCGAAGCGCAGCCGATCGGTCGCAGCCCAGTTGAGATGCAGCGTGACATCGTCGTTCCTGGCTTCGCGCTTGTTGTAACGCGCCGATCCCGCGTAGCCGCCGTCATTGAGCGTGCCGCCGGTCAGATGGTCTCCGTCAAACGAGAGGTTCGTGCCATTCAGGCCGGCTCCCGGGAGATTCCAGACCGCGTTCTCGTCTTGCTCGAAGGTTGCGTCGGCATAGAAGTATTGCAGGCTGGCGTCGACCTTTTCGCTGGGCGAACGCCACTGCAGTGCCGCTGAAGCTCCCGTCCTGTTGCGGTCCACCACCAGGCCTCGCCAGCCGATGCCGCCCGGGGCGAAGACGGTTTGGCCCGGCCGGAGATTGGTGTTCGCGTAGTACTTGTCGATGTGCAGTGTGTCGGTCCTGCTGGTCTGGTCGGAGTAACCGACGGAGAGAAGCCCGCCGATCTCGCCGAACGATGTTTCGGTGCGATCGCTGACCAGCAGCGAACCGGACGGCTGCCACTCTTCAGCCAGGTCGCCCCAGGATTCCTGCAGCGAGAAGCTCAACTTGCGATCGTCGGAATCGAACGGCAGCCAGGTGCGCAGGTTCACGGTGCCGGACAGGCCGCCCTCGACCTGCTGCGCCGATGGGTTCTTGTAGACATCGACTCCCGCGAGCAACTCCGGCGGAATGTCTTCGAATCCGAGCGTGCGGCTGTTCTTTGCAGAGAACGCCGTGTGTCCGTTGAGCTCGCTGCGCACCCAGCTCAAGCCACGGATGGTGACGCCGGCGCCTTCGATGGCGATGCGGTCCGCATCTCGCGCTGACGGAACACGGCCGATGGCCACGCCCGGAATTCGCTGCAGCACTTCGGTGACGCTGCGGTCGGGAAGCGCGCCGATGTCGTCCGCGGTGATCGCGTCGACGAGCTCCGAGGCGTCCTGCTTGCGGGCCTGGGCCGTCTCGAGCTGCCGGCGAATACCGGTCACGACGATTTCGTTGAGTTCGGCCGCTTCGGTCGCTGGCGCCTGCCCGCCATCGTTCGCGGTCTGCGCGAGTGCCGAAGCTGACAGGACGATGCTCAAACCAAGCGCAGACGCGGTGGCAGCTCCCCGCCGGCCGTGAAGTGCAGCACGCACACCGGCGGCCACGCTTTCGCGGCTCGAGTCATCTCGCATATCGATTGAAAAGGTCATGTCAGCCTCCCCCGTTCACAAGTCGCACCAATGAAATCACTTTTATTAGCGTAAAGTACTCTGGTACGTTTGTTTCGTCTAGGCGCACAAGCAACAACCGCGAGGGGTTCGTTCGCGTTCAACAACCGGCCGCGAAGCCCGGCGCATAATTCGTGCCCGCTTTGCGTGCGCACAAATTCCCGAATCAGCACCGATCGATATGCGATTGCTGATGTCCCACGCGCGTTGCGGAAAAAACGGCCCAAACACGGGACTTTCAGGCTCATTCGAATGAAAACCAAAACCATTGATCGACGCGTTGCGCTGAAGAGCGCGGCGGCGCTCGTCTCGCTCGCAAGCCTCGATTTGCGTGCGGCATCTGCAACGCACCGCGCGCGACTGGTGCTTCGCCCGGAATCGACACTCAATTCGTTGCCGGATTCATACAACGGTTTCAGCATCGAGACGGCGACGCTCGAAAACCCCGATGTCTATCATCCGGGCAACCGTTCGCTGGTCAGCCTGTTCCGCGAACTGACGCCGCGTGGGGTGTTGCGCCTCGGTGGCAACAGCAGTGAGTTCTGCTGGTGGAAAGCGGACGAGCAGAGCCAGCGCCCGGAGATTCACGTCGAGGGCCATGGCCGCACCGACAACTGGATGCCGCAGAAATTTCATGCGATCACGCCGCGCGCGGTCGACAACCTGCGCGGCTTTCTCGATGCCTGCGGCTGGACCTGCATTTACGGGCTCAACTTCGGCACGGGCTCGCCCGATCGCGACGCCGCCGAAGCCGCGTACGTGGCGCGCGCGCTCGGCAGCAAGCTCCGCTACTTCCAGATCGGCAACGAGCCGGATTTTTATCGGGCCGAAAACAACATGCTGCGGCCGCGCGGCTGGGATTTTCCGGACTATCTCTCCGAATGGATGGCGATTGCCCGCGCCGTCATTGCCGCCGTGCCCGAAGCGCAGTTCGGCGGCCCTGACGTCGGCTCGTCGGCCGACTGGGTGGTTCGATTCGGCAACGAGGCGCCAAGGTTGTTGGGCGGACGGTTGCTCGAACTCACGGGTCATTATTATGCCGAGGGACCGCCCGACAGCGCCGAGGCCAACATCGCGAACCTGCTGGCGCGTGACTCGCGCATTGCCGAACGTATGGACGCGATCATGCCGGTGGCTCGCGCGCACAACCTTGGCTTTCGAATGGCCGAAGGCAATAGCTGCTATCGCGGCGGCAAGGCCGGCATGAGCAACGCGCTGGCCGGCGCGCTCTGGGGCATGGACTACATGCTCGACATGGGCGCGCGCGGCTGCCAGGGCATCAACTTTCATGGCGGCGGCGGCAGCGTCATTTCGAGCGCGCTCGGCGACAAACTACCAGGCGCTCGCGATGCGCGAGATCTCGAGATCGCGAGGCTCGGCACGTTCTATTCACCGATCGCGGGCAATCGCCAGGAAGGTTATTCACCGCGACCGCTCTTCCACGCCATGAAGGCAGTCGAGGCGCTCGCCGATACGCGACTCGTCGGCACGGAGTTCGACGCCGGCGGCGCAAACGCCACTGCCTATGCGGGACGTTCGAAAACCGGCTGGCGTATTGCGCTCGTGAACAAGGACGCAGCCCGGGACCTCACCGTGGATTTCGAATTGCCCGAGGTCCCGAAGGACGGCGAGGTACTGCGCCTGACGGGCCCCGCGCTCGATGCCATCGACGGCATCCGGCTCGACAGCAGCCAGTTGCGCGCCCGGCGCGGCCGGGTAACCATGGATCTGCCGCGCGCGAGCGCCGCCGTCATCCGCTTTGGTTGAGGGGGTTCAATGAAGTTTTCCATCTGGCGCGGCGCGTTATGCGTGCTCGCGCTCTCGGTGTCCGCCGCAACTACGGCCGCGGATGCCGACACCGCGGCCCGCAAAGACGTGCTCAAGGTCGCAGCGCGAGTCGCCGACTGGCAACTCGCCAGAATGGGCGCGACGCATGGCGTCACGAAGCATGCCGAGGAAACGGCGGATCCCCGAAGCTGGCAACAAGGTGCATTCTGGGTAGGCATGACGCATCTCGCCGACGTCACCGGCGAAAAGCGCTTCGCCGACGCCATCATCACGCAAGGCGAAGACAATGGATGGCGGCCGGGAAAGCGCACCTACCACGCCGACGATCACGTCATCGGCCAGTCCTATCTTTGGGCCGCGAAGCATGGCGCCGGCGCCGAAGCCATCGCGCCGCTGCGCGCCACGTTCGATTCCATCCTGGCAAATCCCGCGGTAGCGCACCTGAGCTTCGTCCCCAAAACCGATTACGAGTCGACGGTCTGCCTGCGCCGCTGGTGCTGGTGTGACGCGTTGTTCATGTCTCCGCCGGCCTGGGTGGAGCTCACGCGGCAAACCGGCGATCCGCGTTATACGGAATTTGCGATGGCGGAATTCTGGGCGACCACGGATTTCCTGTACGACCCGGCGGAAAAACTCTACTTCCGTGACAGCCGCTTCTTCGAGCGGCGCGACGACCAGGGCCGCAAGCAGTTCTGGAGTCGCGGCAATGGCTGGGTTTTCGCCGGCATCGCCAACATCCTCGACGTGCTGCCGAACAACAATCCCCATCGCCCACGCATGGAACAGTTGTTCCGCGACATGGCGGTGAAGCTGAAAACGCTGCAGAAACCCGATGGCTACTGGCCGCCGTCGTTGCTGGCGCCCGAGAACTCACCCGCGGAAACCAGCGGCACGGGCTTCTATGTGTATGGCCTCGCCTGGGGTGTGAATCGCGGTTTGCTGGAAGCCGGCGAATACCGGCCGGCGATCGATCGCGGTTGGGCGGCCCTGGCACGCGCGGTGGCGAAGGACGGCCGACTCGGCTGGGTGCAGCAGGTCAGCGACCGACCCGAGAGCGTCGCGGAATCCGACACTCAATATTATGGGGTCGGCGCCTTCCTGCTGGCCGCGAGCGAAATCGCCAAAACCGCGCCCTAGTTCTGCACGGAAAAGCGATTGATGTAACAGTATGGCGAAGTGCCGTCGAAGGCGATTGCAATGGATTTTTCGGTAGCCAGCGCCATCAGCGCCGTGGCGAGCATGGCCTTCACGCCCTCCGCGGTGACTCCGTAGGCGCCGGCGCTCACGTAGAAATACTGCGGGTTGGAGGTGCTCGCGCAGGAAGGTGAATTGCTCTGGAACCCGAGCACGAAATCGCCGTTCCCCAGCGGGTATACGAACTTCAGTTTTTCCTGGTGCCAACTGTCCACAGCGTTCGCTACCGCGGGCGCGAACAGGCAGGCCGCCAGTACTGCTGCAATGCTCAAACTACTTCTGGTCTTCATGCAAAACTCCCTGTATGGCTGTCCCCGCAGAAGTTAGCACGCACCCGCACCCGGCCACCCGGCAAAATATTTCGCACGCACCCCCGATTGGGTGGCACAAAGTCGCGGGTCGTGACAGAAAATCCTTTCCGCCGCCTCAAAGTGCTCCGCGTTTCAATTGCTCCACGGCGTAGTTGGCGGCGCGTGCCGTCAGCGCCATATAAGTGAGTGAGGGATTCTGCGTGGGCGACGACACCATGCAGCTTCCGTCGGTCACGAACACATTGGGCACTGCGTGGACCTGGTTGTGGGCGTTGAGCACCGAGGTTTTCGGGTCGCGCCCCATGCGTGCGGTGCCCATCTCGTGGATGACGCTGCCCGGCGTCACCGGGTTGTTGAAGCCCGTGACGTTCTCGAGCTTCGCGGCCTTCATCATCTCCACGGCGTCATCCATCATCTGTTGCGCCATGGCGCGTTCGTTGTCGCGATAACTCATCGACATCTGGATGATCGGCATGCCCCAGCTATCGGTCTTTTCCGAAAGCCACATGCGGTTGTCGTGGTACGGCAGCGTCTCGCCGTAACCTTCCATGAACAGGTTCCACTCGCCGGGCCGCGTGATTTCGTTCTTGAAGGCGGCGCCGAACTCCGCGCTGCCGATGCCGCGCGTCCAGCTTCCGCGCCAGGTGTACACCTCGTATCCATAACCACGCCTGAACTTGTCCTCGCGTTTTCCCACGTTGCGAAAACGCGGGATGTACATGCTCGTGGACCGGCGCCCGCGGTAGTAGCGATCCGCGAGACCCGAGTAGCTGGCCGTGGCGCCGCCACCGTTGTGGTGGTCCATGAGGTTGTGTCCGAGCTCGCCGCTGTCATTGCCCAGTCCGTCGGGAAAACGCGATGAGCGCGTGTTGAGCAGGATGGCGGTGGAGTTCAGCGCCGAAGCGCAGAGGAACACCACGCGCGCGGAATACTCGGTGACCTTGCGGGTGTTCGCGTCGACGACGCGAACGCCGGTGACCTTGTTCCTGCCTTCATCGAACACCAGCGAATGCACCACGGCATCGGGCTGGAGCGTGAGATTGCCCGTCGCCGCCGCGGCCGGCAGTGTTACGCCGTTCGACGAAAAGTACGCGCTGTACGGACAGCCACGCGCGCATTGGTTGCGCCCCTGGCATGGGCCGCGGCCATTGTGCTCGCGGGACAAAACCGCGGTGGCACTGCAGATGAGCTTGCGCTCGTCACCGAATGCCGCGGCCATGTGCCCACGGATGTGTTTCTCGAGCGCGTTCATTTCGAACGGCGGCTGCAGTATCTGCCCGGGCAATTGCGGCAGACCCGAGTTCTCGCCGCTCGCGCCGATGAACCTTTCCACATGCTCGTACCACGGCGCGAGATCCGCGTAGCGGATCGGCCAGTCGATGCCGACCCCTTCGCGCAGATTGGCCTCGAAGTCGAGATCGCTGTAGCGGAACACATGACGCGCCCACATCAGCGACCGTCCGCCGACCTGGTAGCCGCGATACCAGTTGAAAGGCTGTGCCTGCACGTAGGGATGGCGCGTGTCATCCACGAAATGATGTTTGGTCGACTGGTCGTATAGATAGAGTGTCGACTGGATGGGTTGCGCCGCGCGATCCGCGTTGGTGGGCCGATTGTTGTGCGGCAACTGCCAGGGATCCTGGAGAGCCGTCGTGTAGTCGGTCACGTGCCGGATGTTGCGGCCGCGCTCGAGCACCAGGGTCTTCAATCCTTTCGCGGTGAGTTCTTTCGCGGCCCACCCGCCCGACATCCCCGAGCCGACGACAATGGCGTCGAATTTATTCGAGGCAGCCATCAGATTGCCCACGCTTTCTGGTTGGCAGCGAGCGGCAGGTCTCCCTGGAAACCGCCGGGCACTCTTTCATAGGCCAGCGCCTGCGTGGCCCCGACCTCGGAGAGGAAATATCCGGTGAGTGTGTAGTCCTTGAGAATCTTGAAGAAAGACTGATCGTAGGCCAGCGGCAGATCCGCGGCAGCGCGTGCCTCGAGCAGTTTCACCTGTTCCGCCGGCTCGAGCGCGGCGAATTTTTTCTGGCTGAGCAGCTTCAGGCCCGCGCGAAACGACTTTTGCGCATCGGCACTGGCACAAGCGGGAATGGCCATGTCGATGAAATAGTGCGTGTCTGCGGCGGACGCCGCCGGCGAATCCGTGGCCGGAAGGATGACGTCGACGAGCGCACGCAGCGTGTCCATCTCGGCGTCGGTGAAATAGGTGGCCTTGCGTGGCGCGGCGGCGAACGCCGACATCACCTGGCCGAATGCGGCATGCCCCATGAGTACGGAAGCGCCGCGCAGGAACGAACGACGGTCAGACATGGATCCCCCTCCCGGATCGAATGAACGCTGGGCCGATATTATTCGTTCTTGATGGCCCCGCGCACGTTCATGGCAAACAACCCGACCTGCAGGCCAATGAGCGCCCAGGCCTGCGCGTGCCAGGCCCAGGCAACCCACATCACGTTGCTGGCGATGAACCACCAGAAGCCGTGCGCGCGCCGCTTCTTGTCGCGCGACGCCACCAGCCAGGCGGCGATGAGCGTCACCACCATGGCCGGCCACTGGATCGCGTCCAGCAAGGCGTCGGGGGTCAAAGGTAGTTAGCCATGGTAGGCGCGCTCGAGCGCGGCGATGTCGAGTTTGCCCATGTCCATCATGGCGGCGAATGCGCGCTGCGACTTCTCGTCGGGCTTGACCCACCAGTCGAGCATTGTCGTCGGAACCACCTGCCATGACAGCCCGTACTTGTCCTTGAGCCAGCCGCAGATCTGCGCCCTGGGGTCTCCACCGGGTGTCAGCTTGTTCCAGTAATAGTCGAGCTCCTTCTGGTCGTCGACGAAGATCTGCAATGAGATGGCTTCGGTGAACTTGAAGATCGGCCCACCGTTGAGGGCCGTAAACGGCACGCCGTCGAGCTCGAAAGCCACCATCATCACCGAGCCCTCGGGCTTCTGGTGCGTTTCCTGGCCCGCCTTTCCATAGCGCGAAATGGACGTGATGCGCGAATTCCTGAAAATGCCGACGTAGAAATTGGCGGCTTCCTCGCCCTCGCTGTCGAACCACAGGCAGGGCGCGATCTTCTGGCTGAACTGCATGAATGTCTCCTTTTGTCAGGTGTTCACTGCATGGCCGAACGAGCCGCGGGCAGATCGACACCCCCGGAAAACTATTGAATCGCGATGATCCCGGCTGTCGGACATCGCCGGCTCTAGGCGCGGCGTACCAGCGCCTCTTCGAGCTCTTCGAGGCTTCGGCCGCGCGTTTCCGGTACCAATCGCCAGATGAAGGCAACCCCGATCAGGGCCAGCACGCCGTAGATCAGAAAGGTGTGTGAGGCACCGAGCGTCTTCATTTCCCAGGGGAAGACGAACTGCACGATCACGCACACCGTCGAATTGACGACACCCACGCAGGAGATGGCGAGCCCGCGAATCCGGTTGGGAAAGATTTCCGAGAACAGCACCCACATGCCAGGGCCGAGCGAGAACGCAAAACTCGCGACGAAGCCGAGCATGCCGATGAGCACCAGCAATGAGCTCTGCGCTTCGTCCTCGACCTGAAAGCCATACGCCGCCAGCAGCATGAACGCGCCGATACCGAAGCATCCGAACATCAGCAAGGGCCGGCGGCCGACGCGATCGATGAGCAGCAACGCCAGGACGGTGAACACGACGTTCACGAAACCCACGAACACGGTTTGCATGAACGATGCATCGCTGCCCGCGCCGGCCCGCTCGAATATCACCACCGCGTACGACAACACGGAGTTGATTCCGGTGATCTGTTGCAGGATGCCGACCAGCAATCCGATGATGAGCACCCCGCGCAGCGCGGGATTCAATATCTCCACGAGCGCGGGTTTCGCGCGCTGGGCTTCGATCTCGAGCGACCCGAGCACCACTTCCAGTTCGCGATCGGCGCGCTCCGTTCCCGCGAGACGCGCAAGCACGCGGCGCGCGGCAGGCAGCCGGCCGTGCATCGCCAGCCAGCGCGGGCTCTCCGGCACCGTCAGCAACGCAAAGAAATAAGGAACCGCGGGGATCACGCCGATACCCAGCATCCAGCGCCAGTTCCACTCCGCGTCGCCGCCGATTCTCACGATGAAGTAGTTGCTGCCGAACGCGGCGAGTTGCCCCAGCACGATGAACAACTGGTTGAAGGACACCATGCGGCCGCGCCACGCCGACGGCGAAATCTCCGCGATGTACATCGGGGCGGTGATGAGCACCGCGCCGACCCCGAATCCGCTGAGCAGCCGCGCGACGATCAGCGTCGCGAAATTTTCCGACAACGCCGCGAGTAATGCCGACACCGCGAACACGCAGGTGGCAAGCAGCAGTACGGTGCGCCGCCCGAATCGATCGGCGAGAGGCCCCGAGATGAAGATGGCCACGGTGGCGGCCACGGCCATCGACGTGACGGCCCAGCCGAGCTCGAATTCGTTCAAGGCGAACTCTGATTCGATGAATCCGACCGCGCCCGTGAACAGCGAGCCATCGAATCCCATGAGAAAACCGCTGAGTGCGACGACCAGGATGGTCCCGATCGTGCGGTGGCGGTTGGCCGGCATCACGCAGGCCGGCCGACGGAATCTCGTTCGACGAGTTTGGGCTCGAACGCCTGCTGGACATCGAGGTCCTGCTGCTCGTACACGTGCTTGAGAACCCAGCGCGACGCCATGCGAGCCATGTCGGCGATCGGATAGTGGACGGTGGTCAGCTTCGGATAGACGTAACGCGAAATCGGCGCGTCGTCGAAGCCGACGATGGACAGGTCGGACGGCAGGTCGAGTCCGCGTTCGTGCGCGGCCGCCATGGCGCCGGCGGCCATTTCGTCGTTGGCGCACACCACGGCAGTGAACGGAATGTTCTTTTCGAACAGCGCATTCAGCGCGTCGCTGCCACCGGTCTCGTGATAGTCGCCTTCGTGCAGCAGCCGTTCGTCGTACTTGATGCCGCCCTCGGCGAGCGCACGCTTGTGACCTGCGAATCGCTGCTTCGCGTCGACCCAGTCGAGCGGACCGGAGATGTAGGCGATTCGCTTGTGTTTGCGGCGTACCAGCAGCTGCGTGGCGAGGTAACCGCCGAGCTCGTTGTTGAGGCTGAAGCAGTGATCCGCAAGACCGCGGACCTTGCGGTTCATCACCACCAGCGGCGTGGTGTTGTGATCGTGATCGACGAGGAATTTGTCCGACAGCCGCTCGACATGCACGATGAGGGCATCGCAATTGCGGCTCACCAGGAAGCGGATCGCCTCGCGCTCCTGTTCCTCGTTGCTGTGGCCCGCCGCCACCAGCACGAACTTGCCGGCCGCCTTCAGAGATTGTTCGATGGCGCTCAGCATGGCGCCGAAGAACGGGCCATGCAGCTCCGAGACCAGCACGCCGACGGCGTTCGACGTGCGTGTAGCCAGCGACTGGGCAATGGAGTTGGGCTGGTAGCCCAGTTGCTGCATGGCGTCCAGCACCCGCTGACGGGTCTTGTCGCTGACCTTGGCACCGGGGTTGATGACTCGCGAAACCGTGGCCAGCGAAACGCCCGCCAGCTCCGCGACTTCATAGATGTTAGCCATTACTCGCTATGCGCCCTGCAATATTGCTCGACGTAGGTCTGGTGTGCGGGTAGTTGGGTTACGGTCTTCTCGACTGAAGACTTTATGCCATCCAGGAATCGCGCCAGCTCTTCGTCCCCCATGAGGTCGGCCACCGGATGATGCTGCAGCGGTTCGACGCCCTGGCCCAACATAACCTGAATCCAGGAGTTTTCGGCGAATAGTTCGTTTGGCACGCGGAAAACGCGACCGGTTTCCCGGAAAAGCTCGAGCCGATGGCGCAGCGAGTCGGGAATGTCCATGGCGCGACAGGAACGCCAGAACGGCGAATCCTGACGCTGTGTCACGTGGTAGTGCAGCACGATGAAATCCCGGATGTGCTCTATCTCGTGGTTGGTCTGGCGGTTGTACTCGTCGACGTCGGACTGGCGGATGCCGTCGCGCGGGAACATCTGCATGAGCCGGATGATGCCGCGTTGAATCAGGTGGATGCTGGTCGACTCCAGCGGCTCGATGAATCCGCTGGAGAGCCCGATCGCAATGCAATTCCGGCGCCAGGTCTGGCGCCGCTGGCCGGGCCGGAACTTGATGACGCGCGGTTCGGTGAGCACCTTGCCTTCCACGTTGGCCAGCAAAGCTTGTTTGGCCTGCTCGTCGGCCAGATAGCGGCTGCAGTACACCATTCCGTTGCCGACGCGATGCTGCAGCGGAATTCGCCATTGCCAGCCGGCCTCGCGAGCGATGGAACGCGTGTAGGGAATGGCCGGCCCCACCGACGCGGTCTGCAGCGCAACCGCGCTGTCGCAGAACAGGTGATGCGACCAGTCCTCGTAGCCCATGTGCAGCGCCTGGCCGATGAGCAGACCGCGAAACCCCGTGCAGTCGATGAACAGATCGCCCGGAAGGACATCTCCGGAATCGAGCTTGATCGACTCGATGTCGCCGGACGATTCGCTGACCTTGACGTCGACGATCCTGCCTTCGATGCGCTTGACGCCGAATCCTTCCGCGAACTTGCGCAGGAACTTCGCGTACAGGCCTGCGTCGATGTGGAAAGCGTAGTTCATGCCGCCGCGCGGCAGATGCGCGAAGCGTCCCTCGAGCGAAGCGCGCAGCTCGAGACAATAGTCGCCGTAGTCGGTGGCCAGCTTGCGCGAGCGGCCCTTCAACCAGAAATGCTGGAAGCCCGCGGTCCAGTGGTCCTTGCCCGTCGTGCCGAACGAGTGCACGTAGTTTTCGCCAGGCGCGCGCCAGTTCTCGAACCCGATGCCGAGCTTGAAGGTGCCCTGCGTGGCGGCCATGAACTCCTGTTCGTTGATCTCCAGCAGCCGATGAAAAGTCACGAGCGTCGGAATGGTCGCTTCACCGACGCCCACGGTGCCGATTTCGTCCGACTCGACCAGCTTGATGTCGAGCAGCTTGCCCAGTGTCTTCGACAGCCCCGCGGCCACCATCCATCCAGCCGTGCCGCCGCCGGCGATCACCACCCGCCGGACGCGGTCCTGTGCCTGGCCCTGGTTCTGCATGCCTGCCCCTTCTATCTATTGAGTCGTGCGAGTACGTTGGCGCGCACTTCGCGCACGAGATTTTCGTCGAGCGCTCCGAGGGAGCGCTGCGCCTGCACCGGAACATGCGCCGCGGTCTGGTCGTCCGCCTGGAACACGTAGTGCTTGAACAGGTGCTCCCACGCGGCGCGTTGCGCGGGCGGAAGATCGCGCACCGTCATCAGCGCCAGCATGAGCGCGCTGATCGGCGAGTCCATGTATGCGGGTGACTGGCGCCACCAGTAGTTGACCAGCATGTTGAAAGCGTCCAGCGACTCGATGTGGTGCCACCACATGCTCGGGATGAAGATGGCGTCACCGGGTGCAAGCTCGGCGACGCGCGCGGCTTTGCGTGCCTCGGCGAAGCGCGGAAAACGCGCGTAGTCCGGCCGGGCGAAGTCCACCAGGCTGATCGGCTGTCCGGCGGGCGTGAATTCGAGCGGCCCGACATAGAGGTTCCCGACCTGCTCCGGCGGAAACAGCGTGAATCGCCGACGCCCGGCCACCACGCAGGCAAGGTTGTCAGGCAGGTCGTGATGCGCCGCGATGCGCGTGCGATTGCCTATCCAGATGCTCGCGAGCGGTTGGCGCGACCCGAAGCGCAAATCGTTCTCGGCGCGAAATCCGGGCAGCACCGTGTCGATGGTCGTGGAACCGACGTAGATCGATGGCGGGTTCGCGTCGCCGGAAAACCGCGCGAGCTCGCCAAGCACGCCATCGAGGCGCGTCCGGTGCAGTTTGAAATTGAAGCCGGAAAGGTCGTCGTTGTAGAAGAAACGCCCGCCAATGGCGGGCTCGCCCGACATGACGAGCACCGTGGCGTCGCGGTAGAAACGCCGCAGGTAGGCAGTGGCCGATTCCTGCGATTCGCGTCCCGCGCCAACCACCGGCCAGTGGGCAGCGAGCCCGCGCAGCACCACGGGCTGCGTGGACTCGAGCACTTCATCGGGCAGGGCGCGTGGATCCACGCCCGTTATTTCGCGGATGAGCTCAGCGTTCGGAAGCATCGAGCCGGCTCGCGCGCTCAATCAGGTCGCGGAAATTCGACAGCGAAGCAATCACCATGAACGCTGCCTGCAGATAGCCGTGTTTGTGCAGGTTGCCGAGCGCCTCGGCGCCGAGCGCTTTCAGCCGCTCTTCCTGGATGGTGTGGAAACCCGTGAACCTGTGCTGCGCGCCGTCGCGGAACTCGATGTCGATCGCGAACGATTCCAGCAGGTTGTGCTCCTGCAGCGCCGCGATGAAGGGCTGCGTCGCCGTGACCCCTTCGTCGATCGCCGCCAGCATCGAGCCCATGCGCCCCAGGAAGCCGGTGTTGCCGCCGAGATCGTCGAACAGGCGTTCCCCCTCGGTGCGGCTGACACGCGGGTGATCGAGATCGATGTGGACCACCTTGCCGGTGGCGGAATTGCCGATGAGAAACGGCTGGCGCTCGATCATCATCGGTAGATAGAGCGCATCCCACTGTCCGTCGCGGAGGAACAGGTTTTGCTTCTCGCGGAAACCGAACAGCGCCAGCGGCGTGAACGTGCCCTCGCGCGACTTGCCGAACACGATGGGATAGTGCGCCTGCACGTTGCGGAATTCGGATGGAAACGTGAGCGAGTACATCACGTCGTCGCCGTACCCGGCGCCGCGGGCGGTGATCACGCGAAGATCGCGGTGTTCGACATTGCTCAGCAAGGCATGTTTGGTCACGGATGGTTTCTCACGACGGCTTCCGGCCGTTTTTCCTGATGTGTTCGATGAGATCGCGGTTCGTCGGCAGCCCTCCGAGCAGTTTGCGCGTGAGCTGCGCCGCTTCGCGGAAGTGTTCATCGGCCCGATCGGCATCGTCGGAGCGTCGCGAGAACCCCTCCGGCTCGGGCCGGAAGCCCATTCCATAGAGAACGTACTGGTAGCTCGCCGACGGGAACACTTCCTCGACGCGGTGCAGATCGTAACGCGAAGGCGGCTGGTACCGCCAAAGGGCCAAAAGCTCGCGCAGGCGCTCAGGGTGGCTCTCGGCCCGGCGATTGTCCCGCCAGTAGTCCGAATCGTCGCGCTGGCTCAGGACATAGTGCAGCTTGAGGAAGTCGATGACCCGCTCCCAGCGATAAGTGAAGAAGTCGTTGAAGCGGCGCGCGACGATGTCCATCGCGGCGCGGGTCGCCGGCATTTCGTCGCTCAGCATCGTGGCTGAAAGCTCCACCAGCGCCAGCGCCGAAGCCTCCAGCGGCTCGATGAAGCCGGCGGACAGGCCGATGGCCACGCAGTTGCGGTGCCAGAACTGCCGGCGGTATCCGGGCCGGAAGCTGATCTTGCGCAGCGTACCGGGCTCCGCTCCACCCGTGCGTTGCACGTACGCCAGAAGTTCGCGTTCGGCTGCATCCACGCCGACATGGCTGCTCGAAAACACGTGCCCTACGCCGCGGCGCGTGGGCAGGCCGATATCCCAGATCCAGCCCGCACTTTGCGCCGTCGAAATGGTGTGTGAGGCGATGGGCGCCCGCTCATCGGGATAGGGCACCTGCAGCGCCAGCGCGGTGTCGTTGAACAACACGTGCTGCTGCGACACGAATGGCACGCCGAAATGCCCGCCTAACAACCAGGAATTGAGGCCGGTGCAATCGACGAACAGATCGCCCTCCAGCGAGCCGTGGTTGCGCGTGACCACGGCGGCGATGTCGCCATTCTCCGCCGCTTCGATTCCGGTCATGTGATCGACGACGTGCTGCACTCCCAGCCTGGCGGTGCAGAACTCGCGCAGGAACATGCCGAACTTGCCCGCGTCGAGGTGATAGGCGTAATTGGCCACCGCCGCGTATTCGGGAGTGGTGATCTGCTTGGGCGCCTTGCCCTGCGCGCACAGATGCGGCTGGAAACTCACCAGGTCGGCAAACGGCGTCGTCGCGTGGCGCTTGAGCCAGCCCGCCACCAGGTTGGTTTCGAGATAACCCTGCGGCAGCACGAACGGGTGAAAGTAGTAGTCGTGCTCGCGGCCGTTCACCCAGCGATCGAATTTCGAACCCTGCTTGAACGACACGTCGCACTCGCGGATGAAATCCGACTCGCTGACGCCGATCTTGCGCAGGCTGTCGCGCATGGTGGGCCAGGTGCCCTCGCCCACGCCGATGGGTGGAACATCCGGGGATTCGAGCAGCATGACGGAAAGGCCCGTGCCCGCCCGCGCCCGATGTTCGGCAGCGATGATGCCGGCGGTCAGCCAACCGGCCGAGCCACCACCGACGATCACCAGTCTTTTCACCATATCGCTCGCATCCATCAAAAAAGGAAAAGCCGCTGTCGTCCAGCGGCTTTCCCAGGCTACGCAATTGCAGATCGTCGAGCTTGCGCGCTCTTATTGGCCGAACTTGTAACGGGCTCCGATCATGAACCGCGGACCAGTCTGCGTCACGAACAACGCCTGATTCTGGTTGCGTCCATGCAGTCGTTGCGTTTCGTCCGTCAGGTTGATGGCCTCCACCAGCACCGTCAGGGCGTCGGTGATGTTGTAACTGGCGTTGAGATCGATCTGCCCGTATTCCTCGACGTACACGGGGTTTGGCAGACCCGTGCCGTCGAATCTTCCGGACAGGAACTCATCGCGCCAGTTGTAAGCAGCGCGCAACGACCACTGGCCTCGTTCGAAGAAGGCCACGAAGTTGGCCGAATCGGAGAGCCCCTCGATCGCGAACTGTTCGCCGCGATCGTGGTTGTCGTACGCCAGGTTCGAATCCACCATGGTGTAGTTCGCCGAAACGCCAAAGCCGCTGTCGCCAAACATGTGCTGCAGCGCGAGCTCCCAACCATCGAGCCTGGCGCTGCGCTGGTTGGCAGGCACGGTGATGGCGAACGACGCGATGTCATCGCCCGGCCGCCCGGCGATGATGCCCGTGCGGTTTCCATTCGAATCCACACCTGTCGCCGTCACGCCAGGGTCGCCGGCGTGGTTGTCGAAGATGTAATTTCGAACGCAGGTGAGATCCGCCGCCGGGCAGCCGTTGGCCACCGCCTCGTCGAAGTACGCACCCTGCCCCGGATGCGGCAGATCAAAAGGTGTCTCCGTGATGGTGGACACGCCGACATAGTTGTCGATGTCCTTCCGGAAGTAACCCACCGACAGATAACTGCCCTCGGTGTAGTACCACTCGAACGACAGATCGTAGTTCTGCGATTCGAGCGGCTTGAGGCCAGGGTTGCCCTGCTGACCCGTGCCGCCGTTGATGCGCGCCAGCTGGTTCAGTGTCTGTCCGCCCTGGATGTCACCCCATCCCGGTCTGCCGATGCTCTCGCCATACGACAGGCGCAACTTCATGTTGTCCCGAACGTCGAACGCGAAATCCGCGCTCGGCAGAACGTAGTCGTACTCTCCGGCGAGCGTCGTGAAGTCGGGAGCCGCGAACACCACCGAGAACTCGTTGTTAGCCACCCAGTTGATGCCGGTCGCCGTGGGCACGAGTGCACTCGAGGTGACCTCCGTCTTCTCGTAACGCGCACCGAGCGCCATGTGCACCGGAATCGCGGAATCCCAGGTGTGGCTGTACTGAACGAAGGCGCTCTTCGAATCTTCGTTGGTGCGCCGGTCCGTGGTGAACACGTCCGATGCGCGATACGTTTCCTCGTTGAGCGCATCGGCCGCGAGCTGCCGCACCGTCTCGAAGTCCCAGGTGAAGAACTGGTTGAACAGGGCCGGGTTGCTGCTGCCATCGAGATTGTCGAAGTAATGACGCACGGTGTCCGGCTTCCAGACGTCATCCGGATAGTCGCCGGCGTTCGTCGCCCCGCCCCAGGTGTCGGCCTGCACGTTGGAGAATGCCGACCGGTTGTCGACTTCGGTCGTGGTCACGCCAAAGTTGAGCTTCGAGCTCTCGGTGAAATCGAAGTGACCTTCGAGGCGGGCCTGCTGGATCTCGGCCTTCATGTAGCTGTTACGGAAGCTCGAGCCGGTGACCATCATCTGCGACGCGTCGATGCCGTTCTGGCCGGCCGGCAAAGCAACCGACAACACCGGGAAATCCTTGCTCCAGTCGACCGTGGTCGTGCCGCGATAAAAGCCCGCGACACCGAGCACGGCATTCGAGCCGTACGGACTGTCGGAACCGGATTCGGCCGACGAATCGTGGTAGTCGAGCTCGAAGCCCAGGCTATCGTTCACTTCCCATTCGAGGTTGAAGCCCAGCGAATTGTTCTCGTTCTTGGTGGCGAACTTCGCGCCACCCATCGAAAGGTCGCTGGTCGCGGGCAGTATGGTTTCGGAGTAGATGATCGGGCCGGCCACCGGGCCGTCCGTCCAGCTGCTCGTCGACGGGCCGAAGTTGAACCACACCGACAGTTCATTGCGCTGCTGGAGCACCTTGTTCTCGGAGTAGGTGTAGTCGAGCGTCGCCGTCACTGCGTCCACGGGCCGGAACTGCAGCGTCAGCTGGCCGTTCGTGCGCTTTCGCTCGATGCCGTTGACGCTGTAGCCCAGGTTCTGCGGAACCGAGTACGTATCCGTCGGATCCGGATGATTGGTGACATTCGCCGCCCCCGGCGTGCCGATGTTCGGAATCGTGCCCCAGTTGTTTTCGTCGCCGGCGAACGGGCGCCAGCCGTTGCCGACCGCCGCCTGGTTGTATCCGAGATCGCGTTCCTGGTAGCTAGCCGACAGCGAGACACCAAACCTGTCGTCGGCGAAGGTGTTGCTGAAGATGCCCGACACTTCCGGAGAGATCGAATCGCCCTGCAGGTTGCCAGGCAGGTTGTCCGCCGATGTATCCATCACCCCCTTCACGCCGAAACTGCTGTGCAGTCCCGGCGCCTGGAGCGGTCGCGTAGTCCTGATGTTGATCGACGCACCGATGCCGCCCGTGGGCGTCTCGGAGCGGCTCGTCTTGTAGACCTCGACGGCACTGACTGCTTCGGAAGCCAGATTCGCGAAGTCGAAGGCGCGCGAATTGGATGCGCCCGTATCCTGGATGCTCGACGCCGGCATCTGCCGGCCATTCAGGAGCACCAGGTTGAAGTCCGGCCCGACTCCGCGGACCGTGACCCTCGATCCTTCGCCGATCGAGCGATCGATCGACACGCCGGTAATACGTTGCAGCGACTCCGCGAGATTCGTGTCCGGAAATTTGCCGATGTCTTCGGCAACTATTCCATCCACCACACCTTGTGAATCGCGCTTGAGCCGGAGCGACGATTCGAGAGATCCGCGAATACCAGTGACGACGATCTCGTCGAGCGCGGTGGCTTCCTCTGCCGCAATAGCGGAACCTAAGACCGTGGTTCCGAGAATTAGAGAAATCGCCTGCGCGACAGGCGTGCGTGTGAATACGCGTGTGTTCATGTTCCCCCACTGAAAAAATGTAAGCGCTTACAATTTTTACGCTAGCATGTGCAATGAAGCCAAGGCAAGCGCACGAGAACTGACAACCCTATGTCCTGCGTGTCTTTTTTGATGTCTCCAATTTCGAGTTTCATTACTCAAACGAATTCAGCCCGCAGGTTGGCCGTGATAGCGGTAACCGCGGCACTTTTCTCGTCGGCTTGCGGAGGTGACGGCTCTGACAGTCCCCCTGTCTCCTCACCAACGCCTCCGCAGCCGACGGGACCTGGCGCGCCCATGATTTCCGAAACCGGCGGAATTCCGAGCGGTGCCCGCCTCGTCTGGTCCGACGAGTTCGACGCCTCGGGGCTTCCCGATGCAACGCGGTGGAGTTACGACATCGATCGCAATTCAGCCGGCTGGTACAACAACGAGCTGCAGTACTACGGCAACGCGCGTCTCGAGAACTCGCGCGTGGAAAACGGCATGTTGCTGATCACCGCGCGGCGCGAAGACCTGTCTTCGGCGGGACTTCCGGATTGGGGCAGCCAGCGTTATTCCTCGGCGCGGCTCGTCACGCGCGGCAAGGCGGCATGGACCTACGCGTTCATCGAAGTGCGCGCCAAACTACCCTGCGGCCTTGGTTCGTGGCCGGCAATCTGGATGTTGTCTGCTCCACCGGAAGGGCGCTGGCCCGACGACGGCGAGATCGACATCATGGAGCACGTGGGCTTCGATCCCGGTGTCGTGCATGCCACCGCGCACACCGGCGCGTTCAATCACTCGCGCGGCAACCATCGCACCGCCACCACCACGATCCCGGACGCCTGCACCGCATTCCATCGATACCAATTGAACTGGACCGCGAATCGAATAACCGTGGGTGTGGACGACCGGTATTACTACCAGTATTCGAACGACAGGTCGGGCAATGCCGAATGGCCTTTCGACAGCCCGCAGTACCTGATCCTCAACATCGCCGTGGGCGGCGACTGGGGTGGCCAGATGGGCGTCAACGACGCCATCTTTCCGATCACGATGGAAGTGGACTACGTGCGCGTCTATCAATAGACGCCGGCCCGGCACCGCTCAACGGGCCTCCGCCACCGCTTCGAGCTTCACGGGCCCTAACAAACCCGATGGACGCAGCGGCGAACTGGCTTTGATGCCGCCATCCAGATTCGCAAAGCCGCCGCCCGCCGGCGCGTTCGTGAAAGCGCGCTGCGTGGCTCCGGGCTGCGCATCTCCGACGAAGCGGTTGAACCAGAGATTCGCCACGCGGATTTGCAGGAGATTGCGCCCGGGCCGCAGCGCATTTTGCAGGTCCACCTTGTAAGGCGGATGCCAGGCAGTGCCCACGAGCGCGCCGTTCACGCGCACCTCGGCGAGCTCGCCCACGCATCCCAGGTCGAGCTGTATTCGTTCGCCTTTCTTGAACCAGCCTTGCGGCGCGTCGAGCGATCGCTCGTACGTCGCGACTCCCGAAAAGTATCGAATGCCCGGGTCCGATGAATCGGTCCACGAACCCTCCGCCGCACGAATTTCCGCGGGCGCGCCGCTATCCGCGGGGAATCGCACGATCCACTCGCCCGTGAGCGTGCTCAGTGGCCGCGTGCGCGGCGCCGGGACCGACCGCGCACCAGCCGCTGTCGGGCGCCGAAAGAGGACGAACACCGCTTCGTACGGCGCGAGCTCGAGCGAGACCACGGTGGACGCCGCGTGCATCCGGAAGCTCGCGGGTTCGACGCGCCCGGAATCCGCGTGCCAGATTTCCGGTTCCAGTCCGCGCACGGCGAAACTGGCATTGACCGGGCCCCCCACACCACTCTGGTTGGTCACGAAGTAGATGTGGCCGTTGTCGATCTTCCGATGCGCATGGCGCAGCTCCATGGCGGAGCCCGCCGAGCTGTACTCGAAGTCGCGCGCGACACCTTCGAGCGCCAGCACCGCGGCAATACTCGGATGCCAGTAGACACGCCCGCGACCATAAGTGTTGACGGTCAGCGACAAGCCATCGGCCTGGCCCCAGAGTTGATCGGCGACGGTACGCACCTGCTCGCTATCGAAGCTCAAGCTGGGAGAGCCCGCCGGCTTTTTGCCGACGACGATCGCGCCGTCACGCACCAGCTCCTCGAGCTTGCGGATCATCGGCAATGTCATGCGCTCCATGCCTGGCGGCAGCACGAGGATGCGATACGTCGCGCCACCCGGGAAACTGATGCGGCCGTCCTCGACTTTTGCCAGTCGAAGCAAGGCGTCGGCATTCACATAGTCGAATCCGTACCCCACCGGATCCACGGGCTGGCCAGCTTCGCGATACGGAACACCGGAGGGCGCGCCCTCGCCATAGAAATAGAGCAGGTCGGCCACCGGCCTGCCCTGCTGCAGTAGATAGGAGCTCCGCGCCAGGTAGGTAATCCAGGGCCCGGCCATCTCCGCCCAGGTTTCATTGCGCGTGAAAGCCTGTCCGAAGGGCCCGAGCGTCAGGCCGGGCTTGTGCGAGGTCCCGGGCTGGTGGGGTGATGTGTGGATGACGAGTCGATTGACACCCATCGCCATGTATTTGTCAGCGACCCATTTCAGGCTCCACGGAGTCGAGGTCCAGTGAGGCAGCGACGAAGTCAGGGCTTCCGCGGCCACGATGGGTTTTCCATACACGTGCGCCGTCGAGGCAGTCTCGATGACATCGGCCGGAAACTCGTCGGCGGGCACCCCGTGATAGGCGGCGGGCTTTCCGCCGAAAGGCATCGCCCAGAACTCACCCATCGGAATGTCGGTGAAACTCTTCGAGTGCATTCCATCGGACACGGTCGGCCAGGCGGCACCAGTCGCCTCGCCGTAGTAGCCGAGACCACGTTCCTTCGCGAACCGCGTGATCGTGCCGTAGTGATTCTCCGCGATGAGATCGGCGATGGTCCGGCGAAAGTCCCACAGGAACGCATCACTCTGCTCCGATCCGTCGACGATGCGGCCGGTGAGCACCGGCAGGAATTTCTCGAGACTGTATCCGCGATGGCGCTGGAACTCCGCCGCCATGTCCTCGGTCCAGTTCTGGGTTCCCGCTTCCCAGCTGTCGGTGAGTAGATAGGCAAGCCCACGCTTGCCGAACAGCGGGCCGAGCGTCCGCGCGATGGGCTGCAGGTATCCGTCGAGATGCGCGCGCACATGCGCGGCGTTCAGCTTGTCGACTTCCGGCCCCGTCCCTTCCGGCGTTGCCGGATGGTTGCGCTTGCCGGTCAGCGAATAGCCTAGGCGCAGGACTATCCAGTCGCCGCCCGATGGCGGACGCCAATCGAGCGTGCCGTCGGGGCCGAGCCGCGACGACAGATTCTGGATCGTCGCCGAACTCACGATGCTGTCCGAAGCGGCTTCGGGCGTGCGGGCCGCATCGGGGTCCGCAATGACGCCGAAAGCCGCCTTGTCTTCGAAGAAATTGACGCGCGCCCCAGGCACTAGCGCAAGTTCGGCCAGCGGAATTCCCGGCTTCGTTGGCCAGGGTTCGCGAGAAACTTCGGCCCGCTCGAACAGCACGCGGAAGCTCCTGGCCGAGGTCGCGGGGAACGCGAAGGTCCTCTGTGGAGCGGGGTTGTGTGCCTGGCCAACCAGCGTGCGCACGGATCTCCAGGCTTTGCCGTCGTCGCTCGCCTCGATTCGCCCGGAGGGGCCTTCGGCAAATCTGCCGCCAAACGGGCCCACCATCGTGAGCGCGCGCATCGTCCGTGGACGATCGAAGTCGTAGCGGATCCATATTGGCGATTCGGCGGTGGGCGCGGGCAGCGTCACGGTGTCGACCAGAAGTCCGTCGTGCAGCCGCGCGAGCTCCAGCGCCCCGGAGCTCGCACTGACGCGCGGAGCGATGGCGGCCAGCTCGACGTCGGCCGCTGGCGCGGGAAACGCAATGACCGCGATGTCACGCGCAAACGGCGTGGCAGGCAGCACCTTGCCGGAGTAGTCGACGTTCGAAAGAGTTTGAAACGGTCCGGATTGATCCGGCAGGGGCGGTAGTTTGATCCGCGCGCGATTGCCGCGAGAAACCCGAAGCTCCGACCACACCAGCTTCTTCATTCCCCATTCCGGCTTGACCCACGGCCCGCCCGTTTCGCTCCACCCCGGCGCCGCCGCGATTCCGAATTCGAGCCCGAGCCGTTCCGCTTCCGCGGCGGCGAATGCGAGGTTCTCCTGCCACTCGCGGCTGAGCACCGTGACGCGCTTGTCGACGATCTGCGGCGCGCCCATATCGCCGTCGAACATCTGCGCGCCGGCGATTCCGACACGTTTCATCCACTCGAAATCGAGCGTGATGCCGCGACGGTCGACGTTGCCGCTGAGCCAATGCCACCACACGCGGGGCCGCGCTTCGGCGGGTGGATCCTGGAAGGCCTGATGCAGCGGGTCAGCGGCCCCTTCGGCGCCCGGGCTGCCCGAACAACCCAATGCAAAGAGAATGGCGGCGGCCAGCGCGTGCGCAGCCGTATTTCCCCGTCGACGACAAAGCATGTTTCCCCCGCAGTGCGCCGAGGATGATGGATGCTTTGTGAGACGTCCAGACGGGACGGTTTTCGCCGAGCCGACTCACCATGCCGCCCGTATGCGACGGCGGGACACGGTTTACATTTACCCGCGCCACCGCAGTGCGCGTGTACGTTCGCGGATCGCCTGTAGTGCACGCCGGTATTGCGGGCGCCAGCCCTCGTCCGGCTCCCGATTCACGTCGTGCCAGAAGAACCTGAATTCGTGGCCGCCATCATCCGAGCAATAGTGCGTCCAGGTTTCGGGAAGCTGCGTCTTGAAAGTGCACAACTGCAGCGACCAGATTTGCCCGTTGTGTCCCGAGTGCCAGGTTCCAAGGTCGGTGGCGATGGCCATATCGGCGATTCCAGCCTCTTCGGCAAGCTCGCGCAGTGCAGCAGCACGGGCATTCTCGCCCGGCTCTATGCGTCCCTTGACCAGCTGCCGCCCCGCCTTCGGGTGTTCGAACGCGAGAATCTGTTGCAGCGAGGGATCACGAAAAACCACGGGGCAGGCCTTGTCAGCAAAGTTCATGGGCTTTTCTCCTTGATCGATTTCCATCTCACTAACTTCTCTGCAAATGGCATGCCCGCATGCGCCGGGCTGGTGGAGGGCATGGATACACAACGAATCGCCGCGCATCCGGCTGACAATCCGGGCAGCACGAACCGCCGGTACAACTCTTCGGCCTTGCGGCCATTGAAGTAAACGCGGCTGATCCGCGGATGACTTCGGTAAAAGGCCTCGAAGTCATTGACGCGGGCCGATGCGTGAATGATCGAACTATCGAGACTGCCGGGCCGCTCGGCGGCAGCCAGAACATCCCATAGCGCGATGCGGTGGGTCGTCAGGATTTCCACTCGCTGCGTGTAGGGCAGCGACGACCCGGCTTCGTAGATCCGCTCGATGAGCTTCCAGAATGCGTTCTGGGGATGCGCGTAATACTGATGCAATTGCAGGGAACGCTGCCCCGGAAGCGAGCCCAGGATCAGCGCCTCGGCATCCGGACGCGCGATGGGCGGAAAACAGCGGTCACGCGCTGGACTCATGACCGGAATGTGCTTCGCGCCAGTCAAACCCGCAAGTACCTGATTCAACGCGTGAATGATGCTTTATCCAGTACTCAGCGCGAGCAGGTACTGGTTATGCACGAGGCGGGGTCGCCCTTTAAGATCGGCGGTTTCCATTCACTCGTGCGAGAAATCGCGCTCGACAAATGCAACAGATAAAGATCCGCGGCGCCCGTACCCACAATCTCAAGAACGTCAGCGTCGACCTGCCGCGCGACAAACTCATCGTCATCACCGGCCTGTCGGGCTCGGGAAAGTCCTCGCTCGCATTCGACACGTTGTACGCGGAAGGCCAGCGCCGCTACGTGGAGTCCCTGTCGGCATACGCGCGGCAGTTTCTCTCCATGATGGACAAGCCGGATGTGGACAGCATCGAAGGCCTGTCGCCGGCCATCGCCATCGAACAGAAGGCCACGTCTCACAACCCGCGCTCCACCGTCGGCACGGTCACCGAGATCTACGACTATCTGCGCCTGCTGTTCGCGCGCGCCGGCATCGCGCGGTGCCCGGATCACGGCATCGACCTCGCCGCGCAGACCGTGAGCCAGATGGTGGACCAGATCGTCAAACTACCCGAGGGGCTGGCCGTGCTGCTGCTGGCGCCGGTCATCATCGACCGCAAGGGCGAACATGCCGAGGTGTTCGAACAGCTCCGCGGCCAGGGTTTCGTGCGCGTGCGCGTCGACGGTCGCGTGCACGAGCTCGATGCGTTGCCGAAGATCGACGCGAAGAAGAAGCACACCATCGAAGTCGTGGTAGATAGATTGCGCATCCGCGACGACGCGGCGCAGCGACTGTCCGAGTCGCTGGAAACGGCGCTGAAGCTGTCCGGCGGCACCGCGCGCCTCGCGCCCTACGAAGCGGAAAAGGTCGCAGACCCTGCGGACGAAACCCTGTTCTCCTCGCGCCAGGCCTGCCCCGAGTGCGGCTACAGCGTGCCGGCGCTCGAGCCCAAGATGTTCTCGTTCAACAGCCCGGCCGGCGCCTGCCCCACCTGCGACGGCATTGGCCTCAAGGATTTCTTCGACCCTCTTCGTGTCGTCGCCTATCCACACCTGTCGCTCGCGGGCGGCGCCATCAGGAGCTGGGATCGCAAGAACGCGTACTACTTCGCGCTGATCACGGCCATGGCGAAGCACTACAAGTTCGATCCGGAAACCCCGTGGGAAAACCTGTCGAAGAAGGCGCAGCAGGTGATGCTGTTCGGCAGCGGCAATGATGAAGTGGAGTTCAGGTACGTACACGGCAACGGCCGCGCTACGCGCAAGAAACATCGCTTCGAAGGCATCATTCCGAATCTCGAGCGCCGCTACAAGGAAACGGATTCGTTGCCGGTCCGCGAGGAGCTCGCCAAGTACCTCGGCAGCCAGCCCTGCCCCGACTGCCGCGGCACGAGGCTGAACCGCGCGGCGCGCAATGTATTCGTGGGCACGCACAGCCTGCCGGAGATCGCGCATCTCACCGTGGGCGACGCCAAGAAAATGTTCGGCTCGCTCGACGTTGCGGGCTGGCGCGCCGAGGTGGCCGACAAGATCGTCAAGGAGGTCGGCGACCGGTTGAAATTCCTGGTCGACGTCGGCCTCGACTATCTCACGCTCGACCGCAGCGCCGAGTCGCTGTCGGGCGGCGAAGCACAGCGTATTCGCCTCGCGAGCCAGGTCGGCTCCGGGCTCACCGGCGTCATGTACATTCTCGATGAGCCATCCATCGGCCTGCACCAGCGCGACAATCAAAGATTGTTAGCCACGCTCAAGCACCTGCGCGACCTGGGCAACACGGTGCTGGTGGTCGAGCACGACGAGGAAGCCATACGCGCCGCCGATGCCGTGCTCGACATCGGACCAGGCGCTGGTGTACATGGCGGCAAGATCGTGGCCCAGGGAACTCCGGCCGAGATCGAGGCGCACCCGGACTCACTCACGGGAAAATATCTCTCCGGCCGCACGCAGATCGCGTTGCCGCGCCTGCGCACTCCGCGCGATCCGAAGCGCGTCATCAAGGTGGTCGGCGCCACGGGCAACAATCTCAGGAAAGTCGACGCCGAGTTTCCGCTCGGCCTGTTTACCTGCGTCACCGGCGTTTCCGGCTCGGGCAAGTCCACGCTGGTGAACGACACGCTGTTCACGCATGCCAATCACAAGCTGAACGGCACGGTGATGGACATGGCGCCCTGCGAGGAAATCAAGGGGCTCGAGGCCATCGATCGCATCATCGACATCGACCAGAGCCCTATTGGCCGTACACCGCGATCGAACCCGGCTACGTACACCGGGTTGTTCGGCCCGCTTCGTGAACTCTTCGCTGAAGTGCCGGAAGCGCGCACGCGCGGTTACGACGCCGGTCGATTCAGTTTCAACGTGAAGGGCGGCCGTTGCGAAGCCTGCCAGGGCGACGGACTCATCAAGGTGGAAATGCATTTCCTGCCGGACGTGTACGTGCCCTGCGACGTGTGCCAGGGCAAGCGTTACAACCGCGAAACGCTCGACATCCGCTGGCGAGGCAAGAACATCCACGAAGTGCTCGACATGAACGTCGAGGATGCGCTGCGGCTCTTCCAGAATGTGCCCGGGGTCGGGTCGCGGCTGCAGACTCTCATGGACGTGGGCCTGTCCTATCTGCAGCTCGGGCAGAGCGCCACCACCCTGTCGGGGGGCGAGGCCCAGCGGGTCAAACTGGCTCGGGAACTCGCCAAGCGGGCGACCGGCCGCACTCTATATATATTGGATGAGCCCACGACCGGGCTGCACTTCCACGACGTGGCGCAGTTGCTCGATGTGCTGCACCGGCTGCGCGATGAAGGTAATACCGTGGTGGTCATCGAACACAATCTCGACGTGATCAAGACCGCGGACTGGTTGATAGATCTCGGCCCCGAAGGCGGAGCCGGAGGCGGCACCATTCTCGCGACCGGCACGCCCGAGGAAGTGGCGAGGCACCCGAAGTCCTATACCGCTCAGTACCTCCGCCCGCTCGTGGGTAGTTAGCGACCGGGCCCGGAACGCGGCAACCGCCCCGGGGAGGACGCTGAATTCCAGGCAGCTCCGGGCGGGCGCCGGCACGCCGTTTTCGGGCTGCAGGTGAATCACCGGCATCGATCTGGTCGGGATTGGGCCAGCGTCCCCTCACCTCCTGCCGCGCGCAGGAACTTCCAGACGTCAAGGCTGGATATGCGCGGTCGCGGGAGTTACCGTCTGAGCTCCCCAGAGGCCCGGAGCCGGAAATGGACGATAAATATAAGAATATGGAAGCCGCCCTCGCAAAGATGGCGCACGACCTGCGCACGCCGCTGGCCGTGGTCCAGACCACTACCAACATGCTGCTCAACCCGAAGTACAAGTTCAGCGAGCTCCAGGTGCGCGAGCAGCATGAACGAATCCAGCGCAACGTCGAAATCATGAGCCGGTTGATAGGCGAACTCGCGGATCTGGCCAGGACAGTGTCGGGGAGCACACCTGACGATTCCGGGCATGCCGGTGGCCATGGCGCGTAGCGCGGCACTGCCGCCGCTCGCGCTGGCATTGCTGGCGTTCGCTGGTGTAACGGCAGGGGCCGCGGCGCGCGCGCCCGCGCCTGTCTACCAGGCACAGGTGATCAACCCCGATCTCACGGGAGGCATGCTCGTGGACGGTTCGCGCGTGCTGCTCGTCTGGGGAAGTGACGGCACGATCCTTCGCTCGGAGGACGGGGTGCGCTGGTCGCACGCGGTAACGCCCGGCTCGGCAGACCTCTCGCGGGCCGCCGCGAGCGAACGTGGAGATGTGCTCATCGCGGTTGGAAGACAGGGCACGATCCTGCGTTCGACGGACGCCGGCCGGACCTGGGTGGCGGCAAACAACAAGACCAGCGATACCGACCTGCAGGCTGTCGTGAACCATCCGGGCAGCGCCACGTGGGTGGCCGCGGGAACCAACGGACGCTTGCTGCGCTCGACCGACGACGGCAGGAACTGGAGCCTCATCGACTCGCAGCTCAAGGTCGGGTTTCAGGCTTTGTTCGTCGATCCGCATACCCGGCTCATCCTCATCGGTGGCGATGAGGGCATGGTCGGCTTTTCGAACGACGCCGGCGTCTCGTGGCACATCACCGCGCTGGCGATGCCGGAGCCGGCGACGCCGGTCACGGCGTTCCATCGCTTCGGCAAACTACTGCTCGCCACCAGCGCACTCGGGCGATTCCTGACTTCCGAAGACGATGCGAAGAGCTGGGACCTCATGCAGTCCAGCACCAAGGCGTATTTCACGGACAGTGCTTTCGATCCGGTGCGCGGCGCGATCGTCATGACGGGCCACAATGGCGACATCCTGCGTTCGGCGGATGGCGGCAAGAGCTGGCAAGGCAGCGAAATAACGCAGGACGGTCAGAGAAATTTTCTTTCCGCGGTCCGGTTCGACGCACGCAGCGCGTCGCTGCTGGCTATCGGCCAGGGTGGCACACTGGCGCGTTCCACCGACGGCGGCGCCACCTGGAACCGTGCCTCCGCGGACGTCCGCGGCGATGTACGCGGATTCATCAACGACGTCACGCGAAATCGCCTGATCGCCTTCGGCACCGGCGGCATGGTCCTGAGCTCGGCGGATTCGGGAGCGAAGTGGAGCTACGATCGCGGCGCGGTGGAACAGTCGATGCGCGAAATCGTCGCAGCGCCACGAGGAAACGCGCTGATCGCAACCGGCAAGCTCGGCAGCATCATCCGCTCGACGGACGGCGGCGCGGACTGGCGTTTGCTGGATGTGGACTACCCGAATCCCAACACACCGCCTGACCTGCGCGGACTGACCGTGGCGCCTTCCGGCGATGCGCTGGTCGCGGTTGGTCCGCCGGGTGCGATCCTCCGCGCGAGCGCCGACGGCCTCGCATGGGATGTGCGCCACTCCACGCCCATCGAAGCCGAACGCGCATTTCCGTGGGTGCTGGTCGACCCGCGCCAGAAAATTCTCGTCGCGGTCGAAGCGCGCGGCGAGATGCGGGTGTCGCGCGACGACGGCGTGAACTGGCAGGTGAGCAACATTCCCACGGCGGAGGGACAGTGGCCCTTCTGGCATGGCACGGCGCTGGAACGCGCGGGCGTGATGCTGGTCGGCGGCCAGGCCGGCACAGCCGTTCGCAGCATCGATGGCGCGCGCACGTGGACCACCGTCGACACGGGCACCAAACAGGATCTTTTCGGAAGCTTCGCCAACGAAGCCACCGGCACGCTCTTCTTCGCTGGCGCGAACGGCACGCTGTTGCGTTCCACGGATCTCGGCATCTCATGGAGCAGTGTGCCCACCGGCAGCACTCAGGAGCTTCGCCGCCTGATGCGCGATCCGCGCACCGGCGCGCTGCTGTGTTACGGCGCACACGGCGCGATCCTGCGCTCGCAGGACGATGGCCTCACGTGGCGCGTCGTGCCGAGCGGCACCGACGGCGTGCTGCGCAAAGGGATGTTAGAGCCGCGCACGGGCAACCTGCTGCTCGTGGGAGGCCAGGGCGCCCTGCTGCGCTCGCGCGATTCCGGCCGCGCGTGGGAAACAGTCCCCACGCACACCGTGCGTCACTTCAACAGCATGTGGGTCGACGAACGCAGCGGTGATCTCGTCCTGGTGGGCGAGAGAATCGTGCGCCTCGTACGGCAAATAAATGGCAAGATTGCGCGAGTCAGCCAATAACCATGACATGCCCTCCGCAATACTCAAACGGCGGTTTGCCGCCAACTACTTCTCCACGCTCGGGTTCATAGGCCTTTCGTACTGGGTCATCTCCGACCTGAGCGGTTTTCACCGCGGCATGCTGCAAGGCCAATGGCAGTTCGGCATGTTCGAGATCGATGCCGTACTCACGGTGCACACGCTGTTCCTGTTCCTGATCGCGTTGTACGCCGTGGTGCTCGTTCCTTTCTACGCGCGTTATCCCTGGCTTCACTCCAAGGCGTTCGTGTTCCTGCGCGGCCTGCGCTTCAGCGTGGCCCGCATGGGCAGGCCGCAGTCGCCGGCGCGACGCGCGCTGCAGGAAAAACATGGCTGGCGCCTGCCACTGAAGGCGGGGCTGTCGCCCGCCGCCAAGCAGGCGGGGCTTGCGCTGCTGCTCAAGTTCTTCTTCGCGCCGCTGATGATCAACTGGTGCCTGAACCACATCGCCGACGCGGCCAACTCCGTGGTTCAGCTCCTCGACGGCGTCAACGAAGGCGTGTCGGGACGCGAATTGTTCGACACCTGGCTCTTCTGGGCATGTTTCCAGCTCATCCTCTTCGTCGACACGCTGCTGTTCACGCTGGGCTACATCATCGAAGTTCCCGCGCTCAACAACCGCATCCGCTCGGTGGATCCCACGTTCTTCGGCTGGTTCATCTGCCTCGCCTGTTATCCGCCGTTCAACGACTTCACCAGCCGCTTCCTCGAATGGCAGAGCAGCGACTTCCCGCACTTCAACAATACCGCGGTCCACTATGCCGCCAACATCGCGCTGCTGACCGCGCTGGCTATCTACTCCTGGGCTTCCGTTGCGCTGGGCTTCAAGGCCAGCAATCTCACCAATCGCGGCATCATCGGTCACGGGCCCTACGCGTTCGTGCGACACCCGGCCTACACGGCCAAGAACCTCGCCTGGTGGATCGGCGCGCTCCCCAATCTGTATGCCGTGTTCGCCAGCGGCAACGCGCGCGCCGCCGGTTATGCGCTGCTCGCGTTGTGCGGATGGACCGCGATCTACGCGCTGCGCGCCATCACTGAAGAGAGGCATCTGCTGCTCGCGAACAACGGTTATGCGGAATACATGGCGCGGGTGAAGTGGCGCTTCATTCCCGGCATCGTCTGAAGCGGCTTCATTCGCCGTTGGCGATGCCGCGCAGTTTCTCGAGCTCGGCCGCGTATTCGCTGTTCTCGTAGTTGCTGAGCAGGATGAACTGCTCCTCGTTGTACAGATACTGGCGGACTTCCTGAAGATAGTTGTCGCGTGACGCCTTGAGTGCGCGGCTCACTTCGGTGAACGCAATCTGTCGTTCGCCGGCAGTCAATTCCCCGCTCATCAGCCGGGATTCGGCCAGCACCTGGCGGAAGCGATGACGGTGCACCAGCTTGGTGTAGAGGATCGACTTGCGGTCGGCGTCGCTGAGCGGTGCAACCGCGCTGACGCCGCCGGCATAGTCTTCGAGCTGGAACTGCTCGACATCCGAATCCTTGAGAATTTCGAAGGTCGCGAGATCACCCGGCCGAAGCAGCGTGCCTATCTTCTGGTCGAACGCTGCCAGCTCGGCGAGGTAGCCGGGGATGGCTTCCTTCTCCGCGGGATCGCTCGATTGTTTGGCCGTGTTGATCGCCACCGCGATCTTCTCGCGCGCCACCAGCGCCGAGCGCAGCTTCGCGGCATCTTCGGGTGACTGATCCGAGTCGCCGAACAGGAACCGATACTTGCCGTCGGCGTAGGTGCCGAGGCTGTCTTCGGTCGCGCCATTGTCAGTGGTCTGCGAGCGGGTCGCGTCATCCTCACGATCGCCCGCGCGAGACCCTGCGGGCCATTGGCTTTGCGTCGCCGGCGGCGATACGGGGTTCGCGGCCGGGGATTCGACCGATGGCTCGCCACCATTGCGACCCGCCCACCAAACGACCGCCGCGAACACCAGCAGCGCCGGCACGATCACACCGCGCATGTTCATCCGCTGCAAAGACCTCGTCTCCACTGCCACGATTTCCTCCTGACATGAAATGCCGGGGGTGGTTCCACCCCCGGCACGTCTCGTCCCCCCGAATCAGAAGGTCGTGTTACCAGACTGCGTGCAGCTGGACCACGGGCCGATGCACAGCGAACCCGAGTTGCGCAGCTGGCTGTTGGTCAGCCGTGCCGTGCTGCTCGAGCTGTCCGTGCGGAAGATGCCCTCGCCCATGTTCGAGATGCGGCAACGATCCACGTTGACCACAACCCGGAACGTGGTGCCGCCGTTCTGGCGCAGGAACTTGCCCGCGTTGTCGACGATGCAGTTCGAGACGTTGAGCGTCGAG
>DASTXR010000101.1:0-50110 GCA_035765415.1 Steroidobacteraceae bacterium | reverse complement strand
CGTGATGGTCGAACACCGCAACATCGTCAACTACGCGGTGTATGCGGCGGACAGGTTCGATGTTGCTGCCGGCTCAGGATCGCTGATCAGCACCTCGCTGAGTTTTGACCTGGCGCTGACCGGGTTCTATCCACCGCTGATTTGCGGCAAGCCGCTGCATCTTTGTGATGGACAGGACTTGCAGGCGCTGTCGCGGACGTTGCTCAGTGGCTGGAACATCGCGCCGCTGAAGATGACGCCGTCGCACTTTGCAGCCCTGCAGCAGGCGTTGCCCGAACAACTGACAGGACGCGTGCGCACGCTGGTGCTTGGTGGTGAGTCCCTCTCTCCACAGAGCATCGAGCACTGGATGAAGAGCGCGCCTGGGTCACGAGTGTTCAATCACTACGGACCGACCGAGGCCACGGTCGGCTGCGTGGTGTATGAAATAGAGACGCCACCCACGGGTGTGGTGCCCATCGGCCGGCCGATATCGAACGCGAAGCTTTATATCCTCGACAACCGTCGTCGTCCGGTCGGGATCGGCGTGACCGGAGAGATTTACATCGGTGGCGCCGGGGTGGCGCGCGGTTACCTCAACCGGTTGGATCTGCCCGCCGAGCGATTCGTCAAGGATCCGTTCAGCACCGATGAGTCCGCGAGGATGTATCGAACGGGGGATCTGGGTCGCTGGCGCGCCGACGGGAACGTGGAGTTCCTCGGCCGCAACGATCACCAGGTGAAGATCCGCGGCTTCCGCATCGAGCTGGGCGAGATCGAGGCGCAGCTTCGATCTCATGAAGGCGTCCAGGAAGTCGCCGTGATCGCGCGCGAGGATGCGCCCGGCGACAAGCGCCTGGTGGCCTACTACAGCGCAGCGCCGAGCGTTGAAACAGAAAAGCTGCGCGCGCATCTGAAAGAGAAGCTGCCGGAATACATGTGGCCTGCGGCATTCGTGAAGCTGGAACGACTGCCACTCACCGCCAACGGCAAGCTCGATCGCAAGGCGCTGCCGGCGCCGGACATGAGCGCGCTATCTACCCAGGAATACGAAGCGCCGCAGGGAGAAATCGAAGCGACACTGGCCAACATCTGGAAGGAGCTGCTGAACGTCGAAAGAGTCGGCCGCCGCGACAACTTCTTCGACCTCGGTGGCCACTCGTTGCTGACCCTGCGACTCATCGCGCGCGTGCGCAAGATGCTGGATCGTCAGCTCACGCTGGAAGACATCTTCGATCACCCGACGATTTACGCGCTGGCGCAGTTGCTGTCGAATGCGACCTCCGTCACCACGCTGCCGATCGAGCGTGCGGATCGCAGCGGACCGTTGCCATTGTCACTGGCTCAACAGCGACTGTGGTTCATCGAACAGTTTGGAGGCGCCGGCGCGGCCTATCACCTGGCGGGTGCCGTCAGGTTGATCGGATCGCTGGACATCGAAGCGTTGCAGGCCTCGCTGGACGCAATTTTGCGCCGGCATGAAGTGTTGCGCACTGTCTTGCGAAATGCAGACGGCCGGGCGACACAAGTGATCAGACCTGAGGCCAGGTTCGCACTGTCGACGACCGACCTTCGTGGCATGGTGAAGCAGGACCTCGAGATTCCTCGCCTCATGCGGCAGGAAGCCGATGGCGCATTCGATCTTGGCGAGGGTCCGCTCATCCGCGGCCGCCTGTTCAAGCTCGCCGATGCTGAATACATCCTGCTGTTCACGATGCATCACATCGTCTCCGATGGCTGGTCCATCGGCGTGTTGATCCGGGAACTGGGCGAATTCTACGCGGCACATCGCGAAGGCCGGGCCGACTCGCTGCCCGCGCTTCGTACTCAGTACGCCGACTATGCGCAGTGGCAGCGGCAGTGGCTCACGGGTGAAGTGCTGCAGAAGCAGCTCGATTACTGGAAGCGACACTTGCAGGGCGCACCCGCACTGCTGGAGTTGCCGACCGACCGGCCGCGGCCTGCGGTGCAGAGTCTCAAGGGAGCCAGCATCCGGTTCTCCCTGGGATCGGAATTGACGCGGCGAGTCGCAGAGTTTTCCCGGCGCGTCGGCGTCACGTTGCACATGACGCTCTTTACGGCGTGGGCAATCCTGCTCGCGCGGCTGTCTCATCAGCGTGACATCGTCATCGGCACGCCCGTGGCCAATCGGCAGCGGCCGGAAGTCGAGGGCCTGATCGGATTCTTCGTCAATACGCTGCCGCTGCGCGTGCAAGTGGCCGATGAGCTTCGGGTGAGCGAGCTGTTACGGCGGGTCCGGGAAGCGACGCTCGCGGGATATGCGCATCAGGAGGTGCCTTTCGAGCAGATCGTCGAGGCCGTTCAGCCACCGCGCACCATGAGTCACGGCGCGCTGATACAGGTGATGTTTTCGTTCCAGAACGCGCCGCACAGCGAGTTCGCGCTGCCAGGCGTGAGGCTGGTGCCCGAACGGCTTCCCGGCAGCAGCGCGCAGTTCGACGTGACGTTGGCGCTCCAGGAGCTCGGCGAGGAAATCTCGGGCGGCATCAACTACGCGACGGCCCTGTTCGACGACAGCACGATCGAGCGGTGGATTGCGCATTACAAGACATTGCTGGAAGCAGTCGTGCAGGACGCCGAGCAGTCCGTCATGGATGTGCCGCTGCTGCAGCGGAGCGAACACGAACGGATCCTCGCGGGCTTCAACGCTAACTACCGGGAATTCCCGCAAGACGCTTTGATCCATGAGCTGTTCGAGCAACAGGTCGACAGGACTCCCGGTGCCGTCGCGCTGGTCACCAGCGATCGGCAACTGACTTATGCGCAATTGAACGACGCAGCCAATCGGCTGGCGGGTTACCTGCGTGCCCGGGGGATTGGACCTGACCGGCTGGTAGGCCTGTGCATAGAGCGCGGTGCCGAAATGGTCGTCGCGCTGCTCGGGATTCTGAAGGCCGGCGGCGCATACCTGCCGCTGGACGCGAACTGGCCGCCGGCACGCCTGGCCGCAGTGCTCGAGGATGCCGCGCCATCAATCGTGTTGACGCAAGCGCGTCTCGACATCGAATGGCCGCGCGATTGCGCCACGATCGTCGCGCTCGATGCGCAGTGCGACGAAATCGCCGCACTGGAATCCGCGCCTGTGACTGCCAACGGGACATCTCACTCGAATCTCGCGTACGTGCTGTTCACTTCGGGCTCCACGGGGAAACCCAAGGGCGTGATGGTGACCCACGCGGGTGTGGTGAGCTTCCTGCGGTCCATGCAATTGCACCTGGACATTCAGTCCACCGACTGCGTGCTGGGCCTGACAACCCTGAGCTTCGATATCGCCGCGCTCGAGATATATCTGCCGCTCATCAGCGGTGCGCGGCTTGTGCTCGCGGACCGCGAAGCGAGCCTGGATTCCAGGGTCCTTGGCGAAGCGCTGGATCGATTTGCCGTGAACGTGCTTCAGGCCACGCCGGTGACGTGGCGGGCGCTGCTCGACAGCGGCTGGTCAGGTCGTCCGCAGCTTCGTGCGTTGTGCGGCGGCGAAGCGCTAGCTACCGAGCTCGCCGGCCGGATCAGGCCCCTGGTGCGTGAACTGTGGAATCTGTACGGGCCCACCGAGTGCACCATCTGGTCCACGGCGCGTCAGATCACGCGCGTGAATCCGGACGATGGCTCGACCCAGTCGATCGGTGCGCCGCTGGCAAACACGCGGATCTACATCCTGGATGCGCGGCGGAAACCTGTTCCCACGGGAGTTCAGGGAGAAATCTTCATCGCCGGCGCCGGTGTGGCCAGGGGTTATCTCGAGCGGCCGGAATTGACGGCAGAGCGATTCGTGCAGGATCCCTTCAGCGCCGACGCTGATGCGCGCATGTATCGGACGGGTGACCTGGGGCGCTGGCTCGCGGATGGGAGCATAGATTTTCTCGGGCGTACCGACAGCCAGGTGAAGCTGCGTGGCTTTCGCATCGAGCTGGGTGAGATCGAAGCGCAGCTGAGCGCTCACGAGGGCGTGAGCGAGGTTGCGGTCGTGGTGCGCGAAGACGTACCCGGCGACAGGCGCCTGGTGGCCTACTACCGCGCGAATGAAAACGACCCAGGCATCGACGAGCTCCGCGCGCACCTGAAAGCGAAGCTTCCGGAGTACATGCTGCCGGCGGCGTACGTGAGACTGGACCGCCTGCCACTCACGAGCAACGGCAAGCTCGATCGCAAATCCTTGCCCGCGCCGGATGTGTCGGTGTTGCAGACGCAGCAGTGGGAACCGCCCCAGGGTGAAACGGAAACCGCGCTCGCGGCTGTCTGGCAGGCGCTGCTGCGTATCGACCGCGTGGGCCGGCGCGACAACTTCTTCGAGCTGGGCGGTCATTCGCTGCTGGCCGTGCAGATGGCCCACCGGCTGCGCGAGGCAAACATCTCGGCAACCATGCGCGACGTGTTTTCCAGCAGGAATCTCGCGGAGCTCGCGACCGCCGTTCAGACAAAGACCGTGCAGACCCTGCAGGCACCACCCAATCTGATTCCGCAACGCTGCCAGGCCATCGACCCTGCGATGCTGACGCTCGTCGAGCTCACGCAGCAGCACATCGACCTGGTCGTCAGTCGGATTCCGGGCGGCGCCGCGAATGTGCAGGACATCTATCCACTCGCTCCGCTGCAGGAAGGCCTGTTGTTCCATCACCTGCTGAATCAGCAGGGCGGCGACGCCTACGTGCGTTCCATCGTGCTTTCCGTGGATTCTCGCGAACGGCTCGCGCAGCTCATCGCGACGCTGCAGGAAATGATCGCGGCTCACGACGTGCTGCGCACCGCGGTGCTGTGGGAAGGGCTGCCGCGGCCTGTGCAGGTGGTCACGCGATCGGCCTCGCTGCCCGTGCAGGAGTTGCCGCTGGATCCGCATGGCAATGCCGCCGGGCAGCTTCGGGATCTCGCGTCATCGGGCAAGCAACGGCTGGATCTGAGCGCGGCGCCGCTCATGCGGCTGTGTATCGTGCCGGATTCCGACGGCAGCCAGTGGCATGCGTTGCTGCAGACCCATCATCTCGTGCTCGACAATCAATCCCTGCAGTCGATGTTTGCCGAACTGACCGACCGCCTCGAGGGGCGCGCAGCGCAGGTCGCAAGCTCGACGCCGTATCGGAACTACGTGTTTCATGCGCTGAGCCGCGCCCGTGCCGCGGATGCCGAGAAATTCTTTCGTGCCAAGCTCGGCGACATCGACGAGCCGACAGCGATGTTCGGGCTGGTCGATGTTCACGGAGACGGAGCGCGCCTCGACGAAGCTCGCGACAGTCTCGACTCCGCGTTGTCGATGCGCCTGCGTGCGCTCGCACGTCGCATGGGAACGAGCACGGCCACGTTGTTTCATTCGATCTGGGCGCTGGTCGTCGGGATCACCAGCGGCCGTGACGACGTGGTGTATGGAACTGTGCTGCTCGACGCGCCAGCCGGCTCCGAAAGCACGCGCATGCTGGGCATGGCGATCAACACATTGCCGCTGCGCCTGCGGCTGCAGGACCTGGGCGCCCGGGAGCTGGTCGAGCAGACACACCGCGAGCTCGCCGAACTACTGCAGCATGATCAGACTTCGCTGGCGGTTGCCCAGCGATGCAGCGGCGCCGCCGTATCGACGCCGCTGTTCAATTCGCTGCTGAACTTCCGGCGCGCTGCCGGCAGCAGCGCCACCGCATCGAGCGGCGCCGCCGGTGTGTCCATGGTGGCCAGCGTCGGCCGCACGCATTACCCGTTCACGCTGTCGGTGGACGATCTCGGCGAGACATTCGCGCTCAAGATGGAATGTGTTGCCAGCATCGCTCCACAGCGAATGCTCGACTACCTCCGCACTGCCGCCAGTTCATTGGTCGATGCCCTCGAGCAGGCGCCGGAAACGCCGGCCGTGGCGCTGGCGATTCTGCCCGAGAGCGAGCGGCATCAGATTCAGGAGCAGTTCAACCGGACGCACACCGAGTATCCATCGCGGCTCGTTCACGAGTTGTTCGAAGAGCAGGTGCGGCGCACGCCTGCCGCCGTGGCGCTGATGTACGAGGGACGATCTCTCACCTATTCGCAACTCAATGCGAAGGCCAACCAGCTAGCGAGGCGCCTCATCGCGCGCGGCATCGGGCCGGATCAGCTGGTCGGAATCTGCGCGGATCGCGGTTTCGAGATGGTGATCGGCCTGCTCGGAATACTGAAAGCCGGTGGTGCGTATGTTCCGCTGGATCCAGGTTATCCCACCGAGCGTCTCGCACATGTGCTCGAAGATGCGGCGCCCAGGCTGCTGCTCATCCAGGAGCATTTGAGAGGCCGCGTGCCGGCCGCGGGCTCCGAGGTGATTGCGCTCGACTCCAACTGGGCCTCGATCGCCCGCGAGTCGACTGCCGATCTCGACGCCCGGTCACTGGGACTGCACTCCCGGCATCTTTCGTACGTCATCTACACCTCGGGCTCCACGGGGCGGCCCAAGGGAGCGATGAACGAGCATCGCGGAGTCGCGAATCGCCTGCAGTGGATGCAGGAGGCCTATCAACTCGATTCCAGCGATTGCGTGCTCCAGAAGACGCCCTTCAGTTTCGATGTCTCCGTCTGGGAATTCTTCTGGACGCTGATGACCGGCGCACGCCTGGTGATAGCGCGTCCCGAAGGACACAAGGATCCTGCCTACCTGCGTGAGCTCATCGAGGAAACCGGGGTCACGAGACTTCACTTCGTGCCAGCGATGTTGCCGCACTTCCTGGATTCGCTGCGGCCTGGTGAATGTCGTGGCATCCATCACGTGGTGTGCAGCGGCGAGGAGCTGCCAGCCTCCTTGCAGGAAGCCTTCTTCAGACACCTGCCGAAGGCGCGCCTGTCGAATCTTTATGGCCCCACGGAAGCCGCGGTGGATGTCACCGCCTGGGAATGTCAGCCGGACGACCGGTCATCGCGCGTTCCCATCGGCCGCCCGATCGCAAACATCCGCATCCATGTATTGGATCGCCACGGACGCATAGCGCCGATGGGTGTTGCAGGCGAGCTCTACATCGCGGGCGTCGGCGTTGGACGCGGCTACCTGAATCGCGCCGAGCTCACGAATGAACGATTCGTGTCCGATCCGTTCTCGGCCGATCCGCAAGCCCGCATGTACAGGACCGGGGACCTGGCGCGATGGCGCGGCGATGGTGTCGTCGAATATCTGGGCCGCAACGATCACCAGGTGAAGATCCGGGGCTTCCGCGTCGAGCTCGGAGAGATCGAGTCCCAGCTCGCGCGGCATTCCGCGGTGAAGGAAGTGGCGGTAGTTGCCCGCGGCGAGGGCGCGGGAGAAAAGCGATTGGTCGCTTACATCGTGCCGCGCGATCAGGATGGCGTGCAGGGAACGGTGGATGTCGAAGCACTGCGCGCGCATCTCAAGGTCTCGCTGCCGGAATACATGATTCCAGGCGCGTTCGTCACGCTGCAGCAATTCCCTCTCAGCCCGAACGGCAAACTACAACGGAACGCATTGCCGGCACCCGACCGGGAAGCCTATGCCGTGAGTGACTACGAGGCGCCGCGCGGCGAGGTCGAAGAGATTCTCGCCGGTATCTGGCAGGAGCTGCTCGGGGTCGAGCGTGTCGGCCGCTCCGACAACTTCTTCGAGCTCGGCGGACATTCATTGTTGACGGTACGGATGATCGAGAGGTTGCGCCGGTTCGGGCTCCTCACGGAAGTGCTTCGTGTCTTCGAGAATCCGAAGCTCGACGAACTGGCGGCCGCACTCACGCGCGAGCCAGCCGATCAAGCCGCTGCGCCGGCCAACCTGATACCCGCGGGCTGCACGGAGATCAGGCCGGAAATGCTGCCGCTGGTGCAGTTGAGCGAGGAGCACCTTCTGCGCGTCGTACGCGCAGTCCCGGGAGGCGCGGGCAACGTGCAGGACGTCTATCCACTGGCGCCGTTGCAGGAGGGCATCCTTTTCCATCACCTGATGAGCGAGCAGGGCGACGCCTATATCCTGTCGATGCTGCTGGAGGTGCGATCGCGCGCCGAGCTGGACGCGTTGCTCGGCGGGCTGCAGTCCGTCATCGATCGGCACGACATCCTGCGCAGCGCAGTCTTGTGGGATGGCCTGCCGCAGCCCGTGCAGGTGGTGTATCGCCATGCACCGTTGCACGTGGAAGAAGTGATACCGGAGCAGCCCGCAGGCGGGCTCGATGAATTGCGTGCGCGCATGGCGCCGCAACGGCTCTGGATGGACGTGCGCCGCGCACCGCTGGTTCGCGTGCAGATTGCGCGCGCCGCGGATGGCGTACGCTGGTATGCGCTGCTGTTGCAGCACCATCTGATCAACGATCACGTCGGCCAGGAAATCCTGTTCAAGGAATTGATGGCCCACCTGGCGGGTCGTCCAGAAGGATTGCCAGCCTCGGCGGCCTACCGTGATTTTGTCTGGCGGGCATCGGCGCACGAGTACAAGGCCGCGGCGGAGGCTTTCTTCCGCAGCAAGCTCGGCGACATCGAAGGACCTACCACACCCTTCGGTTTGTTGAATGTACATGGCGACGGCGCAGCGATCGAAGAGGCGCGTGTATTCCTCGAGGATGACCTGGAGCGTCTCGTGCGCGGCCGGGCGCGAGTTCTGGGGGTGAGCGCGGCGACGTTGTTTCACGCCGCCTGGGCCATGGTGGTGGCCCGAACCAGCGGTCGGGACGACGTCGTATTCGGCAGTGTGTTGTTAGGGCGCATGCGCGGGTCCGCAGACGTCGATCGCTCGATGGGCATGTTCATCAACACGCTGCCGTTGCGCGTCAGGCTGAAAGAGCAAAGCGCGGAGCAGCTCGTCCAGCAGGTTCAGCGCGAGATCGTGGAGTTGCTCCGGCACGAACAGGCGCCGTTGGCGGTCGCGCAGCGTTGCAGCGGCGTCGGCGGCGAGGCGCCTCTCTTCAGTGCCGTGCTCAACTATCGCCATAGCGTGAATCGTTCCGCCTCGAAGGAGAGCGGCTCGCAAGAGGACGCAACGACATTCGGAATCCGGCGGCTCGCATTCGAGGAACGGAGCAACTATCCATTCGGCATCTCGGTGACGGACTTCGGCGACCGCTTCGAGCTCGTCTCGCATACAGACCGGCGGGTGGATCCCGAGCGCGTGGTGGGCTACCTGCATGCCGCGGTGGCCTCGCTCGTGCAGGCGCTGGAACGAACGCCACAGAGCTCCGCGCTGGCGCTGAACATCCTCCCTGACAGCGAACGCCAGCGGATCGTCGGCGAATTCAGCGCCAGCGCCGCACCGTCGGCGCGCGAAAGCATCATCCACGAGATGTTCGAAGCGCAGGTCCTGAAGACACCGGAGTCGATAGCGCTCGTGTACGAAGGCGAACGGGTGACGTATCGGGAGCTCAACCGGAAGGCGAATCAGCTCGCACATTTCCTGCGTCGGCATGGCGTGGGTCCCGATGAGCGAGTCGGTCTCTGCGTCGAGCGCGGTCCGGAGATGATCATCGGGCTGCTGGGCGTATTGAAGGCGGGTGGCGCGTACGTGCCGCTCGGCCTCGATTATCCGAAGGAACGGCTCGAATACATGCTGGCGGACGCCACGCCGCGCGTGCTGCTGACGCAGACGTCGCTGGGTGCCAGGGTACCGCAGTTCGCCGGGCTGCGAATCGCACTCGATACGGACTGGCCCGAGATCGGGAAAGAGGACGACAGCAATCCGGATGCGGCGGTTACCGGCGTGACCGCGAAACATCTTGCGAACGTGATCTATACATCAGGGTCCACGGGCGAGCCCAAAGGTGTGCTGGTCGAGCACGCGGGGCTGTGCAACCTGGCAAGGACGCAGATCGACGCGCTCGGCGTTCGCCCGGGCAGCAGGATGCTGCAGTTCTTCTCGTTCAACTTCGATGCGTTCACGCTGGAGTGGGTGGTGGCGCTGTGCTCGGGCGCGTCGTTCTATCTACCGACGGCCGAGGCCAGGGCGCCCGGTGAGCCCCTGTTGAATACGCTGCGAACGCACGAGATCACTCACGTCGTGCTCGCGCCGATTGCGCTGGCGGCAATTCCCTCGACGCAGGGGCTGGACGCGTTGCGGACGATCATGGCGGGTGGTGAGGCATTGTCGCAGGCGTTGGCAAGACAATGGGCGCCTGGCCGCCTGTTCTTCAATGGATACGGTCCGACCGAGGCCACGGTGTGCGTCACGTCGTATGCCTGCAATCCGGAAGACGCCGAGGCGCCGCCCATCGGCCGGCCGATTCCGGGCATGCGCATCTATATCCTCGATGAGTCCTTGCAGCCGGTTCCGATCGGCGTGCGAGGAGAAATTCATATCGGCGGAGTGGGCGTCGCCCGCGGCTATCTGAATCGGCCCGAGCTCACCGCGGAACGTTTCGTGCGCGATCCGTTCGCCACGGACGGGCAGGCTCGCTTGTACAAGACAGGCGACCTGGGTCGCTGGCGGGCGGATGGTGTCATCGAGTACCTGGGGCGTGCGGACAACCAGGTCAAGATTCGCGGGCATCGCATCGAGCTGGAGGAGATCGAAACGCAGCTCGCAAGGCACGAGCATGTGCGCGAAGCGGTGGTCACGGTGCGCGCGGATCATCCCGGTGAGAAGCGGCTGGTCGCCTACATGACCTTGAATCACGACGTGAGCGCCAGGGAGCTGCGCGACTTCCTGCGCCAGCGCCTGCCGGATTTCATGTTGCCGTCGATGTTCGTGACGCTGGATGCATTGCCGCTGACACCAAATGGCAAGGTGGATCGCAAGGCGCTGGTTCCTCCGGAAGGCGCCGGCCAGGTGGCGGCGGAAGCCTACGTCGCGCCGCGCACCGCGGCCGAGTCCGTCATTGCCGGGATCTGGACTTCGCTGCTGCGCGTGAACGTGGTCGGTGTCCACGACAACTTCTTTGCCATCGGCGGGCATTCGCTGCTGCTGGTGCAGTTCGCGGCGCGCGTCAGGGATGTCTTCCAGGTCAGCCTGACGTTGAAACAGTTTTTCGATCATCCAACCGTTGCCGGCGTCGTGGACGAGTTGGCTCGCGCGTGCGGCGATCGGGCCGTCGTGGACGAGACGGCCGCGGTGTACATCTCCGTGGCCAGTTTGTCCGATGACGAAGTCAGACAGGCGTTGACGCAGATTCACGAATAACCACGTACCTCAAGTTTCGGTACACGGGACAATCACATGGACGCGATACAGAATCTGGTTGAGTCATACGAGCAGGACGGTTTCGTCCTGATCCCCGAGGCATTCTCCGAGCAGGAAATCGCCTGCCTCAAACAACGGCTGCCGTTTTTTGCAGCCGAGGAAAGCCCGCGCAGGGTCGTCGAGAAAGACGGCGTCAGCGTGCGTTCCGTCTATGGGCCGCATCTCACCGATGCGCTGTTTCAGCGGCTAACCCGCGACAAGCGGCTGCTGGATCCCGTCATGCGCATCATTGGCGGTGACACGTACGTCTATCAGACCAAGATCAATTTCAAGAAGGGATTCGGTGGCGACGTCTGGCAATGGCACCAGGACTACATCTTCTGGCTCAAGGAAGACGGTGTGCCGAAGCCGCAGCTCATCACGGCCGCTGTCTACCTGGATGAAGTCACGGAATTCAACGGACCCCTGTATCTCATTCCCGGCTCGCACAAGGAAAACGTCATCGACGTCGATGCCGATGAAACGGCGCTCGGCAGTTATCGCGAAAGCCCGTCGTGGATCTCCAACCTGACTGCCGACCTGAAATATTCGATTTCGAAGGAAGGAGTCGCACGCCTCATCCGAAGGCGGGGTGTCGCGGCGCCGCGGGGCGCCGCCGGTTCAGTGCTGTTGTTTCATCCGAACGTGGTTCATGCATCCGCGTCGAACATCCTGCCGTTCGATCGGGTGCTGGTGCTGATCACTTACAACCGCGTGGACAACAAGCCGCAAGGGACACAGCAGCAACGGCCGGATTTCCTGTGCGGTCGCGAGTTCTCGGCACTGAGGCCCGACCTGTTCACTCCATTGGCAGCCGATTGATATGGGAGCGTCCGTCCAAAGTTTCGGAGAGTCGGTAGACAGGCGCAGGCTCCTGGAGCTGATGCTGAAGAAGAAGGGCATTGGCGTGCAGGCCTCGTCCATTCCGTGCCGCCCCGTGCGCAGTCCTTGCGAGGTTTCGCACGCACAGCAGCGCTTGTGGTTCATCGATCAGCTCGGCCAGGAAGGCGGGGCGGCATATCACGTTGCGGGCGCGTTGAAGCTGTCAGGTCAGCTGAATCGGCGTGCGTTGCGCGAAGCGCTCGACGCGATCGTGCGCCGGCACGAAGTGCTGCGCACCCGCTTTGTCGTGTTCGACAGCAATCCGATGCAGGCGATCTCGGAGGTGGCGCGATTCTCGCTGGAGGATCACGACCTTTCCGCGCTCGAACCATCGGACCGCGACGCGCAGCTGCGGAACCTGGCGGCCACGGAGGCGCGCGCGCGATTCGATTTGAGCCTGGGGCCGCTGATACGCGGGCGCCTCGTTCGAACTACCGATGAGGAGCATGTGCTGCTGCTGACCATGCATCACATCGTCGCGGATGGGTGGTCCATGGGCGTGCTGATCCGGGAGCTGACCGCACTCTACTCGGCATTCGTGGATGAGCGCGCGGACCCGCTGCCGCCACTGTCCATTCAGTATGCAGACTACGCGGTGTGGCAACGCGAATGGCTGAGCGGCGCGGCGATGGAGCGCCAGTTGGCATTCTGGACCGGGAATTTGAGCGGTGCGCCCTCGATGCTCGAGTTGCCGACCGACAGGCCGCGGCCGGCCGTGCAAAGTTTCCGGGGCGACAGTGTCAGCGTCGTCCTTTCGAGCGAGCTCACGTCTGAGCTGAAAACACTGGCTAACCAGCAGGGGACGACGATGTTCGTCATCCTGCATACCGCGTTCGCCATCCTGCTTTCGCGACTCGGCGCCGGCCGCGACATCGTCATCGGTGTGCCGGTGGCCAACCGGCAGCGCACGGAGATCGAACCGCTGATCGGATTCTTCGTGAACACGCTCGCGCTGCGAACCAGGTTGAGCGACGACGCGACCGTCGGCTCGGTACTCGGGCAGATCAAGGCGGAAATGCTCGCGGCTCACGACAACCAGGACGTGCCGTTCGAGAAAGTCGTCGAGGCGCTCAACCCGCCGCGCACGCTGAGCCGCAGCCCCGTGTTTCAGGTCATGCTGGTGCTGCAGAACATGCCGCGCAGCGAGTTGAAGCTGCCAGGTCTGACACTGGCGCCGATGTCGTTGGGCAGCACCACTGAAAAGTTCGATCTGACGGTCACGTTGAACGAAACGCAGAACGGGATCGCCGGAACGTTCAGCTTTGCAACCGACCTGTTCGACCGGAGCACGATCGAGCGATGGGTCGACAGCTTCGCCGCAGTGCTTGCCCAGGTGGCGCGTGACATCGCGCAACCCATCGGCACCGTATCGCTGCTGAGCGAAAGCGAGCGTCACCGCGTCACCACCGGGTTCAACTCCACCGCCACTCGATATCCACCCACGCTGTCGCATGAGTTGTTCGAGCAGCAGGCGAAGCGTACGCCGGGAGCCATCGCCGCGGTCTACGAAGGCCAGTCGCTGACCTACCTGCAACTCGACCACAAGGCCAACAAGCTCGCGCACTATCTGCGCGCGCGAGGCGCGGGACCGGATCGGCCCGTCGGGCTCTGCCTGGATCGCGGCCTGGACGTCGCGGTTGCGGTGCTTGCGGTCCTGAAGGCAGGCAGCCCCTATCTACCGCTGGACCCGGCCTATCCTCGCGAACGGCTCGAATACATGCTGAGCGATGCGGCGCCCGGCGTGGTCCTCGCACAGCGGGCCACGTTGCCAGCGCTGGGAGAGACCGCATCGAGCGTGTTGCTGCTGGACGAAGAGTGGCCGTCGATCGAGCAGCAGGATGCATCCGGCCTGGCCGTTGGAGATATCGGTCTTAACGCGGAGCACCTGGGCTACGTCATCTACACCTCGGGCTCGACGGGCCGGCCCAAGGCCGTGGAGCTTTCGCATGGCGCGCTGGCGAATCTCATGCATTGGCACCTGGAAACATTGCCGCCGGCCGCACACGTGCTGCAGTTCGCGTCGTTGAGTTTCGATGCCAGTTTTCACGAGTTTTTCGCGGCATGGGGGTGCGGCGGCGCGGTGGTGATTCCTGCGCAGGAAATCCGCTACGACCCGGCGGCGCTCGTGCGTTTCATGAATGCGCATGCCATCGACAAGGCGATCGTGCCGGTGACCGTGCTGCATCACATCGCGGAATTGCACCAGGACTCACCCGAAGTGCTGGCGCATCTTCGTCATCTCATGGCCACCGGCGAGCAGCTGAAGATCACGCCCGCCGTCAGAAGGTTGTTCGAACGCCTTCCCGACTGCGTGCTTCACAATCACTACGGTCCATCCGAGACGCACGTGGTCACGGCGCTCACTTTGACCGGACCGCCTCGTGACTGGCCGGACCATCCCTCGATAGGGCGGCCCATCGCGAATTCCCAGATCTATATCCTGGATGCCGCGCGACAGCCCGTGCCGATCGGCGTCATCGGCGAGTTGTTCATCGGCGGTGCGGGCGTCGCACGGGGCTACTTGAAGCGGCCCGACCTGACTGCCGAGCGTTTCCTCGCCGATCCCTTCAATCCGGGCACGCGCATGTACAAGACCGGCGATCTCGCGCGCTGGCGGGCCGATGGAACACTCGAGTTCCTCGGGCGCAACGATCATCAGGTGAAGATACGCGGCTTCCGCATCGAGCTCGGCGAGGTCGAGGGATGCCTCTCGCGTCATGAGCTCGTGCGCGAGGCTGTGGTGCTCACGCGCGAGGACGCCGCAGGCGAGAAGCGGCTCGTGGCCTATTTCACGAGTCACGATGAGTCACCGGGCGGCGATGCGTTGCGGGCTCATCTGCGCGCCAGCCTGCCGGAGTACATGATTCCAGCCGCATACGTGCGGCTGGAAAACATTCCGTTGACGCCGAACGGCAAGGTGGATCGGGATGCCCTGCAGCGGCTCGCGGTGGTGGAGCCGTCGGCGCGGCCCCATGAAGAACCCGTGGGCGAGTTCGAACGAGCGCTGGCTGCGATCTGGCAGGAACTGCTCAACGTCGGGCGCGTGAGTCGCGACGACAACTTCTTCGATCTGGGCGGTCATTCGATGCTGACCGCGAAGCTGATCGCGCGCCTGCAACAGCTGGGGCTGATGGCCTCGCTGGCGACGGTATTCAAACATCCGACGCTGAGATCGCTGGCGGAATGCCTGGAGATGGGCCTGGACCAGAACCTGGTGCCCAACCCGATACTGCTGCGCGAAGGCCAGCCGCGTGAGGGCCAGTCGCGTGAAGGTAGTTGCCCGACGATATTCTTCGTGCACGAGGTGAGCGGCGATGTACTGCCCTATCTACCCTTGGCGAGGTTGCTGCCGGAACACTTTCGCGCATGGGGTCTGCAATGCCTGGGCATCTGGCATCTGGAATCGCTGGAGCAGATCGCGGCGGATCAGATCGAAGCCATGCGCCGGGTACAGCCGAAAGGGCCGTACCGTCTCGCCGGTTGGTCGCTCGGCGCCGTCATCGCGTACGAGATGGCGTACCAACTGATCGGCGCGGACGAGACCGTGGAATTTCTCGGCATGATCGATGCCATCGCGCCCGTCGGAACGAGTCTTCCCGAGATGGACGACTTCGAGGTCCTGCGCCAGGTCATCAGGGACCGCTGGACCGCGACGCTGGGGCCCGCGGTCGTGCAGGAGTTGAGCGACCTGAATGACATCGCGAAGCTTCTCGAGATATGCCATGCGCGCCGGTATTTGCCCGCGCACATCACCATGGCCGACATCCAGCGACTGCTCAAGAACCGCCGGCTGATTCCGGAAATGACGCGTCGCTACAGTCCTGCCGCGTTACCCCTGAAGGTCGACTTCTTCGAAGCGGATGACGAGTTGCCGGCGCCGTTCTCCAGGAACTGGGAGCCTCTGATCGGCAACCACGTGCGTCGTCACGTGATCGGCGGGACACATCGCACCATCACACATCCGCCTCATCTGCAGCGCCTCGCTGCGGCAATGACCGAAGCCCTGGAGAGTGCATCGAAAGACGCGCCATGTGCCTCGGAATACACGCCTCTGTGCCCCATCCAGTTGGGCGATGCCGCGCGGGCGACTGCTTTCTGCATTCCCGGGGCGGGCGCGGGCATTCCGTGTTTCCTGCCGTTGGCGCAGGCGCTTGGCGGTAGTTTGAACGTGTATGGCCTGCAGCCGCGCGGCCTGGATGGGGTACGCGTGGCGCATTCAACGGTCACGGCGGCCGCGAAGTTCTATCTCCAGGCGATCCGCGAAGTATGTCCGGCCGGCCCGTATCGTTTGCTGGGCCATTCCTTCGGCGGCTGGGTGGCCGTCGAAATGGCACGACTGCTTCGTGAGCAAGGTGTCGAGGTTGCAACGGTGTTCGTGCTCGATTCGGAAGCGCCGCGGGGAGTTCGGCGGAATTACACCCGCATCGCTCTGCTGACTCACCTGATCAGTGCGATAGAAATGGGCACCGAGCGCAGCCTGGGACTGGACGCGGGCGATCTGGAGCAGCTCGACAACGATGCGCAGCTGAGATTGTTGCGCGATCGCATGGTGCTCGTCGGGGCGATGCCGCGTGATACGCCGCCGGTTTCCTTGCAGTCGATCCTGCGGGTCTTCGCTCGCAATCTCAACACGGTGTATGGGCAAACTACCGTGATCGATTCGGACGTGGTCTTGTTCCAGGCGCTGCATCCCGCGAATGCGGAGCGCGCCAGGGAACGGGCGGCCGATGTCGCGGACTGGAGCAAGCTGGCCTGCTCGCTCCGCGTGTTCGAAGTGCCCGGCAATCACATGACGATGCTTCGGGCGCCGCACGTTCGGCGCATCGCCGAGGCGATCAAAAAAATCTGGGGTGCGCCATGAGCGCATTCAAGGACTATCTCCTGTCGAGCGGGCAACGGACGCCGCTCGTGATCGAACAGACGACGCAGCCCAGCCTGTCCGAATTCATACGCGCCCATTCCGATGAGATCCACGAGCGGCTCATTACGCACGGCGCCTTGCTGTTTCGGGGTTTTGCGGTAAACGACATTCGGGATTTCGACGCGTTCGTGGCTGCCGTCTCGCCGCAGCGCATGGATTATTGCTACGGGTCGACGCCCAGGACGGCGTTGGGAGGCCGCATCTTCACGGCAACCGAATATCCCGAGAACCTGGAGATTCCGTTACACAACGAGAATTCCTACCAGAGAACCTGGCCGCTCAAGATCGCCCTGTGTTGCCTGGTGCCGGCGACTGAAGAAGGGGAAACGCCCATCGCCGACATGCGCAAGGTCAACGCGGCGCTGCGACCCGAGCTCATGGAGAAGTTCGAACAGAAGCGCGTGCGCTATGTCCGGCACTATCGTCCGTTCATCGATGTGCCCTGGCAAAAAGTCTTTCAGACGGATGATCGCGCCACGCTCGCGCGATTCTGCGCCGAGCACGACATCCAGCACGAGTGGCTCGACGAGGAAACCTTGCGCACCAGCCAGATCTGCCAGGGCGCGGCCCGACATCCGCTGACCGGCGAACGGGTGTTCTTCAACCAGGCGCACTTGTTTCATCTCTCGAGCCTGGGAGCGAAGGCCGCGGACGCGTTCTCAAAAATGTATGGATCGAACGTTCCCAGGCAGACCTACTTCGGCGACGGCAGCGAAATACCGGCCCAGGACCTCGAGGCGGTTCGCAGTGCGTTCAACAGCGCGAAGATCGTCTTTCCCTGGGCGCGCGATGACGTGCTCCTGCTCGACAACATGCAGGTGGCGCACGGCCGGCGACCGTACAAGGGACCGCGCAAAGTCGTCGTCGCCCTGATGGAACCGCACCAGGAGCAGAACGCATGAACTGGAACACTTTGGTCAGGATCTATCGCCGCCCGGGCATCTACATCATGAATGCCCTGCTCGCGCCGATCGAGTGGCTGATCACGAATTGCAGCCGCGACGGCCGCAAGACGTTTTTCGAGGCGGATGCCTTTTCCTGGACTCGCGCCATCGAGGCGGGTACACCGGAAATACGCAGGGAGCTGGATCAGCTGTTGCTGAAGCGCATGGAGATTCCGGCCTTTCGCGACGTCTCCGAGAACCAGAAGTACCTGGCGCCGCCGGAGCAGTGGCAGACCTATTTTCTTTACATGTATGGCAGGCCGGTGCCGGAGAACTGCGTGCGCTGTCCGAATACGAACCGGTTGTTGAAAGTCATCCCGGGCATGAAAACGGCGATGTTCTCGATCCTCGCGCCGCAGACACACATTCGTGAGCACTATGGCCTCTACAAGGGCGTGTTGCGGTATCACCTGGGATTGATCGTGCCGGAACCTGCTTCCGCGTGCCGGATTCGAGTGGGCCCGGATACACGTAGCTGGGCCGAGGGACGAAGCCTCATCTTCGACGATCGCTACGCTCACGAGGCGTGGAACGAAGCCAGCGGTCATCGCACCGTGCTGTTCGTGGATTTCGTGCGGCCGTTGCCGTGGCCATTGAGCCTGTTCAATCGCGCCGTGATCCGGATCATCGCGATGAGCTCCATGGTCACCACCGCGATCAACCGTGCGCGCTCCATCGCGCAACACCCGCGTGACGGCATGAAATCGAACGTCGAAGGAGAGGCACCTTGAAGTACGCACCTCTCACCTGGGCCGGGTTGCGACGCAAACCCGTGCGTACCGTCCTGACGTTCCTGTCCATCGTCACCGCGTTTCTGTTGTACGGCGCATTGAGCGGCACGATGGCCGGATTCGATGAACTGTTGTCCGAATTCTTCGACGAGAACCAGTTGTACACGCTCAGCCGTCTCAGTCCGGGAGAGCCATTGCCCGTGGCTTACGTCGGGCGCGTGGCGCGTATCCCGGGAGTGATCGAGGTCAATGGCAGTGTCGTATTCGAAGCCTATTACCAGCGTCCCGAGAACAATTTCGGCGGCGTGACGATGGACCAGTCGGCCTTGCACAAGAAGGAGAAAGGCAATCTGATCGTCGACGAGAAGGAGCTCGAAGCGATGCGCGGCATGCGAACCGGCATCCTCGTCGGCAAGAAAGTGGCCGAGCGATTCGGATGGAAGGTCGGCGATCGGGTGCCATTGCGTCTATCCACCGTGCGCAAGGACCGGTCGAATGTCTGGATGTTCGACGTGGTCGGCACCTGGGACGTCAAGCCGAACTCGGGCAACTCGGCGGACCAGATCTGGGTGAACTATGACGGCTACGACGAAGCCCGCGCGTTCAACAACGGGACGATCCACTACATCAGCACGCGGGTCAGCGATCCTGCGCAGGCAGAGCGCGTCGCGCAGGAAATAGACCGCATGTTCGCCAACTCCGACGACGAGACGGAGACGCTGTCGCTGGCGGCGGCCATCCGTGCGGAGCTCAGCGGCATCATCGACATGCAGCTCATGATCAATGGCGTGCTCGGCGCTGTGTTCTTCACGCTGTTGTTCGTGACCGGCAGCAACATGGTGCAGTCGGTGCGCGAGCGAATTCCGGAATTCGCCATTCTGAAAACCTATGGATTCACGGATGTGATCGTCAGTGGCCTGGTGCTCACCGAGTCGCTGGTGTTGTGCGTATTCGGTGCGGTAGTTGGAATGCTGGTGGCGTCCGAGGTGTTGTTTCCTTTCATATTCGCTTCTTTCAAGCTGGATCCATTACCCATGCCGCTCAGCGTCGTCGCGATCGGTATCGCAATGGCAATCGTGCTGGCCATCGTGACGGGACTGCCGCCGGCGTTACGTGCGGGGCGGCTCAATATCGTCGACGCGCTCGCAGGGAAGTGAGGAGATGCGATGTACCTGGTGAAACAGTTTGCGGGTGTGACGGTCATGAACCTGAAGAGCGTCGCGCATCGGCCGGGACCCTCGTCCGTCATCGTCATCGGCATCATGGGTGTGGTGGTGGTGCTGATCTCCATTCTGGCGCTCGGCACCAGCCTGGCGGAAAGCATTCGTTCGACGGGCCAGCCGGACCGGGCCATCGTGCTTCGCGCAGGTACCGAAGAGGAGGCGGGCAGCTCGCTGTTCATCGACGATGTTCACACGATCATGGACACCGCCGGCATCGCCACCAGTGCTGCAGGCGAGCCCATCGCGACGGCCGACATGGTGACGGTCGTGAATCTCCCCAAGAAAGAAAATGCCACCGAGGCCGGAGTGGTGGTGCGCGGCATGACAGAGCACGGCAGGGCGGTGCGCGACGAAATCCGGCTGGTCGAGGGCCGGTGGTTCGAGCCCGGTCTCAGCGAGCTCGTGGTCGGGCGTTCCGCGCAGACGGAATTCAGCGGGCTGAAAGTCGGAGACAAGGTTCGGCTGCGACGCGGAGCATGGACGGTGGTGGGCGTTTTCGAGTCCGGCAACGCGCTGCAAGGCTCGCTGCTTGCGGATGCGAAGACACTCATGTCCGCGTATCAGCGCGCGCGATACAGCAGCGTCACGGTGCGGCTGAAGTCGCCAGCCGCCTTCAAGGAGTTCAAGGACTCGCTGACGACGAATCCGACGCTTTCAGTCAATCCCGTCCGCGAGTCTGACTACTACCGCCAGCTTTCCGCGGATGTCAGCGGCGCGGCGTTTCTGGTGAGCTTCGTCCTCGGCGGGGTCATGGCCATCGGCGCCTTCTTCGGTGCGCTGAACACGATGTACACGACGGTCAGCAATCGGCGCGTCGAGATCGCCACCTTGCGCGCCATGGGATTCAGCGGTGGTTGCGTGGCGGCGTCCATTCTTGCCGAAGCCATGCTGCTCGCCGCGGCGGGAGGCCTGGTTGGAACCGCAATCTCCTGGCTGCTGCTGAGTGGCAACACATTCGGTCTCGGCTCCAAGGAGGGTTCGGTGGTTGCGCAGCTGCACGTGACACCGGAGCTTCTCGCCATCGGTCTCGTGTGGGCTTGCGCAGTCGGTTTCCTGGGTGGATTGCTGCCCGCCATTCGGGCGGCGCGCATGCCGGTAGCTACGGCATTGAAGGCGGAATAGATGGATGGCAAGACTGCACTGCTAGACGAACTGCGCCTCGGCCGCGGCATCCGTGGTGGCGACGGCGGCGATGGCCGCGACAGAGACTCACGTCGCTGGATGTTGCTCGCGAGTGGCGCCGTGCTCGTTCTGGCGATTGGAGCGGGAGTGGCATGGGCGCTCTCCAGGCCGGGCGCCATCAACGTCGAGGCCGCGGTGGTTCGCGAGGCCGGCGGCGCGCAGCCTCCCGGCGCTCCCTCGAGCGGCATATCCATGCTGGATGCATCCGGCTACGTGGTTGCGCGCCGCGCCGCCACGGTTGCTTCGAAAACCATCGGCCGCCTGGTCGAGGTCACGATCGAGGAAGGGCAGCGCGTGGAAGCGGGACAGATCATCGCCAGGCTCGATGACTCCAACGCGCGCGCCACCCTCGAGCAGTCGCGCGCGCAGCTCGCGCAGGCGCAAGCGAACCTCGATGCAGCCAGGGAGGCGCTGGACGATGCCAGGCCTATCTACAGCCGCAATGAGCAGCAGATGAAGGCGGGGGTCATCAGCGCGCAGACATTCGACAATGCCCGTGCCACCTACAACGCCTCTCGCTCGGATCACGCCGTGCGTGTGCGCGGCGTGGAAGTGGCCAGGGCTTCTCTCGCCGTGGCCCAGCGCAACTTCGAAGACACCATCGTCAGGGCGCCCTTTGCCGGTGTGATCACGGTGAAGGCCGCTCAAGCGGGTGAGATCGTGTCGCCGCAGTCCTCCGGAGGGTTCACGCGCACGGGCATCGGCACGATCGTGGACATGGAGTCGCTCGAGGTGGAAGTGGATGTCAGCGAGAATTTCATCAACCGCGTTCAAACGGGGCAGACCGCCGTCGTCAGACTGAACGCCTATCCGGACTGGGAAATTCCCGCCGCCGTCATCGCCGTCGTGCCCACGGCCGATCGCTCCAAGGCCACCGTGAAGGTGCGCGTGGGATTCAAACAACGCGATGAGCGCGTGCTGCCGGAGATGGGTGCGCGCGTTTCGTTCCTGCGCCCGGCGTCGGGCACCGAGCCTTCCGCGGCTGCCGCGGTGGCTGCTGTGATGGTGCCGACGGATGCCGTGCAGGTCAGCGGCGACAACGGCACCGTCTTCATCGTCAACGACGACATCATCGAGCAGCGCGCGGTGCGCCTGGGCAGCCGCACTTCCGCGGGGCAGATCGTGCTCTCGGGCCTCGCGGCCGGCACACGCGTGGTGGTGGGTAATCTCGAGGCACTCAGCGACGGCGCTAAAGTCAGGATCGCTTCAACCGTGACAAGTCGGCAAGGAGAAACGCCATGACGGCGCTCGTGTCTGTTAGGAATGTGGGAAAGACATACATCCGCGGCAAGCAGAAGGTGGAGGTGCTGCATCGGCTGAACCTCGAGGTGGCAGCCGGCGAGTTCCTGGCGCTCATGGGGCCCTCGGGCTCGGGCAAGTCCACGCTGCTCAATCTCATCAGCGGGCTCGATCGCCCGACTGAAGGCGAGATCGTGGTGGGTGGCGAGCAGATCCACAAGCTCTCGAACTCCCAGCTCGCGAAGTGGCGCGCCAGTCGCGTGGGCTTCGTCTTTCAGTCCTATCACCTCATGCCGATGCTCACGGCCGAAGGCAATGTGGAACTGCCGCTGCTGCTCACGGGCCTTTCGCGGGCGCGTCGACGCCAGCACGTCCGGACAGCGCTGCAGCTCGTGGGTCTTGGCGATCGCGGGTCGCACAAGCCTTCGGAGCTGTCGGGCGGCCAGCAACAACGGGTCGCCATTGCGCGGGCGCTCGTCGTGGACCCGGAGCTGTTCGTGTGCGATGAACCCACGGGCGATCTGGATCGTGCCACGGCCATCGAGATTCTCGATCTCATGCGCATGCTCAACCGGCAACAGCACAAGACCATCATCATGGTGACACACGACCCCAGGGCGGCCGAGTATGCAACCCGCCAGGTGCATCTGGACAAGGGTCAGCTCATCGACGCACAGGTAGTCAGATCGGTGGCCTAGCCGGGTTCGGCGTGCCGTGGAGACTGTCCCCCGAGTACTGTTCGCGACCACGGGATCCCTGGGTGACCTGAATCCCATGCTCGCGATCGGCGAGCGGCTGCTTGCGCACAGGGCCAGCGTCACGTTTGCCACGCATGCCTGTTACGAAGATGCGTGCCGCAAGAACGGATTCGGCTTCCGGCCTTTCGGCACATCCGACTACGTTCACAGTCTGCAATACACCAGGGAATCTCTCGACGAACGCAGCTTCGGTGCATCCGTCGAGCAAACCACGTTCGACGACCTCGAGCTCAAGTATGCGCAGCTGCTCGCCGCGGCCGGCGATGCGGATGTGCTGGTGGCTCCCTTGCACGTGGTGGCCGCACACCTGGTCGCGGAAAAGAAGAAGATTCCGTATATCGGGTGCGCGTTGTGCCTGACCCACATCCCGGCGCCCGCCGAGCCCGGAAGCGCGGAGCACAAGCGGCTCTCCGAAACTGCTGCTCGCTGGCATTCGCGCCTGCGAACATTTCGCCAGGCTCAGGGCCTGCAACGCAGAGTGCTGCCCGCATCTTCTCCGCTCTGCGATGCGGCCAGCGTGCTCGGTGTCCTCCCGTCTTTTCTGTTGACGCCAGTCCACCTGCGAACGCCGAATCTCGAAGTCGTGGGTTACGCCACCCATCGACAGAGCGAAAGAATGGTCCAGGACGCGCAACTGCGAAGTTTCTGCGATGAACGAACGGTGGCTTTCTCTTTCGGTTCGTTCGCCGACGCCTGCGATCCGGATCATTTCTTCACGGAATCCGTATTCGCCTGCAGGGCGCTTGGCCTCAAGTGCGTATATCTGAGCCAGCACGTGACGCCGGCCATGCGCGCGGCCATGGCGCCAGATGTGATGGTTAGAGCGGATGTGGCTCCCGGCGCGGTGTTTCCGCTGGTCGGCGCCGTCGTTCACCACGGCGGAACCGGCACGCTGGTCGCGGCGTGTACGCATATCAAACCGATGGTGATCGTTCCGTTCTTTCTCGATCAACCCATGCACGCGGCACGAATGCGGGAACTGATAGGGGCTCCGCAGGTTGCTGCGCAGGACTATCGCCGTGATTCCGCCATTCTGGCGCTTCGTCATGCCCGCGATCAGCATGAATCCATGCGTTCGCGGCTTGGTGCGCTGATGGCTCACTACCAGGACGGCGCGGAACAGGGTGCACGCGTGGTGCTTTCGAAGTTGATTCAGGCCGCCGCGCAACAAGGGCACTAACAAGTTGCGTTCATCGTGCAGCGGCGCGGGAATGCGCTTCCGGCCCTCCCAACGGAAAGACACGAGTTTGCAGGCGGAAGCATCCATCACACGCTGATGGCAGGAACGGCTTGACGGCGCCGGAAAATTGTATCAGTGTACCCATACACTTGAACTGATACGGACTGCACCGCCCACCGTGGATATCACGATCAATCTGACCGATGGCGTGCCGATCTATCGGCAAATCGTCAACCAAGTCAAATACTTGGTGGCATCCGGGCTGCTTCGGCCCGGCGAAGAGCTGCCGCCCATCCGGACGCTGGCGCTGCAGCTCAAGGTCACGCCGAACACGATCGTGAAGGCGTACGGCGAGCTCGAGATCTCGGGCGTCATCCACAAGCGCCAGGGGTCGGGCACGTTCGTCTCGGAGGGCCGTCCGCAACAAGTGGCGCTGCGGGAACGGCGCCGTGTGATCGAGCAGCGCATCGACGGCCTGCTGGCGGAGGCGCACCAGTTGAATTTCACCGCGGAAGAAGTTCTGCGGATGGTCCGGGAACGCAAAGCGGCAATGGATGAGTCCACCGCTGCTCCGGCGGAAGTGAGGAAAGAACTGAGTAGATAGGCAATGGGCCAGGCAGGGGAGGGAGAAACAATGGAACAGTCAGTTGTCGACGTCAAAGACCTTTCGCGATCGTTCGGGGACAAGACCGCCCTCGACCGGGTGTCGTTCCGCGCGACCGCGGGCCAGGTCTACGGCCTGGTCGGTTCCAACGGCGCGGGCAAGACCACGCTGCTCAAGCACCTGCTCGGCCTGCTGCGCCCCACGACCGGCTCGGTGCGCATCTTCGGCCTCGACCCGGTGCGCGACCCGGTCGGCGCGTTGGGCCGAATCGGCTATCTATCCGAGGAACACGAGCTGCCGGAGTGGATGCGCATCGACGAGCTGATGCGCTACACGCAGGCCTTTCATCCAACCTGGGATGCGGCGTACGCGCGTGAGCTGCTCGAGACGTTCGCGCTCGATCCGTCGAGCAAGGTCAAGGACCTCTCGAAGGGCATGCGCGCCCAGACAGGCCTGATCGCGGCAGTGGCTCATCGCCCCGAACTGCTGATCCTGGACGAACCCTCATCGGGCCTCGACGCCGTGGTACGTCGCGACATCCTCGACGCCATCGTTCGCGCCGTCGCCGACGACGGACGCACGGTTATCTTCTCGTCGCACCTGCTCGACGAAGTCGAGCGGATGTCGGATCACGTGACGATGATCCACCAGGGTCGCGTGACGCTGAGCGGCGCACTCGACGACGTGCGCGGCAGTTATCAGCGCAGCCGCGTGCACTTCGTCGACCACCTCGATCGGGCGCCAGTTCTCGATACCGCGCTGGCGATGGACGGTGGCGGCCGTTCGTGGACCGTGATCCACAGCGGACCGATCGAGCAGTTCCGTCGCTCGGCAGGCGCTCGCGGCGGTGAGATCGTCGAATCACGCGACGCGACGCTCGAAGAAATCTTCCTGGCGCGCGCCGGCCGCAGCCGCCAGCACACAGAAGTGGCATGACCATGCATTCGTCCATCGTGGCAATGTTGTGGGAACTCTGGCGGGTAACGCGCACGGAGGCGGCATGGAAGCTGGCTATCGGGACCGTCGGCAGCATGGCGGCACTGATTCTGATCGCGGATCTCGCGCCGTCGAAGATGGAGGCAGGCGTGGTGATCGCGATGATGGTCCTCGTCGTGCCGAACACCTTTGTGTGGGTATCTCTCGGGTTTCTGAATGTCGGACGCCCCGGGTTTCCGCTGCGTCTCCTGTATACCCGCCCGCTTCGCACGTCCGTCATCGTCGGAATTCCGATGGCGTATCTCACCTTCGTGCCGGCGGCGACATACCTGGTGTCTGCGCTTTTCATCAGGCTGACCTTGGGTTATCCGATTCCGCTGCTGCCCGTTGCCGCGTGGATAGTGGCTTTCAACTTCTTCCAGATGGCGCACAACTGGTCGGCCAGCAAGACAGCCGTCATGCACCTGACAGGTACGGTTGCTTCCATCGCGTGGATGATCTTTGCCACTTATCGTGTCGTCTCTTTTCCAGCCAGCTTCTCACCCGACCCGAAGCCGTGGCTGGCAACATTCGACCTTCCGCTCTCCGACTACGCACTGTTCGCTGTCATCGGCCTGGCATCTTTCGGGATCGCGGTCTCCAGAGTCGCGCGGCAGCGCCACGGCGACACGCGCGCTGAAAGCCCCTTGAGTCCAGCCACCGGCTTGCGCGGGTGGCTCATCAACCTGTTCCACGTTGCGTGCCCCACCTCGTCTGCGACACGGGCACAGTTGTGGTTTGACCTCAAGTCCAACGGTGTGCCGTTGCTGACGATCGGAGCAGGGCTCGCGATCGTCTATCCACTGCTGATCTCGGTCACGGGTGCGATCGACGCTGCAATCGCCAGGTTACTGCCGGTCGTCCCTTGCTCTATCGGTTTGTGCCTGTACACCCGGGTGTTTGCCGTGATCTTTGCGATCGTCTTTCCGGTGTCTGTATTGATCATGGGCGGAAACGCTTTCGGTATTCGCCGCGGCCCGGGAGGCACGTACGTCAGCGCTTTCGAGGCGACCCGGTCGTTCGGCACGGCGAAGATTGCCAGTCTCAAGATACTCATGACTTCGGCCTGCGTGCTGGCGGCACTCATCGCGGTCGGCGTGAGCGTGTGGATATCCCTGTCGTCCTTTCCGTTCCTGGAGCAGGAGAAAATCTTCATCGAGATCGCCGGCACTGTGAACAGTGGGCAGCGTGGCATCGAAGGCGCCGTCGCAGCGCTGAACGGATACGAGAAGCTCGCGCTGGCGTTCGTCGCGGTCATCGGAGTTGTCGTCTGGGTGGCGGTGTTGGCCGTGCTTGCGGCGCTCTGGACGCGTTACTCCCGTCGCGTGAACCTCGCGGCACTGCTGCTGTTGTCTTATGGTCTCGCGCTCACCCTGCTGGTCCTGGCGCAACGATATGGGATTGCCCCTGCCGGCCTGCTGGACGCGCTGTTCGCCGCGACACGCTGGATCACCGCGGTGGCGATCGTGCTGACGACTATCTACCTCTTCCGGCGCGGCCTGGCGGATCGCTTGTTGACGACCCGCTACACCTGCGGCGCCGTCGTGGTCTCGGTGGCATTCGGCGCGGCATGGCTGACGGTGCTGGAAGCAGCCGGTGTGCAGCCTGCCGCCTCCATGTGGTGGCCGGTGCTGCTGCCGCCGATGGCCAGCGTCCTGGCGCCATGGTCGCTCAGTCGCATTCGCCACCTGTGAAGGAGATTCCGATGAAGCTTCGCAGCCCGGCAATGCGCAATGCCAGCGTCCTCGCGCTGCTGATCCTCGGCGCGCTTCCATGCTGGTCGGCGGCCGCCGAACCGTTTCCCGCCGCAAAACCGGAGAGCCAGGGCTTGTCGTCGCAATCCCTCGGAGAGCTGCTGGGCGTGGTACGAAGGTTCGCCGAAAAGGGGGAAATCGTCGGCGGTGAATTGCTGGTGATCAAGAATCGCCGCACGGTGCTGCACGAAACGGTCGGGCTCGCAGACCTGGAAAAAAACCAGCCGCTGAAGCGCGACACTATCTACTGCATCCGCTCGATGACCAAGCCTCTGACGGGCGCGGCCGTGCAGATCCTCATCGATGAAGGCCGCCTGTCTCTCGACGACACCGCTGCCAGGTACCTGCCGTCCTTCGACAACGACAAGTCCCGCGCCATCACTGTGCGGCAGCTGCTCACGCACACTGGCGGCCTCCCGCTGTCGACGCTCATGAGCACGAATTACCAGGAGCTGTCCGGCCTGCGGGAAGTCGTGGACATCAGCGGGAGGAACGGACCCGTGGTCCCGCCCGGCAGTGGTTTCCAGTACAGCGACGACGGCGCCGACACGCTCGGCGCCATCGTGTCAGTGGTCACGGGCCAGCCGGTGGAAAGCTTCATCACGAAGCGCATCCTCGAGCCGCTCGGCATGCACGACACCTTCCCACTCGTGCGCGCCGCCGGCGACAAACTCGATCGGTTTACTCCGTCCTATGCGGGCAGCCGCGGCAGCTGGATGCGCCTGTGGTCGCCGGAAGACAAACCGCTCTTCCCGTATTTCCTGGCAGCGCAAAGCATGTACTCGACGACCAGGGACTACGCGCGCTTTCTCGCCCTGTACCTGGACAACGGGTACGCGGGCGGCAAGCGTGTGCTCAGCGAAGCCGCGATCAGGCGCACGCTCGAACCCGCCATCGCCACCGGTTTTCCCACCGGCTTTCCCGGCCTCGCCACGCACTATGGCCAGATGATGTTGAGTTACGCCGACACTAACAAGAAGTTGGTGGCGTTCGGCCACGGCGGGTCCGACGGAACCTGGGCGTACGCCTGGCCGGAAAAGGACTTGATGGTGTTCTTCTACACACAATCCCGCGGCAACACGACCGGGCAGGACTTCGAGGCGGCGATCGATCGGTTGTTACTCGGCGGAGCCGGTGCCGCGCCCGTCGTTCAGGACCTCACTACAGAAGCCGCTGCGCCGTACCTCGGGGTTTACTGGTTCGAGCCGCAGCAACGGCCGATGTTCGTCGTGCTCGACAAAGATCGTCTGGCACTCGAAATTCCCTGGCAGGGACTGGTCGAGATGAAGAGGACGGACGAGCGGGACGTGTGGTCGCCATTGGCGGCCCCCGACATATCAATGAAGTTTCATCGCGCGGGCGACGGGCCGGCCACCGCACTCGATTTGCGGCAAGGGCAGCCCGTGACGCTAAAGCGGTTCCAGCCCGAAGAAGGTTTGCCGACTCTCGACGAATTGTTCAGGCGCCGATCCGACCAGCAGCGCGCGGAGAAACTTGGTGCGCTGGGTACGCTTCGCATGAGCGGTAGCGTGCAGATCACGGCGGGACCGCAGAAAGGAACGTTCGAACTACTGCACGCCGGAAACGATCACTCTCGCCTGTTGCTCAAGGTGAACGGAAGCGTAAGCCAGCAAATCGTGGCGGGTAACCGGGGCTGGGTCCGGTATCAGGCTTCGATGCCGGCACAGGAAATGTCGGAGTCCATGGCCCAATCGACGCGGCTCGCCGGCTGGATGCTCTCGAGCGGCGACTGGCGCGGCGAATTCAGGCAGGCGCGTGTGCTCAAACGCGTCGAGCTCGACGGCAAACCCGTGGTTCTCGTTCATGCCGCGCCCGAAAAGGGCCGGCAGCGGCTGATCTATCTGGACCCCGAAAGCGGCCTGACCCTCGGCTTCGACGAGGTGTACGAGCTGCCGGGAATTGGAATGGTGGGAAGCGAGGTGCGCTTCTCCGATTATCGTGACGTCGAAGGCGTGCAGATTCCGTTCAGATGCGCGGTGAAGTGGCCGACGCCGATGATAGGCACGCAGACCTATCACGTGGAGAAGATGGAAACACGCGTGAAGCTCGAAAAAGACCCATTCACCATCGAATAGGCGCGGCGACCGGGTCTACGGCTAACTACCCAGCCATCCCGCTCCCGCCACCTGGTCGTTCAGGAAGCAGCACTCGCGCCAAGCCCATTGGCGTCTGGCCGGCGCGGCGGGGCGGTGACCATGAAAATGAGCAGTGCTACGAACACGAAAAAGACGCTTACCGCGAACGGCTCCCATCTCTGCAGATCCAGCAGCACCAGCGTGAAGTTGATCGAGATGTGCACGACGAAGGCGATGCAGATGTAGACGCAGGCCTTCACTCCCATTCCGATGGTGTGCATGCGTGCCGCATGGGTCTCGAAAGGAGTTTTTTTCCTGTAGAGCGTCCGGTACACACCAAATGCCTGCAAGGCGTAGACGAACGTCAGGACGCCGATATTGATGAGCGGGCCGGCAAATCCCGGAAACGGGTTCTGCGCGATGTAGAGCACATACGCGACGAACAGGAAGTAACACAACACGGCGATGAGAACCGCGAAAGGCGAGACGAAATCGAAAAGCCCCCGGCGCTGCAGAACGGCCGTCCGTTTCGTCTCCAGCAACTGCTTGAGCAATTGGTTGTACTTGAGTGCGAACACGGCAGCGATACAAATCGGCAGCATCTGCACCATGAAATACACGCCGACCAGCGCTTCGACCGGGCCGTCATCCCAATCCGCGCGCTGCATGTAGCTGAACAGCCAGCCCCACAGCAACAAGCCGAGCAATGCGACGACCGTGTTCAGCACGCGGTACCACTTGAGAGAGCGCTGCACGATCGCCTGGGGGTCGATATCCGGATACAGCTGCCTGAAGCGATCGGCAGGAAATTCCGCCGCCTTCAGTCGAACGTGCCTGCCGAGCCAGAGCGGATGCAGGACCGACATCGCCAGTAGTTGCACCGCGAACACCGCAAGGAATGAGTAGGCCTCGATCATGACGGCACCTCGCTCAGGAAACCGGCCTGGAGCCGAGCTCTTCCACGTCTGGCTCGCGCGGCGGCGCGCTCAGGCTCATCAGCATGAGAAGCGCGCAGGCCGAGAGACACACGCTCAGGGCCAACGGCAGCCACCGCCTCAGATCCATGAGGTCCGCTGCGAAGACGAACGCAAAGAATGCGGCGCAGACAATGCAGCTGTAGACGCTGACCTTCACGGTCAGGTCGATCGCGTGCACGCGGGCTGCGTGCGTCTCGAATTGGTTGCTCCTCTTGCCGTACAGCTTCTTGTAAACGGCGATCGACTGCAGGGCGTAGGTAAGCGTCAGGACGCCGATGAGGCCATATCCCGGGAAAGGCTCCTGTTGCACATAGATCACGAAGCCGACGAACAGGAAGTAGCTGGCGACGGCAACGAAAACCATGAACGGCGAGATGTAGTCGAGCAGCCCGCGACGTTGCAGGGTCGCCTTGCGTTTGCCCTCGGGCAACGAGCGCTTGAGAGCCTGGTCGAATCTGAATCCGAGCCAGGTGACGAATACAATCGGCGCCAATTGCAGCGCGAAGTACCCGGCTGTCAGGAGCAGCACGGGGTCTTCATCCCAGTCCGGGCGCCGCATGTAGGTGAAGAACCAGCCCAGCAGCAACAGGCCGAGCACCGCGATGCCTGTGTTCACGGCGCGGTATCGAGCAAAGAAGTGTTCCCGGGCCAGATCGAAATCGACACCCGGATACAGCTTCGCGAGGCGTTCGGTGGGCAAGCTCGCCGCTTGCCGCCGAACATGGCTGGTCAACCGCACCGGTTGCAGGACTGACGTCGCCAGTAGTTGCACCGCGAACACGGCGAGGAATCCATAGACTTCGATCATGACGACCTCACTTCTCCGGCGATTGCCCGTTGAGGGCGCCGGCAAACGCATTGCGGATTTCTGAATCGGTCACACCGGCTTCACGCAACTCGGCGATCGACTCGCTGACCTTGCGTAGCGTCCACTCCTGCAGGTTGAACTTGCAGTTCGTCTTGGCCTTGGGATGCACGTAGGTACCGCGGTAGCCCTTGGTTTCGATGATCGAATCGCGCGTCAGCAGCTGGTAAGCCTTCGCCACGGTCTTGCTGTTGAGCTCGAGATCGTTGGCGAGCTGGCGGATCGAGGGCAGCGAGTCGCCCGGCTTCAGGACGCCCGCGGTGACGGCCGCCTTGATCTGCTCGATGAGCTGCTCGAACTGCGGCACGGGGTTGTCGATGTCGATGGTGATTTCCATCGGAGGCGATTACCTAGATGTACCAGTTGAGCCCATGGTACAACTGGCTCAACGGACATGCAACCGCCGTAGCGCGGGACGCTCACTGCCTCTGGTAGCTGAGCTCAACTTCGTGAACGGATTGGCCTTTTGACCCTTTGCTCGCGATGGCGAGATAGATAGTGAGCTTCCCGGCACGCGGTTCCATCGTGAGTCCGTCGAAGTAGAACCGGCCCGCCTCGGCCTTTATGAAGGGCATGCGCACGGTTTCGTCACGCTCCTCCCAGCCACGAAGGTCGGGGTGAAAGTGCCGAAGCGTGAGGAGCAGTGTGTCGCCGGATTCTCCGAGCATCAGCAGCTCGTAAAACGCCACGCGTCCGTCCTTGACCAGGCGGTACATTCCCAACATCGCGCCACCCGCGGGCGCGCTCCAGTGCTCTTCGTTGATGCCGCCGAGCCCGGCGCCACTCCATCGGCCGATGAGCCAGCTGAAGTCCGTGAGCCTTGCCGGTGCGCCGGGTTCGCCACGCGCGAGCTGTAGCGTGTGCGGTGTCAGCGGCTCCGCCGCGAATGCGACGGTGGCCGAGCAAAGCCACGCGAGCAGAGCAGCGCGTCCTGGTGCGCGCAGCGTGGTCACGAACAAGTCCCGGTAGCACCCTCCATGGGTAGATAGATCCGCGTGCGCAGCTGCGCCTCGGGTGTGTTCTCGGGATCGTCGAGATACTGGTGCAGGATGGGCGCTTCGCGCAGCTGCCACTGCCCGGACATCAGCAAGGCGCGCAACAGCGCGTCATGGGAGTCATCGAGTTGCGCATAGGCGCCCACGTGCAGATGCGCCAGGAACTGGCCACCTTCGATCTCGCGCAATGTCACGCCCTCAGCCGCGTCCACCGGCGCCGAGGTGGCAAGACAGCAGTCGAAGAGAGATTCTTCGTCCGGCGTGTCGCGACGATCGTGATGCGGAATGCCCCAGAGTCCTTCGATGGCTTCGAGAGCTCCGCGAGCCGCCATCCACGCGAATAGCCGGCCGTAGGCTTCGTCGAGCTTCGAGTAAGCGCCGCGGTTGCGCAGCACCACTACGCGGAACGGCGCAAGCGTCACCACGTCGATGCTGATCGCTGCCTCCTCGGGCGCCGGCGGCGCGGGCGCCCGCGTTTCGGCCAAGGCGCTGCGCGCCTCGCTTGGCGACAGCCCGAAGTGCTGGCGGAAAGCGCGCGCGAAGGACTGAGGTGTTTCGAAGCCGGCACGACCTGCAATGTCACCCACGCGCGCCGAACTTTCGGCGAGCAGGTGCGCCGCGCGCGTGAGCCGCAGCCTCTGGATCGTCGAACCCAGCGACTCACCTGAAAGCGCGCGATATACCCGCATGAAGTGGAAAGGCGAGAAGTTTGCGACGGCCGCCAGCGCTGCAGTCGATGGCAGCGGCCGTTCTTCCTCCAGGCTCGCCGCGACTGCGGCAATGACTCGGTCGATACGTTTCAGGTAGTCGGTTTGGCGCGTGGGGGTCATGCGGCTCTCGCGAATGGGCGAGGGCAATGATCCCCGAATTGCCGGCGGCGGGCGGTTCAGATCCTGCTCAGTTGCGCCTCGCGACGCCGGCACATCCCGTGTTGACGGAATGTGCCGGCGCCTTCCCCGGCCCGCACGTTCTGGCTTTACTCAAGGTTGGAGGAAATCGAACGACACCGTTGCCGGCGCCGACCCGGTGTTGGCGGCACAGGCGTCCAGCGAGGACAAGGACATTCCCGGATCGAGCACCTGATCGACCGTCGCGCCGGTCATGATGAAGACTCGTCCCACCGAGGCGTAGTCCATGTCGGTTCCGCGCGCGCTCCACTGCACGGAGCGGTCCGAGTTGCCACGCAGGATGGTCGTTGCCATCGCGAACTCACCACAGGCCATGCTTCCGGGGGCCAGCTGCGCCGTGTGCGGCCCGACGCCGTAGACCGGATTGACACTGCGGATGCCCGCGGAAATCGTCAGCCGATAACCGGCGGCCTGCCGGTTGCTGACGCTCAAACAATTGCGATAGAAGAACCTGCCGGCGGCCGGCGGAACGACGTGGCGCTGGATTCCGTTACCGCTGGCGCGAAAAATTTCGGACTCCGGCCCCCCCGGGTTGGCCGACATCAGCATCGTCCATGTATAGGTGCCGGTGCCGTAGGCGTATCCATTCAGATAGATGCCGCCGCCGTCGGTGCGCAGCCAGTCGGTGCAGATGGTGCTGCCCGGTTGCAGCGAGCCACCGAAACCCGCTGCGCCGGCGGGGGCGCCGGTCGCCGCCAACGCGGCTGCCGTAGCAATCAGCCATGCGCGCTTACCTGTCACTGATCCATATTTCATTTGCGTTACCTCGAGTCGTGGTGATGGTGTGCGGTCTCGCAGTTGATCGCAGGGTAGACGCTGCGCGTCCCGCGGGAACTGAACGTTTCTAACCAGTCGCTGTGGGACGCGGCCGCCAGCCACGGCGTATTACGCATCGCAGCATTGCGACGGGACCAGCAGGGCGTCGTAGATAGGCGCTGCCCGAAGCCTCGTAGGTTTCGAGGAAACACGGTGTCGGATGGAAACCGCGAGCGTTCGAAGACATCGAAATCCATTTCGGCCTTCCCGGCGATCGACGACCCTTCAAGTCCTTGGATTCTGGGCGACTTTCCTAGTACTTCGTCCGGGGATTGCGAGCGGCCCGACGGCCTGCGCAACCCTCGGTAGTGAGTACCGGGGCCGCGGCTTTCGGTTTCATCGATCACTAACTATGTGACGACCCGGGCGCGAGCGCATACGCATGACACTCGGCTACTCTCCCTCTCATGTACTGTCCGGGGCGGATCTGCACTTTCATGCTCGTCGCGTTGCTCGCGTTCCCGCCCGCGGTCGCGGCCGGGAACGGTGCGTGCAACATCGCCGCCCGGCCCGCCCGGCTGGATTTCACCCTCACCGACATCGAAGGCCGGCGGGTGCGCCTCGCCGAATATGCCGGGCGCGTGATCCTGGTCAATTTCTGGGCGACCTGGTGTGCGCCTTGCAAGACCGAAATTCCCTGGCTGAACGAGCTCCACGTGCGCTATCGGGACCAGGGGCTCGTGGTGCTCGGCGTGTCGGTGGACGATGCGGTCGCGAAGATCCGCCCCTTCGCGCGGGCGATGGCGATGAGTTATCCAGTGCTCGTGGGCGCCGGGGAGGACGGCTTCAAGGATTCGTTCGGCCCCTTGCTCGGCTACCCCACCACGCTGCTGATCTCGCGCGCCGGGGAAATCTGCATCCGGCACGTGGGCATCACGCAGAAGGAACAGCTGGAGCGCGAGGTCCGCGCGCTCCTCTGAGGAAACTGTGAGTTGCCCCGCGCGGGGATTACATCCGCCGGCCGCACCACATAACATCACCCCCTGCCGCTCGAAGGACTCGAGCGGTGACTAGCTACCTTCGGCGACTAGCTACACTCAGGGAGGAGATATGGCGCGCATCCTACGTGGTTCGGGCAAGCGGTCCGGAGTCGGGAAGGACCCAGGTGCGCCCGGCGGAATCGACCGGCGCAGTGTACTGAAAGCCGGCGGAGCCCTCGGAGCGGCAGCGATGCTGACGGCGAACAAGGCCGCCCTCGCGCAGAGCTCGGGCACCATAACGCCGCCGGTGTTGTGTGGCATCGATCCTCCCGTCAGTCCGCCAACGACGCCGTTCCGCGACGTGTTGCCCGTGCCGCCGCCGGCCTGGCCCGTGGTGCTGAGCCCGTTCCCCACCGAGGCGGCGAACATTGCGGGCGGCGAGGCCGCACGCGCGAATCACCAGCGCTGGAGCCAGTTCTTCCCGCTGCTGCACTACCGCATGAACGCTGCGCCGTCGCTGCACCGGCATCACGCCGACCTGCTGCCGTCGTACATGTGGACCTTCAACGGCAAGTATCCCGCGCCCACGCCGCTCAACTTCTACGGCGTGCCGTCCATCGTGCGGTTCAAGAACAATCTGCCGCAGGGCGCGCAGAACACGACGTTCGGCGTTCCCGAGCTCACCGTGCATCTGCACAACGGCCACACGGCCTCGGAGAGTGACGGCTTTGCGCAGGACTTCTTCCTGCCGCCGCTCTTCAAGGACAATCACTACGCGAATGCGTACGCCGGCATCGATGATTTCGGCGGCATCGGCGATCCGCGCGAGGCCATGCACACCTTCTGGTTCCACGATCACCGTGCGGCATTCACGGCCAACAACAACTATCTCGGCCTGAACGGCATGTACATCGTGTACGACGCCAAGGATCCCGGGCATGAGCTCGCGACCCCGGGCTCGCTGCGCCTGCCTGGCTACTACGGCATCACGGACATCCCGCTGATCCTCACCGACAAGCGATTCTGTGCCGCGGCCAATGGGCGCAACGAAGTGTTCCAGGTGATCGGCGCCGGAGCTCCGGGCGGCGACAAGTGGGTCGTCAACGGCAAGATCCAGCCCCGATTCACGGTCCGCCGGCGCAAGTACCGCTTCCGCGTGCTCAACACGGGGCCGGCAAAGGTCTGGACCCTGACGCTCATCCGTCCCGATGGCACGCAGGCCCCGATGACCGTCGTGGCCGTCGATGCCAACTTCACGACTAGCCCGTTCGTGCTGGCCGATCGCCCGCTCAACGTCCAGGTCGCGATGCGCTTCGACATCGTCATCGACTTCGCGGCGTTCCCCGCCGGGACTTCGGTCTATCTGAAGGAGGCCACGGCGCAGAACGTCGGCGTGGCCGTGCCCGATCCCGCTGTCGGACTGCCGATCGGCAACGTGCTGATGCGGTTCGACGTGGTGAACCGCGAGTCGTGGTTCCCGCCCGATACGCCGGCGATTCCCGGAACGCTCATCGCGATGCCGGATCCGATCGTTCCGGACGGCTCGTTCCAGTGGGACTTCACGCTCGTCGGTGGGCAGTTCCTCGTAAACGGATTGCCGTTCGACCATAACCGCGTCGACCACGTGGTGCTCAAGGGCAGCTCCGAGGAGTGGACGCTGGCGAACGACGTCGCGGCCGGCAACTGGAATCACCCGGTGCACATCCACTTCGAGGAAGGCCGGATCATCTCGCGCCGCGTCAGGGTGAGCCAGAACCCGGACGTCTTCCAGAACGTGCCGCTGCTTCCGGAGGAGCTGGGACGCCGCGACGTCTATCCACTGCCGCCGCAGAACCGCGTGGTCCTGCGCATGCGGTTCAGGGACTTCGTCGGGCGCTACCTGATCCACTGCCACAACATGAATCACGAGGACGATTTCATGATGGCGCGCTGGGACATCGTCGAGACCGTCGAGGAACTCGCGCGTCGCAGGCTGGAGATCGATCAGCGGCGAATGCTCGCCGGCTTGCCGCCGCAGTACAAACATGGAGGGCTCGTCTAATGAAAAGGCGCGAACTATTTGTGAGCACGAGCGGCAACACCTGCGTGCAGGGCGCTCGGACCTGCGGCACCGCCGAACTCATCCCGAACGTCGCGCTGCGCACGCACGACGATGTGCCGGTGCGCTTCTACGACGACCTCGTGAAGGGCAAACAGGTGGTCATCAACATGATGTACGCCACCTGCGAGGGCCTGTGCCCCGCCGTCACTTCCCGGCTGGTCGAGGTGCATCGCGCGCTCGCCCCTCGCATGGGACGTGATCTCTTCATGTATTCGATCACGCTGAAGCCGAACGAGGACAACCCGGCGGCGCTGCGGGCCTATGCGGACATGCACGGCGCGCTGCTGCCCGGCTGGAAATTCCTGACCGGCGACGCATACGACATCGAGACGCTGCGCTTCGCGCTGTTCCGGCACAACCACATCAAGTTCGATCTCGACCCGAACGGCCATGCCGGGCGGCTGCGCATCATCAACGATTCCATCAATCGCTGGGTGCACGTCACGCCGCTCGCAAGCAAGGCCACGGTCCTGCAGCACATCTCCTGGGCGGATCCGCCGAAATCGCTCGAGCAGCGGATGCAGGACAACCGCGCGCTGCAGGACGAGATCGGCCGCGAAGTGGCCAGGTACGGCTATCGCAAGGTGATCTGACCTCCGGAGTGCGAAATGCAAACCAAGATGTTCCTGCGCGCGCTCGCGCTGCTGACGTGCCTGCACGCGCCTGCAATTTTCGCAGCGGAATCCTGCGAGGCGGAAGCCAGCTGGAAAGCCTCGGATGGGGAGCGGCACTTCGTGGTGCTGGCCGGACGCACCGACGTGTTCTACGAGCGCAGCGGCCCGACATTCGTGATGCTCATCCGCAGTGCCGGCGATACCGTGGACCTCGGTGCGTTCGGCATCCATGCCGATGCCAATGGTCACCCCGCGTTCGGCGCCGTTCCGGCGAGTGAGTACGAGACGTTCCTCGGCGAGCCTGCTGCGCAGGGCCTCGCGAAATCATCCGCGGTGATGCTGCGCCTCGAGATCAGCGGGCCGCAGTACGAACGGGTGTTACGCGTCCTGCGCACCTGGGAGCGCCGCGTGGCAGAGCGCGCGCTGCTGTACCCCGATTTCGCGCTCGACAACATCCTGCTGGTCAGGCAGACCACCGACGAGCTCAACCGCTGCCGGCAGGCCCTCGTGCCGTATGCGCTCGACTGGGGCCTCGACGACGACATTTCCGAGCACAACATTGCGCTGCGCATTCCGTTCGAATATTTCAAGGAGCTCAAGGCGCTCAACGTAGCGCGACACGTGTCGGACGCCTCCATGCCAGTGCATTTGCAGATGGCGACTCTGACCGCGCAACGCGGTCCGCAGGCGCCCGCAAAAGAGGATGAATAGCTAGAACCCCCGAAGAAGGAGCGAGCAACATGGCAGAGTCATCAGCACCCATCCAGGCGAGCGCCAGGTCCGGCGAGTCCTGCCGCCAGGTAGGACCCTATATATCCGGAGGCAGACTGCCGCTCATCGTGTTCTTCAAGCCAGGCGACAGATTTCCCAACGACAGCGAGGGCCGCTCGACCGGATGGACGCTGCTGACGGAAGTCCTGTCCCGAGAGATCGCCGAGAGCTGAACGAATGCTGCGCGGACCGCGAAATTTCGCGCGCGATCGGCGCGCCGTTCGACGCCGCCACATTTTCTCGCTGTCGTGGCTGTCATTGATGCCGCTCGTGGCAGCGGGCGCCGCGTGTCCGCTCGAACTCCTGGGCACGTGGAAAACGTCGGACGGCAGCGCCAGCACGCCGCGCGTGATCAGTTTCACGCCGGATGGATGGGCCAGCGTGCTCAACGGACCCGGCGAGCAGAGCCCGCTCGACATCGTCGCGCAGGTGCGTTACCAGGCGATGCCGCCGCGCGATCCGCGGCGCATCGACTTCGAGACGCGGCGCGGTAACGACGTGTTTCCTGCCGGCACGACGCGATGGGATGTCACGGCTTACGCCGACGACTACTTCACCGCGCGACGCAGCGACGACACCAGCGGCACGCAGCTCACCTGGTCGCGCGTGCCGACACGGCGGTATTTCCTGACATTTGCCGCGCGCCGCGATCCGGCAACCGGTGAGACCGCGGCCTTCGTGATGTGGACGACGCTGGATGGCCAGAAGCCCGCATACGAGGCGTTGGGCGCGGTCTCGGAGTCCGCGCGCGCCGGCGCTCGCTTCGGGCGCATTCCGCCAGCGCTTGCCAAGGCGTTCGCCACGCAGGGTGATGCGGCGCGCGACGTGATGATGCGGCTCGAGCTCAGCGAAGCCGAGTACCTGCGTACGCATGCCGTCTATCGCGAGCGCGTCGGCGCGCTCGGCGCCCTGCAGCAGTCGCAGGACACGCCGAACGAACAGGCCGCGAAGCTCATCGAGCAGACCGTGCAATCGCTGAACCGGTGCGGCATGCGAATTCAGCCCGCGCAGGCGCAGGCCGTTGCGAGCGGCGTCAGCGCTGATCCGCGGCGCCCGCTCGAGCTCGTGCGCCTGATCCGCAAGACCAACGATCGCCGGCACCTGCCGGACAAGGCGTTTCCGTTTTCCTGGAAGCCGCCCGAAGTCATCTGATCCGTTTCGATCGGGCACGCCTCACAGGTCGGACGCGACGCGGAGCGTGCCGGCCGCCAGTCGTTCGAGCATGGCGGCATCCGGCAGCGGTTCGCACATCACCCGGTGCGGCGCGGCCTTCTGCTCCTTCACGCCGTCGAACGTTGCGATGGTGTCGCGCACGAAATCGATGAGAGCCGTGACGTTGCGTGCCGGCGTGCGGCCGACGTGCACGGCATGGATGCCGCATTCGACGCCGCGGCAGAACTCCGGCAGCACCGCCTGCAGCTTGCCGTGCCGCAATTCTTCCGCGATCGTCACCATCGGCACGTAGATCAGGCCGAGGCCGCCGCAGGCCGCATCGACGAGCGCGAGATGCGTGTCGGAAGCCGCCCAGAAGGTCACCGGTACGGTGAGTCGCTCGGCGTCGGCGGCGAACGACCACACCGGCGCGTGATGTCTCGTGCCCTGCAGGCCGAGGCAACGATGCCGCGTGAGCTCGGCCGGGTGGGCCGGCGAACCGTGTTCACGGAGATAGCCCGGGGTTGCCGCCAGCACCAGCGACGAAGTGGCCAGGCGGCGCGCGGTCAGCGTGGAATCGCTGAGCCGTTGCGCCATGCGGATCGCGACGTCGTAACCGCCGGCGACGATGTCGACGCAGGATTCGGAAGTGTGCGCTTCGAGCACGATGTTGGGATGCCGCGGCACGAACTCGCGGTACAGGCGCGGCAGCAACGCGGCGCCGAGGCACGTGGGCATGCTGAAGCGCAGCCGGCCGGCGCAGGAGCTGCGCAGGTTTTCGACGGCCACCTTCGCTTCTTCCATCGTGTCGAAGATGTGCCGGTAATAACCGAGCAACAACTCGCCGGCGCCGGTGAGGCTGATGCTGCGCGTACTGCGGTAAATGAGGCGCGCGCCGACCGCTTCTTCGAGCGCGGCGATGCGCTTGGAAACCTGCGCGCGCGACATGCCGAGATGCCGAGCCGCATCCTTGAAGCTCAATGTCTCTGCAATTCTTACGAACAGCAGGATATCCGAGATGACCATCCCTGTCGTTCCTTGCGGGGCGGAGTATCACCGCCGATGTACAACTAGCTTCCCTGCGTCCATGCAAGGTACCGATTGCTAACTAGTTCCACTCGTCAGGCGCCGTGGACGTAAGCCGCGCGCCATCCCCCACAACTGCATTCCGGCGGTTCGCTGCCGCCCGTCTCTAGCTATTCTGTCGCGAGGGAGAATAACCCAATTGCCGGCGTTGAGTATGTAGGCAAGAGTGTTCTGTGTTCGATGCGGATTGACATCGCGCGTGCTGCCGCAGTGCGGTCGGTCGACGAGCAGGCCGAACATAATTAGGGACGGCGGGTTGCTAACACTCTGTGCATCGTGGGTTCACGCATCGGCGCGTGAACGTTCTCGAAGCGGTCTAGCTTGTCAGAATGGTCTGACTTCGTGGCCGGCATTCGCGCGGCCAGACGCGTGGCTGGCCGTCAGGGGCTGGCTTTGGCGTCAGGATCTTTCCGGTCAAGCTGGGTGCGCATCCACTCCGAGAACTGGCGCTCGACAAAGATCTTCTGGAATCGGGATCTTTCCTCGCTGCTGAGCCCGCTCTTGAGCGCGAATCGATACGTCCAGCTGACACGCGTCTTGTCAGGCGCCACTTGAGTGCGGACGAACTCGCCCACCGCATACGCGACATCGCGAAACGTTTCGCTGGTGTTGTTCCAGACCACGTATCTGAAACGACTGCTGTCGCTGTTCGATTCAGTGAGCAGCACTTCTTCGACGGAAATGGATCCGTCGGTTTTGCAGACGAGCCTGCGCGCGCCGACGCTGCCATATGGGCCGTTCGACAACCTGAAGGTGCCGGTGACGCCGGCCACGTGCTTCGTCGCGTCGATGCGCAGCGGACGATTGGCGGACTGCAGGGCGGCCGCGAGCGGCTGGGCAACGTCTTTTTCTTCCGTGTGACTCAACAGCGTCTCGAGTGGCGCGATTTCGGGACGGGGAGGGTTGACGAACCCGGGCGGAGGTTCGCAGGCCGCGCTCTGGCCAGCGAGCAGCATGCCGGCGAGCGTGAGGGCGAAGTGAAACCGATATTCGATGGTGCGCATGCGAGGTATCTTGCGCAAAGCGGGCTCGCGGGAATATTCGCATATGACACGGAACCGAAACGATTCGCTGAGCCCGAGAAAAAAGCCGCAGCAGCGACGTTCTCGCGTCACCATCGACACCATCTTCGAGGCGACTATTCAGGTTTTGCTGGCCAACGGGCTCGACCGGATCACCACCATCCAGATCGCCGACCGGGCCGGCGTTTCCGTCGGCTCTCTCTATCAATACTTTCCGAACAAGCGCGCGCTGCTCGCGGCGGTCGTGAAGCGGCATGTCAGCCAGGTCGCCGACGCCACGATCGCTGCCTGCCAGTCGGCGCACGGAAAACCGATCGGCGAAATGTGCGCGACCATGATGGGCGCGTTCGTCGATGCAAAGACGCGAAGGCCGGAGGTGTCACGCTCGCTCTACCTGCCGTCCGCGGCCGTCAATGCCGATGCGATCGTCAGGGAGGAATCGATACGCTGCGCGCTGGCCGTGCACGACATGTTGATAACGGCGAGTGATGTGAAGTTCGCGCAGCCTCACCTGGTGAGCAGGATGCTGATCGCCTCCATCGTGGGGCCGACGCGCGCGACCATCGAAAGCGGCGGCGATCGCGGTGTGTTCGAAGGCCTGAAACTGCACCTGACCGCGCTATCCGTGGGTTATCTGAAACAGGTGTCGGCCACGCAGACTGGTTAGTAACCGCGCCTGGCTCTGCCGAAACTGCTGTAGAGCGTGGCCAGCGTCTGAACTCCGGACTTACGGCATCGGCCAGCGCGATGCGCGAATCCGGGGTGAATGATCCGGAGGCGCGCATCGAAAAAGTCTGCGGGATCATCTCCCGCGCGTAGATAGTCACCGGCTTGCCCGCGGCTTGTGCGAGCAGCGCCGAGGTCAGTCCCAGAGCGCCACATCCCACGACGGCGATCCGATCGGGAGATTGGGCCAGCGCCTTGCTCACGGCCACGGTGCTGGAGCCCCAGGACAACGACCAGCCGCTGCCGCCGTGACCATAGTTGTGCACCACCAGTGTGTCGCGGATTCGCTCGGTATCGAGGCGCGGGCCGGCGGCGCGAAAAGGCCGGGGGCATACGGTGATGTCGAAGATCCGGTCGGTGCGGGCTCGAAGTGGCGCCAGGTATCGGGCGCGATCGTTCGGGAACAGTGTCGGAGCTGCGCAACCGCCGAGGCCCATGCCGCCCGCTGCGGCCAGGACCTGCAACAGCGCGCGCCGGCTGAGGTTCATGTCTTGCGGTGGCTGGTCCATATTGCCGCAGCAGTCTGCACAAAGGGACGCGCGGAATGGCGCGCGCCACGAAGAATCACGCGCTTGCCACTATTCGCCAGAATTGGTGGTGACGCGCCCGAGGGCAGCGGGCGCCGGTAGCGGGACCCGTGACGTCCTGTGACTGCGGAGCTTCTGGTTGAGAGGCTCGGAGTACCAGCGGGATACCGCAAAACCCAGCGCGATGCTGACCGCCAGCATGATCACGTATGCAATGGGGAACGCCGAGCCGTGGGGTGATGCACCGAACAACGCCTTGAACGGATGCATCAATGCGAACACGACGAACATGTGCGTGAGATAGATTTCATAGCTGCTGCGTCCGGCCAGCTGAATCAGCCCGGTGCCTTTCGAGAGCGCCTGATGGCCTACGCCATTCGCCAGCGCATAAAGCACCAGCGCCACGCCCAGTTCCAGGATCGTGACGTTCAGTCCGGTCCTGGTGAGGCCCAGGCTGAATGTCAGCGACCGCAACACGACGATCAGCACTATCGCGGCAACGCCGAGGAGCATCGCGGTTCGCGCCACGGAACGACTCATCTGTGTCCGCGCGGAAACCCAGGCCGCGAGGCAACCGAATGCGATGCCGTCCATGCATGACAGATAGGCGTAGTCACTCCACGGCTCGCGGCCCTCGAGCGCGATTCGATTGAACGGGCCGATGGCGATCACGGCCAACATGCCCAGCAACACCCATCGTTCACGCCGCAGCACCAGGCACAACACTGGAAACAGCAGATAGAACACTTCTTCCACCGACAGCGACCACAGGACGTCCCAGCTGCCAGGCAGATAGCCGCGCATTCCCTCCAGCCAGTTGATGTGAAACGTCAACGCGGCGAGCACCACTCGGGTCAGTGATGCGCGCTCGGGATCGACGATGTAGTCGGTGAAGCCCGCCAGGTGCAGCGCGCTGAGGACGGCGATGAGCAGCAGCAGGCAGGGAAAAATGCGCGCGGCGCGCATGCGATAGAACGCGGGCGCCGAAATGTTCTCGAGCGTGCCCCACCGCCGCAGCGACAGGCTGGTGATCAGGAATCCCGACATCACGAAGAAAGCAATTACCGAGTAGTAGCCTGACCAGAACAGCACCTTGCCGAGCGGCTCCGGCACGAGCGTGACCACGTCGAACTTGTTGATCTTGAAACGCAGGTGGATGTGATGCAGCACCACCAGGATGACCGCGATACCGCGCAGTACGTCAATGCTTTGTACGCGATGCCCTGTCGAAATAGTTTGTCCGGTTGGCGCCGTGGTCATGCTCCATGGTAACCAATTCTAGAGGTGCCTGGCCGCACGCAGGCATCGCAACAGCTCCTCGACGATCAGCAACAACCCCGGCACGAGCGCCAACAACACTCCCCAGGCCCATGCCAACGGTAATGCGTGCTGCCGGGCCGACAATGTCCACGCCGGGTTCAGCACCGCGTCCCAATGCAGGATGAACACCAGAGCAAGCGCGAACAGCGGCAGCATCTCCAGGTAGCTGTGAATATGTTGTTCGAGCGGCGAGATGTGCCGTCGGGGTTGGGCAAAGCCGGTATCCCACAACGACACGGCCGTGTGCGCAACAACGCAGGCCGCCATGAATGCCAGCAGCGTCGCGTCGATCTCGAGGAACAAGCCGAAGGCGAGCGGCGCCGCGATCAGTAGATAGAGCAAGACGTGCATCGCGGACTCGCGCGGGCCGGAAGTGCGTTCGATCCGCGAGCGGCGGTGACAGAGCCAGTCGCCGAAGCCTGCGAGCAGCCAGGGCGGCAACGTCAGGCACAGCAGGATGATGAGCAGCGATCTCTCGGTCATAGGGGCGGTTTCGCGACCATGAGATAGAACACCGCGACCAGCGCCGTGAATGCGACGACACCGAGCGCCACCCAGACACGCAGGAACCGCCAATACCGGGGTGGCAAGGGGTCGCCGGTGTTCGCAGCGGCGGCTCCCATGTCCCGCATCTGGATCTGCATCCATACCACGGGCAGCCAGGCCGCACCGGCCAGCAGATACAACGCGACGGACCAGACTATCCACGGTGTGGCCAGGGGGAGACCGGCCAGGTGCATCAGATAAAACCCGGTCAGCGGCTGGAGGACGATCGAAGGCGTGGTGAAAATCCAGTCAGCGATGACCACGTGGCGCACTACCACGGCAATGGCTTGCGGATTTCGCGTTCGACTCGTGAAGTACATGTAGAACGCGGATCCCAGGCCGGTTCCGAACAGCAGCGTCGATGAGAGGATATGCAGCCATTTCACGAGAAGATAGGTCATCGGTGCCCTTCATGTTGCCGCAGCAGCAACAGCATCGCGAGTATGGGCACATTCTTCGCCACCGGTCCGAAGGGTTCGAGCCACAGTTCGGGCAGGAAGACACTGATGATCGCGGTGTAGAGCAGCACCAGCAGGATCTGCGCGTTCCAGAGCATCGGTATGCGTCGTGGTAACAAGGTGAGGATTCCCAGCGCGATGTCGAGACTCGCCGCGCCGACCAGCAGTAGCGGCGCGACCGCCGCCGAGGCCCCGATCCGGCGCAACAGTTCCAGGCTTTCGCCGGATTGCGGTCCCAGCGACACGATGCCGGCGATGAGCCACATGAAGGCCACGCTCCAGCGAAGCAGGGGTGTAAGCCAGCCCGATAAGGCTTCTCGACGCACCAGCGATCGGCAGGAGGGATTCACGAAGGCGCTTACCGGCAGCGGCGGTCGACCGAGAAGGCGCGTGACCTCTGTCGGGTCGCCAACATTGCCGCGCTCGAGCATGCCCAGCGTCTCGTGGCTGAGAAATGCCCCGGGCAGGTGATCGCCGAGACTCGCGGCAGCGGCCATCAAAGGCCGCGGGATCGACAAGGCGCGAGTCGGTCGCAGGCCAATCGCCGCACGCAACGAATGCAGGAATTCTGCGAGCGTCGTCGGCTCGGCACCCACCAACTGCACGGTACAGCGCAATTCCGCGGGAGATTCGATCAGGCGCAGCAACACGCGGGTGACGTCGTCGATGTGCACGGGCTGGATGCGTTGCAATCCGCCGGCCGGGAGCGGGATCAGCGGCAAACTTGCAAGCGTGTCGAACAGATGCGCGCTCGCGCCGCCGGGTCCGTACACCAGCGATGGTTTCACGATGGCCCAGTCGACCGGCAGGGCCATCAGTGTCAGATCCGCTTCCGACTTGCTGCGGTGATATGCGGAGAGCGCCTGCGGCTCGGCGCCCAGCGCGGAGACCTGGACGATGCGGCGCACGCCCGCTGCCTGGGCCGCCGCAAACAAGGCAGCCGGTCCGCGCGCGTGTAATGCCTCGAAGGTTTGCGCGCCGCGGGGCCGCAGAATGCCGACGGCGTTGACGACCACCTCCACGCCGCGAAGTGCTTGTGCCAGTACATCTCGGGGTGCCGGTACGGCGTAGTCGAGCCTGAGTTGCCGTGCGCCTGGAACGCACTCGCGCGGCTGCCGACCGCCGCAAATGACTTCGTGACCCGCGCCAGCACAGGCGTGCGCCAGGTTGGCGCCGATAAAGCCACTGGCACCTGCAATCAGCACGCGCACTGACAACACCTCGGGAAAACATCTCTAAACCCACGACGCGAAATATGGTCGACTGGGCCATGAGCGATGCGAATGACTTGCAGCGACAGGCGCTGATCTCGGGTGCGGTAGCGAGTGTGCTGTCCGCAGCGGTGCTGGTGCTTTGCGGTCAGATCGAGAATCGCCGCCCCGCGGGTCCGCTCAACGGCCCGAGCCAATGGGTCTTCGGACGCTGGGCGGCGAGAATGCGTGAACCGAGTCTGCGCCATACCTTGACGGGGTTCTTGATCCATCACGTGTCGGCTACCGGCTGGGCCGTGCTCCACGAACGGATATTGGGCAAGAACAAGGCGCGGCAGACGTTTCCTGCACGACTCGGTCGCGCGGCGCTGACTTCGGCCGCGGCCAACTTTGTCGACTTCCAGCTCACACCCAAACGGCTGCGACCGGGATTCGAGACCCAACTTTCCCGCAAGTCCCTGTTTGCGGTGTACGCGGCGTTCGCCATCGGCCTGGCCCTCGTGGCGCCGCGCGAACGCGCGGCGAAAGTGCTTGCTCCGGATTCGACGGAGTGACACTGCCACGCACTGTGGAGAATTGCGCGCACATTTGTGCCTGACAGGTCATCCGGATACTTCAAAGTCCGCGGATGTCCGCCGCGACTTCGGACAAATCATCGTTGAGCTGGTGGTCGCGCCCCTCGAGCTTGCGCACGTGCGCCTGCGGGATCGCTTTTTGGTAGAGATCCACGTGCGCAGCGGGCGCGGTGTCATCGTCGCTGCCGTGATAGAGATAGATAGGCGTCGATGGTGGCAGGCGCGCACCCAGATCGCGCCTGGGCTCGATGCCATCACCGGGCCATCCTCCGGGGCCGACAAACGGTGTTGCTATCAGGAAGATGCCTGCGAGCTTTCGCGCGGGCGCATGCTCCGCAAGCGCCTTGAGGAGGATGGTGCCGCCCACCGAGTGGCCGACGAGGATGACGGGATCGCCGAGCGCGGCGATCTCCCGCTCCAGCGCAGATTTCCACGCCGGGTAACTTGGGTTGTCTTCGTTCGGCATGCGCGGGTAACGGATGTCGTAACCCGGTCCGAGCTCGCGTGTGAGGCTCGCGACGAGCTTGTTGTCCCATTCGTCATGGGTACCCGCGCCGCCGCCCTGGATGAAGAGGATTTGCTTCGTCATGCGCTGGCAATTAGTACGTCGGCTGCCTGCCGTCAAACACAACTCGCGGCGCGTCGGAACCGTCTCACTCGGCAAGGAGCCGGCTGGAATCGCAGGTTTCCCCCGACAGGGGCGTCGCCTGCATCGACGGGCGCGTCGCGAACTGGTCAAACCATTCGGCCAGGCGCGCCCGCCCGCGGAAACTCGCGAGCGCGCGAAATTCGAGCCACCCGAGCGCGGTCGCGACGGCGATGTGCCCGATGTGCACGGGCGACTCCACGTCCAGGTGGCGTTCGAGCCAGTCGTAGCTGGTAGTTAGTTTGCCGACGTGGCCGTCGCGTAATGCCGGATAACGCAGGTGTTCGGGCCGCCGCACGGTTTCCCAGCGCACGAGTATCCCCGCTTCGCACATTCCCTGGGCAACGGCCTGCACCCGGAGGGCGTGCCAGCGTCGTTCGCCGCTCTCCGGGATCAGCTTCCGGCCGCCGTGCAGCGTGTCGAGATAGGCGCAGATGACGTCGGAGTCGAAAATGGCCGTTGACCCAGGCCTGATCAGCACCGGCACCTTTCCCAGCGGGTTCTCGGCGAAGACCCGCTCATTGCGAACGGTGGGACTGGTCTCCTGATGAATGACCTCGAGGTTGCCGGCGAGGCCGGCTTCGTGTGCAAACACCAGCGCCTTGCGCGCATAGGGTGAATGAGTCTGGTACAGCAGCTTCATGGCGTAGAATCCTAGCCGTGCCTGCGCACATTTGCGCGGCGTAGTTAGCCAGCCAGGCGCCTGTTTTCCGCGTTCCGTCGTTCTATCGAGGCTTTTTTCGCATGCAACTGGATCGAACCGATCGGCAATTGCTCAATCTCGTGCAGGAAGATTCGGCACAGACCGCCGAGGAACTGGCAAACAAGCTCGCGCATTCGCCTTCCGCGATACAGCGCCGCCTGCGGCGGTTGCGCGACCAGGAAGTGATCGTTCGCGAAGTGGCGGTGGTGGATCCGAAGAAGGTGGGCGGAACCACGTTTTTCGTCGTTTCGCTGCAGGTCGAACGCGAGCGGCCCGAGTTGCTGGCCCAGCTGCGTTCCTGGTTCGCGGCCCAGGAATGCATTCAACAGGCCTTCTACGTGACGGGTGAGGCGGACTTCGTGCTGATAGTCACGGCGCCCGACACCGAGAGCTACGACGCATTGATGAAGCGCATGATGAATGACAACCCGAACATAAAGCGATTTTCGACCAACGTGACGCTGGGTGTCGTCAAGCGAGGGCTGACCATTCCGGTGCCGGTCGATTCCGCGGACACATAATAGAAGAGTCGCGAGGCGGCGAATTCTGCGCCGCCGCCCGTTTCGGCGCCTGTTTCCCGCGCTTCGAGGTCGATGGACGCGGCGATGCGACGCGGCACGCGTGCCAGACTGGGCGAATGCGCGCTCCAGACTTCGCTGCCACCGAGGACCTCCGCTACGTGCTGGAAGGCCATCCGGCGACCCCGCTCATCGAGTGTCCGGGGCTCGCGGCTCGCGCCGATGTTGGCCGGCTGTTCCTGAAGGCGGAGTGGGTGCGGCCGCTCGGAAACTTCAAATCGCTCGGCGGAATGTTTGCCGGGCTGCGTGCACTGGCACGTGCGGGCGGAGCCACTTCGGTTGCGGATCTGCTCGAGAACAAAAGGACCGGCCGAGTTCTGCCGCAATTGATCTGCGCCAGCGACGGCAACCACGGGCTCGCGGTGGCGGCAGCGGCGCGGCGCGCGGGCACAGATGCTTCTATCTACCTCGCCGTGGGAGCGGGCAGAGCGCGTATCGAGCGCATCGTCGCGCAGGGCGCAAAGGTCGTGCTGATTGCGGGAACCTACGACGACGCCGTCGATGCCGCAGAGAAATCCGCGGCCCGTGGAGAGGGGTTGCTCGTGCAGGACACGACGCGCGACCCGGAAGATGTCGCTGTCCGGGACGTGATGCAGGGATATTCGCTGATTGCAGCCGAGCTCATCGAACAGTTTCGCGATGTGGGTTCACAGCCCACGCATGTGTTCGTGCAGGCGGGAGTTGGCGGGCTCGCGGCGGCGCTGGTGAAGGGGCTTGCCACGTCGATGAGCGCCGCGTGCAAGTGGTTAGTCGTGGAACCGGCTTCAGCAGCCTGCGTGGCGCGCGGCCTGGCGGCCGGCAAACCCGTGCGTATCGACGGCACACTCGAGACTTCCGCCGCGATGCTTTCATGCGGTCTTGCGTCGGCACCGGCGCTCGGCATCCTGCGATCGGCAGGCGCCGTATCGGTCCTGGTGGATGAAGAGCGGCTGCGGTCGGCACCGAACGTGCTGCGCGCAGACGCGGGCATCGAAACAACTCCCACTGGCGCCGCCGGGCTCGCGGGGTTGCTGGATGTCGCGTC
>DASTXR010000100.1:0-34904 GCA_035765415.1 Steroidobacteraceae bacterium | reverse complement strand
GAGCTGAAATCCAGCCGTACGACGAGCTTCGGAAGGAAACGCCGCGAGAGTCCGGCGCGAGCTTCCAAGAAATTCTATCGGTTTCAACTGTGTCATACAATAATTTGTATAACGCTTAGGGCGCCCAGGCAAAGAAGGCTTTTTCAAGTATTTGCGCGAGCTGCCACGAGGTCACGCTACATATGGCATGATTTTGGCTTGATTCGCGGGCTAGAGTTGATCTGCCAACGCTATGAACAACGGCCTAACTGATGAGCGAACCAGGGCTATCGGCGAGATCCACCAACGGATTGGCCGTAATTTGCTGCGCTTTCAGGAAATGGAAGTCGCCCTGAAAGTGATACTGCCTTATGTGCATCCAGATGCTGCCATCAAGGGTGTCGAAGCGATGCGGCAGTATCAGAAGGAGCATGTCGATCAAAAGACTTTTGGATACCTCCTCGGGCAATTCCGAGAGTCGACCGCTTCAGCATCAGCTTTCTTCGCAAAATCCTCGGACTTGATACGAGCTGCGCGCAACGATCTGGTCCATCACTTCTATCAACTACAGGGACTAGCTTTTCTCCAACCAGATGGCCTGGCGCTAGCGTCAGATTGGCTCGACAAGCAGTTTCAGGACTCTGACCAGTGGTATCACTTTCTCCGTGTCCAGTCGCTAATCACTCTCCTGGCATTGATGGAATCCAAGCCCGAGTTGGCAACAAAATTCGGCGCATACCACGAACGACTCTTGGCTCAATTGCCGCCTGGGCTCGAGTACATCGACAAAGGGAACCCCACGCGCACGACGTGGGCTACATCGCGCATAGTTCGCCTGCTTCAGTTGGCCGAGCTGAACACTGAAAGGCGCGATGGCCGAACGTTGCTTGCACATGCGGGACGGTTTATTCAAAGTCGATCGCCGAAGATTCGTGCGGAGGAGTATGGAGTGCGAACACTCAAAGACGTGCTCTTGGCTTCAGGCATGTTTGAGGTAATGGTGGAGCCGGACGGGTCCACCATCACGTACCGCAGTATCGTCCAGCTTCCCGACAATCTCGCGGTGGAGACTGCCGGGCAGATGAGTTGGACCGTGATCAAGGAGAAGTAGCGTCGCCACAGTTTCTGGAGCGGAAGGATGGCGTTTCTATTTCGCCACCCTCCCCACCAGCACCTTCTCCAGGTACTTCTGCGCCGCCTCCGCCTCCGACTGCGCCAGCCAGAACACGGCGCGTTTGCGCTGCTCGCTCGACAGGGATCGATCTTCCGCCACGGCGATGAGCGCGCGCGTCGCCCGCTCTTCCGGTAGTTGGGACAACGCGAAAATGGCCTGCTGGCGGACATGGTCGTCCTGGTCGTTCCTGAGCGCGGTGAAGAGCGCCTCCTCCGAATTCGGGATGCCCATGTGTGCAAGCCAGAACCAGGCCTGGGCACGAACCTTGCCGTTCTTGTCAGTGTTGCCCAGTCGAGTCAGGTCCTGGCCGATGCGCGGCGACCTGGATTGCGTGATCGCGAAGGCCGCGTGCTCGCGCAGCTCGGCATCCTTGTCGTTGAACATCACGGAGGTCACGATCTCGGCGCCGGCGACACCGCGCAGCACGGCGAGCCAGAAGACTGCCTTCTTGCGAACCTCACCACGAGCGTCGCTGCGAGCCATCGCCACCAGCGCTTCCTGCGCTACACCACTGCGATGCATCGCGAGTGCGGCAAGCACGTTTTCGCCCACGTCGCCGCGTATTGCGGACTCGTTTCCCTGCCTGGCCAGGCCGGCCAGCCAGCGGGCGCTGTCGTCCGTAGCCACGCTGGCGAGCTCCTGGATCGGCGTCCTGGTTTCTACCGCGCAGCTTGCCGACAACACGCGCACACGTTCGACCTTTCCGCTGGCAAGCCGCGCATACACGCGCACGGCGTCAGTAGTTGCACGATCACGGCTGGCGGAATTTCCATTCTCCTCGTCGAGCCGGCAGGCGGTGCGCGACCCGGCGCGGTTGTCCCAACTACTCCAGCAGCACCAGTCCGGCGCGCCTTCGACGGCCGCCACCTGCCAGCTCGTCCAGCCGTCCCGCGGCAGTGTGAGTTCGGCGGACTCCGCCTGCGACATCAGTGCGAGCGCACCCAGGCACCACGCGATGCGGGTAGTTTGGCGGCTCATCACTTCTTCTCCAGTGCGGCATCGATGGCCTGCAACGCGGCGTCACCTTCCATCGTCGTGAGCGTACGCAGCAGCGCCCGCTTCTCCTCGCTGGTCTTCGCGGCCCGGTAGAGCGCGAGCACGCCCTGGTCGTCACCCGCGATCAGCAAGCCCTGCAGCGCGGCATCCCTGATTTCCTGGTCGGTACTACGCGTGTAGATGTCGCGCAGCGCGACGCGCGCGGCATCGCTGTCGACGATGCCAATCTTGCGCACCGCGTCGATGCGGACGTTTCGGTCTCCGGTGCCGTCGGCAATCTTGCGCAGGCTCGCGAGATCTCCGCTGATTGCGTACGCCTCCACCAATCCGCTCGGAGCATTCGGGCGGTCGCCGAGCTTGCGCAGCTCTTCGGTGGCGCCCATCGCACCGAGAATCCGGATAGCCTGCGTGGCTTCCTCCTCCGTCTTCGCGCTCAGCGCCGCCTGGTACACGGACTCCTTGTCCTCCGCGATCAGCCAGGCTTTCAGCACTTCTTCCTTCAGCTCGGCGTCACCGGTGTTGTAGACCGCGCGCAAGGCCTCGAGCGACTTCCTGTCTCCACCGATGCCGATGCTGCGAATGGCTTCGTTGCGCATGGCTGCATCGGTTGAGCGGCTCGTCTGCGCCAGGATGTCGCGCGCTTCCGGCGAATCGATCTGGCTCAGCACGAACAACGCGCGTTGTTTGACGAGCGTGGACTGCGGCCCGGAGAGCACCTTCTTGATGATCGGCAAGGCTCGTTCCGGCGCCTGCGCCATCAGGCCTTCCAGCGCGGCGAGAGCGAGCTCTTCGTCGTTCGTCGGCGCGTTTTGCGCTGCCTGTGGCGGTTTCTTCAGGGCCTGCGCGAAGGCCGGACCGGCCATCGATAGCGCAATCAGCATTGTGATGACGAAACGCATGAGAATTTCCTCTGACTAAAGCGTGGTGGATGGGGTGCCGGGTGATGCTTCGGCGCCGGCGCTCAGGCGGCCCTGCATCACTCGCAATTCGAAGCTCAACTGCGCGACGCTTGCGGATGAATCGCCGCCGGCGCTCGTCAGGCTTTCGAGGATGGGTGCGAACGCGCGCAACACGCGCGCGAGCTGCGGTTCGCCCGCGCGTTCGGCCGCGAGCGCATAAATGCGGTTCTGCGCAACGATGGTCTCGATGAGACGCACGCGCTCCTCCGGGCTGGCGCTGTCGAGTCCGGCGAGCTGCTGCTCGGTGCTCGCGAGATGGAACATCAATCCGCGCTCATAGGCGGAAGCATCCACCGGCGGCGGAACCTGCGCACTCTGGTCCGGAGGTGACCGCGTCACGACCTGCATGACGAGAGTGAGCGCGACGACGGCAACCGCCGCCGCAGCCGCCAGCCAGCGAAGGTTCGTGAAGGACCGGCGTGGTGCACGCACTTCGCGATGGCCGTCCTGCTGCGTTGCCTGTTCCAACGCTGCTTTCCAGCGATGCTGCACATCCTCGGGAACGGCGACTTCGGGCATCGCCGCCGCCGCATCGAGGCGCGCCACCAGGGTCTGCATGCGCTGGGCAAGCGCCGGCTGTTCGCTGAGGGCCGCGCCGATGCGCGCGCGTTCAGCCGCATCGAGCCCATCGCGGTAGTAATAGAGCAGCAGTTCGTCGTCGGAGATCATGATTCGCCTCGCCATACGTGCAGGTCGACGCGCAGCTTGCGCACCGCGCGGAACAGGATGCTCTTCACGTTGTTAGTGCTGGTCTGCAGGCTTTCGGCAATCTCGTCCAGCTTCCAGCCTTCGATGTGCTTGAGCAGGAAGGTCTGCCGTTCCTTCATCGACAGGCGTTGCATCGCAACCGACAGGTCTTTTTCCAGCGACTGTTGGGCGTATTCGCTGTCGGGCGCCGCCGAAGGTTCGGCAAACGCGCCATCGGGATCGAGCTCATCCTCGGCACGGGTCTTGCGCCGCCGGATCAGGTCGATGGCTGCGTTCAACGCAATGCGATGGATCCAGGAATCGAGCGCGGCATCACCGCGGAAATCGTTGCGACGATGCCAGGCCTTGAGCAGCGCTTCCTGCACCGCGTCCGCGGCCAGGTCCTTGTCGCGCGTGATGCGCAGGCAGGCGTTGTACCAACGCACGCTGCGCTCCTTGAGCAGGGTCTGGAAGGCGTCCGGCTGGACCCAGGAGTTGATAAGGGTAAGCACGAGACTTGGACGGGCGGGGCGGGAAAAGGTTACGTGCGGCGATCGGGGCGTCTGAACGTGGGCCGGGCTGCGACCCGGGGACAAACACGGCGTCAGGGATAGTGCACTTATGTTTCACGGGAGTCTCGTGATGTACCTGCGTGCCAGCGCATTCACGAGACCGGGGCGGCCCCATGGTCGCCCCGGCCGTATGCCGGATCAGAACGGCGCGGTGGACGCGAACTGCGACAACCTTGCGTCGTTGACCAGGAACTGGCTGTAACGTGTGTCGCCATCGACCCAGCGCTTCATCCAGGCAATCTGGTATTTGCTGGCCGGCTGACTCGCGGGATTGGCCTGCGGGAACAGGTGGCCCGCGCCGCGGATGACGGCAAGCAATTTCTCGGCCTGGTTGATGCTGTTGTAGAACGTGATCGAGTGGCTGCCTACCGGCGCGATGTTGTCTGCTGAAGCGCCGATGATCGCCGCCGGCGATCGGACCGCCGAGAAATTTTTCACGGCCGAGCTCCACGGCGCGAGCCCGACACCCGCCCGCAACGATGTGCTCTGGCGCAGCGCGAGCAGCGTGCCACCACCGCCCATCGAGTGGCCCGTGACGGCGCGGCGGCTGCTATCTACCTTGCCCGCGACCGGGCCGGTATTGAGCGCGGCCACCGCGTTCAGCGCAGCGAGAAGCTGCGTGGCGCGACTGGCCGGCTGATCGAGCGTCGAGTTGGTGTTGATCGTCACGACGACGAAACCGTGCGTTGCGAGCCGGCGGCCCATGACCGCGATCGAGGATTGCGTCGCAGTGAAGCCTGGACAGAACGCCACGAGACCGTAGGTGCCGGCCGCGTTCGGCGAATACACCGTGCCGCCGCCGAATCCTGTGCCTCTGACGGTTTGCGTCGAGACCGCGAACGGGCCGTCCGTGGCTATGCTGGCCGCCGTGGGATCGGGTCCTTTTACCTGTGCGTTCGCGACGGCCGCGAGCGCGATGAGACCCAGCCCGAGTACGCATTTCTTCCTGATATGCATGTGAATCCCCTCTGACCTGGTTTGTGTCCGGCGGCTAACTAGTAGCGCGCCATTGCTTCCATTGCCGCGTCGCCGCGTCTCGGGCGCGCCCTTCCCTCCTTCAGGGGTTGTTGTGATCGGCGACCATTTTAGAGCGCGTGTTCACGCGGCCATGCACGCCAGGATGCTGCATGGCGCGGAATGGCTGCCGCGGCGCGTGTTGCGCGATGACAAAAATATTTGGAAACAGGGCCGTAGCGAGCGGAATGAGTTCCAGCTTTCGCAGGGCGGAATTTGATCAGCCCCGCTGCTGTCTTTCGCCAGACGAAACGCGGCGCGTTTTTTCAGCGCCGCCCGTGCCGCGTATGTATTGCGCGTTTCACTGCGCGGGCGTTGCCGGCAGCCGCGCGACGATCTCGTCCGCTATCTCGGCCATGATCCTGCGCATGAATTCGCGGTACTTGCCGTTGGCAGACGGCATTTCCGTGAATTTGTAGGGCAAGCCGTCGTAGTCGAAGGCGCGCGAGGAATCAAAGGGCACACCGTTGATTTCCCCGGCAAGCTGCACGTGCACGCTGTCGCCGCCAGGCCTCGTGTTCGCGGGGATGATGATTGGCATGCCTGCGCCAGCCGACGCGCCCGCGGCGGCGGCGGCCGCGCCCCGATTCGCGGTGTTGTCGCAGTACTCGATGGTGTCGAATACGTCGAGGGTGATGTGGACTGGTGTCGCTGACGGAACACGCTCGGCGATCAGGCGATCCAGGTAGACGAGCTTGGGCGGCTGGTAGCTGTCGTCCCCGTACCAGCGCCTGCAGCCGGAGAGGCTGCCGCTTACGCGGGTTTCGCGCGCGATGTCGTCCCGCATGTCCTCGATCGCCACGTGTGGCGCGTCGGCAAACGCTGCCTCGGGACGCTCGCTCAACGGGATCTTCACGCTGTAAACGGTGGTGCCGCAACCGGACATGATCGAACTACTGGCCAGCCATGCCAGCATCCATGAAACGCGTGGCTTCATCTCTCCCCCTGAAGAAAAGGCCCCGAACCGCGCTGATGATAGCTAGTCCCGGCGAGGGTCGCGCCGGCTCTTCTTCATTTTGAACGCCGGAACTCGCGGCAAACCCGTGTGCTGTGTCTTGAATGGCCTCCCAGGCGTGCCGCCCCGTTTACCTTCGGCCGCATCACCGGTACCCGCCGGCTGATAGCCGGGGACCAGCTGCATCTTGCCGTTGCCTATCAGGTCGGCGCGACCCATCTGCCGCAGCGCCTCGCGCAACACCGGCCAGTTGTTCGGATCGTGATAACGCAGGAACGCCTTGTGCAGGCGGCGTTGCTTGATGCCCTTGGGGATGACCACTTCCTCGCTGTCACGCGTGACGCGTTTCAAGGGATTTTTCAACGTGTGATACATCGCAGTCGCCGTAGCCATCGGGCTCGGCAGGAACGCCTGCACCTGATCCGCACGGAATCCGTTCTGCTTGAGCCACAGCGCCAGCTCGAGCATGTCCTTGTCGGTGGTGCCGGGATGCGCGGCGATGAAGTACGGAATCAGGTACTGCTCTTTGCCGGCGAGCTTGCTGAACTTGTCGAACAGCTCCTTGAACTTGTAGTACGTGCCGACGCCGGGCTTCATCATCTTGGACAACGGCCCTTCGCCGATGGCCTCGGGCGCAATCTTGAGATAGCCGCCCACGTGGTGGGTGGCCAGCTCCTTCACGTATTCAGGACTCTCGATGGCGAGGTCGTAGCGCACACCGCTCGCGATCAGGATCTTTTTCACACCGGGCAGCGCGCGCGCCTTGCGATAGAGCTGGATCAGCGCACTGTGGTCGGTGTTGAGGTTCGGACAGATGCCGGGATACACGCAGCTCGGCTTGCGGCACGCGCTCTCGATCTCGCGGCTCTTGCAGGCGATGCGATACATGTTGGCGGTGGGGCCACCGAGGTCGCTGATGACACCCGTGAAGCCCGGCACTTCATCGCGGATCTTCTCGATCTCGCGCAGCACGGAACCTTCGCTGCGGTTCTGGATGATGCGTCCCTCGTGCTCGGTGATGCTGCAGAACGTGCATCCCCCGAAACACCCACGCTGGATGGCGATGGAAAACTTGATCATCTTGTACGCCGGGATCTCGGCATTGCCGTACGACGGATGCGGCCTGCGCGCGTACGGCAGCTCGTAGACGAAGTCCATGTCCCTGGTAGTTAGCGGAATCGGCGGCGGGTTCAGCCACACGTCGGCGTCGCCATGCCGCTGCACGAGCGCGCGCGCGTTGCCGGGATTGGCTTCGAGATGCAGGATGCGGCTGGCGTGCGCGTATAGCACGGGATCGGCGGTAACGGCCTCGAATGACGGCATACGGATCACGCTGCGCTCGCGATCCTCGCTCTTCACGCGCCGCGCGAACTTGACCACCGTTTCATGAACCTTGGCCTGCGACTTGGGCGGCGCCTCACCAGCTTCGACAGCCGCGGCCTCCTCGTTCGCCTTGCGGATCTCGGGCTCCATCGCGTACGGATCGATGGGCGGGTTGAGACGTCCGGGCGTATCTATATGAGTGGAGTCGATCTCGATGAAGTCATGCGACTTGCGCACGAAGGCGGTACCGCGCAGGTCGTTGATGTCGGTGATGTGTTCGCCCGCCGCGAGGCGATGCGCGATCTCGCAGATCTGGCGCTCGGCGTTGCCGAACACCAGCAGGTCGGCCTTGGCATCCAGCAGCACGCTGCGACGGATTTTTTCACTCCAGTAGTCGAAGTGCGCGATGCGGCGCAGCGAAGCTTCGATGCCGCCAATAACGATGGGTACTTCCTTGAACGCTTCGCGCGCGCGCTGGGCATAGACGACGACGCTGCGATCCGGCCGCTTGCCGCCGACACCGCCCGGTGTGTACGCGTCGTCGCTGCGGATACGCTTGTCCGAGGTGTAGCGGTTCACCATCGAGTCCATGTTCCCGGCGGTGATGCCGAAGAACAGGTTGGGCTTGCCTAACTGCTTGAACGGCTCGGCGCTCTGCCAGTCCGGCTGCGCGATGATGCCGACGCGGAAGCCCTGCGCCTCCAGCAGCCGTCCCATGATGGCCATGCCGAAGCTGGGGTGATCCACGTACGCATCGCCGGTGACGATGATGACGTCGCAGGAATCCCAGCCGAGCTCGTCCATCTCCGCGCGCGACATGGGCAGGAACGGCGCGGTGCCGAAGCGGCTGGCCCAGTACTTGCGATAGGTATTGAGTTCTTTGGCGGCGGCGGCGGACATCTAACAACCTCACTGGAAATGGGTTGGAGTCCGGGCGCGGACAGAGCCGGAACTTACGCCGGCGAACACCATTTCCTGATGGATCAGGAGCTCCTCGAGGGTCGGCCGTTTGAAGGGCTTACTGCCGGAGGTCGGATGGGCGGCAGTGTAGGCACGGGGGCCGGAATGTCAAAGAAAAGGCGCGAAATCCGCCGTCTGGCGCCTCCAGATGTGAATTGGGGCCAGCCTCGGGGCACTTCCTGAGGTCTGACCCCATTTCAGGCGTCAATACAGCCACACCGCTCCGGAGCCAGGGGCGTTGAGGTTGTTCCAGCTGCCGGCAATACCCACGGCATTGCTGCTTTCGCCGCTTTCCCCGACGAGCAATGCGACGCCGTTGGCGCTGAATTCCACATCACTTCCGAACGTAAGGTGCGGGGTGTTGTCGGGGTGGTAGTTAGGCTTGATCATGTTGTACAACCACCACGCGTCGTCGTAGTACCGGTAGACGTAAACAGCGCCGGTGCGCGACTGGCCAGGATTCAAAGGCGCCGCGCGTGGACCAAGCCCAAGGCCGTTGTCCCACGTATCGCCGACCGCAAGAACTGCCCCGTTGCCGCTGATGGAGATGCTGCGGCCAAAATGACCGCGTTCCTCGCTGTTCCGCCAGGCACCGGGCGTCAGGACCGCTTCTTTCTCGTAGACGCCTTCTTCGCGCTCGAACACGTGAACTTCCGACGGTCCGTCCGCCACATGGATCTGCGCGGCAACCGTATTGCCCGTGCCGTCGATTGCGATGCCGTCGTGCCCGTATCCAGACTCGCTGGCGATAGACATCTGCAGCGGCAGATCCACTCGCGTGGTCCAGTTTGGCCCCGAATGCGTGCGGATGTAGACGCGCGCGGGAATCGACCCCCGCGCGGGTTCTTCGCAGGACTCCGCAACCGTCGAGCCATCGTTGCTGAGCACACCCTCGCCGCAGACTTCCGTGCGGCCGGATCTGTTGGTGATGTCGCGCACCGGCTGCCAGACGCCGTCGATGAGCTTGTAGATCGCGATCTTGGGTGGCAGAGACGGGTTCGAATGTCCACCATGGGCAATCGCCAGAGTGTCGCCGGCGTCGCTGAGTCCTATCCACCGGCCGAACTCGCCACGCGAGCCGGCGCGGATTCGCGTGCGCGACCACGTCGTGTCACCCGGACGGAACTGGAACACGAACACTTCACCGCTTTGTTCGTCGAATTGCGAGTGCAGGTAGTTTGGCATTCCGAGCGCCATCGTGCTTCCGTCAGCGCTCACGGCCACCTTCATGACGTTACTGCCCTTGATGAAAGGTGGGACTGTGGGCTCGAGTCGAACCCGCTGTCTCCAGGAGCCTCCAGGCATCCGGAACTGGTAGATCGCGCCGCCGGCGCGCGGGCCGCTGCTGGTGGATATCAATTCACCCGGCGCCGCACTGACAAAGTTCCGACCGTCGGCTGACAGGTCCGTATCCGCTGCGAACCGAACCCCGGCCGTCGTCTCCGACGGCTTGAAGTAGCCGACGGCGAGGCGGCGCAGCGACGAGACCGGAACTTCTTGCGAGCGCGTACAGCCCGCGCTGTTGCAGGCCGCGAGTCGATACCGCGCAGGAGTCCAGAAATACAGATGCAATGGAAAGCGGTAACGGGTGAACAGGGTGGCCGCGTCGTAATCGTTGCCATACTGGACGAAGTCTGCGTTCTCGTTGGATTTGAATTCGAGTTGGTACCAGCCCGCGCCTGCGACAGGCAGCCAATCGAATCGCAAACCCTTCATCTCCGCGCCGATGGTGAGGCTGGGTGTTGCCGGCGCGGTGGTCTGGGCAAATGAAGACGCTCCCGCCGCCATCGCGACGAGGCAGAAATAGAGGGTTTTCATGCTGATTCCCTGAATGAACGCACAAACTAGTGCGCGTCAGCAGGAGAGCAAATTCCGGGGCGGGAACCTATCGCGGAACATGCGCTGCGCGTGTCAGACGAGTGCGCATCACGAGGCAAATCCGAAGAGGCGGGCGGCGATTGCAATTGTAGGATTCGCGGAGGCGCAGCTCCGGCCCCATTTCCGGCTACATCCCCGCGAGCCACTGCCCGACGCTTTCCCACGCCGCCGTCTGCGCGATCATCACGCGCACCGGCATGCTGATGAGAAGCACGGCGCCGCCAATCGCGTAGACCGGATGGACGATGCGGTACTTCAGCCAGTCGCTCACGAGGCACCACAGAACGAGCGACGCGGCGACGGTCATTTGAATCGCGGCAAAGTGCTCGCCGTTCTGCGTCACCAGGATCAGGCGTGCGACGGGCGGGCCTAACACGGCGATCATCGCCAGTGTCATGAAGCGTTTGTGAAGGTCTGCGCGGCGGCGCAGCGCGATCGCGGCCGACACAAAAATGCCGAAGAGCGCGATGCCGACGAGCGGAACGAGTACGAACTGCTGGGAATTCATTCCCATGGGCCGCACGCGTGGCGCATCGGCGGAGGCGACGGCGGTAATCGCGCCCAACACGAACACCAGCACCGCGAGTACGGCCCCGGCAATTCCGAGCCGCATGTGCGTGCGGTAATTCTGAGCGGCGATGAGCCGTGTCTGGATCACGAACAATACGAACCAGGCGGTGAACGCGATGCTGTGCAGATGCAGCAGCACGTTGATGGGCGGCACGTCGAACCAGGGGCGGAGGTAGTACGTTCGCGCGAAGCCGACGGCTACCACCAGCGCCAGCACCATCGCGATGACCACGTAGAAACGGTTGCGGATGACGGCTGCCATGCGTCGAACGTAGGCCCCATTCCGGCGCCGGGCAATGAAGCGGGTGTGACTTTCGCCTGACTTTGAGACTAGTTCCCGGTGATCACTGCAAAACGAGTGGGGACAGACTTAAGTCTGTCCCCACACATCTTGGAAATGGGGACTGTCCCCATTTCTTACTTCAGCGCTTCGGCCAACCCCGGCACGTTCTGGGCGCCCTCGAGCACCTTGATGTTCGCGCCCTTGAAGTCGTTGCCGATGGGCTCGTAACGACCCCCGAGGCACTGCGCCAGGAAACCTTCGGCGACGGCGAAGAACGAAATGCGGTTGGGCGGGCGCGCGAAGCCATGGCCCTCATCCGGATACAGCACGTAGGTCACGGGCAGGTTCTTGTCCTTCATCGACTTCACGATCTGGTCGGACTCGGCCTGCTTCACGCGCGGGTCGTTGGCGCCCTGGCCGATCAGCAGCGGCTTCTTGATCGCTTCCACGCGCGAGATCGGCGAGCGCTCGTTCAGCAGCTTCTTGCCTTCTTCGGTGCGCGGGTCGCCGACGCGCGTGGCGAACTCCTCGAAGAACGCCTTCCAGTACGGCGGGATAGAACCTAACAAGGTGTTGAGGTTGCTCGGGCCCACGATATCCACGCCGCAGGCGAAGGTGTCGGGCGTGAACGTGAGCCCGACCAGGGTGGCGTAGCCGCCGTAGGAACCGCCGTAGATGGCCACCTTGTCACTGGTGGTGATCTTCTGTTTCACCGCCCAGTCGACCGAATCCAGCAGGTCGTCGTGCATCTTCGCGGCCCACTCCTTGTTGGACGCGTTGACGAACCCCTTGCCGAAACCGGTGGAGCCGCGAAAGTTCACGGAGAGCACGGCATAACCGCGATTAGCCAGCCACTGATGTTCGTTGTCGAAGCCATAGTCATCGCGCGCCCAGGGACCGCCGTGCACGTTCAGCACCAGCGGCACGGGGGAGTCGGGAATGCCGTCGCCATTCTTGTCCGAGCCTGGCGGCAGCGACAGATAGGAGACCAGCGTGAGTCCGTCGCGCGCCTTGAGCTCGAGCGACTGCATCGGGACGAGCGGCGACTTGGTCAGCGCCGGGCGCTGGTCGAACAGCTTGGTTACCTTGCCGGCCTTGCGGTCGTAGAGGTAGGTGGCTGCCGGCGTGAGCGGGTCGGCGGTGCCGACGGTCCACAACATGTTGTCGAGCGTGCGATTGCCCACGCTGAAGCCATCACCCAACTCCTTCGTGAGCAGGTCGATGTCCTTTTTCACGGCGGGATCGAGCGCCGTGATTTCCGGCTTTAGATAGTTGACCACGTACGCCATCGGCTTGAACGTCCTGGGGTCGAGCCACACGTCTTCGAGATCCGCCTGTTCACTGGCGGCGATCAGCGTGGTCTTGCCGGTGGCGAGGTCCACGCGCTCGAGAGCCGCCTTGTCGCGGCCGACGGAGGACTGCAGCAGCGCTGTCTTGCCGGATAGTTCGATGCCGATGAGGGCGCTGGTCAGCGAATCCGCCTGGCCGATGCGCAGCATGGTGACCCACTTGTCGCCCACGCGGCGCAGGAGCTCGGTGCCATCCGCGTCGTTCTTCGAAGCAACGCGCGGCTTGAGGTCGATGTCGAGGTTGTAGTTGGCGATCTCCTGCGTGTTCTGTTCGATCAGCACGCGTTTGCCGGTGGCGAGGTCCACTTCCCACAGGTCGTGCCATTCGGGCACGCGATCGTTGAGGGCCACGGCGACGACACCGGGCTTCTTCCACGACAGCCCCGCGACCTCGGCCCTGACACCCTTATAAGGAGTGAGGTCTTTCTGCGTGCCGGCGACTACGTCGACGGCATACAGGTGAAAATTCTCGTCGCCGCCCTCGTCCTGGACGAACAGCACGTGTTTGTTGTCGAAGGCCCAGAAGTGCTGGCGGATGCCGCGCTTCTGATCATTGGTAATGGGCCGGGCAGCATCGAGCTTGCCGCGCTCGGCCAGCCAGACGTTGAGCACGCCATCGCGCGGCGCGATGAACGAAATGTATTTGCCATCGGGCGACAGGCGCCCCTGGGTTTTCTCCGGATTGCCGAACAGCACGGAACGCGGAATCACCGTGGTGCCCGCGACGGCTTCGGCGGCGGTGGATGGCGCCTGGGCGGAAACGAGAGAAGGAAGGATCAGCGCGGCCGCGAAGCCGGCGAGGAGTGTTTTCATGTGGTTCTCGGGTCGGGGGCCTGAAAGATGGATGGGCGCATTCTATATACAAGCGTGGGACGCGCGGCGAGGCGTTTTGGTTGCACCCTGACCCCGTGTTAATTTCGCCGCGCCATGCCTGGAAGCTAGCGAAACCGTGGCGGAAGTAATTTCCGGCCACCCGCTCGTGGGCCGACGCGTCGAAGGTGACATCCGCGAGATGGTCATTTCCTTTGGCGCAACGGGTTAAATTGCGTCGTTTCGGTTCGTGGTGCAGCAGCATGAAATTCAATACTCTCGCTGCGCCACCCGCGCGAGATCGGCTATCTGCCGCAGGTTCACCATGAGTAATAGAATGAAATCCACTTCCCTCTTCCTCTCCCTTCTAACCACCTTTGCAGTCGGCACCGCCATGGCCAAAACCTCGCTGATCTACATCGCCACCCAGGACCCGCAGAAGATGGGCGTCACCGTGGCCGGGTTCGACTCCGCCACCGGCGCGCTTTCTGCTCCGAAAATGGTCGTCGAAACGCGTGACCCCGCGCACTTCGCGCTGTCGAACGACGGCAAACACCTCTACATGTGCAACACGGGCACGCCCGGCGGCGTCAGTGCGTTCGCGGTGGACAAGAAGAGCGGCGCGCTGAGTTTGCTGAACTACAAGGAATCGAAGGGCCGCGGACCCAGCTATGTCAGCGTCGACGGCAGCGGCAGGTACGTGCTCGATGCGAACTACGGCGGCGGGTTCGTGGAAGTGTATTCGCTGTCGAAGGACGGCTCGCTGGATCGGCAGACCGCGTTCGTGCAGCACATCGGTTCGAGTGTGCATCCGCGCCAGTCCAAGCCTTATGCGCACTGGTTCCGCACCGACCCCACTAACAAGTTTGGGCTCGTTGCCGACCTCGGCATGGATCAGATAGTCATCTACCGGTTCGATGCGAAGACCGGCAAGCTCACGCCCGGCGATCCGCCGTTTGCGAAGGTGACCGGCGGCATGGGCCCGCGGCATCTCGCGTTTCATCCGAACGCGAAGTGGGTGTACGGCGTCGCGGAGCTCGCCAACGAAGTGTTTGCGCTCAACTGGGATGCCGGCAAGGGCACGCTCACGCAGTTCCAGTCGGTGAAGACGCTGGCGGATGGGTTCAAGGATCCGAGCACGGCGGCGGAGATCGCGGTGCGCGCGGACGGGAAATTTCTCTACGTGTCGAATCGCGGCGAGGACACCATCGTGGTGTACGCCATCGACGCAAAGAGTGGCGAGCTCACGTTCAGGCAGCGCACGCCCTCACGCGGCAAGGTGCCGCGCTACTTCACGTTCGACCCGACCGGCAAATGGCTCATCGTGAGCAACCAGGAAGGCGGGAACGTGGCGGTTTTCAGCGTGGATGCGAAGACGGGCGAGCTCGCGCCCGTGGGAGAGCCGGTGGCGCTCGCGAAGCCGATGGCGGTGGAGTTCCTGAAGCAATAGGGACATTCCTGATATGCAGCAAACGGGGACGCGCCTCCTTATTTATGACTCCCCGTCACAGACGACGCCAGATCAGCTTCGCGGGATCGAGCGCATAACGCTTGTCGTTTTCGATGTGCTGCTCCTCGCCGTCCGTTTCGATAGCGATCTTGCCACCAGAAATGACGATCTCACCGTTCGGCTGCAGAACCGCTCGATGCTTGTAGATCCATCCGGGATTCGGCCCCATAGGATGAAGCGGGCGGATTTCGAAAGTAGCGACGTCCAGCGAGAAGACCGGAGTTCTGCCATATCGCCGCTTTCCCACGTACCCCAGCGATCCGATCAACAGCAATCGGTCATCCACCAATGTCGCAGTATGGAAGTCCGTCGGCGGAAATACCTCCTCCGGGTAGCCGAACACGCGGATGGAGCCGCGGTCATGCACGAACACGTCGTTGTAGATGCAGAAGTCGGGATCGTATCCATCCTCATGTTCGCCGGCGACCTGGATCACGCGCCCGTCCGCCAGGAAGGAGATGGTTTGCCCAAAGCGCGCCGCGCACCACACCGGGCTATCTACCGACACCTCCTTGAACAATTTTGAAGCGTGCCACGCGCCGACGCCGGCCTTGATCATCGCAATCCAGAACGGTTCGTCGATCTCTTCCGGATTGCGAGTTCCGAACCTGCGGTTCGCGGCGCGCCTGAACTCCTGAACGCTGTTCGTCAGAAGAGAGGTGCTCGGCTCTTCGGGCAGGCCCACGAGTGCGCGGCGAGCTTCATCGGACAATTCGGCCGGGTCAGCTCCTGCCTGCAGCAGGCGCATTGCGATGCCTGGGTTTCGCGCCGAAGCCAGAGCGGTATAGGTGCCGGAGTGAGCGTTTATGTCGACACCGGCTGTCAGGAGTTGATCGATCGCACCTGCAAAGCTGCACTCAGACGCATGCACGAGCACGGTGTCACCGAAATCATCGGTTGCATTCGGATCCGCGCCACCTGCGAGCAGCCAGTCCAGCATCTGCTGGTTATGAGTCCGGATGGCATAGAACAGTGCAGGCTTTCCGCATCGACCAACAGCACGGATATCCGCGCCTGCGTCGGCAAGCATGATGGCCGCATCCATATTTCCCGCGTTGACTGCCAGCAGAAACGCCGTACGTTCCCACCAGTCCCGCGCCTCGAGCTCCGCGCCCGCTGCGACGAGTACCTTCACGTCCCGGGGGCTGCCAATGGCAATCGCCCGCAACAGTGGATTCCATGCCAATTGCGACTCGTCGGCGCCGCACTCCAACAAGAGCTTTACGGCATCGAATCGTCCGACATGGGACAGCACCCGAAGTCCGGTCTCCCTGTGTTTCGTTTCAGAATTCAGCTCGACGTTCTTCGAGATCAGATACTTCAATAGTTCGAGAAGGCGCGCGTCTGCGAAAACATTCCGGCCATGCACCGCGTCGATGAGCGCCGTGTACCCCTCGTGTGAATAGTGGAGATCAGCGCCTGCGCCTACGATCTCTTCTACCTTCGCGGGATCGCCAGCGGCCAGCGCCAGCCTTAGCGCATCGGCGGGCCGGCCGTAGTTCACTGCCGCACCCCTGTGTATTGATGCGCCAGCCTCGATGAGACGCCGCACGACAACTCTGTTGGCCGCCGCACTGATCACCGCACGCATCAGCGCGGTGTAGCCCTCGCCATCGAAGCGCTCAATTTCCGCGGCGGCGGCGCCACCGGCCCTTAACAAGAGCCGGTTCAGCGCTTCGATGTCACCCGCGGCCGCAACCTCGTGGATCGGAAATCTTTCCATCGTCAACGGCAGCCTTCAGGGTGCGAGCCACCGCACGAACCACGCGATGCCGGCGTCGATGCTCTCGGGATTCACGCGATGCGCCGTGTTCTCCTGCACGATGAGCTGTAGTTTGTCGGCGGCGCTGGCCGCTTCATAGAACGGCTTCGCCGCGGCCACCGACAACCGCACGCCGGCGATGGGCGTGTTGGCGTCCGAGTCGCCGTTGATCACCAGCAACGGCCGCGGCGCAATGGCGGACAGCATTGCCGGCCCGTCGAACTGTCCGTCGATGCCGGGCACCACGCGCGCATAGAACTGCCGCACGAAGTCCACGCTGCCGGCGGGTTTTCCGGCCGCGGCCGCTGACGCATCGAATGCATCCTGGATCGTCGCGATACGCGCGCGCCACTGGCCATTGTCGAGCGCCCATCTGAAGCTCTGCACGCCGATGTACGGCACCGCAGCCGCGATGCGCGTATCCGCGGCGGCCGTGAGATACGTCTCGATGCCGCCCTTGGAAATCCCGGTGAGCCCGATGCGCGCGGGATCCACATCTTTTCGCGTGGCCAGGTAATCGACGAGCCGCATGACGTCCCACGCGGTGTCGTAATAGAAAGGGTGGCCCTCGCCGGTCTTGAACGCGCGGACAATGGCCTCGTTGTATTCGGCAGCGCCCGTGCCCGCTTTCGTTCGTTCGCCGTGAAACCGGCCGTCGATCGCGGCGCCGATGAATCCGGCGCGCGCCGCCTTCAGCATGATGTCGGTGATCTCGGTCCTGTCCTTGGTGCCGCCCGTGCCGTGCAGCGCGATGACGACGGGGCGGCGGCCTTTGAATTTCCCGGGGTCGGGCAGAAGTAGATAGCCCGGCACGCGTTCCGTGGCATCCGAGTGAAACCACAGGTGGTATTTCCGGAGACCCTCGACGGGCGCCGTCTCGGCGAGCTCGGGTTTCAGCGCCACGCGCGGCCGGTCGATGACGCGCAGGAACGCGGCGCGCGTATCCGCCGCGGAGCCGTCGGCGAAGGCGGCGAGCGGGATCTGCAGCGCCAGCACGCATACGGCGATCAGGCGAACGAGTTTCATGGAGGAGAGCTTCATCGAGGTGCGGCCCCTTTTGCTAGCAAATGGGGAGTGTCCCCAAATCCGGGGTAGAACTCGGACATCATGCGGTCGCGGTAGGCGATCAGGTTCGGCAGCGTTCGTGCCTTGGCATGCGCCGGGGACTCGAACACCGGCGACAGCGCGCCGGCGATGAACGCGAACGCGGTGGCATCGGCGCCGCAGGGTTCATTGCCCATGAGGTACTTGTTGTCGCCCAGCAAGGCACCCAGCGCATCGAATGCGCGGTTGGACAGACGCGTCATGTCGTCTTCGTTGTGCCGGCTGATGCCGTGTGCGTGCAGGTTGCGCCGCACGTTGCCGCGTGCCTTCCGCTTGACGAACGGCCGGATGAACGCGGGCACGCGCCTGAAGATGTTAGCCGGGCCGCGCTCGAAGTTGTCGTCCTTCATCCAGCGCCAGTAGACCAGCACCCAGTACACGTGATCCTCGAGCATCTTCTCCGCGGCCCAGGCCACGCCGCGGTCGCGCGTCGACAACCCGCGGTCGAAGTCGATCGAGTACTTCTGCTCGAGGTGCAGCCGGATGAGCGTGGAATCCGCGACGATGGTGCCGTCGTCATCGATGTACGGCAGCTTGCCCTTGGGCGCCTTGAAAAATCCCCGCGTGTTCGGCTTGTAATCGAGCCTGGCGAGCTTGAGCAGCATTTCTCCCTTCATGACGAACGGGCTGGGATCGGGCAATCCAAACGCCGGGCCGAAGGTGTACAGCGTGATCATGGGTCAGTCCTCGAGCACTACGAGTTTCATGCGGCCGGAGGCGCCGCTCTTGATGTTCACCTGGGCTTTCCGGAGCCCGAAATGTTTTGCCACCAGGGCGATGACTGCCGCGTTGGCCTTCCCATCTACCGGCGGCGCCTTGACGCGCGCCACCCAGCTACCGTCATCCAGCTCTTCGAGCGCGTCTTCCCGCGCACCGGGCTTCACTTTGAGTCGCAGGGTTTTCATGCTCGCCCACCGGCGCCGCATTATGCTCGATGCAGACGCGACTGTGACAAATGGACGGGGTCTGCGAATCATGGGGTTGAAGTCATGAACGCCGCCGCCGCCATCACGGACGCCTCGCGCCTGCAATTCGCAGCACTGCTGGAAGAGCACCGGCGCATGGTGTTCAAGGTGGCCAACACCTACGCGCGCGCGGCGGATCGCGAGGACCTGGCGCAGGAGATCGCGGCCCATTTGTGGGGCGCATTCCCCGACTACGACCCGGCGCGGCCGTTCTCGACCTGGCTCTATCGAATTGCGCTCAACGTGGGCATCTCGCACCTGCGCAGCCGGTCGACGCGCGAAAAGAATACCGTGCCGCTCGAGCTCGAGCTGCACGAGGCGGCCGATCCGCAGGCGCGCGACCCGGACGCCGACGAGGCGCCACGATTGTTAGACGAATTCATCGCGCAGCTCGACGCGCTCAACCGTGCGCTGCTGCTGTTGTACCTGGATGAATGCAGTTATCGCGAGATCGCCGAGATTCTCGGCATCAGCGAGACCAACGTATCCACCAAGATCAACCGGCTCAAGGAGCGCGTGCGACGTTTTGGAGAAACCCATGGAACTCGATGAATTCAAGCAGCAGTGGCGCGAGCTGGACCGCAAGCTCGACCGCAGCATCGCGCTCAACCTGCGCCTGCTCACCGAAAAGCGCGCCCGACGCGCCAGGCTGCGCCTGGTGCCGATGCTGCTGCTCCAACCGCTGCAAATCATCATCGGCCTGGCGTTGGCGTTTTTCTTCGCGCGCTTCTGGGCCGCCAACCTGGGCTCGTGGCCACTGATGATCGCCGGAATGTTTCTGCACGCCCTGAGCGTCGGGCTGGTCATCGACGCCGGGATGCGCATGGCGCTCATCCTGCGCATCAAACCTTCGGCGCCAGTGGTGAAAATCCAGCGTCAGCTCGTCTCGCTGCGCCGCTGGGAAATCCGTTCGTTCAAGTGGGGCTGGGTCGCCATCTGGCTCTCCCCGCCGGCATTGATGCTGGTCGTCGTAAGGTCTTTGACCACGCTCAACCTGTGGACTCTCGCGCCCAAGGCGGTGATCTACACGGCCATGGGCTCGCTGGCTGGCGTGGGTCTGTCGTACCTGTTCGACGTCTGGGCGCGGCACAGCCCGCGCCTCAACGCGGCGATGAACAGCATGTACGTGGGTTACAGCATCGCCGGCGCGCAGACGGCGCTCGACGAGATCGACGAGTTCGCGCGGGAGTAGAGGAGCGCCGCTCCTCCACTCCCGCCGGAAACTTCCGCAGGATCAGTCGGACATGGTCTTGCCGGTTTCGAGCAGCGACTTGAGGTCGCTGAGAATCCAGCCGAAGCCTCCGCCGCCTTCTTCGCTGAAGTTGCTGCGAGTGGCGGCCGACATCATCGGCGCACCGGCGGTGTCGTGCGTGATGGTCACGCGGCAGAAACCGCCCGAGGTCTTTTCGATCTCGAACGTGAGGCGCGTGAAGCCTTCCTTCCGGTGTTCCTCGTTGAACAGGAAGCGATAGGTCTGGACGAGCTTGTACGGCGGCTTCACCTCGATGACTTCGCCGTCGATGATGACTTCGGGAAGCCCGTAGGAACGCATCTGCTCATTGGCCAGCGCGCGGAATTTTCCACCGGGTTTGAGCTCGTAGTGGCTTTCGCCGCGATATCCATATTTCCCATTCCACTCCGGACTGGTGATGGCCTCCCAGATGCGCTGCGGCTCCGCCTTGATGTAGATCTGGTGGATGTGGGTGGTGGAATTCAGCTCGGGCTTCAGGCTCGCTTGCGCAACGGGGGGCATTTCGTTTTCTCCAAAGTGGTTTTGAGGTCCGCGAGCGCCGACAGTTCGCGCTCCTTGTACTTGTCGATCCAGCGGTCGTGAATGAGCCGGATGGGCACGGCGTTGAGGAAGTGCAGCTTCTCGCGCCCTTCGCGGCGCGTGACGATGAGGCCCGCCTCTTCGAGCACCTTCAGGTGCTTCATGACCCCAAAGCGGGTCATTTCGAGTTCCCACTCGAGCTCGCCCAAAGTCTGGCCGTCGCGCTTGTGCAGCAGATCGAGCAGGAACCTGCGCGATGAATCCGCCAATGCCTTGAACACCAGATCTTCGTCGACCATGCGGCGACTATATGTGACCATTTGGTCACATGTCAATTCTACGGAAGATAGGCAGCCGAACGCCCCCGGCACGCACGGCGCGCCGGGGGCGGCTCTGCGTGACTAGTTAGCTATCGTTTTGCCGCAGGCGCCAGCCTGACCAGCACCTGGAATCTGCCGGGCGCGGGGCCGTCGCTGGCGTCGGTGGTCATGCGCCAGCGTCCGCCGGAGTCGTCGGGGTATTCCCACGCGAGCTGGCGCGGACCGACCTTCTCATCCACGGTGAGCGCGGGATCTTTCCGCGCCTGTTCCCGGAACTGCGCAAACATCTCTTCGGGCGTGAGCGCTGATTCAAAGGCGAATTCCTTCTCCCACGACTTCGTGTCACCGATGCTGGTCACGGGCTGAACCTTCGTACCCGGCGGCAGGCTGAACGCCGCGGGAAGGCGCATGTACCGATCCGCCATCTTTCCGCGCACGAAGCCTTGCTCCGGCTTCCAGTCGTATTCCAGATTCATGGCGACCGAACGCGCGACCTTCATGCCGCGAACTTCCGCCACCACGTGCAGGGATGCGTCGATCCCCGACGCAAGGCCGGCGGAAGTGACCAGCTCGCCACTATCTACCCAACGCTGGTCGCTCACCACGTGCACCTTGGGAAACTGTTTCGCCATGCCGTCGAACGACTGGTGAAACGTGGTCGCGGACTTTCCATCGAGCAGGCCTGTGCTCCCGAGGATGAACGAGCCCGTGCACACCGACAACACGTGGTCCGCGGGGCCGGCCTGCTTGCGGATCCAGTCGAGTGTCGCCGCATCCTTCTCGGCGTCATGGATGTGGCCGCCCGGCACGACCACGATGTTCGCCGCGGGCGCCGACTCGAAGGAGTAATCGACCTGCGTCTTCAGCCCCTGGCTGGCGGTGACCTGCTTGCCTTCCTTCGACACGGTGTAGACCGTCAGCCCGGCCTGCGTGAACACTTCGTATGGCGCGGCGAAGTCGATGATCTGCACTCCATCGAACATCAGGATGGCGACCTTGACGTCCTTCGGATTCATCGGGGCTTGCTGCGGAGCCGCGTCGACGGACGCGCTGGCCAGACACGACAACAACGACACAAGCAATGGAAGACGCACGGCACACTCCTTGAACGCTGGATGCGGCTTTATATCCAGTCGCGAAGTTGCCGGACGGCCAGCAATCCGACGAATCCGGCCAACGTCAGGTCATGCTTGCTTCAACGACTGAATCGCTGCCGGTACTCGCGCGGCGACGTGCCGTAGATAGAGTGGAATGCGCGCCGGAACACGTCCGCGTCGTTGAAGCCGCATGCGGCCGCGATCGACGTCACGGATTGCGTGCCCGTGCTGAGCAGGATGCAGGCGCGTTCGAGGCGCAGCCGTTCGACGTACCGCGCGGGCGTGGTCGAGAACTCCTGCCGGAACACCCGCTGGAAATTGCGGGGACTCATGTTCGCTTGCCCGGCGAGGCGCGCCACGCCGAGGTCCTGGCGCAATCGTTCCAGCATCCATTCGACGAGATGCGCGAAGCGACCCGCGCCGCGCACCTGCGCATCGAGCGGCGCGGAGAATTGCGCCTGGTTTCCGGGCCGCTTGATGTACATGACCAGGTCGCGCGCCACGGCCAGCGCGACTCCCGGGCCGAGATCCGCGTCGACGAGCGACAGTGCCAGGTCCATCCCCGCCGTCAAACCACCGGATGAAAAGAACTTGCCGTCCTGCACGAAGAGCTGATCCGCATCGAGGTTCACGTCCGGAAAGCGGTTGCGGAATTCCTCCGCGTATCGCCAGTGCGTGGTCGCGCGCCTGCCGGCGATCAGGCCCGCGGACGCGAGCACGAAGACGCCCGTGCAGATGGACACCATGCGCCGGGTGGTTTGCTCGCGCCTGCGAAGCCAGCGATGCAAGGTCGCATCGCGCCCCAGTGCGTGACGGCTGGCGACGCCACCCGGAATGATCAGCGTGTCGAGGGGTGGCGCGTTGGACAGCGCGAAATCCGGTGTCAGCGCCAGGCCGTTCTCGGCACGCACCGCCTGCGGGCCGAGGCCGATGGTGTGCAGTGAATACGCTCGCTGCGCGGTAGCGGCATGGCCGTTCGCGCTGCCGAAGACGTCGAGTGGCCCCGCAAGATCGAGCGACTGCATGCCGTCATAGAGCAGCAGCCCGATGGCGCGAGTAGTCTGGCGCTTGGCGGCGGCCATTCCGGCGACTTCAGTTCAGCGTGAGCACGAAACCGCCGCGCGGACGCAGCGTGATCTCGTCGGTCGTCGCGTTCTTCTCGAGCGGGAAAGTCTCGCTCTTGAAGCCCAGGAAATCGATGCCGTCGGTGATGAGTGTGCCCTGCTTCGCCCCTGCCAGCGCTTTCAGGTCGATCTTCACCTTGCGCGGCTGCTGCCGGTCGGCGTTGATGCCCGCCACGTACCACGTGTTGCCCGCGCGGCGCGCCATCACCACGTATTGGCCGGGGAAACCATCGATGAATTTCACGTCATCCCACACCGCGGGCACGGCCTTGAGGAAATTGCGCACGTACACAGGCGCTTTCGCCATGCCTTGCGGGATCTCCGCGTAGTGCTGGATGCCGGACGTGAACAGCACGGCAGTGGCCAGCTCGAATGCCGCCGACGTGCGCCGCTCGACGATGTTGTTGAGGCGATCGAGCACCACCGGCGTGAAGTCCATGGGATCGAACACGTTTCGCGTGAAGGGGAGCATGGCGTCATGCGTGGCCGATTCCTCGGCGTTGCGCTGCTCGAACGTGTTGTATTCGAGGCCGCGCACCGATTCCATGGTCATGAGGTTCGGATACGTGCGCTGCCAGCCGCGCGGCAGCGTTGCTCCGTGAAAATTCACGCTGAGACCGATGCGCGCCGCGTCTTCGAGAATGTCGTGGTAATACGCAATCGTCGATTGCGCGTCGCCCGCGAAAAAATCCACCTTCACGCCGGCGATGCCGAGGTCCTTGATCTTCTGCAGCTCCGCGCGCCGGATCGCGGGGTCGTACATGAGATCGCGCGGAGTCAGGGGTGTGGTGTTCCACTCGCCGGCCGAGTTGTACCAGATGAGGATCCTGACGTTCTTCGGCCGGCCATACTCGACCAGTTCCTTGAGGCCGTCGTAGCCGATCTGCCGATCCCAGGCCGAATCCACCAGCGTGTATTGCCAGCCCATCTCGGCCGCATAGTCGACGAACCGTTTCTGCACTTTCACCACGGTCTGGTCGTCGCCTAACAACGGCCAGCTCCATGCCGCCTTGCCGGGGCCCGGGGCCGTGGTCTTGAATCCTTTCGCCGGCGGATCGGCGAGATCCGTGCCCAGCGTGGATTCGGCGATGGTCTTGAGGTCACCGATGACCACGAAGCGCCAGGGCGTGGTCCACGGCAGCGTCGACTCCGGTGTCACCGCGCCGCCATTGCTGGTCTCGAGCGGCCCCGGGAAATCGATGAAATATTCCGCGCTGCGACGAGCCGCCAGCAGCCGCGAGCCGCAGTAGTTCCGGCGCAGGCCGGTCTCGCTGACCAGCAGCCATGTGTCGCCCCCTGCGACCGAAGAACGGAACAGTGCCGGGAACACCCAGCCCCCGCCCTGCAATGAAGGCTGGCCCACCGGAATGTCGCGCTCGTAATACTCCTCGTACGAAGGGTTCGTTTCGTTCCAGCCCGAGCGCGCCGGCGCGATGGGCTGCAGCCAGCCGCGCGTGCCCGCCAGGAAATGGAACGAGGACGCTTCGCGGCTGATCTTGTGGATCTTCGCGTCGTTTTCCGGAAACACGTAGCGGAACGCGAATCCGTCATTCGACACCTGGAACTCGATGTCCATGCGCGCGCCCGCGGGTGTTTGCACCTCCAGCACGCGGCGGTTGGCGCGATACACGTTCTGCCGCCGCTTGGAGGTCAGCAGCTCGTACCGGTCCTCCACCTTCTCGAGTTTCGCCGCGCGCTTCTCGTAGTTAGCCGTGACGGCGATGTTGGCGGTGAAATCCGCGTCGTCGCGCACCACTCCCAGCCGCGACTGGCGCAGGATCTCCCTGCCCCCGACGCTCACCGAATACGTGGCGCGCGCATCCGCCAGCGAGAACGCCACGACGATGCGGCCATCCGGGCTCGACACGGTGTATGACGGCGTCACCGAAGTGGCCGCCGCGGTGTTCGCACACCAGGCCAGCAGTACGAAGGACGAGAGACGGAACCACGACATGAGCTACCTCCCGAAGAGGAGCGAAGCCTAGCAGTACCGATGTAACCTCCGGCCACATGTTCTCCTGGCTTCGAAAATCACCGCGCCCGCCCAGACCGGCCCCGCAAAATCCCGGCCGCGGACACATCGTGCGGGTCGCATTCAGCAGCGCCGGGAAAAACTGGGAAGAAACCGATGACCTGGCGACGACGCTGACGGCCACGCTGAACGCGCTCGGCCACGCGGCGACGGCGAAAGGTGATTGGGTCGAGCTCGGCGAGTTCCGGTTGTTGCCGCAAGTCGTGAACGTCGAACCGCTGGAGAGTTCTGGCGTGAAAACCGCGAGCACGATCCAGATCTCGCACTCCTCGCTCAAGCCATCCGGGCTCTTCGAATATCAGCACTCGTCGGGAACCGACCTTCGCGATTCATTCGCCAAGGGTTTCAAGACCTGGGCGGACCTCGATCTGCCGGTGTTCCTCGATGCGCAGCGAGCCCGCGCGACCGATTGCATGGTCATGGAGATGAAACCCGGGCAGGAGTCGCAGTCCGTACTTCCGGCCGGCCGCCGTGTGGTACTCGGCCCCACGCTGCACATGGCGCAGAACACGCAGGTCATCGAAGGCGAGCACGAATTCTGCCCGTGCTGCCTGTTCACCAACAGCATCGGCGCGTTCGACGCTCTGCTGCGCGACGAGGATTTCCACGGCGTGCACCTCTTCGTGTCACGCGACGCCGAAGGACTCATCGAGGCCGATTGCCGCGTGGATGGAATAGACCGGCCCGAAGGCGCCGCGGCCCTGACGGTCTATGCGAAGTCCTGGCCGGACCGGGGCTTCGAGTATCGCAAGCAGTACCTCTGTATCCAGACCCGCGGCCGCGAAAACGGCTGAAGGGAGGCTGGCTCGCCACGGTGCCCGGGGGGATGAACACCGTGGCGGCAAGCCGGAGAACTCCCTGTTCTCCTCTCCACTAGACGAGACCTGGCAAACCAAGCCCTCTCTAAACGAGTCGGGCCGCTCCCGCTTCGAGCAGCGCATGCGCCGCATCGGCGAAAGTGCGGCCGAGATCGCGGTCCATCGCAATCACGGCCGACTGTTGAAACTGGGTGCCCATGACGATGAGGTCGGCGCCGCTCAGCGTGTTCGTGAACCACGTGGGCGCGGGCCAGGGCAGTGGCCACTTGATGTACAAGCCATTTCCGCAGATGTCGTCGACGAACCGGGCGACGTGGCCCCCGGCGATGATGATTCCACGCTCGCCACCGGGCCGCGGGATCAGGTCGGCGATCTCGGCGACGATGGCCATGCGTTCGGTGAACTCGAGGATCACAGCCGCGAGAAACGCGGATTTCGGCGGCAGCGGCTGCGGGTTCAACGCCACCTGTGACTGCGGGTCACCGCCGATGACGTCCCAGATCTCCGGGTGTTTCTCGGCGATGACGCGCCAGAGATAACCCGTTGCGCCGGCACCGATAACCGAACGCTCCAGGGCCTTGCGGATGTAGGGGTCCAGGGGGCCCGGAGGATCCTCCGGGCCGTCTGGATTGGGATATCCCGTCGTCAATTGGCTAACTAACGCCGTCAACGCACGGGCGGACAGATGCTTCGGCGGCGGCCTCGGGCCAGGCTGACCGGGAGCATCGGGCTGCGGATCGGGATTGGGCAATGGAGCCGGACCGATGCTGCGATGCGCAGTGACATTCATTGTTGACCTCCTGAGATTTCGTTTTTTTGCAAGCTGCGGCCGGAGACTCGCTCTGCGGATGCGCCAAGGCGATGGACGGACGCTGATCCGACGCTGACTTGTCTATGATCAGACCGTGGACAGACGCGAAATCCGGTTCGATGGATGGAAAGTGAACTTCGATGCGGGAGAAATCTCGAGGGACGGCAATACCCATCGACTCCAGGACCAGCCCCTGCAGATCCTCGATGAACTGGTAAAACATCCAGGTGAGGTGGTTTCGCGGGAGCACCTCATTGCACGGTTATGGCCCACCGGCGTGGTCGAGTTCGACACCGGCCTCAACAGCGCCATGCGCAAGCTGCGCATCGCCCTGGGCGACGATGCCGAGACCCCTCGTTATATCGAAACGATCCCCCGCAAGGGCTACCGGTTCATCGGCCGGGTCGAAGAGGACACCCCCGTCCAGCCGATTCTGGGCATTCCAACGCTGCCCGCGCACTACGTCCCCACCCCCTTCGAGACCGGCGCGGTCATCGGTCGCCGGGCTTCGGATCGGCGGGCGCCGTTCAAGCGGCTGGCGCTGGGGTTCGGCAGCCTCATCGCCGCGGTCGTGCTGGCGCTGGTGGCCTGGCACATGCCGGGCAAGTTCTTCCAGGCCGCAGCCTCGCCCGAGTCGCTACCCACCATCGTGGTGCTTCCGCTGGTCGACATGAGCGTCGACCAGGGCGAACAGGCGTTATGCGACGGCCTGACCGAGGAATTGTCGAACTGGCTGGCGCACATCCCGACGCTGCGCGTGGTGGCGCGCACTTCCGCGTTCGCGTTCAAGGGCCAGAACATCGATGTGCGCAAGATCGCCGAAGCGCTGGGCGCCACCCACGTGCTCGAAGGCAGCCTGCGTCGTTCCGGCGACAAGTTGCGCATCACCGTGCAGCTCATCGCTGCCGACACCGGCCTGCACATCTGGTCGCGTTCGTTCGACCACCTGCCGATCAACGACATCTTCCAGATCGAGGACACGGTCTCGCGGGCCGTGGCCGAGCGGCTGCACCTGGAGCTCTCGGCGGAAACCGCGGAGATCTGGGCGCAACGCCAGCCGCAGCGGGTGGAAGCGCACGAGTTCTACCTGATCGGGCGCGCGCGTCAGAGCCGCCGCACCGCGGAGGACAACCTGAAGTCGATCGAATATTTCCGGCGCGCGGTCGAGGCGGACCCGGAATACGTGCCGGCGCTGGTCGGGCTGGCGGAGTCGCTGCTCAACGGGCTGTCGCTGAATCGCGCGCCGATCGAAGACGTGAAAGCCGAGGTGGAGCCGCTCATCAATCGCGCCGCGAAGGCCAACCCGAACCTGCCCGAGGTGCTGGCCGTCAAAGGCTGGCTGCTCAACGAGGAATTCCGGTCCGACGAAGCGCTGCCGCTGCTGCTGCGCGCCACGAAGCTGAATCCCAACGATGCGTCGAGCCATCGTTTCCTCGGCGACCTGTACGACCGCCGCGCCGAACCCGCCACGGCGCTGAAACACTTTACGGCGTCGGCAAGGCTCGATCCGATGGATTTCATTTCCCACGTGTTCCGTTGCATGGAGCTCGTGGACCTCGGCGAATACGCGGAGGCAACGGCCGCCTGCAAGCGCGCGCGCGAACTCGAGCCCACGAACCTGTGGGGGCCGATGACGACCGCCTGGCTTGCGCGCGCACAAGGGCGCACCGACGAAGCGATGCAGTGGATCGATGCGGCGCGCAAGCTGCACCCGCTCGATGCCTATCTCGTCGACCAGAAAATCGAGCTGCTGCTGGCGAAGGGAGAATTCGCCGCAGCCCGCGCCGTGATGCGTGAACTGCCGGAGGACGGCAGCTTCTTCTCGATGGCGCGCGAATCCAACATCGTCTATGCGGAAGGCGGCGCCGAAGCCCTCAAGGCGTGGATGCTCGAGCACGACGTGACCACACATGCGGGCACGGGAGTGGAACTCGTGGAGCTCGCGCGCATGCAGTTCATCTCCGGCGATCCGGCCTCGGCGCGTATCACGCTCGCCCACGCCGAACGCGTGCTGCCGATGTCGAGCGCGGACATGTTCGATGGCAGCCAGATCCGCCACGAATATTCCGTGGGGCTGTTGCTCGCGGCCATCGAACTTCGCGGGGGCGGCGACCAGGCGCGCGCCATGAAACTGCTGAACGATCTCGATCGCATGCTCGACCGGTACGAGGAAAACGGCGGCAAGCACTTCGGGCTGTATCGCCTGCGCGCCGAATCGCTGGCCATGCAGGGCAAGATGGACGAAGCACAGGCGGCGCTGAACACCGCCTGGCAGAAGGGCTGGCGCAACGTCTGGCGTGCGCGCCGCGAGCCCTATTTGGGCGAGCTGAAGATGCCGAAGTAGTCAGTACGACGACAGGTTGAGGATGCTGATTTCCAGTTTCGGCGGCGGACGCGGGCCCGGCGGCCCGACCAGCAGGAAGTCGAAATCGTTGCCGAATTCGTCGAAGAATTCTTTCGACGCGGCATTGAGCGCTTTGCGCAGCCTGGCGATTTCGGACTTGGAAGGCTTCTTGGATTTCTTCTTGGCCATTGTTCACTCCGTTGATGACTGGTTTTCAACGGCGGTTTTACGCCGAAAGAGTGGATTCGTAAACATCGAGGCCGATCTCTCGCTTCTTGCGTTTCGTGATCTGGAGGCGATAGCCATCGCGTTTGGGTTCAATCCGGAAGGCCGGACCAAGAACTTCCGATTCCAGACACGCGCCTCGAATACGACAAGAAGACAAACAGCATTCGCTCAATTCTTGCGTTCAAGATGGACCAGGATCTGGCCATCAATGATCTCCATGATTCTTGCAAGCTCTCTTCGCACGTTGTCCAGCCGCTCTCCCTCAATGAGATCGAGACTTAGCTTTGCCGCCTCGGTGACTTCACCACAGGCAGAATTCAGCGCCTCACGGACTAGCTCTTCCTTGGATTTACTCAACGGCCACGTCGATCGCTTCAACCATGTCTTCCGAAGAGTGCTTGCAAGTAGGTCCGTCGCGGTGCATTCGACTTTATCCACGCGTCGTAGTCACGTTTCAGACCATCCGCAATTTCACCGAGGCACTTTGGGTCGTCTTGCACGGTTTGGTTTGCGATACGCAGACTCTCCTCGCGTTCAATCATCGCAATTGCCGTCAGCGCATCACAGCGAATGTAGTCAATTTCCGATTTTGAGTTCGCCAGTGTCTTCAGAATCGGCAATGCCGCTTCACTTTCGAGATTGCCCAAGGCTCCGATCGCGTAGCGCCTGTTCGGCATTCCAGCATTCGGCAAGTCCCTCTCCAAGAGCGGAATCACTGCGGGTCCGATCAATATCAGTGGATCCATGATTTGATCCTCCGCCACTTCCCTTTCGTAGAAGGCCTTTATGGCCAACTCTGGGGTTTCGGGGAAATTCGAACGTAGCGATATGGCGACCCACACGCAGAGCGCGAGTAGCAAGGCCGAGATTGCAATGACTACGTTCTTTTTCATACGCATGATGGCGTGCGTCTTAGCGAGCGCACTCAGTCAGTCGGTCAGTGCTCCACCGGCACCTTCACTTGCGTGGCGACTGGGCGGCAATTGGAGTGGCTCCTGCTTGATTGATTAGCAGGTCAATCGTGTCGAATGCTCGGCCGAGCGATTGATCGTCCACGACAGCCGGCTCCACATCAGCGAGCCAAAGCAACCAACTTTGGGTTGCACGACATTCTCTAGCGTGCAGAGTTGGCCACCGCTTCGCGAAGAAGTCATCCCACGACGAAGGCGTGTTCGATCGGTCAAGGGTCATCAAGAGTGAGCTGTTGACAAGTAGGTCCGGTCGGTTCTCGCGGATCCCTGCCGTAAAGACGCCAGGAAGGAAGTAACAAAATGCTTCAGGGCTGAAACCGAATACCGCGGCCGAATAGCTTTCCCAATCTGCAGCCGACACGGTATCCCAACGTTTTCCGCGAAAGAACTCAGCATCAGTGTATTCGTCCGTGTCAGGGGCGCCATTGCGTACGACCTGAGCAGGCAGCAACCGATTCGCAAACGCGTCACGGATTTCGTCCAGAATCTGCATTCAAAAGCCCATGGGATCAATGAGTCTCCCGCAAACACCCATTGCTTTCCAAGCTTGCGCCTGCGCAATCTGGTGACCTTCGTCCCCGCCATCAAAGCACATCACATCCCTGCGAGCACGCGCCACACCAAGCCGAACCCAACTACCATAGCGAGCGCCCAACTCTCCAGGCGACATCCCGGGCCGACATCCTCCTAGCTTGCGGACTTCGCGCTTTGCCTTTTTGACCTCTTCATTGCGGCGCTTACATTCCTCAGGATCGGGGCAATTCGCGTCTGTCGACAGGCTGCCCGCCTGCGACGAAAAATTACTTGAGGCGATAACGGCCAGCGTTACCAATCCCGCCCCGACAGCAACCGCACCGCAGCCTACCCAGCCAACACCTGGGATGAAGCAGAGCCCTGCGGCAGCCGGCGTCTCCCCAGCGGGATCGGTGAATTTGGTGGGTTGTCCGTAGGCGCGCAAGAAGTTCATCACATGATCTCCAACGGCTCTGCATGCACGGCGCAGTTATTTTTGAGGGCGGATCGAAGGCGGCTCGTCGTCAGGATTGAAGGCGCCGTGCATTTGCAGCGCCATTAACTTTGCCTTCAGATTTACGAGGCCGACCAGGTTCCACCAAGCAGCTCGCGAGCTCAGGTTTCTTCTGGTTGAGATGGTTCATAGACCCTTCCTTCGCGCTGTGCCTGGCGATTCGCCTCAAGTTCAGTCACTAGACCGTCGAACTCGAACACCGTGTGTAGAAGGTCCTGGGTCAACCGACTTTGCTTCGGCTCGGTCTCTCCCAGCCGTTCAAATAGGAACGCCGTTTCCTCCGCGCCGCTCCCAGTCACTTCCTTCTTAATCGAAGGGTCTCGATGACCGGCACGGTAAGATCGCGATCCTCGTACAAGACGAAGTAGTAGTAAGCCCCTGGCTTCAATTTTTTCTTCGCAACCACGGCATCTCCTCGTCTGTTATGGCGTTGCAAGCAACACGGCTCCAGCCGGTGCGGCAGAAGTGAACAACAGCCCCGCGCCAATGCATTTCTTGATAACCACGTACGCCACGACTCCGGCGCCGACCGTGGCCAAGCTTCGCTTGCAATTCTGGCCGCAAGCTTCTGCCGGCGCCGGAACGGGTTCCTCTGGTGGCGGTTGGCAGCTACAGCCAAGCCCTTGGGCAGAGTGTAGTAGTCGATCGTGTCGATGTTCATTCGGAAGCCGACGCGCGCTCTGCAGCGCTGGTACGGCCGACCGATAACGCCCGAACACCAAGACTTGCAGAAGCTCACTTCCCCCGCATTGCAAGTCCGCCAACGGAATTTGACCAAGCCTTCCGGATCGATGCTGTCGACGGGTGAGCCTTCCACGTACGCGTATGTGTTAACGCCGCCCTTCAACCCGATCGGGTCGGACTCGACGTACCTCCCGACCGCCGGATCGTAGTCCCTGAAGTAGTTGTAATGTACTCGGCCCGACGCGCGTCGTCGTACCGACATGCCATTTCGCCAACGGCGTCTTGCAGTTAGAAGCGTCCGAGTCCTTGGAACCAGTGCGAGCAAGAGTTGATCCCCCCGATGTGCGTTTTCGCTTATCGGAGCGTGTGCGGTCAAGGCGCTTTTACCTTTGCGCCGAACGGCGCAACCCCGGCAATAGATGGTCTTCGATTCGCGCCTCGTATTTGGAACGAATGCGGGCACCAAACTTCGATTCGATCCAGCCTTAACTCTATTGATTTCCGCTTAGCGGATCGAAAAGAATGATCGTCGCCTCTCTTGCTTTATGTATGAGAGGCGAGTGTGAGGGCAAAGGTCTCAGTCAAGCTAAGGTCCAAAAGCTTCTTAGCTTTGCCAGAGCGGATGGCGTACCCAAGCGCGCGATACTGCGACGCCTTCGACTGCAATGAAAATAAGAATCTAACGTGGTCATAGTCACCCAACTTGGCGGCTACAAAAGTTTGTCCATCTGAACTGGATAGCTGAACATTCTCGAATTTCACTGTTGCGGATTGCACTGGAGACTCTGTTAGTCGAGAAGGATTTCCCACTACAAGAAATGCCTGTGAAATGTCTAAGAGTTCTGCGGCCTCAAATTCTAAAGCCCTATGCGCGGCAACCGTTATGGCCTCATCCACAACATTTGCGCATAGGACCACACCTCCTTCCGAGAGTAGTGGGGCGATTTCCCTGGTCACAAGAACGTCGCGTCGCCATTCAAGCGCCAGACTGCAGGCCAACCGGGTTCCACTAAACGCGATATCGATCAGAGCAAGATCGCGCGCAAAAAGTTCGTTTCTGGAGCTTGATAGGCAGAGCATATGTGCTTCTAGTCGGACCTCAGATCCGGCCAATCGTCTTCCCCGCTTGGATCAAATATCGTTTCGGAAACTCTCCCCGAGATTAATCCGCAAATCTCATTGTATCTTCGCGCTTCAGAAATATAGATCGCGCGACCCGAGTGATTGCGATTTCCACTAATCGATTCGATCAACACAACATTCTCATAGTAGGTCAGCAAACGCGCCTTCCATTCTGGACAGGTCGTGCCGCCAGGGCCGGGGCACCACGCGCTTGCACTGTCGTCGTCGTCATCTCCATCGTCCTTGGGCCGCCGCGGCTTCTTTTCGTAGACGGGCGGATGGAGCAGCTCGTCGATGGCCCGGCTCGCATTCCGCACCCAAGCATCATTGGCAGGGGTGTTTGGAGTGATGATATCTGTTGGACCGGGAATGTGTGGGGCGCCGGGATTCCGGCGACGCGAACGGGAATCGGCAAGGCCCAGCGGATCAATTCTGCTCAGCGGATTCCCACGCACGTACGCGTACGTATTCATGCCGCCTCTCAGACCAATCGGGTCCGACTGCGTGTAACCGCCGACAGCAGAGTCGTAGTTCCGGAAGTAGTTGTAATGTGCTCGGCCCGACGCGCGTCGTCGTACCGACATGCGATTTCGCCAACGGCGTCGTGCAGTTAGAAGCGTCCGAGTCCTTGGAAGCGGTGCCGGCAAGAGTTGATCCCCCCGATGTGCGCTTTCGCTTATCGGTACTCGCTCAGCTTACTTCCACCATCGAAATTCCATCGGCACCTCGACATCTCTCGGTCCGTGAATGCGCCAGTGCCACGCCTCTTCCGGCGTCAACTTTCGAACGTCGCTCACTCCGATATCAGCAGCCCTTGGGTACGTTCCGTCAACGAGCGAGATTCCGCTTGCTTCGAGATTCTCAACCGCGACGCACAAACACGGGTGGTAGAACGTGTCTTCGTACAGATCGCCAGGTTTGAGCCCGCTTGAGTCCTTCACTACTTCCGGCACGATGGTCACCTCGGCATTGGAAACTTCGAATCACGAATGGTCTTCAGGATGTGATCACGGCCATAGACGTCGTCTTGGTAGTCAACAACCCAGCCGTGGTAGTACTTGATACAGTTCTGCTCGTCGATCCGATGGCGCGGAAAGACTATTAGCTCGCCTGCAATCGGATCGTAACCCACGCGACTTTCTTGGGGTGAGGCGGTGGGAACCGATATCGGCAGCGTCGATGGGCCGTTTGTTGGCGCGCGCGCCACGGGAACTCCGCCACTGTAGTAGCGCTCTTTCCGGTGCTTGGGATTTCCTTCGTACACAAGTTTGTATTCGGTACAGCAATTCTTCATCGCCTCGCCGACCGCTGCCGCAGCTGCGCCAGCCGCGACTACCTTTCCGCCAGTCTTTGCGCCATTCAAGATTTCTGCGCAAGCAACGGGATACTTCGTGCACCAATTGTCAACGGTAGTCGCTCCGACAAGACCGAACGTGTCGACGGAGCTGAGCGGATTTCCTTGCACATATGCGAATGTGTTTACGCCTGCGGAGAGCCCGATCGGATCGCTCTGCACGTATCGGCCCACCGCCGGATCGTAGTCTCTGAAGTAGTTGTAATGCAGCCCCACTACTGCGTCGTACTGCTGTCCTGGGAACCTTAGGTTATAGGCGAATATGCCGAGGCCCGAAGGATTCTCATTCGGCGCCGTCGTGCCGAACGGATCCGAGTCCCATCTCCAGCGAATGTTGTTGCTCGCGTCGGT
>DASTXR010000099.1:0-11578 GCA_035765415.1 Steroidobacteraceae bacterium | reverse complement strand
AATTCAGAGAGTTGGGGGCCCGAAACCGGGCCTCTAAGGCATTTTTAGAGCGGCGAATGGTAGTGAAAATCGCGGCGCTTTGCTTGAAAGAGTTCAAAGACGGGGAAAGGAGGGGAAATCTCAAGGATTTCGAGGGGTTGGCAGCCGAAGGCCAATCGCCACGGCCAACAGGCCCCCGGCCGAACTCCTCCAGTGTGCGGCTTGGGAACGGGGTAGTTTGAAAAGTTTTGAACGAGCCCGTGATTAATCCGTCACGCGCGCATCGGGCACTTTCCCGGCCTTCGCCGACCCGTCAGCGACGGGCAGGTCTTCACGAGGATCGGTCACCGATTTGATGATGACGATGCCGTCTCCGAGCGTGACGAACTCGTAGAGAGCCCGCGGGTTCCGGGGGTTGACGCGCACACGCGGTTCGGGATTGTTTGAATTGGGCATAGAGACTCCTATCAGTTGTTATTGTGGATACATCGATTAGGACTACCTCGTAAGCTCGGGCGGACGCCGCATAAAAAATAATTCTGGCGGGCGTCCATGGCGAGGGGCTGGGTAGCCTTGGGTTTCAGGGGGGCGGTTGAATCATGGCGTGGGACTCGAAGGATCCTGGCCGGCTCACTTATCAGGAGGTCCGGGATGCCCTCTCGCAGATGGGTGAGGCGGACATGCGCCGCGCGGAGCGAATCGCGGCTTTCCTCAGCCACAGACTGCCCGGGATGAGCGCGGAGGATTTGCTGCAGGAGGTTTACACCCAGCTCCTGAGCGGCGATCGCCGGTTTCCGCGGGACGTTCCCGCGCTGGTCGTGCTGAAAACCGCCATGCGAAGCGAGGCGAGCAATGTCCGCAAGGCCGGTCGCGCGAGTCCCATCGATCCTCGCTTTCGAATCGGGCCCATAGAAGATGAGAAGGAGGCCACTTTCCATGCAAACGCACCGGATCGGAGAACGCCGGAGGTTGAATATCTCGCGCGCGAAGAGCTGGCCGCGCTGGTGGCATCCTGTTCGGGCGATGCGCATGTCGAGCTCGTCGTCATGGCATGGACCGACGGGCTCAAGGGCGAGGCAGCTCGCGAGGCCACGGGGTTAGGCGAAATGGCTTTCGACGCAGCCCGCAAACGCGCCACTCGCAAGCTCGCGGGGTTCGAGCGGGCAAGGGAGGGATCATGAGCACGAAGTCGCGTTACGAGATCCAGCTCGACCAGCTCCTGGAGGCCTGTTTCGACGAGCTTCGGCAAATGCCCGACAGCGAAGTGCTGGCGGGTGAACCCGCCGGGGAAGTGCGGGCGCGCGCGGAAGCGCGCCTCGCGCGGGCCACGCAGGAAGCAGGCAGGCGGCGATTGATCGCCGCGCGAGCGGAAGCCGCGCTCGAACGTTCGCGAACGCCGATCGCGGTTTCGATCCAGGAAGCGCGCGATTACATCGCCCGGATAATCCGGAACACTAACTACACGCTCGCGGCGCGCCAGCTCGAAGAGATGTCCGAGGATGAAGTCCTGCGGCTTTACGATCAGTTGCGGGAACTCGAGGAGCAGAATTCCTCGCCGCAGATATGAGCGAAGGCCAATGACTCCGGGCCAGCGCGCAGAAGCACGCATCGCGGAGCTCGGCATTCGGGATCCGAAGGACCTGGACGTCGAAGCCATCGCCATCGATGCCGGCGTCTCGGTGCGTTACGCCCCGCTCATCGGCTGTGAAGCCACCTTGGTGGGTTTTGGTGCGCGCGCGATCGCGACCATCCGCAAGTCGCCCGTGCGCGGCCGCGAGCGGTTCTCGATCGGCCACGAGCTTGCGCATTGGGAGCTGCACCGCGGGAAATCCTTCAGATGTGGAGTTGACGAGCCGGCGCTGAACCTGGAATCGAACGTGGCTCTGGAGCGGGAGGCGGACGAATTCGCTTCGCATCTGCTCATGCCCAGGCCGCTGTTCAACCCGGTGGTTCGCTCGTTCAAGTGGCCCACGATCGCGCAGATTCATGAGGTCGCGGAAGTTTTCCAGTCGAGCCAGGCCGCGACGATGATTCGATTGGCGAAGGTCGATACGCTTCCCGTGATCGTCGCCTGCTATTCGTTGGAGAAGCGGCTTTGGTACTGCGCGGCGCCGCATGTGCCGGGGCGATGGCGGCTGAAGTCGATGTTAGACCGGGACTCGTTCGCTCATGAGCTGCTGACGAGGGGAGCGCAGACCCTGGTTCCGCGCAAGCAGTCGGCGGATGCGTGGTTCGAGAATGATGATGCGGAGAAGCACGAGCTGTTGGAGCAGTGTGTGCCCGGGATGCCGGGCAGGGTGATGGTCACGCTGTACTTGAGTGATGAGGAGATGTTTGAGGTGGGGTATGACCCGGACGTCAAGTGGCGGGCGCGATAGACGTTGACGCTGACGATCCAGCTGGAACGTCACTTGAGGTACTTGATGCTCTGCACCTCGATGACGAGCTGACTCTCACCAATCCGCTTTTCGAGCAGTTCCTTCGCACCGCGACGCCCGTCGAGCGGGACGCCTTCCTGGATCGTGCCGCCGGCCTTGAGCCACACCAGTCCCGGGGTCGTGTCGCTCACGGCGATGGTGCTCATCGTGTTGCCGTCCTTGTCCTTGAGCGTAAGGGCCATGGCGATGTCGTCGATGTCCTTGCCTGACACATTCTTCAAGGTATACACGCCGTACTCGCCCATCGCGTTCGACTTGATGCCCACGAAGGTTGCGGTGAGCGGCGCGGGATCCGCGGCGAGCGCGGCAGTCGTGAGTGCAAACGCCACGGCGAACAATGCAAATATCCGATTCAACATGGGTCGTCCTTGTTAGCGGCGGAGATGCGGACAGAGGTTAGCAGGGATGGTGTCATCGATGACATCCGGGGCGCTTATGCGATGATCGGCCGCTTGGCTTTTGGCGTCTGGACCCCAGACCAGGTTCTCAAGTTCGTGAACGAGCTCAAAAAACAAGGTCCATGAAGATCGTCTACAGGCCCGAGTACAACATCGACCTCGGGTTGCTCAATCGGTTGCACCCGTTCGATGGCCGCAAATACGCGAAGGTTTTCGAGGCGCTTGCCGCGACCGGCACGGAAAATGTGGTGACACCCGTGAGGCCCGTCGACGACGCGGTCATCAATGCGTTCGTGAACGAACTCATGAAGCGCGTCCTCAAAGCCAAGCGCTACATCCTGCAGGCACTCGAAGTGCCATACATCCCGCTCTTGCCGTTTTCCTGGATCGACAAACGGATACTCCTGCCAATGCGCTGGGCGGTCGCGGACACCATCAAGGGCGCGGAGCTGGCGCTCGCGGGCACGAATCGCCGCAATTTATCCGGCGGTTACCACCACGCGAGCCGCAAATCCGCGCAGGGGTTCTGCATCTACAACGACATCGGTATCGCGTATGACCAGATGATGGCCGCGGGGCGCCTTTCCGCCAACGATCGCGTGCTCATCATCGACATCGATGCACACCACGGGAACGGCAACGCGGAGGTTTTCCTCGAGAACCGCAATGTCGTGTTGCTGGACGTCTACAACGCTGACATCTATCCGCAAACCAACTACACGCGAGAACGGGTTGACCTGGCCGTGCCGTTGGCGTCCGGCACCAGGGGCGACGAGTATCTGCAGAAGCTTGGCGCGGCGCTCCGGAAGCTGGACGGCAACTTCAGGCTCGCGTTCGTGGTCGCTGGCACCGATGTCCTGGCAACCGATCCGCTCGGACGCCTCGGGCTGACCATCGACGAATGTGCGGAGCGCGAACGTTTGGTGGAGCAGCGGCTCAGCGCGCTTTCCATACCAGCATTGTTCGTGGCGGGAGGCGGTTACAGCGCGGATAGCAGCCGGGCGATGACTGCAAGCATCGCCGCCGGCCTGAACTGATCAGGCACATCTGAGGTATGCCACCGTTCCGGTTGGCGGCTCATCGACTGTATAAATACGGCCGCATGATCACTCCAACCCTCTCCGACCTGCGTCGCTACGCCATCTCGCGCTCGCTCTTCCGGCCGACTACGCTGCCCAGGGCGATCGCGAAGCTCGGCTTTGTTCAAGCCGATCCCATCCGCGCCCCCGCGCGTGCGCAGGACCTGACACTTCGCCACCGCGTCACCAACTACCGGGCCGGGGACCTCGAGCGCCGATATTCGAAGCTGCCGATCGAGGAGGACTTCTTCGTCAACTACGGCTTCGTGCCGCGCGAATTGCATGCGCTGATGCATCCGCGCACGGCGCGGCAGGTGTGGACGAAGGCGCGCTACCGCCAGGCGAATGCGGTGCTGGAGTTCGTGCGCGAGCGCGGGGTGGTACATCCGCGCGAAGTGGACGCGCACTTCGCGCATGGCAAGGCGACGAACTGGTTCGGTGGTTCCAGCAACGCGTCGACGCAGTTGCTGGATGGCATGCACTACCGCGGGATGTTGCGCGTCGCGCGCCGCGAGGGCGGCACCAGGATGTATGCAGTGCGCGAAGCAGGCGCAACGACAGCGGATCCGGAAACGACGATGGACACGCTGGTGGACATCGTCGTGAACAAATACGCGCCGCTGCCAGCGGTGACACTGGCGCAATTGATCGTGATGCTTAAGCACGCAGTGCCGCATTGGCTCGACGCGCGGAAGTCGGCGCTGGAGCGCGCCAAGGCGCGCCTGCCGCACGCGACGGTCGATGGCCGCACCTGGTACTGGCCGGAAGGCGAGAACCCGCGTTCGCGCCGTCATGTAGTGAGTGACGAGGTGCGCTTGTTAGCGCCGTTCGATCCCGTGGTCTGGGACCGGCGGCGTTTCGAAACGTTCTGGGGCTGGGCGTATCGCTTCGAGGCGTACACGCCGGCGCCGAAGCGCGTGCGGGGTTATTACGCGCTGCCGTTGCTGTGGGGCGACGAGGTGGTGGGGTGGGGGAATCTGTCGGTAGCTAGCGGGCGGCTGAGCTCGTCGTTCGGCTACGTGAGCGGCCGCGCGCCGAAGGATCCGGCGTTCCGGCGGGAACGGGATGCCGAGCTTGCACGCATCGAGACGTTCCTCGGCTTGCCCCCAGGTCGTTGAGCTCTCGCGTCGCCTCATGGGAGTTTCATGCGCACCTTTGCCACGAGTTTGTCGATCTCCGCCCGCCGTCCGGCATCGGCGATCGGCCGATCCGTGCGCGGTGGCGCGGCCAAGGCCTTCTGCAGATGTTGCAGCGAAAGGGAGTACTCACCCTTCTCGTACAACAACTCCCCGAAGAAGTAGTTGGGGTCCATGCCGTCCGGATTGAACGCCAGCGCCTTGTTCAGGAACTCGGTCGCTTTGTCCTTGTCCCCGAATCCGAGTGGCCAGCCCGGCACCTTGTAGTACAACGCGCCGAGGCTGGTGTACGCCGAGCCCCGCAGCGCGGCCGGGTCGATTCGCGTGGCCTCGATCAGGCGGTCGCGCGATTTCTTCGCCAGCGACAACGCCCCGATCCCGCCCTTCGCGCCCGCGTAGGTGCTCAACACGATGCCTTCCCACACGAGGGGCTCGGCACGCCGCGGATACTTGCGAACGAGCGCCTCGCTGCGCGCCGACAGGGCCTCGAGCTGTCGCTGTTTTTCCTCGGCATTTGCCGACTGGTAGTTGGCCTGGTCCCAACTTTCCTGAATGTCAGCCAGGTCGGTGGTGAGCGAGGCGTCCTGCGCGAACGCCGGCAGAGCGATGGGCAGGAAGGCGGCGGCGAAGGCCAGGGATTCGAACCAGCCACGCAGTGTTTTCATGATGTTCATTTGGAAAATATCTCCTGGGGTATGGCGTTGTGCGCAATCTCGCCGGAAGCACCCGACGATGGGCGCAGGCGGCGCGCAAATGCGCGGACGGTGGATAGTTGGCCGCGCACCGCGCGGTCGACGAGGGCGGGTAGCAGCGCGTTCACTTTGACGAAGGCCTTCTCGGGCCAACCCACGACCGCGGAATGCCGGCGGCGTTTGAGCAGGGCGATGAGCTCGCGCGCAACGCGCTCGGGCGGATCCATCGTGACCTCGAGTCGTGAATTCATCTCCTCGACGGCGGAGGAGTTCATCGCGGTCAGCGTCGCGCGCGGTGCAAGGTGCTTCACCATGACGCGGCTGTCCGCAAGCTCCCGGCGCAACGCTTCCGTGAACCCGCGGATGGCAAACTTGCTGGCCGAATACGCCACGTAGCCCGGGTAACCGATGGCGCCGAAGACCGAGCCGACATTGACGATCGCAGCCGACTCACGCGTCTTGAGCCACGGCAGCAGGTCGCGGCACAGGTGCATGGGCGCCTGCAGGTTGACGGCGAGAACCTGGTCGATCTGCTCCGCAGTCAGGTCCTCGTACATCGAGAACGGGTTGATGCCGGCGTTGTTGATGAGCACGTTGATTCCGCCGCGCCATTGGCGCGCCGCTTCGGCAAGCGCAGCGCGGGCCGCGTGCTGCGTGAGATCCGCACGATGGGTGTGGACCCGATCCCCCGCGAACGCGAGTGATTGAGCCAGCGATGCGAGCGCCGCTTCATCGCGGGCGACCAGCAATACGTTCGCGCCTTCCTCGAGCAGACGCTGCGCGATGACGCGGCCGATTCCGCCGGTGGCGCCGGTCAGCAGTACGCGCATGGCTTGGAGTTTCATGCGGCCCCCTTGAGAAGCAGTCCGCCCGCGAGTACCCCGGACTCGAGTGAGCGGAACACGTTGCCGTACAACCGGAACATCGCGCGCGCGCAGGTGACGATCGCCGGCAGATCCGTGGTGCGTTCGAAGCGGTCAACGATGGACGCCAGGTGGCCGATGTGCTGCTGGTCGAGCGAGCCGTGGCTGCGCAGGTAGGTGAACGCCTTGTTAGGCAGCCCCAGCGTGCGCTGGATCGCATCCGCCGCGCTGAGCGCCAGCGCCACGCTCGTTCCTTCGAGCACGTAGACCATGCCGAAAAACGCGACGGGGTTCCGGCGCATCACCGTGTCGTAGGCATAGGCGACCATCGCATCGGTTTCGATCGAAGGCGCCCCGTCGCGGACCGCGGCGGCATTGCCGCCGGCGGCCGCAATGTCGGAGAGTATCCACTCGTCGTGGCCCAGTTCCTCCTCGAGGTAGTGGACGAGTTCCTTCTGCAGCCACAGGTGCCGTGTTTGCAGCCGGGCGCCTACCGCCATGAGCAATGGGACGGTGTGCCGCACGTGATGAAACGCCTGCGCGAGGAAGTCCAGGTACAACTCGCGCGTTACCTCGCCGCGCAACGCGCGCGCGATGGCGGGAATGGACTGCAGTTGCGCGCGATCGGATGCCGTATGTGCGGTCAGTTCAGCAAAGTTCGACACAGGATCCTCCGGAGTTTTCATGCGGCTTGTTCCAGCAGGGCGCCGAATCTTTCGAGGATTCGTTCGCGCCGCAGCCGCCCGTTCGCGGTCAGCAAGCCATTCGACAGGGTGGGTGCCTCGGGCATACGCACGACGTGGCGCACGCGCGCGTAGTCAGGCAATCGTCCGTTCGCGCGCTCGACCGCGCGCGCGATCGCGGCCTGCTCGAGCTCCGGCTTCGCGGGATAAACGAGAGCACGCACGTCGGGGTGTCCCTCGCCGATCGCCAGCGCGTGGCGGATGGCGGGCTCGTGCGCGAGCTCGCGTTCGATCCACTCGGGCGACACGTTGCGTCCGAAGCTGGTGATGAAGAGATTGCGCAGCCGACCGCGGATGTAGACATAACCGTCCGCATCGATCTCCGCGAGATCGCCCGTTGCGATCTCACGCGGGCCTTCGGAGTGCGTATCGCCCAGATAGCCCGACATGACCCAGCCCGAGACCCGCAACTCGCCGGACTTGCCGAGCGACACGCTGACGTGGGGCAGGGCGCGGCCCACGCTGCCGAGCCGCTTCGCCTGTGGCGTGTTCAGGCAGACGACAGAGCCGCATTCACTCAGGCCGTAACCTTCGAAGACGGGCAGCCCCAGATCGGCAGCTTCCTCGAGAAGGTTGGGCGCCACGGGCGCGCCGCCCACCGCGATGAACTTGAGCGAATTCGGCAGCGCGAATCCGCCTTGCGCGCCGCGCACGATGAGCCGCAACAATTCCGGTACCAGGACGAGACTTTCCGGGCGATGCAGGACGAGCGACTTGAGCAGGCGTTGCGGATCCATCGCTCCGTAACTCATGCCGGTGTCTGCGCTCGAGGGAACGACGCAGGTGGCGCCGGAGCGCAGCGTCGCATGCACGCCCGCAAGATTCTCGAGCAACGTCGGCAATGGCATGAGGCACAGATGTCTGCCTATGCCAATCGGCGCGGCGATCTGCACCATCGCGCGCGTGGCGCGGTTCAAGGCGGGGGCGGGCAGGCACACGCCTTTCGGTTCCGCCGTGCTGCCCGACGTGTAAGTGACCTTGGTGGTGCCGACGGGAATCGCGCGCCGTTGAGCCGGGTCAACCGCGCGCCGCAGCACGGAGAGCCCGCACGACGACAGCGTGCCCACGAGCGAGAACTCCGGCCATCTGTCCATGACCTCGGCACGCCGATCGGTGATCAAGGTGTCGATGCCGGCATCGTCGATCGCATGTCGCATCTGCGCTTCGGTGAAGTACGCGGGCAGCGGGACGTTGACGCGATGCAGGTGATGAATTGCGAGGTCGGCGACTGCCCAGTCGCAGCCATTCTCCGCGAGCAGTCCGAAACGCAGACCGTCGGTCGCGTACAAGAGAGCCGCTTCGGACCTGACAATCTGGCCCAGTTGGCCATAGGTGATCGAACGGTTGCCGTCGGTGAGCGCAATCCGGCCCGGCGCGAGCCGCGGCGTGTCGCCGAGCAGGGAATCAATATCCATGGCGCGTCCTCCACAAATTTGGGATGCGTCGCGCCGATGGCAGATAGCCGGCCATCACGCGCGGGTCGTTGGAGTAGTAGCGGCCCCATTCATCCGCGCCTCCGGCCACGCGCGCACCATCGGCGACGCCGATCTCCATGCAGCGCCCGCCCATCGCGGACAGTATCCGGCGGATGGACGTCGTGGCCGTGAACGCTATCCACCGCGCGGAGCGTTCGAGAAACCAGGCCGGCATGAATGACATGAGGATCTTCGCGCGGCGAGAATCGAGCGCGGCGAAGTTGCCCACCTCCACGATTTCCGTGCGCTGCACGTGCGCGCCGCATTGCGACGTGATCGCCTGCTCGATGGGCACAGGCAGATATCGTTCGAGAAAAAGCGGCTCCCGCGCTGCGCTTCGAAAGCCCGCGACCGCGGCGATCTCGTCGTCGCCATCGGTCAGCAACAGCAGCGTCGGCATGAAGGTGGAGATATGCGCGCCGTGGCTGCGCAGGAATCGTCTGCGGACGAAAGCCTCGGCCTCCGCGCGACGCGCGTCCACTGCGCTGCAAGGGATGATGCGGTACTCCACAGGAGTGCGGGCGAGTTCCCGCGGAGTGCTGACTATCTGTCGTTCATCGGCGACGGCCGGTGTCTCGGAAAACAATCTGATGCTCCTGCGCGCGCTCAGATGCGCTCACGGAATTTAGACGTTGCGTGTATTCGCAATCCGTCGCGCAGGATTCAGATTATTTGGGGCGGCGCGCATTCCTGTCGGCAGTCTTGCGGCCGATTCCCACACCACATGTCATGAATGCGGGCTGCAGCCGTACTGTAGATTGCGCTTCCATGCACGCATGACCGCGCCTTTCGAAAAATGGACCGTCCTGCCGCACGGCAAGCTGACGCGACTCAACGAGCGCATCGTCACCGTCATCGGCGAATTGAAGATGCCGCTCATGAAATTGCCGCGGCGCATGACGGCGGTGAAATTGAACTCCGGCGATCTCGCCATCTTCAGTGCCATCGCGCTTCGGGATGCCGACATGGCCGAGCTCGAAGCACTCGGGCGACCCGCCTTCCTGATCGTGCCCAGCGAGCGGCATCGGCTGGATGCGCCGGCCTACGTGCAGCGATATCCCGCCATCACCGTCGTGGCGCCAAACGGCGGCAAAGAGAAGATAGGCAAAGTGGTGCGCATCGACACCAGTACGCCCGACTTTGGCGATCCCTCGGTTCGCTACGTCGAGCTCGCGGCGGACTCGGCGCTGGAAGTGGATAGCGCAGACGGCCTGACCGTCATCGTCAACGATCTGATCGGCGACATCCACGATGAGAGCGGCATCGGCGGCTGGCTGCTTCGCGTCATGGGATTTGCCGGCGACGATCCGCAAGTGCCCGGCCCGGTGAAATTGCTGCTGGGCAAGCACAAGAGCGAGGTCGCGCAACAGTTCAGACGCTGGGCGGCGCGTGACGATCTGCGCCGGATCGTCGTTTCGCACGGAGAGACGATCGACGCCGATCCGAGAGGAGTCCTGCGTACGCTCGCTTCGAGCCTGGACTAAACGCTACCGCGGGATGGTGCGCGTGGCGCGCCGAGAGGACGCCATACGGCCCTGTGCGCCATGCGATACAGATGTGGCGACACAGCGAGCCGGAATCGACGATGGACACGCTGGAGGCCTGCACGTCCGCCCCGAAATGCGTGCGCGGCTACTACGCGCTGCCGATGCTGTGGCGCGTTGAGGTCGTGGGCTTGGGGGAACCTGTCAGTAGATGGCGGGCGGATAATCTCGTCGTTCGGCTATGTCAGCGGCCTCGCCGAAGGATCCGGCGTTCCGGCGGGAGCGAGATGCGGAGTTCGCGCGAATTGAGACGTTCCTCGACTCATAGTCAGGCCCTGGTACTTCGCCTTGAACTGCGCGGCCCAACTCTGCAACTCCTTGAGGAACCCCGTCAGGTTGTTGAGTAGATCGCTCCGACCGCAACTACCTTCTTCGTGATCTTCCTCCCCAACTTCGCGGTTTCAATTGTCAAAAAAGGAAAGAGGAGAAGAGAACGTGGCATCCATTAAGGGCGTGGAAACGTTCATGTAATGCGGCGTTCTGTGTGTAGCTTCATCGACTTCCGGACAAAAAGCGACGGCGAAAATGAGAGACTTTGCGCGGCTGCTGCGGCGAAGCAGACGGAGCGAAGTTTATGGAAAAGCGCGAATCGCGGACGCGATACACAGCGGAGCAGAAGGTGGAGATTTTGCGCGAGGCTGAGCAGCCTGGCGTGACGGTGAGCGAGGTGTGTCGACGGCGAGGATTGTCGCCGTCGGTGCTGTATCGCTGGCGTGCGGTGGCGGAGAAGGGTTCGGCGAGCGCGTTGAAGCAGGACGCACGCAAGCGGGCTGGCAAGAGCGATGCCGAGGCGCGCCAGGCGGCGGAGATTACGCGCCTGCGGGCGGTGATCGCGGAGATCACGGCGGAGAATCTTGAGATGAAAAAAAAGATCTGAAGCTGGAGGAGCTCGCCCGAGTGTCGGCCGAGACCAAAGCTCAAGTGATCGCGATTGTGAAACAAACGAAGACGAGATCTGGCTGGAACGCCGAGCGCACATTGCACGCGCTCGGCGTTCCCCGCAGCGTTTATTACGCGTGGAAGAAGCGCGAGAGCCTGGAGGATCGAGCGGGCAAGCCCTGCCGGGTGTATGAGCTTTTGCCCGAGGAACGCGAAGCGATCTGCGGCTTTGCCCTGCGGCTGCCGAAGGTGGGCTACCGCAAGCTCACCTGGATGATGATCGATGCGGGACTGGTCTGCGTGGGGGAAGGCACGGTGTATCGAGTGTTGAGCGAGGCGGATCTGCTGTACC
>DASTXR010000098.1:0-17987 GCA_035765415.1 Steroidobacteraceae bacterium | reverse complement strand
TCCCGCACGCGGATCTCCCGGCGTGCGCTCTCGAAGGCATCCCGCAAGTGCGCCGATATCGGCAGCGCGTCCTGAAAGAAAGCCTCGCCGAAATAGGTGAGGTGCCGCGTATCCGAACAACCGAAAGACGTGCGGTGCCTGGAAGCGGCAGTGATCACGATGGTGTGATTGTCGGCGAGCGGCTCGACGAACGCGCCCGAAAAACAGGCCGAGACCACGATGACCTTCCAGCGAATGCCGGATTCGCCCAGCAATTGCGCGAGCGTCGCGGCGCCGAGCTGCTGCGGCGTCATGCCTTCGTTCGATACGCTGATGGTCGCGCCCTTGGAACCGTGCGACGACAGCACGAGGAACAACACGTCCTCGTCGGGATTCATGACGCGCGCCAGCGCCCTCAGCGAATACCGCAGTGACGACTCCGACGCGAACGGGTAGGTAGAAAGGTCGCGCCGGTCGTTGAGCAGCAGCACGGTGCGCGCCGTCGAGCCGTATTTCTCGCCGACGCGCTGCGCGGCCAGCTTGATCTCCTCGGCGAACACGCGCTCCTCGCCGTAACCGGCGAATCCGAGGAAGAACACACGGCCCGCGGAGTTGCCGGCGTCCCCGACCTCACCGGCCATGCGCGCCAGCTGGGCGTCGATGAGATTGCGCTGCACCTCGGCCGCGTCATCGGCATGGACGCCCATCGAGGCGGCGATCAGGATCCACGAGAGCAGGGAGCGGGCGCATCGCATGGCCGGCAGTGTGGCCGTGACCTCAGCCAGGCCGCAAGCGGTTGTTGAACAACGCAAACGGCTGCAGAATGCGCGGCGTTTGACAACAAGACCGGGGAGATCGTCATGACCGAGCTCAGCGCGCTGTGGCTGCCCATCCTGTTAGGCGCCGTCGTCTGCTTCATCGCCAGTTCCGTCATCCACATGACGCCGCTGTGGCACAAGAACGAATATCCGCAGCTGCCCGATGAAGAAAAAGCACGCGCCGCGATCGGCGCGCTCAACGTGCCGCCGGGCGATTACATGCTGCCGCGCTGCAAGAGCATGAAGGAGATGGGCTCGGAGGAATTCAAGGCGAAGCTGCGCCAGGGACCGAAGTGGATCATCACCGTGATGCCGCCCGGCGAAGGCGGCATGGCGGCAAGCCTGGTGTACTGGTTCCTGTTCCAGTTGTTAGTGCTGGTGTTCGCCGCGTACGTGTCGAGCCACGCGCTGGCGCCCGGCGCGCACTATCACGACGTGTTCCGGTTCATCGGCAGCACGGCGTTCATGGGATTCGCGCTCGCGCAGATTCCGAATTCCATCTGGTACCAGCGCTCGTGGAGCACCACGCTGAAGCTGATGTTCGACGGGCTCATCTACGCGTGCCTGGCCGCCGGCGTCTTCGGGTGGCTGTGGCCCAGGCTCCCGCAGTAAAGAAGGTGGTGCCGGGCACCAAAAGTCGTAGTTCGGAACTACGGCTTTTGGTGCCCGGCACCATCCATTGAAACCGTTCTGGGCACAGTCCGCAGCGCGATCAGCACGCAGCAGAACACCAGCGCGCCCGACACCAGGTAGGGCGCGCCCGGCAACTGCATGGACGCCCCGGGCGCCGAATAGTGGCTGAAAAGCTGCGTCATGAAGATGGGCGAGATGATGGCGGCAATGCTCGCGAGGCTCGCCACCGCGCCCTGCAGTTCGCCCTGCGACGAAGGCCCGGCCTGCTTCGACATCACGCTTTGCATCGCCGGATTGGCAATGCCGCCGAGTGCCCCGAGCACGATGGCCGGGTAGATCATCCACCCCTGCGGCGCCAGCGCGTAACCCAGGAAGCCGAGCGTCATCAACAGAAACCCCACCACGATGGAGCGCCGTTCACCGAGCCGCGGCACGACGTAGCCGGTCAATCCCCCCATGACGATCACCGTCATGACGCCGACGAACGTGAGCGACCAGCCCGTCTCCGAGGGACCCCAGCCGAACTTGTGCTGCGTGTAGAACATCCACACGGCAGGCAGGGAGTCGTGCGCGACCTGGTAGAGGAACACGGCGAACAACAATCCCGCGACCATGGGTAGATGGGTGAGGCTCTTGACCGCGCCGAAAGGATTGGCGCGCGCCCACTCGAACTTGCGGCGCCGCTCGGGCGGCAACGACTCCGGCAATGCGAAAAAGCCGAAAGCCACGTTCGCCAGCGCCAGCGCCGCGGCGACGAAGAACGGCGCCCGCACGTCGAAATGCTCGGCCACGAACCCGCCGATCACCGGCCCCAGCGTAAAGCCGCTGCCCCACGCGGCGCCGATGAACCCGAAGTTCCTGGCGCGGTTGTCGTCATTGCTGATGTCGCCGATGTAGGCGCCGGCGGTCGCAAACGAGGCGCCGAACACTCCCGCGAATGCACGGCCGATGAACAGCCAGACCATGGAGGTGGCGAGGCCGGTCAGCAGGAAGTCCACGCCGAATGCGAACAGCGATCCCAGCAGAATCGGGCGCCGGCCAAAGCGGTCACTGAGATTTCCGAACACCGGGGCCATGAAGAACTGCAGCAGCGCATAGACCGCCATCAGATAGCCGCTCCAGTCGGCGGCCGTGCTCACGGGCTCTCCGGTGAGCCCCATGATGACGCCGGGCAGCGAGGGAATGATGATTCCGAAGCCCAGGCTGTCGATGAATACAGACAGGAGGACGAAGGTGAGGGCGGCGCGGGATGAAGGCATGCGGGCGGGCATTCTCCGGTATATGTCTGGTCCCATGCTAGAGTTTCGCCGCACCGCATCCAGCTTCGCATCGGGCGCGTAATACCAGCATGAACCGGACCGATACCCTGCCGCCGGAGATCGAGCTCGCCCAACTTCTGCAGCGCTGCGCCGCCCAGGACTCGGCGGCCTTCCGGACGCTGTACGAAAAGACCTCGCCCATCCTGTTCGCGCGCCTGTTGCGCATGCTCAGGCGGCGGTCGGTGGCCGAAGAGGTCCTGCAGGACGTCTACGTGCGCATCTGGCAGCGCGCCGCGCAATTCGAAGCGCACCGCGGGCGGGCCCTCGCCTGGATGGTGACCATCGCGCGTTACTGCGCCATCGATCTCATGCGCCGCGAGCGCATGACGCTGGTCTCCGACGACGCCATCGCCGAGGTCGCCGATGACGCCGGCGGAGAACCCGGCGGCCTCGAAAAGCCTAACAACTTCGATTTCTGCATCGAGCAGCTCAACGACAACACCCGCAGGTGCCTGACGCTGGCCTTCATCGAAGGCCGCTCGCACGATGAAATCGCACGCCTCACCACCAACCCCCTGGGCAGCGTGAAAAGCTGGATCCGCCGCGGGCTGCTGTCGCTCAAGGAATGCCTGGGCGCCGAGAGGCAGCCCACGTGAAGAGCGCCAACCGCGAACTGGTGGATCGCCTCGCGGCCGAGTACGTGCTCGGCACGCTGCGGGGGCGCGCGCGCCGGCGCTTCGAGCGGTGGCTGGTGTCGCCGCAGGTCGGAGCGATCGTGAAGGCCTGGGAAGAAAGGCTCGCGGGCCTGGAGCCGCGCCTCGATCCGGTGAACCCGCCCGCCACGGTATGGGCCGGCATCGAGGACAAGCTCGAGCTGCGCAAGAAGCACGCCCGGCCGGCCATGCGCTGGCTGGCCATCGCCGCGTCGCTGGCCTTCTTCGTCGTCGCCGGCGTGTTCCTGTTGCGCACGCCGGATGGCGGAGTGCAGGTGGCGCCGCCCGCGCAGCTCGCCTCGACGCAGCGTTCGTTCCTGCAGGCCGATCCCCAGACTATCTACTGGCGCGTCGAGGTGCTCGGCGACAACCAGGAGCTGAGCCTGCACGTGCACGTGGTCCACGACCTGCCGCCCGGCAAGGCGCACGAGCTGTGGGCGCTGCCCGAAGGTGGCGGCGCCCCGGTATCGCTCGGCCTGATGCCGCACACCGGGGATCACCATCGAGTGCTCAGCGCGTCCCAGCGCGCCGCGCTCGCCGGATCGAAGCAGATCGCGGTCAGCCTCGAGCCCGAGGGCGGTTCGCCCACGGGTGCTCCCACGGGGCCCGTGCTGCTCGTGGCGCCGCTCGCGAAAGCGTAGGGGGCAGCCCCCATTTCCTAGCAAATGGGGTCAGGCCTCATTGCTGTCGCGGCCTTTGAAAACATTGCACGCGAGGTCTGACCCCATTTGCTGGGAAATGGGGGCTGCCCCCCCGTGAACCCGTTCTCAATCGGGCACTTGCGAGCGCCCGCATTATGAGAGCTGCTCCCGCCGGCGCTGCACTGCGGCTGCCAGAATTATGCTCATGAGAGAGCCGGTCGGGGACGGCATCCGCCGCTGCATGAGCCGCGCATGTCTTTCCTTTGCATTCCTGTTGATGCTGCTCGGCGCGAACACCGCGCAGGCGCAGGCGATCACGCGCTTCGTGCGCGACACCGGCAACATCAATTTCGTCAGCACCGGTGGCTCGCTGCGCAACAGCGCGCTCAACACCTGCGCCGTCAACGCCACCAGCACCACGGCGCTGTCCGGCATTCCGGCCGGCACGACGATTCGCAACGCCTATCTGTACTGGGGCGGATCGGGCGGCACGGCCGACACCGCGGTGACGCTCAACAACACGGGTGTGACCGCCACGCGAACCTTCGCGGCGACGTACACCGGCGTGACGCCGAACCTTCCGTATTTCGGCGCGTTCGCCAACGTCACGGCCATCGTCAATGCGACCCGCAACGGCAACTACACGTTCGGCGCCCTGAACGTCGTCACCGGCGCGCCGCATTGCGACGTCAGCGCGGTAGTTAGCGGCTGGAGCCTCATAGTCATCTACGAATCGGCGACCGAGCGGCTGCGCGCCATCAACCTGTACGACGGCCTGGCGCCGTTCCGCGGCAGCCAGGTGGTGCTGACCCCCGACGGCTTCCGTGTGCCGCCGGCCAACATCGACGGCCGCATCGCCGTGTTCACGCTCGAAGGCGACCCCGCCAACTCCGAGCCGATGAACGGCATCGCCGAGGCGCTGCGCTACAACGGCTTCCTGCTCGACGACGGCATCATCGTCAACGGCAGCGACCCGGACGAGCAGCAGTTCGACGGCACCATCAACACGCAGGGCGTCCAGACCAGTTACGGCATCGACGTCGACCAGTACGACATCAGCGCCCGGCTCTCGCCCGGGCAAACCAGCGGCACCACTACCTACTCGGCCGGCGCGGACCTGGTGCTGCTCATGGCGCAGATCGTGAGCGCCACGTCCGATCCGGCGGTCGATCTCAGCGTCACCGTGTCGCACACCGGCACGTTCGTGTCGGGCCTGACCGGCACCTACACCATCACCGTGTCGAACGCGGCCGGCATGGAGCGCGAGGACAACACGGTCACGGTCACCGACACGCTGCCCGCGGGCCTGACTTACAACTCGTCGAGCGGCGCGGGCTGGAGCTGCAGCGCCGCCGGCCAGGTCGTGACCTGCACGCATGCACCGACCATCAACCCCGGCGCCTCGCTGCCGCCTCTGTCGCTGGTGGTGAACGTGGCCCAGGCGGCTGCCGCATCCGTGACGAACAGCGTCACGGTGAGCACTCCGAGTTATGAACTCGCGACGGCTAACAACACCGCCACCGACGTCACGGCCACGCTCGATCCGAGCATCGCGACATCCACCAAGACCGTGGTGGACCTCAACGGCGGCGAAGCTTCGCCGGGCGACACGCTGCGCTACACCATCACGTTGATCGAGAACGCCGGCGGGCAGGCGGTCAACGCCTCGCTGACCGACGATGTACCCGACGACGTCACCTTCGGCGGCTTCGTATCGCTGCCCGCGGGCGCCGCCAGCTCGTTCACGCCCGCGCCGGCGGGCGCGAACAGCAACGGCATCGTCAGCGTCTCCGGCATCACGGTGCCGGCCAGCAGTTCGGTTGCGGTGGTGTTCGATGTCATCGTGGTGGCGGGCACGCTGCCCGGCACGAACATCAACAACACCGCCACGCTCAACAATCCCCATGGCGCGGAGAACAATCCCGCCGCGCCCGCCGTGGTGGTGAATCCTTCACTGATTCCGAGCAGCGGGACGAAATTCGTCTACCTGCATCGCACGGCCGCAGGCGTGCGGTCGCTGTCGCGTATCGTGCCCACCACCGCCGACACCAACGAGCCCGTGGTGAACGGCGCGCCCGACAGCTTCACCATCGCACCAGCGCTGCAGACGGCATTCTCGATTTCGGCCAATCCCATTCCCGTGCGCCTGTGGCTCACGCGCAGCAGCAACAATCCTGCGGCGCGTACCGTCATCGTGACGCTGACGTCGAGCACGGGCTTCAGCACCTCGGTGAACCCCAGCATCTCGCCGCCGAACTCGACCACCACGCCGACGCTGTTCAGCTTCAACCTGCCTAACACCGTGGCCAGGACCTTCCCCGCCGGCACCACGTTCACGCTCACGGTGAGCAATGGCGGCACCAACAACATCACGGTCTGGCCGAACGCCAACAACACGGCCGGCAACAATTCGCGCGTCGAATTCCCGGCGACCACCGTCATCAACGTCGACAGCGTCGGGACCTACGGCGCGGCGTTCAACGGCGGCGTGGCGCAGAACGTCTTCTACCCGGGCGGCAATGTGTTCGTGCGCGCGCAGATCAGCGACCCGTTCGGCAGCTTCGACATCGGCGGCGCCCGCATCACCATCGTCGACCCGGCCAACGTCACGCAGGTGAACAACCTGCTCATGACGGCGCAGGGCGCGCCGGCCACTTGCAATTCCACCAGCGCGGCGAGTTGCGTGTTCCAGTACGCGTACACCTTGCCGGCGTCGCCCGCGCTCGGCGCCTGGACGGTGCGCGTCACCGCCAACGAAGGCACCGAGGGAACGGTCACCGACTTCGGCGTCGGCAGTTTCACGGTCGCGATTCCGCAGCCCTCGCTGACCATCCTCAAGACCTCGACGGTGTTGTCGGACCCGGTGAACAACACCACCAACCCGAAGCGCATCCCGCTGGCCGTGGTCCGATATGAGGTGACGGTGACCAACAGCGGGCCCGGCACCGTGGATGCGGGCACGCTGGTGATCACCGATTCGATTCCAACCGACGCTTCGATGTACGTGGCCACCACCTCGGGCAATCCGGTGGTGTTCGTGAATGGCGCGCCCGCCAGCGGGCTCACGTTTGCGTACGCCAGCCATGTCACCTATTCGTCGGCGGGCGCGAGCGGGCCCTGGGACTACACACCCGAGCCGGACCCGAATGGCTTCGACCCGCGGGTGCGCGCCGTGCGTATCTCGCCCGCCGGGGTCATGAACGCGGCGGGCGGCGGCAATCCGTCCTTCGCTATCCAGTTCCGGGTGCGCATCAACTAGCCCCCGTTTCTTAGGCGGCACCCCGCACGTTGCACCGGATCGAAGCGATTTCGCGGCAAGTGCACCCATCCTGGGATGTCACTTACCCGACAGGCCGTCAAAAACGCGATTTACGCGCCTGAATCATTTTTTTCGGCCGGGACGAGTTGGCACGCAGATTGCTTTATCTAGATCGTCTGCGGAATGTTCTCCTCCCCCCTCGTGAGACTTTTTGCTGGACAGACGCGTGCAGGAACGGAAGGGCCTGCACGCGTTTTTTTTTGGGGAAACGGTGCCTGACACCGTTTGAGGAAGAAGTGCCACATGGCTCGTAACTGATTCTGACCTCGCGCCGGCCGCAGCCTTCGTACAGTGGCGCTCCATGAGATACGCCGTCACCCCGCTGATGTCGATGCTGCTGTGGTTGCTGTTGTGGGGCACCGCGCCGGCGTCCAACTATCGTGAAGTCGCAAGGGCGGTGAACGACGACCAGCTCCTGCAAACCGCCGGCGTCACCCCGGCGGACGCGCAGATCCGCTACCAGTGCACCGCCGCGATCATCGAGACCGACGACCCGCCCGAGTTCTTCGATTGCGTCTACGTCCAGACGGAGAAGGACCTCAATCTTTTCAGTCTCGAAGACGGCTACCTGATGTCCGAGCTGCAGCTCAAGCTGCACAACATGGACGGCGTGGCGTTGCAGCGCATGGGCCGCTACTCGCAGGTGCAGATCTTCAGCGGCAACGAAGTGACCGCGCTCTACATTCACGGCAAATCGTGGATCGACCAGGCCCAGACCGAAAGCGTGTACCACTGGCTCCTCAATCACGGTGTACGGCAGCGCCAGCCGCGCAAGTGGATCGGGCCTTAGAACTTTTTTCGACGCGGTGCTTGACAGCCGCGCGATCGCGCCTAGAATGCGCGCCCTCATGAACCCTAACTACCTCAATTCGCAGTTCACGCACGCGTTCGCGGCCCCGCCGCGCGACCTGGTGCGCGAACCATTGATCTGCTAGCCCTTGCATTGCGGAGGGCGGCGTTCGGCTGCTCTCCGGCAAGTCTCGCACGAGGCCCCGGTCGGCTGCCGCCACCGGGGCCTCGCCATTTGGGGCGAGGCCCCAGCGCTCGAGACTGACCATGACCATTCACAAGTTGTTGCCGGAAAAAACCGAAGGCGCCTCGCCGATGAGCGTGCAGTTGTCGCTGATCCAGGAGATCTACGACGTCAGCGACGCCATCGTGCGCACGCGCGCCATCCAGGCGTTCGACCATGCCGCGAAGGCCTATCCCATCCACCGGGTGGTGCGTTGCGCGGTGCGGCGCAAGGTCGGGCCCGTGTTCGATGACCTCGCGCTGCAGATGGAATGCGCCGTGCAACGCATGGACGTCGGCAGCCTGCTGCTCGATGGTCCCGGGGTGTTCATCGGCGGCGAGGGCTACTCGAAGGGTGAATACGTGTCGTGCACGTTCCGCGTGTGGACGGACTCGCTCGCGCGCCTCGAAGAAGTGCGCGCGCGGCTGTTCCGCGTGATCGGCGACAAGCGCCTGCGCGACCAGATGTTCGTGGTCGACTGGAACTTCTGCAATTCGCGCGGCACGCTCATCAGCACGTCATTCGACGAGATCGCGGACGACGTGCTGCTGGAAGAGGCGTACCCGTCGCTGGGCAAATCGGTCGGGGAGTTCGTCGAGGGTTATCTGAATGCGCGCGAGACGGTGCTGATCCTGCAGGGCCCGCCGGGCACCGGCAAGACGCGCCTGGTGCGCGCGATCCTGGCCGCGATGTCGAGACGCAAGGGCGAGAGCGCCAAGGTCATGTATACCGCCGACAAGCGCGCGCTAGAGAACGACGAGATCTTCGTGGACTTCATCACCGGTTCGCACGACGCGTTCGTGATCGAAGACGCCGACCATCTGCTCAAGGCGCGCACCAGCGGCAACTTCGAGCTGCACCGCTTTCTCGGCATCGCCGATGGCGTGGTGCGCGCGCAGAGCCGCAAGGTGATCTTCACGACCAACCTGCCCAACATCAACGACATCGACGATGCGTTGCTGCGGCCGGGGCGATGCCACGCGGTGAAGAACCTGCGCAGCCTGGATCCGGCGGAGGCGTTGCGACTGGCGGAGAGGATCTGCGCGGCGGACGCGGAAGCCGCCGCGCGCGCCTGCGCAAGGCTCAGCGCGACGGCGGCGCGTTCCTACTCGGTGGCGCAGGTGTATCGCGCCTGCGCGTGAAAATGGGGGCAGCCCCCTTTTGCTAGAAAAAGGGGGCTGCCCCCTATTTCAGGTGGAGGCGGTAGAACACCACGTATTCACCCTGGCCAGGATCCGCCTCGAGGCACCAGCCCTTTTCGCTCTTGCTGCGATAGAGGTTTTCGGCGATCCAGCCCAGCAGCGGCGTGCGGCGCAGCTCGGGTGTCAGCAGGCGCGCGCGCATGTCGCTGTTCTTCGGGAAGGGCAGCGGCGTGAGCGCGGGATCGAGATCGAGGAGCGCGGTCTTCTCGAGATTGCCGGGCGCGCGCTTCTTTTTTGCGCGCGCGTCGAGATCGTTGTTGGTGATGCGCGGAATTTCGAGCGGCGCCGCCGTCGTGCTGGGCCGGTCACGTTTTTCGTCACCCGCCATGGCGAGCGAGGGCAAAGCCAGGAGACAAGGCGCCATCAAGCCAAGTGCGAACCCGATCATGCGACCCTCTCGGATCATCGAACGACCTCGCCGGTTTTTCCGTTGCGAACAGGTTAGGAGCGGGCGTTCCGCGCTAGCAATAGGTGAAACCGTTCAGGCGGCGCTTTCGAGAAAAAAGTCGTGAATATTGTCTGATCGGCACCGCCGCCGCCGCCATATTCCGCCCGGAAGGCGTCGCCCGATTGACAGGGAAAGGTGAGCCGGTCGCGCGCCTTTCGTTACACTGCAGCGCAATGACAATCGACGAACGTATCAATGGGTTGCTGGCGCCCATCGCCGACTGGCTGGGCAAAGTGGTGTTCTTCGCGGTGCCGGTCGGTGAAGCGCAATTACCGCTCATCGTGGCCTGGCTCATCATGGGCGGCGTCGTCTGCACCATCGCGTTCCGCTTCGTGAACCTGCGCGGATTCCGGCATTCGGCGCGCGTCATTCGCGGAGACTATTCGAGCATCCGGCATCCGGGCGAAGCGACGCCATTCCAGGCGTTGAGCACCGCCGTGTCGGGCACGGTGGGGCTCGGCAGCATCGGCGGCGTCGCCGTGGCGGTCACGCTGGGCGGACCCGGCGCCACGCTGTGGATGATGGTCGCCGGGTTCCTCGGCATGAGCCTCAAGTTCGCCGAAGTGACGCTGGCCGTGAAGTACCGGCGCGTGCGTGCGGACGGCACGGTGACCGGCGGCGCGATGTACTACGTGCCCGAGGCGCTGGGCCGTATCGGCATGCCGCGCCTCGGCAAGTTCCTCGCGGGATTCTTCTGCGTGGCGGCGATCGGCGGGTCGGTCACCATCTTCCAGGTCAGCCAGGCCTATTCGCAGGTGCGCGAGGTCACGGGCTTCGACCAGGCCTTCCTCTTCGGCCTCATGGTCGCGGTGTGGATAGGCATCGTGCTGTTTGGCGGCGTGAAGCGCATCGTCTACTGGACCGACAAGCTCTCGCCATTCATGTGCCTGCTGTACGTCGCGGCCTGCCTGGTCGTGCTCGCGGCAAACTACTCGAACATCCTGCCGGCGTTCGCCACCATCGTGCGCGAGGCCTTCGCGCCGGACGCGGTCGCGGGTGGTGTCGTCGGCGCGCTGATCCAGGGATTCCGCCGCGCCGCGTTCGCCAACGAAGCGGGCATCGGGTCCGCGCCCATGGCGCATGCCACGGTGCGCACCAACGAGCCCATGTCGCAGGGTTTCGCGGCGCTCATGGAGCCGTTTCTCGACACCATCATCATCTGCCTGCTCTCCGCGCTGGTCATCGTGGTGAGCGGCGTCGATGGAACCAGCACGAATGTCGGCATCGCGCTCACCTCCGATGCGTTCGCCACCGTCATTCCCTGGTTCCCGGCGGTGCTCGCCGTCGTGGCCGTGCTGTTCGCGCTATCTACCGTGCTGGCGTGGGGCTACTACGGGGAGCAGGCGTGGATGTGGCTGTTCTCCGAGGCCAAGGCCAGCCGTGTCGCGTTCCGGCTGTTCCTGTGCTCGATGCTGTCGATCGCCGCCACGTTTCCGCTGGACCAGGTGGTCAACATCGTCGACTCGTGCAGTTTCTGCATGGCCATCCCGAACATCATCGCGATCTATCTACTGATGCCGGAGCTGCGCGCCGATCTCGCCAGCTACTGGCAGCGCGTCGTCCTGAAAAACGGCGCCGCGGAGAGCAAAGTTGCCACGTAAGACCTACCTGTGGCTGCTGCTCGGGTTGTTCGCCGCCTGGTGGGTGGCGATGGGCATCGCACCGCTGCACCGCGACGACTGGGTTCTCGAGAACGTGCTGACGGTGCTGGGCGTCGCACTGCTGCTCTACACGTACAGATCGTTCCCGCTGTCGAACGTGTCGTACACCTGCATCTTCCTGTTCCTGGTGTTGCACACGTTGGGGTCGCACTACACCTACGCGAAGGTGCCGTACGACGAATGGTTCCCCGTGTTCGAAGGCGGCCGCAACCACTTCGACCGGCTGGTGCATTTTCTGTACGGCCTGCTGCTGGCGTATCCGATCCGCGAGATGTTCCTGCGCATCGGCAACGTGCGTGGCTTCTGGGGGTACTTCCTGCCGCTCGATCTCACCATGTCCACCTCGATGCTCTACGAGCTCATCGAGTGGGCCGCGGCTGAGTTGCTGGGCGGGGATCTCGGCGCCGCCTATCTCGGCACGCAGGGCGACGTCTGGGATGCCCACAAGGACATGGCGCTGGCGTCGCTCGGCGCCTTGATTGCGATGACGGTCACCGCGATGATCAACCGCCACATGCAGCGCGACTTCGCGCACGAGTGGGCCGAGAGCATTCGCGTGAAGCGCAAGAAGCCGCTGGTGGAAGGGAAATAATGGGGACACTCCCCATTTCCTAGCAAAAGGGGCCGCACCTCGGCGGTGGAGCGTCAGCGCGTAGAGGGCGCGCTGCCGCTCACATTTCCGCCGGGCGCTCGAAGTAGGTCCCAATCTCCGATTTCTCTGCAAGCGGGATCGAGGCACGACGTTGGCGCGTCAGCGCGTGAAGAAGGACAGGCTTCCGGCGCGAACATCGAGGGCGGCGCAGCGCGAGGCGATCAGCGCGCAGATCCTCCTGGTGCTTTATTCCGACTGTGTGCGTTTGGCGCGCCTTTAAGCGAAGCGCTGACAGCTCTGGCGCGCCGCCTCGCGCAAGCGGGGGGACAGTCCCCAATTCCTAGCAAAAGGGGTCAGACCTCATGCGGTGCCGCGATTCATCGCGATGTCGTCGGGTGAGGTCTGACCCCTTTTGCCCGCGAAGCGGGGAATTGGGGACTGTCCCCATTCCTTCACTCAAGCGCGCCCTCCGTTTCGTGCCGGAAGCCTGTCCTTCTTCACGCGCTGACGCTCCACCGCCGAGGTCCGACCCCTTTTGCTAGGAAATGGGGAGTGTCCCCATTAATACGTTCCGTGCCACTGCACGCGACGCGCCTCGGGCTCCTCGGCCCAGCCGCGGCGCGCCGCCGAACCGCGCAGCGCCGTCCACGCACGAGCGACGCGCGCGCGCGCCGGAGTGGGCACGGCGCTGGCCGCGAGGGACACGCGCTCATAGTCCACCGTGAGGTCGTATTCCCGCGCCAGCAGCGCCACGCGGCCCGTGCCGCGGAACATCTGGTCGGCCTCGGGCCCGATGCCCTGCACGTTCGCGAGCGTGATCTGTCCGTCGGCGAGCGTGGCGCTGGCGAGCATCTGATGACTGCTGTCGCGACCCTGGGTTTCGAGATCGAACCGCCCGGTCAGCACCTGCGTCAGCTCACCCGAAATATCGGCCGGCCACGACAGCTCACCGGCCGCATGCAATCTTTCGACAGGCCATTCCGCGGGCAACTGAATGCCTCGCAGCAGCGCGGCGAGATGATCGGTATCCGCCGTGAACTCGAGCCGGCAGCTGGCATCGTTGGCACACCGCCCCTGCGCGGTGATCTGGTGCGGCGTTTGCAAGGTTTCGAGCGAGAACTCGACGGCGGCGTTGCGCCGCGCAAGCGTGGCCTGCACCGGGCCCAGGCTCTGACTCGCGTGCCGCATGTCGTCGATGTCCAGCGTGAGTTCGTCGTCCGCGGGCAGCATCGACCCGGCCACCGCGAGCACCGCGGGCGAACGCTTCATGTCGAGATGTTCGATGCGGACTCTCGGCGACGCGTTGCCCTCGCGGCGCAGCTCACCCTTCACGCCCTGCACGTCGAAGCGCGCCGTGAGGATGCCCTTCTCGAACGCGCCGTGAACCTTCACGTCGCGGCCGCTGTCGAGCTGGAAGTCCTGGATGCCATCGACGCTGACACGCATCTGCGCATTCACGGGAAGCGCGCGCGCAGCGGCCTTGTCGAAAGGCCTGGGCAAGCGGCTCTCGACTCCGGTGAGCGTGGTGGCGAGCGACAGTTGCCAGGCGTCGCCGGCCTTGCCGTCATCGAGGCGCTGCGCTGTGCCCGTCCAGGAAACCTGGCCGTGCAGGCGGCTCGCAGCATCGGCCTCGCCTAACAAGCGCACCAGCCGCGCGGTGTCGGCGACGCCGCTGATCGCGAATCCTGGCCCACGACCCGTGGTGCGACGTGATTCGATTTCTATCGGACCGCCCAGCCAGGCGCCCTCGAGCGCCAGGCCACGAAGCTGGCCACCGGAATAACGCAAGGTTCCGGCGAGCTTTTCGATCGACGGCAGATCGCCGCCGAGCGGAAGCGTGACATCGCGCAGACGCGCGCTCACGCGCCACAGGTCCGGCTGGCGCAGCTCCTTTTCACCGCGCGCATCCGCTTCGAGCGTCACCGAACCGGTGAGACGATCCAGCCCCTGGGCTTTCAGCGTCTGGCTCAGCGCGGGCGACGCGAGGTCGCCCTGCAATGCGGCGTGCATGCGTGGCGCGCCGGTGCGCGGCCAGTCGAGACGCGCGGAAGTGAGCATGAGTTTTTCGACGTCGCCGCCGTCGAGCAGCAGCTTCGTATGTCCGCGGGAGAACTCGACCGTGCCGCGGCCCGCCGTCAGGTGAGGCAGGTCGTTGCCGGAGCTCGCAAGCCCGGCAAGCCGCAGTTTTCCGTTCGAGCGCTGCCAGTTGACCGCGCGGCTGCCGCTGCCGTCGCGCAAGGTCTGCAGGTTCAGCGCGCCTTCGACCACCACACCCTGCTCGATATCGCCGAGCAGCCGCGGCACCGCCGCCTCGCGCGCCAGCAATGTCCACCCGTCGAGCAGCAGCGCGCGATCGACATTCGAGACGCTGAGCGCCAGCGGCCGATCGCTGTTCCATTCACCCTCGGCCGAAAGCGTGCCCCCGGCACTGCGCGCCGAAAAACCTTCGAACCTGACCACCGATTCGGCGCCATCGATGACCGCGAGCCGGCCTTCGAGATTCAACGCGCGCGGTTCATGCGCCCCGGGAACCCGCAATGTGATGGCGTTGGCTGCATCGAATTCGACGGCGAGTCTGCCGGCATCCAGTTGCAGACTCGCGGCCAACTGGCTGATGCGGGCATGATCGTGGGCGCGCTCGAAATCGGCGCCGGCGATCTGCGCGGAGAAATTCCACCCGCCGCGATTTTTCTCGCCGGAATCGAAACGCACGCCGCGCAGCTCGCCGTTCGTGGGAACCCAGCCGCCCGGAAAGGCGACGACACGATTCGCAAACTGCGGCGCGAACAGCTGCGACATGAACTCCGCGGCCATGAACGGCACGCGCTCGGCGCTGAGTGTGGTGCGCACGATGCGCGTCGTGCCCGGCTCGACGCTGACGCGCACCGACATCCCGGGAGAACGCTCCAGGCGCGAGCCGCGCGTGAGCTGCAGATCCGCGAACCTGAGCAGGAAATCGCCGCCATCCCTTTCGAGTTTGCCGTCCATGGTGAAGTGGTCGAAACGCGCGCGGGCGTCGTCTTCGAATTCGATCTCGCGCGCGCTGGCCTGCCAGCGCGCCGAATGCACGAGCCCGTCCTGCAGGTGAAGCGTGGCATCGAGCGTGCCGCGACCGTGCGCCTGGACGAACGGCAGCTTGTCGAGGAACACACGACGCGCGATCAGGCGAAGATTGCCGGAAGCGCCTGCGGGCGTACCGAGACCTTGGAGTTTCGCGGACAGGAACAGCGATTGGCCGACATCCTGCGACAGCAACATGGTGCCGAAGGCGTTGAAGTTGGACGCCCCGCGGATAAGCACCGCCTGGCTCAGCGTGAAAGTGTTGCGCGCCGCGCGATCGCCACGACGCTTGAGATGCACGCGCGCGCCTTCGACTTCGACGCGGCCGTTCGGCATGAGCTCGGCCCAGGCGGAGAAACGCCGCACCAGCGCGGCTTCATCCTCGAGACGGAAGTCGTCGGCATCCGCAGCGGAAGTGCTGCCGCGCGACGCGCGCGCATCGGCCGGGCGTGCGGGCACTTCGATGGCATCGCCGATGATTTCGATGTCGGGCGACGCCAGCGTCACGTGCCCCAGCGAAAACTGGTGATGGCGCAGGTAGTCCCAGGTGTCGAACTCGACGCGCAGCTCCGGCGCCACGACGCGCACGCGGCCACGGGCGGGATCGGTGAGCTCCACGCGCTCGAACACGGCGCTGGTGCCGTCGAGCGTCCAGGCGAAATGTACGTTGTCGAAGCGGACTTCGAGCCCGGTGCGATCGGCGATCAGTTTTTCGAGAGTGGCGCGTTGCTCCGGTACGCGCGCCGCGACCACGCGCGTGAACACCACGCCCAGCGTGCCGAGCAGCAATAAACAAAACGTGACCAGCACCGTGCTTCTCGCCCAATGCGAGTCGCTTTCGTCCCCTTTTGGATCAAGGGCTGCGTCGGTCACTCCTTGTCGCCTCCATCAGGCCAGCACCACGTCGTATTGATCGAAGCCGTAGAGCGCTTCCACCTGTAACCGTATCGGCCGTCCTACCTGATGCTCCAGCTCGGCAAGCACTGCCGATTCATCGTCCAGCAGGCGATCGATCACGTTCTGGTGGGCCAAAATTAACAGTTCGCGGCTCTGGAACTGCCTGCTCTGGCGCACAATTTCCCGGAATATCTCGTGGCACACGGTTTCAGGGGTGCGCACGAAGCCACGGCCTTCACAACTGGGACAGGCCGCACAGAGCAAATGTTCCAGGCTGTCGCGGGTTCTCTTGCGCGTCATTTCCACCAGGCCGAGCGACGAGACGCTGGCAATGTGGGTTTGCGCGTGGTCGCCCGCCAGGGCCCGCTGCAGTGCTTCCATGACCTGGGTGCGGTGCGCCGCGTCGGCCATGTCGATGAAATCGATGATGATGATGCCCCCGAGGTTGCGCAGCCTGAGCTGGCGGGCAATGGCGACGGCCGCCTCGAGGTTGGTGCGGTAAATCGTGTCTTCGAGATTGCGGTGGCCGACGAAGCCGCCCGTATTCACGTCAATGGTGGTCATCGACTCGGTCTGGTCGATGACCAGGTGGCCGCCGGACTTGAGATTGACGCTGCGCTCGAGCGCCTTGCCGATCTCCTCCTCCACGCCGTGCAGGTCGAATATGGGCCGCTGCCCCGTGTACAGGTCGATCGAGGTGGTGCTGCCCGGCATGAACCCGGCGGCGAACTCGAGCATGCGCGCGTGCGAGGCGGCATTGTCGACCAGCACGCGATCGACGCCGCGCGCCAGCTCATCGCGCAGGATGCGCGTGGGCAGCGGCAGGTCTTCGTACACGATCTGGCCCGCGGAGGCGCGCAGTCCCCGGTCCTTGACGTGCTGCCAGAGGCGGCAGAGGTACTGGATGTCTTCGCGGATGGACTGGGCCGTCGCGCCCTGTGCCGCGGTGCGCACGATGTAGCCGCCGGTGAGCGGATGCTGCATGGCCTCGTTCACGAGCTGCTTGAGCCGCGCGCGCTCGGCCTCGTCCTCGATGCGGGCCGAGACCCCGATGCCCTCGCCTCGCGGCATGTACACCATGAGCCGCGAGGGCAGCGCCACGAAGGTAGTCAGGCGCGCACCCTTGGTGCCCATCGGATCCTTGACCACCTGCACCAGGATGTCGTCGCCCTCGTTGACCAGGCGGCGGATGTCCTCGACATTTTGTTCGCCGATCAGAGTGCTCTCGGGAACCGGCGAGGCGATGTCGGCGGCGTGCAGGAAGGCGGTGCGCTCCAGGCCCACGTCGATGAACGCGGCCTGCATGCCCGGCAGCACGCGCTGCACGCGCCCCTTGTAGAGATTGCTGACGATGCCCCTGCGGCTCTGCCGCTCGACGAACAGCTCGGTCAACACGCCGTTCTCGATGAGCGCGGCGCGATTCTCGCGCGGCGCCACGTTGATCAGGATTTCGGTCGTCACTCGCCCCCCAACGCTCCATTCCACACCGGGACACCGTGACGGCGCAGCGCCTCGGCCGTTTCGTACAACGGCAGGCCCATGACGCCGGTGTAGCTGCCCGCGACATTCGACACGAACACCGCGCCGAACCCCTGGATGGCATACGCGCCGGCCTTGCCGCGCGGTTCGCCGCTGGCCCAGTAGGCGCGCATCTCGGCCGGAGATATCGCGCGAAAGGTCACCTCGGAGGTCGCGACCAGCAGCGCGGGAGGGGCGCGGCCTGCCACGCACAGGCCGGTGAAGACCTGGTGCG
>DASTXR010000097.1:0-285478 GCA_035765415.1 Steroidobacteraceae bacterium | reverse complement strand
GGGGGCTGCCCCCAGCGCCAGTAAATCCTCCGGCCGGTCGATGTCGAGCTCGGCGCTCGGCATGGGCAGGCGTATCAGCCGGTCGACATGCCGGTTGAGCAGTAGTTGGGCGCCGCGGTCGCCACGCAGCTCGTTCAACTCGCGGAAGCACCAGCGCGGAAAAATGGCGGGCACGCCCACGTTGCCCGCATATTGCGCGGCTGCAATCGACGCCGGAGCGCGCCGCCATACGCCGGCGAGTCGCCGGAGGTCTTCCGTGGTCACGGCCACCTGGTCGGCGAGCGCGATCAGCACGCCATCCGCCGATTGCGGCGCATGCGCAATGCCCTCGCGAATCGAACTTGCGATGCCTTCCTGCCAGTCGCGGTTCACCGCGATGCCCGCCGGGCTGTGGCGCAACAGGGGAGCCAGTTCGGCGGCGTTGGAACCGAGAACCACGGTCACAGAATGGCCGGCAAGTTCCACCGCGCGGCTCACGACGGTGTGCATGAGCGGGCGTCCATTGACGCGCACCAGTTGTTTGGGAGAGCCGAATCGCGAGGAGCCGCCAGCGGCCAGCACCACGACGTGGATGTGGCTCGCGTCGCTGGCCCCCGTATCGGTCACCTTCGGGAGAGAAGCCCGATTGCGAGCGCGGACACGACGCAGACCCCGGCGATCAGGGCGGTCTTGCCGGCCATCTCGGTGAACGCCGAACGGGGAATGACTTCGAGCACCATGAGAATCGTGATGGCTCCCAGCGCCAGGATGGTGAGGCTTGCGAGCACGCGCGCCACGCCACTGTTGTTACGGATTTCCGATTCGGCTTTGTGCGGTTCGAGGTTCATGGACGGCGATATTACTCCGGTTCCGGCGAGCCGCCGCGACGGTAGCCGTAACCGTTAAACGGGTCGCATTTGGCGGCTTTTTTGCGGACGGCCGTGCGCCAGAGCACGCCCCACCTAGCAATTTGGCGCTACTTTGCCGCTGTCTGTTCAACGGGTTGAAAGTGTGAGTACACAGTTTTTCGAGCGCCAGGAAACGCAGAGGAAGTACACGCTGTGGTTGGTAGGCGCGTTTGTCGCCGCCATCCTGCTGGTGGTGCTGTTCGTCAACCTGGTGGTCATCGTGGGATTCGGCGATGACCCGATGCGCGTCCTTCGCCACGAACCTGAAGTGCCCATGTGGATCTCGCTGGTCGTGTTCGGCACGATCCTGGTCGCCTCGTTGTATCGCAGCTCGCAGATGCGCGAAGGCGGCCCGGCGGTGGCGCGCGCGCTCGGTGGTGTGCAGGTCAACGCCAACGATGGCGATTTCAAGCGGCAGCGCCTGGTGAACATCGTCGAGGAGATGGCCATCGCGGCGCGCATTCGCAAGCCGCAGGTGTTCGTGTTGCCCGACGAGGCGGGCATCAACGCGTTCGCCGCGGGGCACTCGCCCGACGAGGCGGCCGTGGCGGTGACGCAAGGCGCGCTCGATGCGTTCGACCGCGATCAACTGCAGGCCGTCATCGGTCACGAGTTCAGTCACATCCTCAACGGCGACATGAAGATCAACATGCGGCTGACCGCGTGGATCTTCGGGTTGTGCGTGATCACCGACCTGGCGCGGCGCTTCATGAACAAGCGTGGCGGCGGCAAGGACGCGGCGCGCATAAAGCTCATCGCGTTCGGCGTTTTCCTCGCGGGCAGTGCGGGCGCCTTCGCCGGGCGCGTGCTGCAGGCGGCTGTCTCGCGCCGCCGCGAACATCTCGCCGACGCGTCGGCGGTGCAGTTCACGCGTAATCCGCAGGCGCTGCAGAGCGCGTTCATCATCATGGCCGCCAGCGCTTCCGGTACGCGCCTCGAGCACGAACACGCCATCGGCGTGGCGCACATGTTCTTCGCCGGCAGCCCTCCGGCGTGGATCAGCAAACTCAATGCTTCCTGGTTCGCCACGCATCCGCCGCTCGAAGAACGCGTGCGCGCCATCGACGCGCGCGTAACCCCGGCCAGGTTCCGTTCGCTGGTCGGCGACGAGCGGCGCAAGATCTCGGCGCGCGCGGCGGCAGAGGCGGCGTCGGCGCCTTCCGAAAGCGCGCCGACCGCTGAATCCGGTGCCGGACCGGATGCGGCAGATTCACTGCAATTCTCGCCGGTGGCGGCCATGGCCGCGCCTGCCGGGCCATCGGCGGCTCGCGTCGCTGCGGCGCCGCTCACGGGAAACCCGGCGCGCACCAGCGACAACAGCGGCATTCACCTGACGCTCGAAAAACCGATACTCACGGAAACCATGCCGACCGGCGTGCGCATGATCGCCGGCCGCGCGTTGCCGCCGGACGTGCTGCGCAATCGCCTCGCGCAGGATCAGCAGGCGGCCATCGAAAATTTTGTCGCGCGCGTGGAGAGCTCCACGGTTGCGGTGCAGGCCACGTTCGTTGCCGCCATGCTGGCATCCGATGCGGCGAAGTGGCGAACGCAGCTCACGCGCCTTGCGCCGTTGCTCGGCATCGAACTATTCAAGGAAACGCAGGCGCAGATCGCGCGCATCGCGGAGCTGGCGCCGGCCTCGCGACTGCCGCTGCTCAGCGATCTGCTCGCCGCGCTCGACGGCATGGAGCCAGCGGATCGCAAGCGCCTTCGCGCGGTCGCGCGTGCATTCGCGCCCACCGTGGCGACCGGCGACATGTTGCGTTACTCGCTGACGCGCATGCTGGAGAAACGTCTCGCCAAGGCCGTCGACGAAGCCCTGCCGGTGCCGCTGCCGGAGCGGGCCGCCGCGGTTTGCGAAATCTACGCGGCGCTGGCGCAGTGCCGATTCGGCGCGGACAAGCAGGGACAGAACGCCTATCGCGCCGGCCTCATGGGCATGCTGCCGCCGCTCAAGTGGGCGCCGTACCCGGAAGCGCTGATCGCGCCGGCCGCGCTCGACATCACGCTGGCGGCACTGGCGCAGATTCATCCCACGGGCAAGCGATCGTTGTCCGAAGGCATGGCGCGAGTCATCGCCGTCGGTGGAAAGCTGACCGCGCCGCAGGTCGATCTGCTGCGAGGCGTCTGCATGGTGGTCGATTGCCAGGTGCCGCTCATTCCCGTCGACGTGGTGTTCGACGAAGCCGACGTACACGCGCCCAGGGCGCCCCGCGCCGCTCAGGCCAGCGCGCGATAGAGCATTCGCGAGCCGACGAACAGCAGGAACACGCCGAACGCCTGCGAAAGACGGCGGCGGCTCAGGGAGTGCGCCACGCGCGCGCCCAACGACGCAGTGAGCATGGCACCCGGTCCGATGACGGCGAGCCCGCTCAGGCTCACGAAGCCGACCGTGAGCCACGGCAGTCCGGTCGGCGGTTCGGCCAGTAGATAGCCGACGGTGCCGGGCACGCTGATCAGCAGGCCGAAGAACGCGGCGGTGCCGACGGCGCGGTGGATCGGATAGCCGCACAGGTTCAGCGTGGGAACGGCCAGCGTGCCGCCGCCGATGCCCATGACGGCCGATACCGCGCCGATCAGCGATGCCAGCGCCGCGCCGCCGGCGCCGCGCGGTACGTGATCGCTGGCGCGCCACTGATCGAGCGGCAGCAGCATCTTCAGCGCGATGGCCAGCGCCACGGATCCGAACACACCGGCGAGCACGGCGAGCGGCGCATGCGAAGCGAGCACGCTGCCGATGAATGCGGCGATGACCATCGGAACGCCCCAGCGCTTCGCGAGATCCCAGTCCACGGCGCCGCGCGCGTCATGCGAGCGCGCAGAGCTGATGGCGGTCGGGATGATTGCCGCGAGCGAAGTGGCGACGGCGACGTGCATGCGATATTCCTCGGGCACGCCGGCAAAACGCAGCGAATATTCGAGCACCGGCACGGTGACGATGCCGCCGCCCACGCCGAGCAGCCCGGCCGCGAACCCGGCGACGAGTCCGGACACCGCCAGGATGGCGATGAGCGGCAGTAGTTCTGCCATGCTACCGCTCGCTACCTGAGGTGCATGCTGCAGTGTCGGACTTCGAAGTCTCGGTGAACGGCCGGCCGCCGCGACCCTCGAGCACCGCGTGGACCTCGCCGACGATGGCGAGCGCAATCGACTCGGGAGTGCGCCCGCCGATATCCAGACCCACGGGCGCGCGCAACCTCGGGCGAAGCGCGGCGGCATCGGCCCCGAGATCGCTCATGAGCTTCTCGCGGCGCGCGGCCGGCCCTAACAAACCCACGTAGGCGACGGTGCTGCCGGAGAGCGCGCGCAGGTAGTGCAGGTCGGATTCGAGGTGATGACTCATCACGATGGCGGCGGCGTGGTCGGCGAGCGTCACGGCGTCGGCAAGCTCCGCGGGCCGCACTTCGATCAACTTCGTGGAGGGCGGGAAGCGCTCGGGCAGCAGATAGGCGGCGCGATGCTCGACCACGGTGACCCGCCAGCCGAGGAAGTCCGCGAGCCTGGCGACCGGCCGTGTGTCCGGTCCGCCGCCCAGCAACAGCAGGTGTGGGGGCGGCGAGATGGCGGCGATGAACATTTCGACGCCAGGCGGAGCAGCCGGCAGCGGAGCTTCGTGGAAGCACTTGCCCAGCGGAAAGTCGCTGTTCGTGCTCGCGATGACGAATGCCACGTGCTGGCTGCGGGCGGCGCGATGATTCTCGGCCATGCTGGTGAGCGGCTGCCATTGCTCGGCCACCGATACTCGGGAAAGCAGCACGTCCATGGCGCCTTCACAACCGGCTCCCAGCCCGAACAACTGGTCCGTGGTGCTGCGCATGTCGTAACTGACGATGCGCGCCACGCCGCTGGCCGCCACCTCGCGCGCGTGTTCGCGCAGGTCACCTTCGAGACATCCGCCGGACAAGAGCCCGGCGTATTCACCGTCGGCGGCGATGAGCATCTGCGCACCGGGTTTGGCATAGGTGGAGCCGCCAGTGCGGATGATGGTGGCGAGTACCAGGGGTTGATTGGCAGTCCGCGCGCGGTCGTAGAGCGGAAGGAGGCGGTGCAGCGTCATGTGGGGTGCAAATATATGCCAGTTTGCGTTGCTTCGGCTTGCGCGTGGATGGGTCCAACCAGTAGATTTGCCGGGCTTTTTTTGCCCCTCCCGAGTAAATCCGCAAGGTCTAGGTTTCAATGCATCCTGCTGACCCCTCCGCCTGGGTCGTACATAAATTCGGCGGTTCTTCGGTCGCGGACGCCGAGTGTTTCAAACGCGTCGCCAACATTCTCGAAACGCTCCCGCCCGGTCGGTTGGGTGTGGTCCTCTCGGCCTGTCGCGGCGTCACCGATGCACTGCTAGGCCTGGTCGCGCGCGCCGAAGCGCAGGACGACGGCTGGCGAGGTGATCTCGACGCCTTGCGCGCGCGGCACAACACGATTGCCGAAGCCTTGCTGGCGGCGGATGCGCGCCAGCTCTACATGGCCGGCTTCGATCGGGACCGCCACGACATCGAAGGCATCCTGCACACGGTGAAGCTCACGCGCTCCGCCGCGCAGAACGTGCGTGACCTGATCGCCGGCTACGGCGAAATCTGGTCCACCAAACTGTTCCGTGAATTCTTCGGCTCCCGCGGCAAACGCTTGGGCGACGTGCAATGGATCGACGCGCGCCAGGCGGTGGTGGTCGAGTGGGGTCCCTTGGGACCGGCCGTGCAATGGGACGAATCGCGCGCCAAGCTCGCGGCGCTCATAACCTCGTCTTCCAGAGACGGCGAGTTCAAGGGCACGCTGATCATCACCGGTTTCATCGCCTCGGATCGCCGCGGCGTGCAGACCACTCTCGGCCGCAACGGGAGCGACTTCTCCGGGTCGATCTTCGGCTCGCTGCTCGACGCGGCCGAGATCCACATCTGGACCGACGTCGATGGCGTGTTGTCGGCGGATCCGCGCCGCGTGCCCGACGCCAAGGTCATCGACTCGCTGTCGTACAGCGAAGCCATGGAGCTCGCGTACTTCGGCGCCAAGGTCATCCACCCGCAGACGATGGCGCCCGCCGTCGGCCGCGGCATCCCCATCTGGATCCGCAACACGTTCGCGCCGCAGAAGCCGGGCTCGCTCATCTGTGCGAAGCCCGATTCCAAACTACCGGTCAAGGGCATCACCTCGATCGACAACGTCGCGATGGTGAACGTGGAGGGCGCCGGCATGATCGGCGTGCCCGGCACCGCGCATCGCCTGTTCGGGGCGCTGCGTGAAGAAGGCATCTCCGTCATCCTGATCTCGCAGGGCAGCTCGGAGCACTCCATCTGCTGCGCGATTCCCGGCGTCGAAGCCGAACGCGCCGCGCGAGTGGTTGCCGCGGCATTCGATCGTGAGATCAAGGAAGGCCAGATCCAGAACATCACCGTCGACAGGGACCTGGCGATTCTCGCCGTGGTCGGCGACGGCATGGCGGGCCTGCCGGGTGTGTCCGGCCAGGTGTTCAACGCTTTGGGTTCGGCGGGCGTGAACGTGCACGCCATCGCGCAGGGCGCGTCGGAGCGCAACATCTCGGTGGTCGTGGACGGCAAGGAGGCGACGCGCGCGTTGCGTGCCGTGCATGCCGGCTTCTATCTATCGCCGCACACCATTTCCATCGGCCTCATCGGGCCCGGGCTGGTGGGGGGCGCGCTGCTGGAACAGATCGCAGCCGAGAGCACGCGCCTGCGCGACGAATTCAAGCTCGACCTGCGCCTGCGCGGCATCATGGCCAGCAAGAAGATGTTGCTGGCGGAGCAGGGCATATCGCTCTCCGGAGCGGTCGGTGGCTGGAAGAAGGAACTCGACGCGAGCACGACGGCGGCTGACATCGGAAAGTTCGTCGACCACCTGCACGTCGATCACCTGCCGCACACGGTCATCATCGACTGCACCGCCGACGACAGCGTGGCGAAGCACTACGCGGAGTGGCTCGAGGCGGGCATCCACGTGGTGACGCCGAACAAGAAGGCCAACAGCGGACCCCTGGCGTACTACGAATCGCTCAAGGAAGCGCGCCGGCTGGGCGGCTCCTCTTATTTATACGAAGCCACCGTGGGCGCAGGGCTTCCGGTCATCCAGACGCTGCGCGACCTGCGCGAGACGGGTGACAAGATCACCAGCGTCGAAGGAATCTTCTCCGGCACGCTGGCCTATCTATTCAACGTGTACGACGGCAAGACGCCGTTCTCGCAGATCGTCAGGGACGCGAAGGCCAAGGGTTACACCGAGCCCGATCCGCGCGACGACCTGTCGGGCACGGATTTCGTGCGCAAGGTCATCATCCTCGGCCGCGAAATGGGCCTCAAGCTCGAGATGAAAGACGTTCAGGTGGAAAGCCTGATTCCGGCCGGGCTCGAGAAGGGCACCATCGACGATTTCCTCGACGGTCTGCCGAAGTACGACCCGGAGATGAAGCGGCGATATGACGAGGCGGCGTCGCGCGGCAAGGTGCTGCGTTACATGGGCCGCCTCACGGCCGATGGCAAGGCCACGGTCGGCGTCTCCGAGCTCGACAAGTCGCATGCGTTTGCCAACATCGCGCTCACCGACAACGTCGTGCGTTACGCCACCGCGCGCTACAACTCCAATCCGCTCATCGTGCAGGGACCGGGCGCAGGCCCCGCGGTCACGGCAGCGGGCGTGTTCGCGGATCTGTTGCGCGTGTGCTCATATCTCGGTGCCCGCCTGTGAGCGGGGGGCGCGACCAGGCCACGGCCTTCGCACCGGCTTCGGCGGCGAATGTCGCCATCGGCTTCGACATCCTCGGTTTTTCCGTGGACGTGCTCGGCGACAAGGTGGCGGTCAAGCGCACGGCGAAGCCGGGCGTGGTCATCAGCGGCTCCGCGGGCGTCGTGAAGGAAATTCCGCGCGATCCGGAACGCAATACCGCCGGGCGCGCGCTGCTCGCGATGCAGGAAGCGTTGAAGCCCGGATTCGGATTCGATGCATTCATCACCAAGGGCATCCCGCTCGGCAGCGGCCTCGGTGGTTCCGCGGCGTCGGCCGTCGCGGCGGTGGTGGCGGCGAATGCGCTGCTCGACAAACCGCTTTCGAAGATCGAGCTGCTGCAGTTCGCCATGCAGGGTGAAAAAGTTTCGAGCGGCTCGCTGCACGTGGACAACATTTCTCCCAGCCTCTTTGGCGGCCTGGTGTTGACGGTGGGTATCGACCACCCTCGCGTGAAACAGATCCCCGTGCCCGAAGGCATCCGCGCCGTGCTCGTCCACCCGCACCTGTTCCTGTCCACGAAGCAGGCGCGCGGAATCCTCAAGCGTGAAGTCACGATGTCCGACTTCATCTGGCAGACCGCGAATCTCGCCGGATTCATTTCCGGCTGTTACACGAACGATCTCGACATGATCCGGGCGTCGTTCGAAGACGTGGTCATCGAGAAGCAACGCTCGCAGCTCATTCCGGGGTTCGACACGGTGCGCAAAGGCGCACTCGACTCCGGTGCGCTCGGCTGCACGATTTCCGGCGCCGGACCCACGATGTTTGCCTGGGCGCTCGAAGGCGATGCCGGCAAGGTGCGCGACGCCATGGTGTCCGCATTCGCGGCGGCCAAAATGAAAGTGGATGACTGGGTCGTGCCCATCAAGACCGCGGGCGCGCACGTCCTTCCGGACTGACGCCATGAAATTCGTCAGCACCCGGGCCCATTCTTCTTCCGGCAAGGCGCCCGCCGTGAGTTTCGGGCAGGCGCTGGCTCAGGGCCTCGCCCCGGATGGCGGCCTGTACATGCCGGAGTCCTGGCCGAACATTCCGCTGTCCGCGTTCGACGGCGCGAACACGCTGCCGGAAGTGGCCGAGGTCATGCTCCGACCGTTCGTCGAAGGCGACCCCGTGGCGTCCGAGATCGGCGCGATCGTTCGCGACGCCTTCGATTTTCCGGCGCCGCTGGTGCCGGTCGCCGATGGCGGCAAACTGTCGGTGCTCGAGCTGTTTCACGGGCCCACGGCCGCATTCAAGGATTTCGGCGCGCGCTTCCTGGCGGCTTCGCTGGCCCGCATCCGGGATGAGAAGGGCCATGGCGCCAAGCCGCTCAACATCCTGGTGGCCACGTCGGGCGACACCGGCGGTGCAGTGGCCGCGGCATTTCATCGCCGGCCCGGCGTCATCGTTTCGGTGCTGTTCCCGAAGGGCCTGGTTTCGCCGACCCAGGAGCGGCAGCTCACCTGCTGGGGCGACAACGTGCTGTCGTACCGCGTCAACGGCACCTTCGATGACTGCCAGCGCCTGGTGAAGCAGGCATTCGTCGATCCGGGGCTCAGGGAGCGCTTCGAATTGTCGAGCGCCAACAGCATCAATCTCGGGCGACTGCTGCCGCAGGCGGTGTACTACGCCGCGACCAGTCTCGCGGTGCATCGCGCGCACGGCGTGACGCCTAACTTCCTGATCCCGAGCGGCAACCTCGGCAATTCCGTGGCCTGTGTCTGGGCGCGCAGGATCGGGCTGCCCATCGGGCGCATCGTGCTGGCGCACAACGCCAACCGCGCCGTGCCGGATTTCCTGCGCACCGGCGAGTGGCAGCCGCGCGCCAGCATCCCGACGCTGGCCTCGGCCATGGACGTGGGTTCGCCTAGCAACATCGAGCGGCTGCGTGCACTGTTTCCGGACATCGGCGCCGTGCGCGGCGCTGTACGGGCGGAAAGTGTCACCGACGAGGAAATCCGGGCGCGCATCGCGACGGATTTTCACCGCTTTGCTGACCAGTACGGGAAGCCCTGGTGCCCGCATACCGCCACCGCCGCGGAAGTCCATGCACGGATGCCGGATTCCGAGCGCGCCGAGCGCTGGGTGCTGGTCTCGACCGCGCATCCGGCGAAATTTCGCGAAATCGTGGAGCCGCTCATAGGGCAACGAATCGAAATGCCGGAAAGCCTTGGTAAACTCTTCTCGCGTCCCGTGTCCTGCGCCGATCTCGAGCCCTCGCTCGACGCGCTCACGGGTGCGTTGGGGAACAAGAATTGAATCCTCCTTTCGGACTCACGCAGTTTCAGCTCGTCGCCATCGTCATCGGCGTGGTGCTCGTGGCGCTGCTCGCGGTGCTGGGCGGCCGTGCCTGGATGGTTCGTCGCCGCGACGCGCGCCGTGTCGCACGCGTCACCGCCGGCGCCGCGGACTATCTGCGCAATGTGCTCGTGCCCGATGGCAACGGCGGCGACTACCACCTCGACTTCGTGCTGCTGACCAGTCGCGGTGTCGTGGTCATCGACATGCGCGACATCACCGGCAACGTGTTCGGCGGTGACCAGATGACGGCGTGGACGCTCATGAGCGGGCCGAGCCGCACCACCTTCGTGAATCCGCAGGCCGGTCTCTACGACCGCATCGCCAGCGTCAAGGCCATCGCCACCGACACGCCGGTCGAAGGCCGCATCGTGTTCACCAAACACGCCAAGTTTCCGAAAGGCCTGCCGCGTCACACCGTGATGCTCGATTCCGTCGCCGCGGAGTTTCCCAAGCTCGGCGCCGCGGAACTGGAAATCGCCGTCGCGAAATATCGACCCGGGTGGGCGCGGCTCAAGGAAGCCGCCAGGCCGAGCCCGCATTTCCGCTCCACGCCGATCGCGGTGGCTTGAAACCGCTTCGGCGGCTGCGGGTACACAGTAGATAGCTGTCCCGGTCGCGATACCCTCCTGCTGGACGTGCCTATGGGAAAACTGCACACTTTCCGCCCGTTGGCCGACTCAACCGGATGTCTCAATGTCGCGACCGATCGTCGAAGAGCTGAACTTCCAGGAGTTCAAGCGCGCCCTGGAGAAGGCCCTGGCGGCCGGCACGCGGATCCTGCCCACCGAAAGCGCCCGCTGGGCGGCTTATGTCAGCACGCACGACATCCGGGAAATCAATTTCAAGGCGTATGCGCGCGGCATGTACGACGCTCTCGATGCCCTGATCATCGACGAGCCGGGGAGCTGGGGCGGCTATTACCTGTGGTCGCCGGCCGAAGAAGTGGTGCTGCGCTGGCGCCGCCCCGACCCGGGCGCATGACAGTCGCCGGCGCGGCGCAGGATTCGGGGGCATTCCGCGGTTTGAGTTAAATTGTGATACAACGGCGAGGCCTCGCAGCAAGACGACCTACAGTCCAAGTCACGCGGTCCATGTTCGATGGCGACATCCAGGAAGATAACGCTCAAGAGCCCGGTGGACAGCGATCAGCTGCTGATTCGCTCCGCCAGGATCACCGAGCAACTAGGCCAGCTCTTTGAAATCCAGATCGACCTGCTGAGTCCCGACGAGGCGATCGATTTCAACAAGTTGCTGGGCAAGGAAGCCCACATCGCCGTCGCGCTCGACGACGGTGGCTCGCGCTATTTCCATGGCCACATCGTCGAGTTTGCGCAGCTCGGCCGCCTCGGAACCTACGCCACGTACCAGATGCGCCTGGTTCCCTGGTTGTGGTTCCTGACACGCACTGCCGACTGCCGGATTTTCCAGACCAAGAGCGCGCCGGACATCATCAAGGACGTGTTCCGCGATCTCGGGTTCACCGACTTCAAGGACACGCTCACCAAGAGTTATCGGACGCGCGACTACTGCGTGCAATACCGCGAAACGGATTTCAATTTCGTGCAGCGGCTCATGGAAGAAGAGGGCATCTACTACTTCTTCACGCACGCCGAAGGCAGCCACACGCTGGTGCTCAGCGATTCCTCGAGCGGCCATGAGCCGGTGCCTAACTACGAGACCATCGAGTACTTCCCGCCGACGGCCAACGAGTCGCGCGAGAAGGATCACATCTTCGACTGGCACCAGTCGCGCAACATCCAGCCCGGCAAGTGCGTGGTCACCGACTACGACTTCACCAAGCCGCGCGCCAAGCTCGAGACGCAGTGCGTGCAGAAGCACGAATTCCCCAAGACCGACTACGAGGTGTTCGACTACCCGGGCGGCTATGCGCTGACCGCGGAAGGCGATCACTACGCGCGCACGCGCCTCGAGTCGCTGCAGGCGCAGTTCGAGCGCTTCACCGGCACCGGCAATGCGCGCGGCCAGGCCGTCGGCAGCCTGTTCAAGCTCGCGGGGTATCCGCGCAAGGACCAGAACAAGCAGTACCTCGCCGTCAGCGCCACGTATGACCTGCATGCGGGTGAATATGAATCCGGCCGCGATGCCCCGAAAGACTTCATCTGCAGCTTCGAGGCCATCGACGCCAAGCTGCCGTTCCGCGCGCCCATCACCACGCGCAAACCCATGGTGGGTGGTCCGCAGACCGCCACGGTCGTGGGTCCCGGCGGCGAAGAGATCTACACCGACAAATATGGCCGCGTGAAAGTGCAGTTCCACTGGGACCGCTACGGCAAACGCGACGAGAAGAGCTCCTGCTGGGTGCGCGTCTCGCAGATCTGGGCCGGCAAGAACTGGGGCTGGATGAGCATCCCGCGCATCGGCCAGGAATGCGTCGTCGATTTCCTCGAGGGTGATCCGGATCAACCGCTGATCACCGGGCGCGTATACAACCAGGACAACCTGCCGCCGTTCGACCTGCCGGCCAACAAGACGCAGTCGGGCGTGCGAACGCGCAGCACGATGGGTGGCAGCCCGGAAACCTGCAATGAAATCCGCTTCGAGGACAAGAAGGGCGCGGAGCAGCTCTACATTCATGCGGAGCTGAACCAGGACATCTCCGTCGAGGCGGATGAGTCGCATTCGGTGGGGCATGATCGTTCCAAGACGATCGGCAACAACGAAACCGTCAAGGTCGGCGTCGACCGCACCGAAAACGTGGGGGCCAACGAAAAGATCACCATCGGCGCCAACCGCACCGAGAACGTGGGTGTCAACGAGACCATCACGATCGGCGCCGCGCGTTCCGAAAGTGTCGGCGCCACCGAGACGATCAAAATCGGCGCCGCCCGCAGCGTCACGGTGGGGGCGAGTGAAACCAAGACCGTCGCGACACAACGCACGCACTCGGTGGGCATCAACGAGACGATCTCCATCGGCGCCGCGCAGCAGATCACTATTGGCGCATTGCAGATGGTCACCGTCGGCGCCGCGCAAACGATCAGCGTGGGCGCGAGCCAGTCGACCAACATCGGCGCGAACCAGTCGACGAGCGCCGGCGGCAACATATCGACGAGCGCCGGCGGCAAGCTGTCCACCAGTGCCGGCAGCGATGAGGCGCACAAGATCGGTGGCGGCCGCACGTCCAGCATCGGCAAGGACGACAAGCTCAAGGTGGCCAACAATCTGGTCATCGATGCCGGAGACTCGATCACGATCAAGACCGGCAGTGCCAGCATCACCATGAAGAAAGACGGCACCATCACGATCAAGGGCAAGGACATCACGATCAACGGCAGCGGCAAGATCAATGCCAAGGCAAGCAGCGACATCGTCATGAAAGGCAGCAAGATCAAACAGAATTGATCTTGCGCGTGAGAACCAGGCCGGGCCCACGGCGCCGGATCAAGAGCCAGAGCGGAGCATCTCAATGAGTGCAGAAGAGTCCGAAGTTCTCGAGTTCGGCGGAATTTCGCAGCGGAAGTCGCACGGTCGCGATCCGGTTCCCTTCCACGGCGTGGTGACGGGCACCCTGATCGGCTTTGCGGATGCCGGCCGGACGCCGCTGGTGTCGCATGGAAGGCAATCTGACGCGGGCGCGCTCGCGGCCGCCACCATTGTCGATCTTCACGGGGCGCACATCGGCCGCAAGGTGGTGCTGCAATTCGCCGACGGCGATTTGCGACGCCCCATCGTCATGGGGCTGCTGCGCGACGGGCAGGGTCCCGCGACTCAGAAGCCGGGACAGGTCGAAGTGGATGTCGACGGCGAGCGCATGATCGTCAGCGCCAGGCAGCAGCTCGTCCTCAAATGTGGCAAAGCCAGCATCACCTTGACGAAAGCGGGCAAGGTCCTGATCGACGGCGCGTACGTTTCCAGTCGCGCGGCGGGCATGAATCGCATCAAGGGTGGCTCGGTGCAGATCAACTGAGCGCTCCGGATTTTTATGTGGGCGATCATCAACACGACCAGCTACGCCGCGGAGCGCACTTGGGTCCAGGACAAGGATGCAAACAAGATCTGGCTGGTTGTCGTGAAAGCGACCTACGACATACACCCGGATGGCACCTGCGGGCTGGCGAAGGAGCAGGTCGCGCCGCTGCGGATGCCCGAGCCTTCCGGTGAGGCGGGCAAGAGCGGACTGCGGTACGAAGGCGATCTCCAGGGCTTGAAACCCGGCACCGATGTGCTGGTTCGCGGCAGCGCCTGGGCCCCTGCGGGCCGGCTCGCAACGGAAGTCGACGTCGGCATTTCGGTCGGTTCCGTGAACAAGCGCCTGCGGGTCTCCGGCGATCGGCGCTGGGACAAGGTCGCGGGCACGCTGATGTCCACATCTCCCGAGGCGTTCGAGTCGATGCCGATTGTCTACGAGAGAGCATTCGGCGGATGGGATCGGACCTCCCCGGATCCCGCGGAGCATCGCCTCGACAGCCGCAACCCGGTCGGCACCGGCTTTGCTGTGCGCGCGGAAAATTGTGCCGGAAACCTCCTGCCCAACGTCGAGTATCCCGACCAGCTGATCGGTTCATGGCGGGACCAGCCGACGCCTGCGGGATTGAATGCCATCGAGTGCCATTGGTCGCCGCGTCGCGAATGGGCGGGTACTTACGACGAAACATGGCGTGAAAAACGTTTCCCGCTCTGGGCGGAAGATTTCGATACGCGTTATCACAACTGCGCACCCTCCGATCAGCAGGTCGCGGGTTTCCTGCGTGGGGGCGAAATCGTCGACCTGCGGAACCTCTCGCCGGCCGGCCGGATGACATTCAAATTGCCGCGCGTATACCCATTCTTCGAAACCCGGATCGGCCCGGAGCGAATCGAGCATCGGGCGCAACTATGCACCGTTATCCTGGAGCCGGACGCCGCGCGTCTCATGATGGTTTGGCAGACTTCGCTGGTCTGCAATCACCGCGTGGATGATCTCGATCTCACGGTGGTCACCGAGAAACGCGTGGTCTGAACGAGCAACTGGCGCATGAACGATCCCATTTCCTGGTCCGGTCCCATCGACGATGCAGTTTGTATCTGCGGGGTCGGCGTGCGGACGCCGCTCGGCTTCAATGCGTCCGCGTCGGCCGCGGCCGTGCGCGGTGCCATCTCGGCCGTGGCCGCGCATCCGACGTTCGTCGACAAGGAAGGCGAGCCGATGAGCCTTGCCGTCGATGCGGGTTTCGAGCCTTCGCTGCCGATCGCGGAACGTATCGAGCAGATGCTCCTGTCGGCGGTGACGCAGGCCCTCGGTGAACTGCCGACCACTGGTTCGCGACCAACCATGCAGTGCTGGGTCGGCATCGCGGAGCCGCGGCCTGGCTTGCCGCCCGGCATCGCGGATTCGATCGCAAACACCGTTTCGGCCGGCGTCGGCGAGGGATGTTCGGCCCATGTCCTGCAGCGGGGGCACGCGTCGGGACTCATGGCGATGCAGGTCGCGGCGCAGAGGGTCGCGTCAGGCGAAGCGACGTTCTGCATCGCCGCCGGAGTCGACTCGTACCACGACGCGGAATCGCTGACCTGGCTGGATCGCACCGGGTTCCTGATGTCCGCCGCGAACCGCAACGGCTTTCCTCCGGGCGAAGCGGCAAGCGCGTGCCTGCTGGCGAGGGAGTCTGCGGCCGAGCGCCACGGCCTGCCCGTTCTCGCGCGCGTCGCGGCGGCAACCACCGCCTTCGAACCCAAGTCGATCCGCTCGACCGAAGTCTGTATCGGCGAAGGTCTCACTACCGCGCTGAGCGGAGTCATATCCGCCGTGCGCGCGCCGCCCCGGATGATCACGGCTACCTACTGTGACCTGAATGGCGTCCGTTATCGAAACGAAGAGTTCATCTACACCATGCTGCGTGTGCAGGAAGCGTTCTTCGATGCACACGACTACCAGTCACCCGCCGACTGCTGGGGTGACGTTGGCGCCGCATCCGGCCCGCTGTTCGCGTCACTGGCGATCGAGGCCCGGCAGCGTGGTTATGCACGCGGTCAGTTCCCGCTGTTGTGGGCGAGTTCGGATGGCGGACATCGCAGCGCGATCCTGCTGTCGTTGAGCGAACCATGAGGATGGGTGCACGCGCATGATCAGTGTCGGTGTAAATCCTCCGAAAACACCCGTCACCGAGGGCAGCATGGACATGGCGCCGGCAACGTTGCCGAACATCTGCAAGATGCCCGGCCCGCCCGCACCGTTCGTTCCAACGCCGTTACCCAACTTCGGCCGTTCGGCGGATCGCCTGAAAAAGCCGACGACGACGGTGAAGATCCAGGGCAAGAAAATCGCCATCAAGGGCTCGTACTACATGAGCCAGCCGTCGCCGGACGTCGCGAGCCAGGGAACGGGCGGTGGCATCGTGTCGGCGAAGACGCAGGGTAAGACCGAGTTCGTCGCGCCGGGCTCGATGAACGTGAAGGCCGAGGGAAAAAACATCCAGTTGCTCGGCGACGGGATGACGAACAATGGCGGCAGTCCCGCCAACTCCGGCACGATTCCCGGCAATCAACAACCGCCGGTGCCACCCGGCGTGATCGTGCTCGAGTGCGAAGCAGGCTGGTCTGATTGCCAGAAGAAACAGATGAAAGGCAAGGCCGCGGCCATGGATGCCGTCGCCAAGCAGAAGGGCCCCCTGCCAACGCGCGGCACGAAAGACTTGCGCGACATTGCGGCGGGTTGGCAAAAGAAATATGCGCGCGACTGGAACAGAGCCGCTCCGAAGGGATGGCCGCCCTCCAGGAACCCGGCCAACCAGCCAACGCAGTTTTACGATGACTGCGCCGCGACGACCGATCCGCTCGGGAACGGAATGGAAGCCGACCACATTCAGGAAGTTCAGCTCGGCGGCAACGTCGGCGGACCGTTCCGATGGCTCGACCGCGAGGTCAATGGCTCTTCCGGCCGGCAGATCAAATCAGCGCGCGCCGCGGGCAACACGGCGCCAACCGGATTCACGACGAAGAACTGCTGAGGTGACATCTTGGACCCCGAACTGACGAAACGCGTTGCCGCCGCTGTGAAGGCGGGTATGGAAGCCCGCTCGAAATTTTATGCGGCCATCGACGAGCCCGACGAACAGCAACTGGGCCCGCCGACGAGCCCGGCGCTCATCGAGAAGCTGGAGCAGAAAGTCGGCCTGGCGCTGCCGCCTTCGTACAAGGCCTTCCTGACGCTCTACGATGGCTGGCGCATGGTGGACGCGGTCACCGATCTCATGCCCGTCGAAGACATGTTGAGCGGCCCGCGCGCGGACGACATCCGCAAGTGGCAACAGGATGCTCTCAAGTGGGGTGACGAGGTCTGCGGCAAAGGTCTCGTGATCGGCTACTCCGACATATCGCAGTCGAGGATCATCCTGCATCCGCTCCGGCGCAACGACGACGGAGAATGGCGCCTGTACGAAACCTACAAGGACGAGGAAACCGAGTACGACAGTTTCATCGCGTGGCTGGAATACTGCGTCGATCACTACCTGAAAATGGCTGCGAATCCGACCGCCGACGACGAAGAGGCGCCGCCGCCGGACGATGATGAGGACGCGCCGCCGCCGGACGATGATGAGGAGTAGACCGTTGCCGCGTCACGCCGGACATCCGCGGGTCGCGGTCGCATGCTGAGGCGTGACATGGCCGTCGTCGAAAACCGCATCAATCCGTGGGTCGTTGCACAGCACGCTGAAGAAAGCGCGCACCTGCGCAACGTTCGCACGCAGCTCCTGACGGCGCCGCATATCCAGCTGCCGGATCTCGGCCGGCATGACGAGCGAATCAGCGCGCATCTGGACGGCGTGGCGCTCGCCGGCGACGCGGGCTTCGGATATTGCGAGCAACTCCTGGAGAACCCCGGGGCAGGGGAGATCTTTGCCGCGACGGTGCGCGCCATCGAAGACGGCAACCCGCAGCGACTCGGTCAGATGCTCGCGGTGGCGCCGGCCGCGACGGACGGGTGGCGCGGGTTGTGCTCGGCGCTGGGCTGGGTATCGGCGACACATCTGGCCGGGATCGCCAGGAGCTGGCTTGCTTCCGACGATCCGGTGAGCCGCCTGGCGGGAATCACGGCCTGTGCGCTTCACCGTGTCGATCCCGGACTGATTGCCGGGCGGCGGCTCGAGGACAATGACCTGAGTGTTCGGGCCCGGTCATTGCGCACCGCCGGCGAACTCGGCAAACGCGAGCTCGTGTCTGCGACGGCGGCGGCCATCGGCCAAGAAGACCCGGACTGCCAGTTCTGGGCCGCGTATGGCGCCGTGCTGCTCGGCGCGCGCGAAGCCAGCCTCCAATTCCTCGTCGCACTGGCAATGAAGGAGGGGCCGCGTCAGTTGCCCGCCTTCCAGCTTGCGCTGCTCGCGATGTCTGTCACGGAGGCGCACGACCTGCTGCGACAGTTGTCGGGCGATCCGGCGGCGCTCAGGCGGTTGATCCGCGGCGCCGGTTTGGCCGGTGACCCTAACTACATCCCGTGGTTGATTTCCAGGATGGCCGACGACGCGCTGGCGCGCGCGGCCGGCGAATCCTTCAGCCTGGTCACCGGGCTCGATCTCGCGCAGCCCGATTTCGAGCGCTCGACACCGGGGACGCCCGCGTCCGGTCCAACCGATGATCCCGAAGATGACAACGTCGCGCTCGATCCTGACGACGACCTGCCGTGGCCTGAGCAGGCGAAGGTGCAGGCCTGGTGGAACCAGAACGGCGCGCGCTTCACGACCGGCGTTCGTCACTTCATGGGCGTGCCTCCGAGTCGTGCGCACTGCATCGAGGTGCTCAAGAACGGCTATCAACGTCAGCGCATCGCCGCCGCCTATCACCTGTGCCTGCTCGATCCGGGCACGCCACTGTTCGAATGGCGCGCGCCCGCGTGGCGCCAGCAGCGCGAACTGGCGCAGCTGACGTGAGAAGGCGATGAGGGCGGCCTACATACTGCTGGGAGTCGGCGCACTGTTCCTGATTGCCGCACTCGTGCGCCTGACGCGCGACCAGGGGCAACTGCATCCGCAGTCCAGGACCTGGTTCGTCATCGCGGGAATCTTCTCGGCAGTCGGCATCTGGCTGGTGACGACGCAGTAGGTGGGCGGAACGCTGCCACGCACTAGGGCGACTGACTCTGGTCTATGATCTGCGCTATCCGACCAGGCCACTGACGGCTCTTAGGAGATCTGTACATCCCGTGGACGATGAGGAAACATGTACAGATTGTTGTTTCACTTGGATAAACCCACCTGATGCAGCTCACACTCGAAGTCATCAGCCCGAACGGCGACACACTGGGCGGCAATCGCCGGAAGATCGTGGGCCCCGAAGGCGCGAGGATCGGCCGCGCGCGCGATAACGACTGGGTGATCAGCAACCAGTACCTCTCGAGAACACATGCGCAGGTGCGCTATGTGAACGGCGCCTTCTACATCGAAGGCATGGGCCGCAATCCCATCGCGCTCAACAGTCCAACGCAGACCGTTCCTAACCACGAGCCGCAACTGCTGCGCACGGGCGATCGCTTTTTCCTCGACGAGTACGAGGTCAAGGTCACGGTATCCGACAGCGTGTCTGCGCCGGCGAGCCCGCCACCACGCGCGGCGGATCCGTTCGCTGCACCGGCCATTCAGCCTGCGCGGTCCTGGGACGTGGGAATCGTCGACGCCGGCGCGAACGAAGCCGCCAGCCTCGATCCGTTGGCAGCGCTCGGGATGTCACCCGCGACCGAAGAGACTCCGCTTCCGGCGCTCAACATCCATCAGGCATCGGTGCTGGATGATCATTACCGTCCGCCGCAACCGGTGAGTGCACCGGCCGGTGCCAGCAAGATTCCCGACGCGTGGGATCGCTCGGGATTCACGCACCTGGGCCAGCCGCAATCGGCTCCTGCGAAAAAACCTCCGGCAACACCTGCGGCGCCAGCCGCGAGTTCGATCCCGGATGCCTGGGACAAATCGAGGCTCACGCACCTGGAGCAGCCGCGCGTTGCGTCTCCGGCGCCACCCGCGCCTGCTGCGAGGGCGCCCATGAGCGCCCCGGCCGAGACTGCGCTGCCTGCAAGATCTGCGGCGCCCAACGTTGCCGCCCCGGCGGCCGGACCGGAACTCACTCAGCGCCGAATGGCGGAAGCGGCAGACCCGACCGAGCGTCGGCCAGCTCTGTCGATTCCGGCCGACCCGCCCACCGAGCGGCGACCCGCGCTGTCGACGCCAGCCGCTGCCGGCTCGTCTGCCAGCGTCGACCTCGAGGAATTGCTGCGCGCCGCCGGTTTGTCGGCCAGGGACATGTCGCCGGAACTGGCGAAGGAGCTCGGCCAGGTCCTGCGCATCGTCGTGCATGGGCTCATGGAAGTTCTGCAGTCGCGCGCGGAGATCAAGTCGCAGCTGCGCATGAACATGACGCGCATGCAGGCCGCCGAGAACAATCCGCTGAAGTTCTCGCCCAACGTCGAAGCCGCGCTGCACACACTGCTGGTGGAGCGCAACCGCGGCTATCTGACTACGACGCGCGCTTTCGAAGAGGCATTGAGCGACATCCGCAATCACCAGATCGCGGTACTGCAGGGCATTCGCACCGCCTTCAACTCGATGCTGGAGCATTTTGACCCGGAGCGCCTCAGCGAGGAGTTCGACAACAAGGCCAAGAGCGGCAGCGCATTGCGCAAGCTCGGCGCCAAGCTGCGCTTCCAGGACGCCTATGCCGAGCAGTACGCGAGCATGACGCGGGACGCCGACGAGAGTTTCCGGACGTTGTTCGGTGAATACTTCGCGCAGGCTTACGAAGAACAAATGGAGCGATTGAAAGTGGCCGCGCGCATGCGCGCCGGCAAATGAGGCGGAGAAGACCCATGAGAGTGCGCGAGATGCAGGTGAGCGTGATGCTGGCGTCGATGCTGGCGCTGGCCGTGCTGTCGAGCGGATGCGGTTCGGCTCCCGCCAAGCCCGCCGAGGCCAAGGGACGGATATCCGCTTCGCCGCAGGTCAATCCGAATGCCGCCGGCCGTCCTTCGCCCATTCACGTGCGCATTTTCCAGCTCAAGGAAGACGGCGCTTTCATGGGCGCGGACTTCTGGAGCCTGGTCGACAAGGAGCAGGCGACGCTCGGCGCGAGCCTGGTACAGCGCCTCGAATACGACCTGGTGCCCGGTGAATCCAAGGAATTTCCGCTGAAGATCTCCCCGGAGGCGCGCGTGCTCGCCGTCATGGCGGAGTTCGCGGACTACCGCAATGCCCAATGGCGGGTCGTCACCCAGGCGCCTAACAAGTCGCTGATGGACATCGTCAAGAAAGATCGCGTATCGATCGACATCGGCAAGGACAAAGCCACGATCACGGTCGGCGACTGAGAGTTTTCACGTCCAACAGGCGGCCCGTCAGACATGTCATCGAACAATAAAATAGTGTGGTCAGAAGGGCTGTTTCTTCGCCCCCAGCATTTCCAGCAACACGATCGCTATTTCGAACGGTTCATCGAAGGGCGCAGCGCCGCGCTGCGCAGCCATTCGTGGGGATTCACCGAGCTGCAGATCGAGCGGGAACTGCTCGCGGTGGGCAAGCTGAGCCTGAAGCGCGCCAGCGGCGTGTTCCCCGATGGCACTCCTTTTTCGATGCCAGATGACGAGCCGCTGCCAGCGCCGCTCGAACTCACGGCGCAGGTACGCGACAAGGGCGTGCTGCTGGCCATCCCGGTGCGCAAGGAAGGCACCCGCCAGTCGGATCGCCGCGATGTCGTCGATGGTGTCATGCGTTACCGCGTGCGCGATGTCGACGCGCGCGACGTCACCAGCGACGCCAACGCGTTGCAACCGCTCGAAGTCGCCTGCCTGCGGTCGCGGTTGCTGACCGCGGACGACGCACGCGAGGACTTTGCGTGTATCCCGATGGCGCACATTCTGGAATGCCGCGCGGACCGGTCGATCGCGCTGGACGAACGCTTCATCCCAACGGTGCTCAATTCCCGGCATGCCGGAAACCTTGCAAGCTTCATGTCCGAGGTGCAGGGCCTGCTGCGCCAGCGTGGTGATGCGCTGGCGGCGCGCGCCGTGGCCAGCGGCCGCAGCGGCTCCGCCGAAATCGCCGATTTCCTCATGCTGCAGGCGATCAATCGGTACGAGCCGCTCATGACTCACTGGGCGCAGAGCGCGCTGGTGCACCCCGAGGATCTCTACCGGCTGTGCCTGGAAATCGTGGGCGACCTATCTACACTCACCACCGAGTCGCGCCGGCCGCCGAAGCTGCCCATGTACCTGCACGAAAACCTGCGTGCCACGTACGAGCCGCTCATGGCGGCGATGCGCGCCTGCTTCAGCGTCGTGCTCAAGCAGAACGCGATCCAGATTCCGCTGGAGAAGAAGCGCTTCAACATCTCGGTAGGCGTGGTGGCAGACCGGGCGTTGTTCGAGGAGGCCTTGTTCGTGCTGGCGGCCCGCGCGGATATCCCCAGCGAGTCGGTGCGCCGCGATTTCCCGGCGCAGGTGACGATCGCGTCCGTCGACAAGATCGCCAAGCTCGTGAACGAACACCTTCCCGGGGTCCCGCTGCAGGCGTTGTCAGTTGCGCCGCGGCAAATCCCGTTCCATGCGGGCTTCACGTATTTCGAGCTTGATAGGAACAGTCCCTTGTTCAGGGAGCTCAAGTCCGGCGGCGGTATCGCGTTGCACATCCCTGACAGTTTCCCGGGCCTGGGCCTGGAGTTGTGGGCGGTGCGTGGTTAAGGCCTAGAGGCGAGCATCGATGGCGAATGACGTTGACGATCCGTTCGCGCCTGCAGAAGGGACGATTCTGCGGCCGCGCCCAGGCGGGGCTCGCCGCCAGGGCGTGGAAACGCAACCGGAATCGATGCGCTCGCCACCGCCGCGCGCCGATCGCGCTGCGGTTGCCGGCGGCGATCTCAATGTCGCCGACTTTCTCGCCGGTGGGCGCAATCCGATCCTGCGGGCGGCAACACCGCTGCTGACCATTGCGTCGCGCCTGCAATCGGCCGTCGCCCACGCCGACGTGGCGGCGTTGCGCAACCAGGCCATGCACGAAGTGCGCGCCTTCGACGACCGCCTTCGCTCCGCCGGCATCGCCCCCGACGATGCGCTGGTCGCGCGCTACCTGCTGTGCACGTTCTTCGATTCCGCGGTGCTCAACACGCCCTGGGGTGCGCAGAGCGACTGGTCGGGGCAATCGCTGCTGGTGGTGTTTCACAAGGAAAAGTCGGGCGGAGAAAAATTCTTCCAGATCCTGGAGCGGGTATCGGCGCAGCCCGCTCGTTATATCGACGTCATCGAGCTGCAGTACGTCTGCCTGCTGCTCGGTTACGAAGGCATGTATCGCATCGACGAGCGCGGCCAGACGCGACTCGCGGAATTGCAGCATGGCCTGTTCCGCATCATCCGCGACACGCGCCAGTTGCGCGACGAAGAGCTGTCGCCCCATTGGCGCGGAGTCGAGGACAAGCGCAACCCGATCTTCCGCTATGTGCCGTGGTGGATCGTCGGTTGCGCGGGGCTCGCGGTGATCGTCATCGCGTTCGTGATCTTCAACAGCCGGCTCAACGCCGCGGCGGCGCCCATCAAGGCCGCGTTGTCGAAACCCAGCGTGCAGCTGGAATACACCGCGCCCGCGCCACCGCGGCCCACGCGGCTCAAAGAGCTGCTCGCGCCCCAGGAACAGGCGGGCCAATTGACGGTGGAGGATTTCGGCGACAAGACCGTCGTGACCCTGATCGCCAGCGACCTGTTCCGTTCCGGCCGGGCTGACGTGAATCGTCAACACGAAGACACCTTGCGGGCCATTGCGCTGGCGCTCAACGAGGTGCCGGGCAAGGTGCTGATCGTGGGGCACACCGACGATCAGCCGGTGCGCTCGCTGCAATTTGCCGACAACTTCGAGCTGTCGCGCGAACGCGCGGTCGCGGTGGCCGGCGTGCTCAGGATCAGTCTCACCAACTTCGGCCGCGTCGAATGGGTGGGCGTGGGCTCGACGCAGCCGCGCTATCTACCGGCGAATACCTCCGAAAATCGCGCGCGCAATCGGCGCGTGGAAATCGTCAACGTCGATGAGGGTGCGAACCCATGAAGTCGCTCCTCAAGCTCATCACGAGCAAATGGTTCCTGTTGCTGCTGGCGTGGCTGCTGGTGGCGCTGGCCATCTGGTATGGCGGCCCGTACCTGGCGCTGGGCGAGTGGAAGCCGCTCGAGTCCGACATCAGCCGGCTGATCGCGATCGGCGCGCTGGTCGTGTTGTGGTACGGGCGAGCGCAGTGGCAACGATATCGCGCGAAGCGAGCCGGCAACCGGCTGGCGAGCGACGTGTCCGCGCAGGCGGCCGCGAAGCAGCCCGCGAAGGGCTCCGCCGAAGCCGCGCAGTTGCGCGCGCGTTTCGAGGAGGCGGTCGCCGCGCTGCGCAGCAGCCAGGGCAAGACCATCAATCTCTACCAGCTGCCGTGGTACATCATCATCGGTCCGCCCGGCGCGGGTAAGACCACGGTCATCGCCAACAGCGGGCTCAACTTCCCGTTGTCGAAGAAGTTCGGCAAGGCGGCGTTGCGCGGAGTCGGCGGTACGCGCAACTGTGACTGGTGGTTCACCGACGAGGCGGTGCTGCTCGATACCGCGGGCCGCTACACCACGCAGGATTCCGACAGCGAGTCCGATCACGCGGGGTGGACGGAGTTCCTCGGTCTGCTGCGCAAACATCGCGGGCGGCGGCCCATCAACGGCGTGATCATCGCGATGAGCGCGGTGGACCTGCTGTCGCTGCCCGAGAGCGAACGCCGCCGGCACGTGGAAGCGGTGCGCAATCGCCTGGACGAGCTCGGCCGCGAGCTCAATATCACGCTGCCGGTGTATTTCCTGCTGACCAAGCTCGATCTCATTGCCGGCTTCAGTGAATTCTTCGACGACCTCACGCAGGACGGGCGCGCCCAGGTCTGGGGCACCACGTTCGCGCTCGAGTTGTCGCGCAGCGGCGCGGCCGCGCCGAAGCTGGCCGAGGAATTCGACCAGCTGGTCGAGCGGCTCAATGCGCGCCTCATGACTCGCCTGCAGGCGGAACGCGATGTGCGCCGTCGCGCGGTCATGTTCACCTTCCCCCAGCAGTTCGCCGCGCTGCGCAGGGCGCTGGTCGAATTCACGACCGAGGCGTTCTCGGTGGAAGGCGGCGAACCGAAAACCCAATTGCGTGGCGTCTACTTCACGAGCGGGACCCAGGAGGGGACGCCCATCGATCGGATGCTGGGCGCCCTGGCGCGCGCATTCGCTTTGAACATGAAGAGTGCGCTCGCTCCGCCGCGCGAGGGCCGGGCGTACTTCATCCAGCGGCTGTTGAAAGAGATTCTCTTCAAGGAGTCGGGTCTCGCGGGCGTCAACAAGCACGTGGAGCTGCGCCAGCTGGCGCTCAACATCGGCGCGTATGCCGGGGTGTGCCTGTTGATCGTCCTGAGCTTCGTGGCCTTTTCGATGAGCTACAAGCGCAATCGCGAGTATCTCGCGCACGTGGCAGAGGCCACGCTGCTGCTCGAAACCGCGCCCCAGGCCGAAGCGTCGGACCCGCTCATCACCGGCCTCGATCGCATGGACGCGTTCGCCCAGGTGCTGGGCGTGGCGCGGCAACACGCGGAATCGGTGCCCGTGTCCATGCGCTGGGGTTTGTACCAGGGCAACTCGGTTGCCAATGCGGCCGAGGACGCCTATCTACGTGAGCTCAACGCCAACATGCTGCCGGTGGTCGCCGAGCACTTTCGCGGCCGGCTGGGGCCGCTCGCCGGAGAACCCGACAAACTCTACGAGTACCTCAAGGCCTACCTGATGCTCGTGAAGCCCGAGCACCTGGAGCCGGCGCAGCTCGGCTACATCGGCAAGATCGAATGGGACCGGATGTTCGCCAACGATCCGGTCACGCTCGAACGAGTCAACACGCATTTCACCGCGCTGATTTCGGATCCCGAGCGCGTTCAGCCGGCACACGAGGACAAGGTTGTCGTCGAGCAGGCGCGCAATTCGCTCAAGCAGGCCTCGTTGCCCGTGTTGATGTACAGCCGCCTGAAGCTGAGTTACGCGGACAACACCGAGGCTGCGATCGACGTCAGCCGCGAGATCGGCCTGGGAGGCGAGAGCGTTTTTGTCCGCAAGAGCGGCGTGAGCCTCGCCGAACCCATATCCGCGCTGTACACCAGGCCGGTGTTCAAGGAGATCGCCGCCACCGGGCAGCTTCAGCTGGTGAAGCAGTTCGTCGACGACAAATGGCTGCTCGGTAACGATATCGGCGATCTTGCGAAGTCGCCGCTGCTCAGCGCGCAGCTGATGCAGATCTACGAAGACGACTACATCCGCGCCTGGGACGAACTACTCGCCGACATCACGTTGCGGGGAACCACCAACACGCGCGACGCCGCGCAGATATGGGGGCTGCTGGCGGCTCCCACATCGCCACTCAAGCGGCTGCTGGGGCTGGTGCAGGTGAACACGCAGCTCATCGAGCCCGCGAAGCCCGACGCCGTGAGCGCGAAGGCCAAGGCGGCCGTGGACAGCACGGTGGGTTCGCTGGGCAAGGTCTTCGGCAGTGACAAGAAACCTGTCGCGCCGCCGGGCACGCGCGTGACGAAGCACTTCGAACTACTGCACAAGCTGGTCGCCGGGACGCCGCCACCCATCGATCAGACGCTGCTGAAATTCGCTTCCATCCAGAGCGTGATGGCGGACATCAACGCACTTGGCGGCTCGCCACCGCTCGAGAAGGCCACGCAACTGTCGCTGGCGCTGCAAGACCTGCAGGCGCACTCGAAAACCTTGCCGGCGCCGGTGGGCGGCCTCATTGCGCGTGCATCCGGCGCTGGCTCGTCGGTCGCTTCCGCCAGCATCAGCGGCGACTTCTCGGCGCGATATCAACAGCAGGTGGTGAGCGAATGCCAGGAACTGGCGGGCGGACGTTACCCGCTGTCGCCCAGGGGCACCACCGACCTTCCGCTGGCGGACTTCGGCCGGATCTTTGCACCCAACGGCACGTTCGATAGTTTCTATCGCACCACGATGCAGACTTTCGTGGATTCGAACCGGCCGACGTGGCGCTGGAAACCGGAGGCCGCCGCCATCGGCGGCAGCGCATCGATTCCGCTGCAGTTCCAGCGCGCCCAGCGCATCGCGTTGACTTACTTCCCGCCAGGCGCGGCGATGCCGGAGGTGCGGTTCACCGTCACACCGGATTTTCTCGACGCCGCCGCCGCGAGAGTGCTGCTCGAGATCGATGGACAGTCGCTGGAGTACCGTCACGGGCCACAACGCGCGGTGCCGATGGTCTGGCCCGGCCCGACGCCCGGACAGGCCGCCATCAGCCTGGAAGAACGTGGCGGCGCACGGCCTAACATCGTGGAACAGGGTCCATGGGCGCTGTTCCGCCTCATGGGCAAGGCGCAATTCCAGGCGCAGGGGGAAACCCGGTTCCTGGCCACGTTCACGCTTGGCGGACGCACCGTGCGTCTGATCGTGCAGGCGAACTCTTCGCGCAATCCGTTCGCAAGCGATCTCCTGCACGGCTTTCGCTGCCGAGGTTGAAACCCATGAGTGCCGCCATGCCTGAAACGACGCTGGTCGGTCACCGCAAGACCGATGGAATCCCCATCGGCTGGTTCGGCAAACTACCCAGCCACGGCGACTTCCTGCAGCGGCGCGTCCCGGATGCCTTTCTCAGGACCTGGGATTCCTGGCTGCAGGCCTGCGTTGCGCAGAGCCGCGAGCACCTCGGCGACGCCTGGCTCTCTACCTACCTGACCAGCCCGGTGTGGCGGTTCTTCCTGAGCCGCGGCGTGATCGGCGCATCGACGTTCGCGGGCATCGTGCTGCCCAGCGTCGATCGCGTCGGGCGCTATTTCCCGCTCACCGTGCTCGCGGAGTTGCCGGCGGATCTGCCGGTCATGGCCGTGGCGATTCATGGCCGCGAGTGGCTCACCAGGATCGAGGAGCTGGCGCTGCAGGCGCTGCGCAGCGACGATTTCAATCTCGAGGAATTCGACGCGGCGCTGCGTGCCAGCGGCGATTGCCTGACGCAGGTCGAGAAACACTACGGCGTCGAATTGAACGAGGAATTCCCGGTCGCCGGCCGTCACTGGCGATTGCCGATGGTGTCGGTCGACCGCGTGGCCGCGGCTCTCATCGATCCGCTGACGAGCCTGGCGGGACGCTCGCTGCAGCCGTTGACGGTGTGGTGGACCGACGGGTCCGAACAGGTGAGCTCGGCCTGCCTGCTGGTGCAGGGCCTTCCCGCCACCCACCAGTACTGCGCCATGCTGGACGGGCAATGGGAGTCGCGGGGATGGCGCGGCGAGTTCGGCGATTTCGTGCGCGCATCGCCCGCCACGTTCGACTACTCCATCGCGTCGGCCGCGATCACCGATACGGGGGTCGTGCGCTCGACCAACCAGGACCGATTCCTGAATCGCGCCGACGCCGGGCTCTGGGTGGTGGCCGACGGCATGGGCGGACACAGCCGCGGCGAATACGCGAGCCAGCTGGTGGTCGACGTCATCGCATCGATCGAGCCGGCCGCCAACATCGGCGCCGCGCTCGAAGCGGCCCGCATCGGGCTGGAGCGGGTCAACGACGACCTGGTGCGCTCGGCGTTGAGCACCGAAGAGACTCGCAGCGGCAGCACGGTCGTACTGCTGAGCATCCGGCAATACGAGTGGGGCGTGCTGTGGGCCGGTGACAGCAGGGCCTATCTGCTGCGGGATGGCGTGGTCCGGGCGCTGACCCGCGACCATTCCACCGCGGCGGACGATGGCGACTTCGATGCGGACGCTCCGCCGCCGAGTTCGGGTGAGATCACTCGCGCGGCCGGCGGCCACGAGGAGCTGGTGCTCGACCGCAGCACCGGCCAGTTGCATGCGGGTGACCGGTTCCTGCTGTGCAGCGACGGGCTGCACGGAGTCGTCGCCCATCGCCGCCTGTGCGAGTTGCTGAGCGCGCCCACGGACGCGGATGCCACGGTGCACGAGTTGTTAGGCGCCGCCATCGAGGCCGGGTCGCGCGACAACATCACCGCGGTCATCGTCGATGTCGTAGCCCAGGGCTAGCCCCGGCGCGCGATCACGAGGTATCCGATAACGTCCTGCAGGCGTTCCATGCGCAGCGCCTCGCGGCGGAGCTCCAGCACCGCGAAGCCATGCTGCTCGAGCACCGAACGCAGATAGGTGTCGCGATGGGCATAACGCCCATGCACCATCAGCTGGTGTGGCGCATCACCGGTCAGCAGCGCCTCGACGGTGAAGACGAACAGGCCACGCGGCCGCAGCGCGAGGTGCGCGGCCTCACAAACTTCCTCGAGCGCACCGAAGTAGACCAGCGTGTCGGCGGAAACGATTGCGTCGAACGCTCCCGCCCGGTCGCGCATGAAGGCGCCCAGTTCCGCCACGACGAGCTCGTCGTAACCACCGCGGCGGCGCGCCTGATCGATCATGCGCGATGACAGGTCGACGCCGGCCAGCCGGCTGCAGAGAGGACGCAACAGCGGGCCACACAAGCCCGTCCCGCATCCGGCGTCGAGGATGACGGCGTTGCCACCGGGTTCGAGCAGCGGCGCGAGGTTGCCGGACACCAGCTCGGGCGCGCGATATTCCAGGTGTTTCAGGTGCTCATCGAAGCTGGCGGCGTAGTGATCGAAGACGCTCGCGACATAGCGGTCGTCGGCGCGCCTGGGCACCTGCGTTCCCGACAGCGCCGCGGCCAGGTGCCGCGCGACGGGATTCTCGGGGTCTTTGGCCAGCCATGCGGAGTACACCTCGGACGCCTGCGCATACTCGCCGCGCCGGAAGAGCATTCGGCCCAGCATTTCGTAAGCCCGGAGAAACCGGGGTTCGTGCTTTATTGCGGTGCGAAAGTGGCTGGCGGCTTCATCGAACGCGCCTTCATCCCGCCTGCAGATGCCCAGGTTGAACCAGACGACTGCGAGCCCCGGCGCCAGCAAGCTTGCCCGGCGGTAGGCCTCCTTCGCTTCGACGAGTTTGTCCTGGGTCAGCAGCACATTGCCCAGGTTGTTCCAGGCATGGGCATTGGCGGGTGCATGCCCCAGCGACTGCATGATGAGGCGGACCGCTTCCACGCCCTCGCCGCGATGGAATTTGAGCAATCCAAAGAAGTGCAGGGCGTCGGGATCGTCGGGACGCTGCGCCAGCACCGACAGATAGGCCGCTTCCGCCTCGGCCAACCTACCTGCCTGATGATCTGCGATCGCGCTGGCCAAAGTCGCAAGGTGGTCCGACATCAGTTCCCCCATCTCCCGGGCGTGCAAACCGGTAGGAAGTCGCAATCTGGGCACCTACCGGCGCTATTGAGATAGTCTTAGGCACGAATTGATAGAGCATTCCACAAGAGAATGGATATGGCATCGTTTCCCATCGACAGCCTCCTCGAGCCCGTGCCGGGCGATTCGCCCTGTGGCAAGGACATGGAATACGAGCCGGCATTCCTCGCGCTTCAGGAGCTTGCGCGCGGCAAGCCGGAACAGGTCATCGGCGACAAGGTCAAGCCTGCGCAGGAGCCTGCCTGGCCCAAGGTTCGCGAAGGCGCCGAGGCTCTGTTTGCTTCGACCAAAGACCTGCGCGTCGCCGGAACCCTGTACCTCGCGTTGCTCAAGACCGACGGCATCGCAGGTTGCGAGGGCGGCCTGGCCCTGATCGGCGGCCTGTTGCAGCGCTACTGGGATCACCTCTATCCACTGCTGGATGCGGAAGACGACAACGATTCCACGTTCCGGATCAATTCACTGATGGCGGCGCTCGTGAGCGAAGACGCGCTGAATGCGCTGCGGCTCGCCCCGCTCGTCGACTCGAGGCAATTCGGCAAGCATTCCTTGCGCAGTTATCGGGTGGCCACCGGAGCCCTCAAAACCGACACGGCGGCACCGGATTCGGAGCGCAGCGAAATGAACCGCATCGAGGCGGCTTTTTCGGACGTGACGGTCGAATCGGTCAAGGGTGTCGCCGAGCTGGTGAACGGTGCAATTGGGCACCTGACTACTATCCAGCACGTGCTGCTGGACAAGGCCGGCGGCGTTCCCGAGGATCTGAAGCCGCTGACGGCCGATCTGCGTGACATGAAGGGATTCATCGATGCTCAGCTTGCGAGGCGCGGTGTGGATACCGGCACCTTAGGATCTGCGACTACCGGCGATTCCGGGCCGGACTCCGCGGGAAACCAGGGTCCGAGCGGCGCCGTGCGCAACCGGGCCGACGTCCTGGCATCCATCGATCGAATCTGCGAGTACTATGTTCGAGCGGAACCTTCCAGCCCTGTCCCGCTACTACTACAGCGTGCGAAGCGGCTCGTTAACAAAGATTTCATGGAAATAGTCCGCGATCTGACGCCCGGCGGAGTCTCGGAAGCGGAAGTTATTGGCGGGCTTGAGAAAAGAGAAAGCTAAGGCGTAGAGTAACTGTCGACTAGGCCGAAGCATTCCAGGAGGTTGGTGTGGGTAAGGAAAGTAGTCAGAAGTTCATCGCGCGCAATCGTGCTCCGCGCGTACAGATCGAATACGACCTGGAAACCAACGGCGCCCTCGAAAAGAAACACATTCCTTTCGTCATGGGCGTGCTCGCGGACCTGTCCGGAAAATCGGCGGAGGAGCTGCCGGAAATCGAACAGCGCAAGGCGCTGGAAATCGACATGGACAATTTCGACAGCCGGCTCAAGGCGATGAAGCCTCGTGTCACGTTCGCAGTTCCCAACAAGCTGACCGGCGAAGGACAGCTGTCGGTCGACGTGACGTTCGAGAGCATGGACGATTTTTCGCCGGCGGCCATCGCGAAGAAGATCGAGCCGCTCGCCAAGCTGCTCGAAGCACGCACGCAGCTTTCGAATCTCGTGACCTACATGGACGGCAAGGCGGGCGCGGAGAAGCTCATCTCGAAGGCGCTCCAGGACCCCGCACTGCTGCAGACGCTGGCCTCGGCGCCGAAACCCGCCGAATAAGCCGCCGCTACCGAAACGCACTTTCAGGAGCCAATGCATGGCTGAAGCCAAGACCGCCGACCAGCAACAATCCGGGGGAACACTGGAGGCTGGCGATTTTCAGTCGTTGCTGAAAAAGGAATTCAAGCCGAAGACCGATCGCGCACGCGAGCAGGTCGAGGCAGCCGTCAAAACCCTCGCGGAACAGGTGCTTCAGGACAAGGACCTGATCGCCGACGATGCCGTGAACTCGATCAACGCCATCATCGCGGAGATCGACAAGAAGCTCACCGACCAGATCAATGCAGTGATGCATCACCCGGACTTCCAGCAGATGGAAGGAACCTGGCGCGGCCTCAAGCACCTGGTGTTCAACACCGAGTCGAGCGAGACGCTCAAGATCAAGATCTTCAACGTATCGAAGAAAGAACTCGGCAAGACGCTGAAGCGTTATCCGGGAACGTCCTGGGACCAGAGCCCGGTCTTCAAGAAAGTCTACGAAGAGGAATACGGCACCATCGGCGGCGATCCGTTCGGATGCCTGGTCGGCGACTACTACTTCGACCACTCGCCGCAGGACGTCGAGTTGTTGCGCGGTATCTCGCAAATCGCCGCGGCGGCGCATGCGCCCTTCATTTCGGCGGCGTCACCCACGCTGATGGGAATGGATAGCTGGGGCGAGCTCAGCAATCCGCGCGACCTGAGCAAGATCTTCACCACGGCGGATTACGCCGCATGGCGCTCGTTGCGCGAATCGGATGATTCCCGCTACGTGGGCCTCACCATGCCGCGCTTCCTGTCTCGCCTGCCCTATGGCGCGAAGACCGAGCCGGTCGAGGAATTCGCGTTCGAAGAAGACACTTCGGCGGCGGATTCCTCCAAGTACACCTGGTCCAATGCCGCGTACGCGATGGCGACCAACATCAACAAGGCGTTTGCGATGTACGGCTGGTGCACGCGCATTCGCGGCGTGGAATCCGGCGGCGCGGTCGAAGGGCTGCCCTGTCACACGTTCCCGTCCGACGATGGCGGCGTGGACATGAAGTGCCCCACCGAAATCTCGATCACCGACCGTCGCGAAGCCGAGCTCGCCAAGAATGGCCTGATGCCGGTGCTGCACCGGAAGAACTCCGACGTGGCGGTGTTCATCGGCGCGCAATCGTTGCAGAAGCCCGCGGAGTTCGAGCAGGCCGAGGCGACTGCCAACGCCGCTCTGGCGGCGCGCCTGCCTTACATGTTTGCCTGCTCGCGTTTTGCGCACTACCTGAAATGCATCGTGCGCGACAAGATCGGCTCGTTCAAGGAACGCGCTTCGATGGAGCGCTGGCTGTCGGACTGGATCCTCAACTACGTCGACGGCGATCCGACCAACTCGTCGGATGAAATCAAGGCGCGCAAGCCCCTGGCCGGCGCGGAAGTCGAGGTCAAGGACATCGAAGGGAAGCCCGGATACTACTCGGCGGTTTTCCGCCTCCGGCCTCACTACCAGCTCGAAGGTTTGACGGTTTCATTGCGATTGGTCTCGCGGCTATCCGGTGGCAAGTAATCACCGCTAGTTAGGAGATCTGCGGACCAATTTCCGATACACAGGATGTAATAACAACGGGAGCGCAGCTGTGGCGATAGATACATTCTTGAAAATGGGCGACTGCAAGGGCGAGTCGATGGTCAAGGGTTTCGAGGACCAGATCCAGCTGCTGGCATGGAGCTGGGGAATGAGCCAGTCGGGCACCACGCACACGGGCACGGGAGGCGGCGCAGGCAAGGTCAACGTGAATGACCTGAGCTTCACGCACTACGTGGATTCGGCGACGCCGAAACTCATGGAAGCCTGCTGCAAGGGCAAGCACTATGAGGAGGCCACCATCACGATGCGCAAGGCGGGCGGCGATCCGCTGCCATTCCTCACCATCAAACTCACCGACATCATCATCACTTCGGTTTCTGAAGGCGGCTCTTCGGGCGAAGAACAACTCACGGAAAACGTCACGCTCAATTTCGCGGCGTTCGACGTGAGCTACCAGCCCCAGGACAACAAGGGCGCCAAGAAGGGCGGAGCGGTCCAGATCAAATACGACATCGCGAAGAACTCCTGACGCGAATCGCGCGTATTACCTTGTCATCGGCAACCCTCGCGCCCTGTGCGGGGGTCACCGGACATTCGGGTCGCCAACATGTCCGCTGAACAAAGTCTGCGCGAAGGTAAGGTCACGGAGGCGCTGGAGGCCTTGCAGAAGCGGGTGAAAGCCAACCCGTCCGATGCCAGCGAGCGGATGTTCCTGTTCCAGCTGCTGGCGGTGCTGGGGCAGTGGGAGCGCTCGGCCAATCAACTGAAGGTGGCTGGCGAGCTCGATGCCGGTCTTCTGATACTCGTCGAGCTCTATCGCCACGCCATCGACGCCGAGGTTGTGCGCGCGAAGGTCTTCGCGGGCGAAGTCACGCCGGTATTGATCGGCGAACCGTCTTCGTGGACCGCGTTGTTGTTAGAGGCGCTGCGGCTCTCGGGAACCGGGCGGCATGAGCCCGCCGCCGAACTGCGCGACCAGGCGCTGGCACAGGCGCCAGCCTGCGGCGGCACGCTCAACGGCGAACCCTTCGAATGGATCGCCGACATGGATTCGCGCCTGGGCCCCTGCCTGGAATTGATCGTCGAGGGCCGATATCTGTGGGCGCCGTTCGACCGCGTGCGCTCGCTCAAGATGGAGCCGCCCGCGGATCTGCGTGATGCCGTGTGGACCCAGGCAATCGTCACCTGGACGAACGGCGGGCAGAGCCCGGCGTTGATTCCCGCGCGTTATCCGGCCAGCGAATCGGACGACGACACGACGCGGTTGTCGCGTCGTACGCAGTGGCACGAACCCATCGCGGGCACCTATCTGGGCGCCGGCCAGCGGATGCTCGCGACGGACGCCGGTGAATATCCGTTGTTCGAAATCCGCGAAGTCGTGTTCGAAGCGCCGCCCACCGCGGCTTCCTGAGCCTCGTCCAAACATCGTGGCTGAGCTTCTACCGCAGGAAAGATTACAGCCATCACTGCTCGACAGGCTGACCGACGATGCGCCGGAATCGAAAGTGGAGGCGCGCGAGAAGCGTGTGCTCAACCTGAGCCAGCTTCGCCTGAGTGTCATGCGCGACATCGGCTGGCTGCTCAACACGGTGCACCTGCAGGCCACCCAGGACCTGCGCGCCTATGCAGCCGTGCAGAGTTCGACGGTGAATTTCGGGATACCCGATCTCGCCGGCGCCGCGGCGGCGGGCAGGAACACCCAGGCCCTGGAGCGCGGCGTGCGCGATGCCATCCTGCATTTCGAGCCGCGGATCCTTCCCGATAGTTTGAACGTCACCGTTCGCGTCGAGCCCGAGCACATGAATCGCCACGCGATGCTGTTCATCATCGAAGGCAAGCTGTGGGCGCAGCCCGTGCCGCTCAGCGTCTATCTAAAGACGGAGCTGGACCTGGAAACCGGGACGGTGACGGTCGCAGAAGGAGCGAAGTAGGCGATGGATCCCAAAATCCTCCGGTACTACAACCGCGAGCTGCAGCACGTGCGCGAAATGGGCGCCGAGTTCGCGCGCGAGTATCCGAAGATCGCCGGCCGTCTCGGGCTCGAGGGAATCGAGGTCGCCGATCCGTACGTGGAGCGGCTGCTGGAAGGATTCGCGTACCTGAGCGCGCGCGTGCAGCTCAAGGTGGACGCGGAATTTCCCGCGTTCACCCAGCATCTGCTGCAGATCGTCTATCCACACTACCTGGCACCGACGCCATCCATGGCGGTGGTGCAGTTCCAGCCCGACCTCAACGAGGCGGGCCTTGCTTCCGGCTATCCGATCGCACGCGGCACGATGCTGCGATCGACGGTCGGGCAGGACGACCGCACGCCCTGCGAATACCGCACCGCGCACGAGACGCATCTGTGGCCGCTCGAAATCAGGGAGGCGAAATATTTCGGCTCCACGGCGGCGCTGGCGTCGATCGGCATCACGGCTCCCGAATCGGTGAAGGCGGGGATCCGCCTGACGCTGCGGACCACCGCAGGCGTGCCGCTGTCCGGACTCCAGATGGACGACCTGGCGATCCACCTGAGCGGCGCGGATGAATTGCCCGGAACGTTGTACGAAACCATCTTCGCGTCGGGCACGGGGTTCATCGTGCGTCCGCCCGGCATGCGAACCGACAATTTCCGGCGTGATCGCGACTGTATCGAGCGCTGTGGTTTCAGCGACCAGGAAGCGCTGCTGCCTTGCGGGCGTCGCTCGTTCCAGGGCTACCGCCTGCTGCAGGAATATTTCGCCTTCCCCGAACGCCTGCAGTTCTTCCGGCTGCGCCAGTTGCGCTCGGCCTTGAATCGCCTGGGAGGAGCGGACTTCGAGATCGTACTGCTGCTCAATCGCGCCACACCGTCGCTGGAAGGCTCGGTATCCGCCGAGCAGTTCAGGCTGTTCTGCACTCCGGCCATCAATCTCACCGAAAAACGCGCCGATCGCATCCACCTCGATGGTGTGCAGCACGAGTACCAGATCATCGCCGACCGCACGCGCCCGCTCGACTTCGAAATTTACGACGTCGTCGCCGCGGAAGGGTTTGCGTCCGGCACAGAGCCCGAAACGGTGTTCGACCCTTTCTATTCCAGCCACGAAGCGACATGGCATGGGCGGCACAAGGCGTTCTTCATGGTGCGGCGGGAGCCGCGGCTGTTGTCGTCGCGCCAGCGCGCGAGCGGGCCGCGATCCAGCTACATCGGCAGCGAAGTATTCATATCGCTGGTCGACGCCGACCAGGCGCCGCATTCGAGCGAGCTGCGCCAGCTCGCCGTGAAAGTGACGTGCACCAATCGCGATCTGCCGCTGCACATGCCGGTGGGCAAGGGATCCACGGACTTCACCGCCGACATCGGCGCACCCCTGGTTGCCATTCGCTGCGTCGCGGGCCCGACCAAGCCGCGCTCCTCGGCCGTGCACGGCGAGTTCGCGTGGCGAATGCTGAGCCATCTGTCGCTGAACTACCTGTCGCTGCTCGAATCCTCCAGCAAGGAAGGCGCGGTCGCGCTGCGCGAACTGCTGCTGCTGTACAGCGATGCCAACGACAGCAGCACGCAGCGGCAGATCGAAGGCGTGCGCGAGATCAGCGCGCGTCCCATCACCGGCCGCCTTCCCGTCAAGGATCACGTCTCGTATGTGCGAGGCCTCGAGATCCAGCTGAACTGCGACGACTCGGCTTTTCATGGGCGCGGTGTCTTCACCCTGGGAGCGGTGCTGGAGGAATTCTTCCGCCGCTATGTTTCACTCAACAGCTTTACGCGCACCGTGCTCAAGACGGTGGAGCGCGGCGAGGTGATGCGATGGCCAGCGAGACTGGGCCAGCGCCAGATCCTGTAGCGCAGTTAGGCGCGCTGCAGGAGCGTCCGTACGCCTTCAACTTCTTCGAGGCAATGCGGCGCGTCGAGTGCGCGTGGCCGTTGTTGCCGAGGCTCGGGACGGCGACGCGTCCCGCCGATGAGCCGATACGTCTCGGCCACAAACCGTCGCTCGACTTCGCGCCGTCGATGCTCGCCGATGTCGAGGTGCAGGGCGACGGGCGACTGAAGATCCTCGGATATTTCCTCGGCCTGTACGGCCCGCATGGTCCGCTGCCGCTGCACCTGACCGACTACGTGCACGACCGCATCACCAACGCGCGCGACAGCACGCTCGCCGGATTCACCGACATCTTCCATCACCGCATGATGGAGCTGTTCTATCGCGCGTGGGCCAATGCGCGGCCCACCGTGCATTTCGACCGGCCAGGGGACGATCGTTTCGCCGGTTCATACGTTGCCGCACTGGTGGGGCTGGCATCCCCGGCGCTGCGTGACCGGGACCAATGGCCGGATCGGGCCAAGCTGTTTTTCGCAGGCCTGCTCAGCAGCGGCACGAAAACGCGCGGCGGCCTCGAGTCGCTGCTGCGCGAGTATCTCGATCTGCCGTTGCACATCGAGGAATGTGTTGGCGAATGGTTGCCCGTGGAACGCGGCGAATATCTTCGTCTCGGCAACCCGGCCACCGCGACGCTGGGCACGAGCGTGCTCGGCGAGCGCGTCTTCTGCACGCAGCACAAGTTCCGCATCGTCATCGGCCCGGTGGAAGTCGGCAGCCTGTTGCAGTACCTGCCGGGCAGTCCCAGCCTCAAGCGGCTGCGCGACGCCGTCCTGAATTACCTGGGTTATGAATATGCCTGGGACATCCGTTTCGTCGTGCACCGATTGCGCGTGCCCGGCATGAAGTTGGGACAATTCGGTCACCTGGGCTGGACCACCTGGGCTGCGCCGGGACGTGAAGGCGCGGACGTCGGCGATGTGATCATCGACGCCTGCCGGGATACGCAATAACGAGATTGGGGAGCAAACATGGTGGAGATTTCCCGTGCCGCATTGTTCGGCAAGCTCAACAAGTTTGCGTATCGCGCGATCGACAGCGCGACCGTGTTCTGCAAGCTGCGTGGCAATCCCAACGTCGAACTCACGCACTGGATCCACCAGATGCTGCAATCGCAGGACTCGGACCTGCACCGCATCCTCAGGCAATACGCCTGCGATCCGGCGCGCATCGCCGAAGGCATCACCGCGGCGCTCGAGCGCCTGCCGCGCGGCGCCACCGCCGTCGACCTGTCGTCGAACGTGGAAGAAGCCGTGGAGCGCGGCTGGGTCTACGGCACGCTGATGTTCGGCGAATCGCAGGTGCGCACCGGCCACGTGGTCGTCGGCCTGCTCGCCACGCGCAATCTCAAGCATGCGCTGCTGCAGATCTCGCCTGAATTCGACAAGATCAAGCTGGAAGCGCTCACCGACGCGTTCGCGCGCATCACCGCCGGATCGCCGGAAGATGGACTGAAAGCCACCGACGGCTTCAGCGCCGGCGGCGCCGCGCCCGGTGAAGTGAGCGGCGCAATTCCGCCGGCACAACTCGGCAAACAGGAAGCGCTCAAGCAGTTCACCATCGATCTCACCGAGCAGGCCCGCGCCGGCAAGGTCGATCCCATCGTCGGGCGCGATCTCGAGATCCGCCAGGTCATCGACATCCTCATGCGGCGCCGGCAGAACAATCCGATCCTCACCGGAGAGGCGGGCGTGGGCAAGACCGCGGTCGTCGAAGGTTTTGCGCTGCGCATCGCGCGCGGCGATGTGCCACCCACGCTCAAGGACGTCAGCCTGCGCACGCTCGATGTCGGCCTGCTGCAGGCCGGCGCCAGCATGAAAGGGGAATTCGAGAACCGCCTGCGCCAGGTCATCGAAGAGGTGCAGGCCTCACCCAAGCCCATCATCCTGTTCATCGACGAGGCGCACACGCTGGTTGGCGCCGGCGGCGCCGCGGGTACCGGCGATGCGGCGAACCTGCTCAAGCCCGCGTTGGCGCGCGGCAATCTGCGCACCATCGGCGCCACGACCTGGGCGGAATACAAGAAGTACATCGAGAAAGACCCGGCTCTCACGCGCCGCTTCCAGGTCGTGCAGATCGATGAGCCCAGTGAAGAGAAGGCCATCCTGATGATGCGCGGCAGCGCTTCGACGATGGAGAAACACCATCGCGTGCAGGTGCTGGACGAAGCGCTCGAGGCCGCGGTGAAGCTGTCGCATCGCTACATTCCGGCGCGCCAGCTGCCCGACAAGTCGGTCAGCCTGCTCGACACGGCCTGCGCGCGCGTGGCCATCAGCCAGCACGCGGTGCCGGCGGAAGTCGACGACACGCGCAAGCGCATCGAAGCCCTGCAAACCGAGCTCGGCATCATCGAGCGCGAGAAGCTCGTCGGCGTGGAAGTCGCGGCGCGCGAGACCGAGGCGAAAGCCAATCTCGAGCGCGAGCAGAAGTCGCTCGAGGGACTCGATGCCGCGTGGCAGAAAGAAAAAGGCCTGGTCGACCGCATTCTCGAATTGCGCGCGCGCTTGCGCGGCGACGTGGCGAAGGTGGAAGGCACGGGCAGCAAACTGGAGGAGCGCGCCGAAGCGGTTGCGCCCGCGCCGCTGTCCGAGGCCGAACGCACCACGCTGCTGTCCGAGCTCAGGGAATTGCAGGCGCAGCTCGCGGCGACGCAGGGCGAGCGGCCGCTGATCCTGCCCAGCGTGGACTACCAGGCGGTGGCTTCGGTGGTCGCCGACTGGACCGGCATTCCGCTCGGCCGCATGGCGCGCAACGAGCTCGACACCGTGATGCGGCTCGCCGACATCCTGAGCCAGCGCGTCATCGGGCAAAAACACGCGCACGAGATGATCGCCAAGCGCGTGCAGACTTCGCGCGCCAGTCTCGACAATCCCGGCAAACCCATCGGGGTGTTCATGCTGGCGGGACCTTCCGGTGTCGGCAAGACCGAAACCGCGCTGGCGCTGGCGGAAGCGCTGTACGGCGGCGAGCAGAACGTGGTCACCATCAACATGAGCGAATTCCAGGAGGCTCATACCGTCTCGACGCTCAAGGGCGCGCCACCGGGGTACGTGGGCTACGGCGAAGGCGGCGTGCTGACCGAAGCGGTGCGGCGCAAGCCTTACAGCGTCGTGCTGCTGGATGAAGTCGAGAAAGCCCACCCCGACGTGCACGAAATCTTCTTCCAGGTGTTCGACAAGGGCGTCATGGAAGACGGCGAGGGCCGTCTCATCGATTTCAAGAACACGCTGATCCTGCTCACCACCAACGTCGGCAGCGATCTCATCATGAGCCTGTGCAAGGATCCGGACCTGATGCCGGAGGTCGAGGGCATCAGCAAGGCGCTGCGCGCACCGCTGCTCAAGGTGTTTCCTGCCGCATTGCTGGGTCGCATCGTCACGATCCCGTTCTTCCCGCTCTCGGATGCCATGCTGCACGAAATCATCCGGCTGCAGCTGGGGCGGATCCAGAAACGCATCGCCCGGAATCACAAGCTGCCGTTCACGTACACCGACGAGGTGCTCAAGCTGGTGGCGAGCCGATGCTCCGAGCTGGAAAGCGGCGGCCGCATGATCGACGCCATCCTGACCAACACCGTATTGCCGCGCATCAGCCAGGAGATATTGACGCGGCTCATGGCGGGCACGCAGCCCACGCGCATCGCCATCTCCGTGGCAGACGGGGACTTCAGTTATTCATTCGACTAGTTCGGCTTCGACTGGCGCGGCACGAAGAAGAAGTCACCCATCTCGTGGCCCGCGGACTTGATGGCCTTGAACTCGGGGGTCTGCGAGAAGTTGTTGCGCGCCGCGCCTATCTTCACGCGGGCCTGAACCCGGGTGAACAGCGTGGGCGTCGGCAACACGCCGTCGTTCCCGCCTAACACATCGAGGAACGCGCGGGCGAACACCGAATTGCCCTGGCCGCCCTGGTCGAGCACCGGCTGATCGCCGCCGGACGCCAGCAGCAGGCGCGCGCGCTTGGCCAGCTTGAACTTCACGTACTCGGCGCCCAGCTCATTTTCGGTGCCGAAGATGTTGATGCCCGGGTCGCTGGACAACAGGCCCGCATAGCAGGAATCCGCCACCACCAGCACGCGGCGCGCGGGCAGGCGCGCGAGGTGCGCCGTGATCTGCTCGTTGGGCACCCAGAACGTGTCGTTGGGCGGCCGCTCGGCGTTCACGGGCAGCCAATAGCCGGCTTCGACCGCGCCTGTCTTCAGGCGGGTGCCATGGCCCGCGTAGTAGATGAGCACGTTGTCGGTGGGCCGCAGCACCTTGTTGAGCTCGTTGAGCGCACGGAGCATGGTCACGTCGTTGGCATCCTCGATCATCTGCACGGAGAAGCCGTACTTGTCGCGCAACAGCGTTGCCGTCCGTTCCGCATCCGTACGCGGCGTCTGCAGGCTTTCGAGGATCTGGTAGTTCTGGTTGCCGATGATCAGCGCGTAGTAGCGGCCGAAATCCATACCCTTGACGAGACGCGGCGCCACCACCGCGTCGAGTGGCTTGACCGGTTCGCGCGCGACCGGCTCGCGTGTCTGCTGCGCGGGCAGCGTCTCGAGCCGGCCGGCATCGTCGCTGCGCAGCGCTTCGAGGCTCGCCAGCAACGTCCGCATGGTCTCGATTTCCTGCGTGGTCTGCGCGGAGCTGCCGGCTGCCTGCTTGCGCGCGTTCTCCTGCAACTGTTGCAGCTGTTTGCGCAACAGCTGCAGTTGTTTGTCTTTTTCGGCGAGCGATTTTTCGAGCTCGGCGCGTATCTGGTCCTGCTCGCGCCGCGCGGCCGAGGCGTACATGAGGTCGTCTTCGCCGACGCCCCAGGCGCGGCGGTAGAGATTCAGCGCCTTGAGGCGATCCTTCTCGACGCCGAAGCCCTGCTCGGTGAGCGTGCCCAGATTGAACAGCGCGCGGGAATAATTCTGATCGGCCGCCTTCTGGTACCAGATGATGGCCGCCGGGTAGTTTGGCTCGCCGCCCAGGCCACGTTCATAGATTTCGCCGACATTGTTCTGCGCCTCGGGGTCTCCGGCCTGCGCCGCTTCCATCCAGATGCGCAGCGCGGATTTGTAGTCCGCGCGGTCGTAGGACACGTATTCGCCGCCGCGGATGCGGCAATCGGCGGTGGTGGTGCGAACCGGACGGCGCGCCGCGACGAAGGTGGTGCCACCGAGCTGGTGAACCCTGCCGGGCAGCAGGCACTCGACCACCTCGAGATCGCCACGCGCCACCATGCCTTCGGTGGCCTTCGACGGCGCGGGTGCCGCCGCCGACCGGCCCACCGCGGTTGCCAGCGCAACCATTGCGCACACTGCGCCGTACAGCAGGCGCGCCGGGATTTTTTTCATGGACAGGTCTGGCTGGTGCCGCCCGTGAATGCTCCGCCTTCGCGAATCCAGTTGAGGATCGGCGCGGCATTCGCCTCGCTCAGCATCACGACATGCGTATCGAACCCCTGTGGCTTGCGATAGAGCAGGCTCGCGGTTGGATTGGCGGTATTGACCAGCGGCGTATTGGGAGCGGGTTCGTCGACTCCGTTCTGAAAGCGCACCGCGCACCAGGCTTGTTTGTCGGTGGCGTTGGCATCCGGCAATCCCCACACCGCACCGGCGGGCGGCGCGGGAGAGTGGCAGCTGAGGCAGGTTCCTTTCATGATGGAGGCCACGGTGGAAAACGCGGCCGAGCCCGCGATGTCGATGGTCACGGTCCCGTTGTCGCAGTTCGCCGGCTGGGCGACGAAGCAGGCGCGATACACGAACGAATCCGCGGGCGCGATGCGCGTGGTTCCGAAAATCGTGATGGTGGCGGCGGGAGGCGTGTATCGCGCACAACGATTCGCGCCGCAGTCGACGACAGTGACAGCCCCGCCGGCCGTGGTGGTGCCGTTTCCGACAAGAATGACCGTAAAGGGCTGGAACTGCGCGGAGACTTCGCTGCTCAGCACGATTTCATTGTTCGAAGTGTTCGCATTGAACGTGGCCGGGATGTTGTCAGCCGCGATCGACGCGTTGACCGAGACCGCGATGGTGGCTGTATCGGAGTTCTCGACGCCGCCATCGACGTCGGTGATCCGGTAGGTGACGGTGCCGCCTTGTATGGTGGTGGGCGTCACGACGATGCGCTGGCTGGCGTCTACCGACACCGACATACCTGCAGGCGCGCTGTCGATGGAGACCGTGACGGGTGGATCGCCCAGCGAAGCCGGGGTGAGCACGTCCACCGTCCTCGTCGCGTTGAGATCGATCGAAGCGGTGAGATCCGCCGCCACGGGCACGAGGTTTTCCACGAAGGCGAACCGCGTGAGCGTGGCGCTATCACCTTGCGGACCCGTGACCTGCAACGTCAGGTCGTAGTTTCCCACGCGGTCTGGCGTGAACGCCGAGCGCGTGCTGCCATTCGCGGCGAGCCGCGCACCGCTGCCATTGGGCACCGTGAGCTGCCAGTTGTACGAATTCGCGAAAGCGCTGCACGCGGCGTCCACGGCGACCGCTGCGTGGCGTTCGATGCGTTGTCGCGTCGCGGCCGCCGTCGCGAGCTGCGGCGTCGCGCCCACGGAGTTGAAGCAGGGGTTCGCGACTCCGGGACGCAACCCGGTTGGCACCGAGAGGTGCTGCGCCAGGATTTCGCCCGCGGATCGCGTGGCTCCGGGAGCCGCAGTCCAGAAGCGATCCATGGTCAGGCGCGCGGCCGGCATGCCGCTGACGCGGAACACCTGCTCGATCACCTGGTCGCGCCATGCGGGAACGACGGTCTGCGTGAATTCGCCATACGTGAGGAACTGCGGATCCGAAGTCGCATTCAGCGGGATCACGCGCTGCGTGTGGCAGGCGCGGCAATTGCGCGCGAACACGTCGAGGTAGATGTCGTCCGCCGTATCCGGATTCGCGCCACCCGGTTGCCAGCCCGGCGCGACCTGCCGGTCGCGGAACGTGGTGCTCGGAGTGCCGGCGCCGCCGTACCACATTTCGACGAGCTGGCACGGGCCGGCAAATGAAGCGTGGCACGTGAACGTGGATCCGCTGCCGCTGCCATACGTGCTGTACGCAGCCAGGTTGAGCCTCTTGAGTTGCGCTTCCTGCCGGCTGCGGGTCAGCGAATCGCGGAGCGCCGCATTGCTCGGGTCGCGCGGAAAAGTGCTGTCGGTATCCGAGAACAGGAATGATTCGAGATCCCAGGGCATGAATGTGGCGCCGATGTGCGCATCGGCCGCGCTTGCGTACGTGAGCAGGCGGTTCGGTTGCGGCGTCCTGGGACGCCCGCCGTGGCACATCGTGCAGGCGCCGGGCAGATACTTTTCTCCGCGGCCATCGAAGTTCGCGCTCTTCACGCGACGGAATTCACCCGTGCCCTCGTCGGGCGCGAAGGCATAAAACGTCACGAGACCCGGCGCCGAATGATTGGCGTCGACGGCCTCGTATTCCATGCCCACGGCGATGATCGCGCCTATCTTCTTCGCGGCAGCCTCGAGCGTGGGGTAGTTGATGACGATCGACGCCATGTCGCCAGGCGCGAACGTGCTGCTCGTGCAGCCCGCGGGCCGCGAGGTGCGGAAATACATGTCGCGGCCGAACCCGAGGTCGAAGTCGTTCACGTACAGCGCGTGCGAATCGGCGGCGTAATCGCTGGCCGCGGGGTCGAAGCAGTTGGCGATGAGCCACTGGCGCAGCGTCAGCTTGGTTCGCTGCGGGTCGATCGCATCGTAGTAAGACTGCGCCGTGTCCTTGTTTTCCAGGCCGCCGCCGGTGATGCGCAGTTCTTCGAGCGCCGCGGCGGAGACCGCCATGTCGACCGCCGCGCCGCTGCCGCCGTTCGAGCCCTGCGCGACGATCTGATCGTTGGCGTCGAGCAAGTAGAGAGTCGCCGTCGATGTCGCGGTGGTGGCGGTGAGCCTGATGGTCAGCGCGAGGCTGGCATCGTCGATGAAGCCGGGATCGGCCATGTCGGCGGCGCTGCCGGGCAGGCCTTGCTGAAAGCGGCGCGTGACCGTGTCCAGGTCGATGGCCGGGAACGGGAATTCGAGCAGCGGATTGCGGAAGTCCACGGCGCCCTGGTCGGTGGCGGGCTGCGTGCTCGGCAACCAGTTTCCCGGCACGCGCGTGCCGATCGGATAGTCGATGGTCCTCACGGCGCCGGAGCGCGCGGTGTAGGTGAGGTGGCCGGTGATCGTCACGTCGAACGTACCCGCCGCGCTCGGCTGCGCGGTGCCCGCGACCACGCGCAGCCTGGGCACGTTGCGCACGTACTGCAGGAAGCGATCGGAATCGAGACGCGGCTGAACGCGCAGTCTCACGACCGCGGAATCCGAGTCGCCATCGGAATCGACGACGGTGAGCCGGAACTGCATCTCGGTGACCTGCGCAACGGCGGGAACATTGACGGCGATCGTGTTGGTGGTCCGTACGACGATGGTCGCCGCATTTGCGGCCGCGTTGGCCGGCTCCCACCGGAAGCTGAGGATGGGCTTGTCGGTTTCCACGCTGTCCTTGCCGGTGAGCAGGACCTGCGATCCGGCGCGTACATCCGTGGTGACATCACCCGCGGCATCCGCGGCGGTGTAGCCGACCACGCCGGCGACGGCCGTCGGCGCGGCTTCCGGCTGCTCGCCCACGTCGCTCAAACTACTTCCGCACGCGGCCAGGGCTGCGCACAGGCACAAGGTGAGGGCGGTGCGTCCCGCGGTGGCGCGATCAGAACTCAAGGCGTATGCCTCCGGCGATGACGCGATCGCTGAAAGTATCGAGATCGAGAACCTGCTGGTATTGCAGGAACCCCTGCAGGCCGCCCTTGAGGACCACCGAGAACCCGCCGGCGACCACGAAGAACTGGTCGTCATGTTCATCGGTGGCCAGGTTGAAGTCCTGCGCTGTCGTGACGTTGCTCGTGGGCATGCTCGCGTACGTGGCGGAAATGTTGCGCGGGTCGTTCTCGAATTCCTTGCGGATCTCCGCGCGCGCGTACGGCACGATGACGCCGAAGCGCGGAGTGAACACGTATTGCACCGTGGCACCCGCCGCCAGCTGGAAGGACTTGATGTCCTGTTCGCCGTAGCCGAACTCGAAACCGCTGCCGCCCCGCTCCGCAAATTCGTCGACGCTCACCTTCTGATACTCGGCCTTCGCATACGGCGCGAAGGCGAAGCCGCCGACATTGAAGTTCGCGCCGCCGCTCAGGGTGCCCATCAGCGTGTTGCTGTCGGTGCTGCTCGTGGTGGTGACGTCCACCGGCGCGACCAGCGGATTCAGCGATGGATAGGTGATGCGGCGCCGGAAGTCGTACTCGAGCCATTGTCCGCCGAGCGAGCCGGACACATAGAACCGGTCGTTTTCCCACATCGCGAAGAACATGAGGCTCGAGCCATCGGTGTCGATGGTTCCATCGACGATGCTCACGGCCGAATCGAAATCGACGCGACGCTGGGAAAAACCCAGCAACGTGCCGAGCACCGTGCTCTCGCTTAGGCGGTAGTCGGCGCCGAGCGTGATCTCCGACCCGTCGAAATCGAAGGCGTCTTCGGCGCCCGAGCTGCCGGTGGTGTTGAACGGATCCGTCGTGTCGTCCTTGCGGCCATAACCGAAGGCGCCGTTCAGGAATCCGCCCCAGCGCTTCGCGATGCTGTCGTCGGCGCCCGCGCCGCCGCCCAGGGCCCATAACGAGCCGGGCAGGTCGTCGTTGCGCGCGGTACGTCCCAGCGCGCTGACACGCAGCGCCGAGATGCGGCTGGCCAGGCTGTTGAGCTGGCTGTTGGTGAACTGCGTGGCGGAGCTGCCTTGCGCGGCCATCTCTTCCGCCGCGGTCCAGCGCAGCGCGAACCCGAGATTTTCCTGGTCCAGGCGCAGGCTGTAGCGCGTCGATCCCGAGTTGGTGAGCTCGTTCGCGGTTTCCACGAGCTCGCGAACGTTGGAGAACATTTCGAACACCGCGCCCGTGCAGCCGCCCGCGGGGCCGGAGAGCTCCGCATCGCACAGCGGGACTTCGCCGCCGGTGAGCTGGTCATAAGTGGCCTGGTTGGCCAGCGCCGCCGCCTGCTCGATCGGATTGCTAAACTGCAGCGCGGTCAGATCCGCCAGCGCGGGTGTACACAGTCCACTGCTTGCAAGGACCCACGAGAACTTGAACGCCCGACGAGCACGCGCGTGCGCGCGCCCTGGGATGACTGCGGCGCTCGAAAGGCGCGGCCGGGTTTGCGCTGTGGTCATCATCTCCCCGTTAGTGCGCCTGCGGGCCATCCTGGTTTCGCTGCTGTCATGGCTGATTCTGACGTCCTGTCATTCAACACCTGTCGCGAGAGCCGATTCGATTGCGCGATCCGCGGGATTCGCCTCGCAGATACTGCGCGGTACCGGTTTTACGCATCAAGCCTATTACACGATAGCCCCGGGAGCGGATAGTTTGTTCGTGTTCCTGGATGGCGACGGTTCGCCCTGGGTGAACTACGGCAGCCGCGTCGCTCTGGATCCAACACCGCGCGTTCCGCTGGCGCTGCAACTGGCGGCGCGCACGCGCGGTTCGGTGCTGTACCTGGGCCGGCCCTGCTATTTCAACGTGCCTGGCCGTGTATCGGACGGGGCCGCCGGGGACCGCGAATGTTCTGCCGACCTCTGGACCTCCAACCGTTATTCACCGGTCATCGTCGACAGCATGGCCGCCGCGCTGCAAGCTTTTCTCGCTACGCACCATTTTCGCGACGCCACGCTGATTGGCTACAGCGGAGGAGGCACCCTGGCCGTGCTGATGGCGCCGCGCGTGCCGGCGGTGCGCAACGTCGTGACGATCGCCGCAAACCTCGACGTCGCGGCCTGGACGTCGTTGCACGGCTATCTACCGCTCGAGGGCAGCCTCAGTCCCGTGGACGAGCCGCCGATATCTTCCCGCCTGCAGGAATGGCATCTGGTCGGCGCACGCGATCGCAATACACCGCCGGAACTCAATTCGAGGTACTGGCAGCGCGTTGCCCCGGATCGGCTCTGGGTCTATCCGCAGATGGACCACGCCTGTTGCTGGGTGTCGGGCTGGCCCGAAATATTCGCGCGCCTGCAAACCGCGCTCGCGCAGTGACCTCAGCGCTTCGTGCGCAACGCGTCGATGGCGTCCTGCAGCGGCTCGTAGGTTTCGTAGAACTCGCTCTTGCGCTGGAATTTCTCCAGTTGCTCGAGCGAATCGCGGGCGTCGGGTCGCGCGAGATACCAGTCGATCGCCAGGTCAGCGGCGTATTCGAGACCGGCGACCGCCTCGCGGTTGCGTGGATGCAGCGCATAGGCGGAAGCGAATCCGCCCACGGCATCCTCGATCACGCTCATCTCGCGCGTGCGCTCCACGTACCGCAATGCTTCCTGGCCGTCATCGAGGCCCTGGCGGACGTCGCGCTGGACCTGCGCGGGCAGGGCGTCGAAGGGAATCTCGGGTCCGCTCGCGACATAGTTGCGATACCACAGGATGGCAGTGGCGAGCGTGAGCACGACTCCCGCGGCCGCCATCCATTTCTGCACCGGCGCCACGCCCTGCAGTGCCTTGCGAAAAGCAGTGGCATCGGCAAAACGGTCGGCACGATCGAATGCCAGGGCCCGGGCGAGCGCCCGCGTTTCCCAGCGCGCGAGACTCTTGAGTGGTTTGGGCCGAAGTCCCTGTCGCCGGGCTTCGGAGGATTCCTGGCCTGGAAACGGGTGACGGCCACACAGGAGCTCGTAGGCGACGATGCCGAGGGAAAACACATCGTCCGCGGGGTGCGGATCGGCGCCGCTGAACATTTCCGGTGCCGCATAACCCGGCGTGAAGCCCTGGAATACGCTGTCGTCCGCGGCGTGTATGACGCGCGCGATGCCGAAGTCGAGGATCTTGGGCGTGCCATCGCGAACCACGAACACGTTGGCCGGCTTGAAATCCGAATGCACGATGCCCTTGCGATGCGCATACGCCAGACCATCGGCCATGCCGCGAATGATGGGCATCGCCTCGGCGGGCGACAGACCGTTGCCGCGCGAGTCGCGGATGAGCGAATCGAGGGCATGGCCTTCGAGCAATTCCATCGCAATGAACAGGCGTCCCGTGCTCTCGTCGCGATCGAAGATGTGCACGGTCGCGATGTTGGGATGGGCCAATTGCTGCGCCCGGAGCGCTTCACGATGTAATCCCGCCAGGGCATCCGGATGCCCCTCGAAGTCGCGATTGAGTACTTTTACGGCGACATAGGGATGACGGTCGCGGGCTTCCTCCGCCAGCAGGTCCCTGGCGCGCCAGACCTGGCCCATGCTGCCGCGCCCGATCACCGCTTCGAGTAGGTAGCGGCGGCGCAACGTTTCGCCCGGACTGAGCTGGCCGGTGCCGGCTTCGGGGAACCGGTTGGCCACATCGGAGGTACGTATGGAGGCGCCGCCAGTTGAAAGTGGCGCTGTTCGCAGACGGGTTGGGTCCTGATCCCGATCCTGGTCCGTCATCATTATGTCCTTTGGCAGTCTGTTCCCCTAAATCGAGGATTTCACACTACTCGCCGGCACCCACCCTTGGCGAGGTTGCATGGCAAAAAACGGTCTACACTGGGCGCCCAGAACACCAGACCGCAGGACGCGGCAATGTCCGAGACCATAAAAATTCCGGGGTATCGAATCGAGCGCAAGCTCGGGCAGGGCGGCATGGCCGCCGTCTATCTAGCCATCCAGCAGAGTTTCGAGCGCGAAGTGGCGCTGAAGATCATGTCTCCGCTGCTGAATTCCGACCCGAGTTTTACCACCCGCTTCATCCGCGAAGCGCGCATCGTCGCGCACATCCATCACGCGTCCATCGTTCCGGTGTTCGACGTCGGCGAGCATCAGCCGTACCACTACCTGTCGATGGAATACCTGCCTGGCGGCGACCTCAAGCAGCGCATCCTGCGCGGGCGCTGCAGCACCGAACAGGTCGTCGAGGTGTGTATCGCGCTGTGCGGCGCCCTGGACGTGGCGCATCGCAAGGGCTTCGTGCATCGCGACATCAAGCCCGAGAACATCCTGTTCCGCGAGGATGGCACGCCCGTCCTCACCGACTTCGGCATCGCACGCGCCGTGGACCGCGGCGCCTCGCTGACCGTGGCGGGCATGCTGGTCGGCACGCCGAGTTACATGAGTCCCGAGCAGGTCAAAGGCGTCGAGCTCGACGGACGCAGCGATCTGTATTCCCTGGGCATCGTCTGTTACGAAATGCTGACGGGCACCGTCCCTTTCCGCGCGGACTCGAGCATGTCGGTTGCGCTCAAGCATTTGAGCGAGTCGATACCGCCGCTGCCTGCCGACCTCGCGATTTACCAGCCGTTCGTGAACTCACTGACCGCCAGGGATCGCAATGACCGCTTTGCCAGCGGCAGCGAGGCCGCCCAGGCACTGCGCGCGCTGCAAGGCAGGGCGAACACGTCCGAGGCCACGATGCTGCGGCCCATGCCGCGCGAGATCACGGAGCAGCTCAAGAAGCCCCGGCGTCGTTACCTGGCGCCCGCGATGGCGTCGGTTCGCGCCGCGGCCGGCCGGGCATCGGCTGCCGTGTCGAGCGGCTGGAAGGCGAGGCCGCGCATGCCCCCGTTGCGCACGCTGTGGGACAAGGTGCCCAGCCCTCCGAAGATCGACTGGACCCGGCCCGCGGTTCGCTGGGCTGGCGCTGCCAGCGTGTTCGTCGTGGTTGCGGCGGTCGGCGCCACGCTCGCGTTGCGCGGAGGCGGTGCGGCCACGTCACCGGCCGACGAGATAGCGAGCAATGCGGACGCCGCCCCGGCGGTTGTGGCCGCGGCACCCCCCGTGCAGCCCGCTGTTACACCAGCCACCGAACCTGCGCCCGAGACTTCAATAACCACGCCGGAAGATCCCGCTGCTGCCGATGGACAGGAGCTGGTTGCCGCGAACACCGCGGATGGCGCCGCGACGACGGACCCGGCTGCGCCGGCGCCGGATCCCGCGGCGGAGCAGGCGCGCAAGCGGGCGCTCGCCGAGCAAAAGAAGAAACGCCTCGCGGCCCAGCAGCGGCTGGCGGAAATTGCCCTCGAGCGCGAAGCCGCCACGCGGCGCGAGCAGGACGAAGAGGTTCGCAACCTGCTCACGGCAGCCAAAGCTGCCTATGCCGTCGGCGCGGTGACGCAACCCGCCGGAGACAGCGCGGCCGATCGTTACCGCGCCGTGCTCAAGATACGACCCGATCAGCCCGAAGCGCGGGCGGGCATGGAGCGCATCCTCAATGTACTCGTGACGGAAGCGCGGCACGCGCAGTCGGTGGGCGATCCCGTCGCCCTGCGCAAAGCCACCACGGAAATTTCGCGGCTGCAGCCGGACCATCGACAACTCCCGGAACTGGAGGTTGCGCTGGCGGCGGTCGAATCCTCACCGAGCGGACGCACGCGTCGCGAGGCGGCAGACCTGGAGAAAGTCTCCCGGTACATCGCCAGGTCGTACGAGCTCCTCGGCAAGAAACCTTTCGACATGCGCGCGGCGGACGCGGCCACCAAACAATACGACCTCGCCGCGTCGCTGGTGCCGATGGCGCCGGGGCTGCCGACGCTCAAGGAACGGCTCATCGAGTACTACTCCGTCGCCGTGCGGACCGAGCTCAGCGCCAAGGACTCCAGGCGCACCCAGCGTGCCGAACGCATGATCGCCTACGCGCGCAAGCGCAACTGGATGAGCGCCGATCTCGAGGAGCTCGAATTCAGCATCAAGCAGGCCCCGGTGGTGGAAACCGCCGGCGCCAAGTGAGCCCCCGGTAGTTAGAGCGGCGCCGCCGGTTGCCGGCGGCGCGGCGCTCCGTCACGGCCTCGCTTCCAGGATCAGGTTCACCGGTGAGTGCGCCGCGCGGCGGAATCGCTTGAAGCCCGCGCCTGTCACCACTGCCCGCAGCCGCGCCTCGCCGGCCTGCGCACCGAGACCCATGCGGCCGTCCTGCGACAACGAGCACGGCGTGCACAGCAGCGTGGATGCCGCGTAGTAAGCCCGACCGATCGGGTTGAGATTCTCCTCGATGCGATCGCCGGCGTAGGGCTCGACGATCATCCACGTGCCGTTGGGCGCGAGCGATCGCAGGACGTGACGCGAGGCGGCGGCCGGATCCCCCATGTCGTGCAGGGCGTCGAACACCGTGACGAACTCGTACGAGTGTCCGCGGTAGGTGTCGGCCCGTCCGATCTCGAACGACACGTTGGCGAGGCCGGCCTCGCGCGCATGGCGCCTGGCGGCGGCTATCGATTCGTCGTGGTAGTCGAAGCCGGTGAAGTGCGAGCCCGGATACGCCTTCGCCATGATCAGCGTCGAGTAACCCACACCGCAGCCCACGTCGGCGACGCGGACGCCGGACTTGAGCTTGGCGTCGACACCGTCGAGCGCCGGGATCCAGTCCTGGACCAGGTGATTGAGATATCCCACTTTGTAGAACCGCGCGCAGCCCGGAAACATGTCGGGATGGTGTTCGTGCCAGCCGATGCCGTCGCCGGACTTGAAGGCTTCGGTGAGGCGATCCACGATGCGGCCAGCGGCCAGCGCGGTCTGAAAGCCCCCGACGATGAACGCCGGACTTTCCTCCTGGGCGAACAACATCGCCTGTTCGGGTGTGAGCTGGTAACGGCCGCTGTCGGCGAGATAGTTCACGTAGCCCGACGCGGCATGGGCATTGAGCCATTCGCGCACGTAACGTTCGTGGGTGCCGCTCTTCGCGGCCAATTCGCTTGCGGTCATCGCGCCGTTCGTTGCGAGCACGCGGTACAGCCCGAGACGATCGCCGATCACCACCAGCGCCGCGAGCGAAGTGGCGCCAAAGTCGGAGATGGCGCGACCTACGAGGCCGTTCAGTGCTTCCTCATTGATCAGGGCGGGGGGGTGGTTCTGCATGATGGATTCCTCCGGGTTCGTGAGCAGCGCATGGTGCCGCGACCGGCGCGCGCGGAATTTGCAGCCCGGCCGCACTTCTTGATCGTCCGGCCAAAGTGGCTCGCGGACTTGATCGATCTGCCGCAGAATTTGCCCCGCATCCATGGACGCTCTTTCCGCCTTGCTCCGCGCCGTGAAACTCTCGGGCGCGATGTTCTACAAATCGCGCTGCACGGCGCCGTGGTGCCTGCACGCGCCTCCGTCGAGCGCGTTCCTGCCGTACGTCGCGCCGGGCGCCACGCACATCATCGAGTTTCATCACATCACTGAAGGCACGGCCTACGTGCGCGTGGGTGAAGAGACCACCCCGCTCACCGCCGGAGACATCGTGATGATTCCGCATGGCGACGCGCACGTCATGGGCAGCGGCGTCGGCGGTGCGGTCATCGACGGCGACAAGGCGATGCCGGCGCTGATGGCGGGCGAGCTGTTCCTGGCCCAGTTCGGCGGCGGCGGCGAGAACACCGGCCTGGTGTGTGGTTATCTCGCCTGCGACAGCGAACTCATCAAGCCGGTGCTCGCAGGGCTGCCGCGCGTGGTGTGCGCCAATTTTCGCGCCGATGCTTCGGGGGAGTGGTTCGAGAAAACGCTGCGCCACGCGCAGGAACAGGCCGCCGCGCGGGCGCCGGGCAGCGACGTGATCCTCGCGCACCTGGCCGAAGTATTGTTCGCCGAGGTGCTGCGCCGTTACCTGCTGAGCCTGCCCGAGGGGCGCACGGGCTGGCTCGCCGGCGCGGGCGACCCTGCCGTGGGTCGCGCGCTTGCAGCGCTGCACCACCGGCCCGCGCATCCTTGGACGCTCGATGAGCTCGCGCAGATGATCGGCGCGTCACGCTCGGTGCTCACCGATAAATTCACGCGCTACCTGGGACAGGCGCCCATGAGTTATCTCGCGGACTGGCGGCTCACGCTCGGCGCCGAAGCGCTGCGCACGACGAGCCGCAGCGTGCAACGCGTGGCCAACGACGTGGGTTATGAATCGGAAGCCGCGTTCAATCGCGCCTTCAAGCGGCGCTTCGAGTTGCCACCGGCGCGTTACCGGCGCGACTGGCGCGCCCGGCCGGCGCCCATTTCACCGTTCGGGGCTATCCCGGAAGTGCAAAGAGCCGGCGCGCGTTCAGCGTCGTGATGCGCGCGGTCTGCGCGGCGTCTTCGTTTCTCGCCGCCGCCACCGCGCGCAGCACCCAGGGCAGGTAGCCGGGCTCGTTGCGGCGCGTGGAAAGTCTGGGGCGGATGTCGCGCGGCAGTAGATAGGGCGCGTCGCTTTCGAGCATGAGCCGTTCGGCGGGAATTCCCTTCACCACTTCACGCAACGGCAGGCCGCGCCGCTCGTCGTTGATCCAGCCCGTGATGCCGATGTGCAGGCCGAGCGCAAGGTAGGCATCGCGTTCTTTTTCTCCGGCGGTGAAGCAATGCGCGACACCGCGCGTGACGCGATGCTCGCGCAGGATGGCGATGAAATCCTCGTGAGCGTCGCGCTGGTGCAGGAACACGGGCTTGCCGGTGGCGGCGGCGAGCTCGAGCTGCCAGCCGAACGCGCGGCGCTGCAGGTCGCGCGGGGAAAGATCGCGAAAATAGTCGAGCCCGCATTCACCCACCGCGACCACGTGAGCGTCGCGCGCCAGTTCCTGCAGCGCGGGCAGCGTTTCCGGGGTGACGTCCGCGGCATGGTGCGGGTGCACGCCGGCAGTGGCGAACAGGACGCCGCGATGTTCCTGCGACATCGCGATGGCCTTGCGCGTGTTGTCCTCGCTCGAACCGGTGACCACCATCTGAACCACGCCGGCCGCGTGCGCGCGCCGCAGGATGGCGTCGCGATCCGCGTCGAAACTGTCGTGCGCGAGATTCACGCCGATGTCGATCAGGTCCATGGGGTGCGTGTTCAAAGCTTGAGAATCCAGCGCTTGCGGTGGCAGACCAGCAGTATGACGAAGATCAGAGCAATGCCGCAGAGTGCGAACAGCAGCGACGCCGCGCGCGGCTCGAGCAGCGTGCTGAACCAGGCCTGCCCGGCGTTGCGCACCGTCGTCGGCGCGTCCGCAGCGCCTAACCACTGGGCGTCGATGAGCGGCGCCGCGAGGAAGACCAGGATGTAGGCGAGCAGCGGGTTTTCGCCGAAGATGCGCGCCGGCCACAATGCCGGCCGCACCACGGGGGCCTGCGTGACGGGCATGAGCGCGCCGAGCGCCACGAGCGCGAAGCCGCCGCTGAACAACGCAAAGGTGCTGGTCCAGATGTTCTTGACGAGCGGGCAGAATGGCGCAAACAACATCGCCAGCGCCATCATCACCGAACCTGCGACGATGAACGTGGCAGCCGGCCGCGCGGTGATGCCGCGTGACCAGGTGAGGCCGGCGAGCGCTCCGAGCAGCACGTTGAAGCAGGATGGCCACGTCGACAGGATCCCTTCGGGATCGAACACCACCTTCCCATCCACCGGCCAGTACGGGAAGAAATGCGCGACGCCGATGACGGCGCGGTCGATCACCGAAGGCCAGCTTCCGACAGCGTCGAAGCGCGCGGGCCCGAAGCCCGGCACGGGCACGAAATAGAGCAGCAGCCAGTAGCTCACGAGCAACGCCACCGCGGCGATGGCCAGCGGTTTCGCGCTGACCGCCAGGCGTGCTCCGACCTGGCGAGCCGTGAGGACCACGAAGGCGCCCGTGAGCATGTAACACAGGCCGATGCGTTGCAGGACTCCGGGGATGCGAAAGGTGGCGAAGTCGAAGCGCGGATAGAGATTGAGAAACAGGCCGATGGCAATCAACAAAAGTCCGCGCGTGAGCACGTGGCGCAACAATGTTGCGCGCGTATCGCCCTTGCCCGAACGCCGTTCCAGTGACAGCGGCATGGCGGCGCCGATGCAGAACAGGAATGCGGGCGCGACCATGTCGATGAGCGTCCAGCCTTTCCAGCTGGCGTGCACCAGGAATGGATAGTTGAACTCCCAGGAGCCGGGAGTGAGGTTCATCAGCATGAGGATGATGGTTAGCCCTCGCAGGACGTCGAGTGCATCCCAGCGGCTGGGTATTGTTATTGTTGTTTCCATTGCGGACCTTTCTGGGGCGGCGGATTCTAACCCGCAACAAAACTCGAACAATTCACCGCTGCGTTGTCGATATACAGTGGCGACATTCGTCAACTGCTGGACATGACAAATGACAGATGTGCGCAAATCCGATTTCCATTAATCTTCACGCCCGTTGATGGCAAGCCAATAGTTTCAGGGACTTAAACACCGCATGCCTCTCGATACAGAATCTCTCGGCTCGTTGCGCATCGAACGTTCTGCACCTTCGTCCGGGGGCGGAATGAGCCGCGGGTTGCTCGTCGGCATCGTCGCGGCCGTGGTCGTGGTCGCCGCCGCGCTGGCGTTCATCTTTCTGCGTCCGAAGCCGACCGAAGTCACCACCGTGGTCGCCGAGTCGGAATCCGGTGGCCCGAGTCTGGGAAACGCGGTGCTGAACGCCTCCGGTTACGTGGTCGCGCGGCGCATTTCCACGGTTTCCTCGAAGGTGACGGGCAAGATCGCGGAGATCTTCATCGAAGAAGGCATGGTGGTGAAGGAAGGCCAGGTGCTGGCGCGCCTGGAGCCGGCGAATTCGCGCACCATGCTCACCATGGCGCGGCGTGAGCTGGAAGCGTCCAAGCGCAACCTCGCGGAAATCGAAGTGCGGCTCGCCGAGGCGGAGCGCAACCTTAAACGTAATGAGGCGCTGGTCCAGCAGCAGCTCATCAGCCAGACCGCGCTCGATGCGTCCAGGGCGGAAGTGAGCGCGCTCGCCGCGCGGCTCGCGGCTTCGCAGGCCCAGGTGAAAGTGGCCGAAAGCGGCCTCGAGATGCGGCAGATCGATTTCGACGACATCGAAGTGCGCGCGCCTTTCGCCGGCGTGGTGATTTCCAAGAACGCGCAGCCCGGCGAGATGATCTCGCCGATGTCGAGCGGCGGGTTCACGCGCACCGGAATCGCGACCATCGTCGACATGGACTCGCGCGAAATCGAGGTGGACGTCAACGAGGCGTATATCAACCGCGTGAAGGCCAACCAGCGCGTGGAAGCCACGCTCGACGCCTATCCGGATCTGCCGCTCGCGGCGCGCGTGATCAATATCGTGCCGACCGCGGATCGCACCAAGGCAACCGTCAGGGTGAGGATCGGGTTCGACAGTCTCGAATCGCGCATCCTGCCCGACATGGGCATCAAGGTGCGCTTCCTCGACGACACGCCGGCGTCCGCGGCCGGCGCCGGGCCGCGCATTCGCGTGCCGGCCGTCGCGGTCCAGCGCGAGGGCGACAACGCCTACGTCTGGGTAGTTAGTAACGAACGCGTCGAACGGCGCGCGGTGACCGTGGGCGCGGAGAACGACGGAAAGATCGAAGTGCGCGCCGGCGTCGCCAGTGGCGACGAGCTGGTGTCACCGGTGGTGCAGGGTCTGGAAGACGGCGGCAAGGTCAAGCTCAAGGCAAGCTGAATCAACGAGGACATGAACATGGCGGCAGCGGCAGACACGATGAAGAATGCGGATCCGGTGGTGGTCAGGCTGCGCGGCGTCGCCAAGCAGTATCAGCGCGGCGCCGAGGTGGTGCCGGTGCTCGAGAAACTCGACCTCGACCTGCCACGCGGGGATTTCGTGGCGCTCATGGGTCCTTCGGGCTCGGGCAAGACCACGCTGCTCAATCTCATCGGCGGGCTCGATCGACCCACGACCGGCAGCATCGACGTCAACGGCGTATCCATCGACAAGCTGTCGAACGCGGCGCTGGGCCGCTGGCGCGCGGACAACGTCGGCTTCGTGTTCCAGATGTACAACCTGTTGCCGGTGCTCACGGCAGAGCGCAACGTCGAGCTGCCGTTGCTGCTCACCAGACTCGGCAAGGTCGATCGCCTCAAGCGTGTGCACACGGCGCTCAGCCTCGTGGGGCTCTCGGATCGCATGAAGCACAAGCCGCGCGAGCTGTCGGGTGGCCAGGAGCAGCGCGTGGGCATCGCGCGCGCCATCGTCACCGACCCCACGCTGCTGCTCTGCGACGAGCCCACGGGCGATCTCGACCGCAAGTCGGGCGATGAAGTGCTCGACCTGCTGCAGGCGTTGAACCGGCAACACGGCAAGACCATCGTCATGGTCACGCACGATCCGCGCGCCGCCGAGCGCGCCAATCGCACGTTGCACCTCGAGAAGGGGCGCCTCGAGCGGGAGGTCAAGTAAATGTCCTGGCTGGCATTCGTCTGGGCGAACCTCACGCGGCGCAAGCTGCGGCTGGTCTTCACCCTGTTGTCCATCATCCTCGCGTTCCTGATGTTCGGGATGCTGGATGCGTTGCGCACCTCGCTCAGCAAGGCCGTCAACCTCACGGGTGCTGACCGGCTCATCTCCATCAGCAAGGTGTCCATCATCGATTCCTTCCCGGTGTCGCACTACGGCAAGGTGCAGTCGGTCGAAGGCGTGAGCTCGGTGGTGCACCTCAACTGGTTCGGCGGCGTCTACCGGGACGGCAAAGCGCAGATCCCGGTGTTCCCGATGAACGTCGACGAATTCTTCAAGGTGTATCCGGAAGTGAAGATCACGCCGGAAGAGTTCGCCGCCTGGCAGCGGGACCGCCAGGGCATGGTCATAGGCCAGGTGCTGGCCGAGACCTATGGCTGGAAGAAAGGCGATCGCGTGCCCATCAAGTCGTCCATCTTCCGCAAGGCCAACAACAGCGACACCTGGGAATTCAACATCGTCGCGATCTACAAGGTGGAGAACAGCGCGGGCTGGGACAACCAGAGCGCCATGTTCCACTACGACTACTACAACGAGTCGCTGATGTTCGGCAAAGACCAGATCGGCTGGATGACCGTCAAGGTATCCGACCCTGACCAGTCCGAAGCGGTGGCCAAGCGCATCGACGCGCTGTTCGCCAATTCGTCCGACGAAACCAAGACGGCGACCGAGAAGGCGTTCACCAAGCAGTTCATGGCGCAGCTGGGCAACATCGGCAAGATCCTGGTGTCCGTGGTGTTCGCCGTGTTCTTCACGATGTTGCTGGTGACCGCGAACACGATGGCGCAGTCGGTGCGCGAACGCACGAACGAGATCGGTGTATTGAAGACGCTGGGATTCAGCGCGGGTTCCGTGCTGCGGCTCATCGTGGGTGAGGCGGTGTTTCTCACCGTGCTCGGCGGACTCATCGGGTTCGGGCTGGCCTATGTCGCGGTGGGCGGCATGGCGAGTTTCATGAAGAAGTATTTCCCGGTGTTCGAGATCGGGCAGAGCACGATCATCACTGCCCTGGTGCTCATGATTGCGCTGGGAGTCATCACCGGCCTGTGGCCGGCGGTGTCCGCGATGCGGCTCCGGATCACCGACGCATTGCGCAAGGGCTGAGGACACGTACATGGCAAACGCTTTCTCACAGATCGGCGCCGTCACCGCGATGAACGTGCGCAACATTCCGGAGCGCTGGGCGTCGTCGCTGGTCGCAGTGGTCGGCATCGGCGGCGTCACGCTGGTGCTGATCGCAGTGCTGTCGATCGCGGCGGGGTTCAAGCAGGCGCTCGAGCTTTCCGGCTCGCCCGATGTCGCGATCATCCTGCGCTCGGGCTCGACGAACGAGATGAGCTCGGGATTCGGGCTCAACCAGGTCACGCTCATCGCCGAAGCGCCGGGCATCAGGAAGGACGACAAGAGCAGGCCGCTTTACTCCGCCGAGCTGTACGTGCTCACCGAGGGCAAGCTCAAGAACAAGGAGGCCGACGCGAATTCCGCCAACCTGCCGTTCCGCGGCGTGTCGCCGTCGGCGCCGCTGCTGCGCAAGTCCTTCAGGATCGAAGAAGGACGCATGATGCGTGAGGGCACGAACGAGATCATGGTCGGCGATGGCGTGGCGTCGAACTACGAGGACATCGCGGTAGGCAGGAAAGTGCGCTGGGGCAACGCGGACTGGGAAATCGTCGGACGCTTCAGCGACGATGGCGGCATCGCCGAGTCGGAAGCCTGGGCCGACGCGCGCCTCGTGCAGCAGGTGTGGAATCGCGGCACGAGTTTCCAGTCGGTGCGCGTCCGCCTCACGGACGAATCCGACGCGACGCTCAAGAAGCTCAAGGACAACCTGACCAAGAACCCGCAGCTGCAGGTGGCCGTGACGCGTGAACCGCAGTTCTACGCCGAACAGCAGGAGATGATGTCGACGCTCATCACCGGGGCGGGCATCTTCTTCGCGATCCTGATGGGTCTCGCTGCCATCTTCGCGGCGGTCAATACGATGCTCAATGCCGTGGCGAGCCGCGTCCGCGAAATCGCCACGCTGCGCGCGATGGGCTTCGGCGCCGCGCCCGTGGTGTTCTCGGTCATCATCGAGGCGCTGCTGCTGGGCGCCGCGGGCGGATTGCTGGGCGGCTTGCTGGCGCTGGTGCTGCTCAACGGCATGCAGAGCTCGACGATGAACTTCCAGACGTTCAGCCAGATCACCTACGCATTCACGGTGACGCCGGGTCTGATGATCGTCGGCATCATCTACGGATTGCTGCTCACGTTCGTCGCCAGCATCCTCCCTGGCATCCGCGCCGCGCGCATGCCCATCACCAGCGGCCTGCGCGAGTTGTGATGTCGTCACGGAGGCGGGTGGAGAACATCTGGGCGCTGGTGCTGGTGTTGACCGGCGCGGCGTCGCCGGTGCTTGCGCAGGGCGCTCCGGATTGGGGCGACATCGAAGGGCGCATTCAGTACGCGTACTACACCAACGATGCGCGCGCCCTGAACAACGTGCTCAATGCCCTGAAGCCGATCGCGGCAGAGGGGGAATCCGCGGCCGATGACGACGCGGTCACGCGCTGGTATTTCCGCGCGCTGACGCACTACCGGCTGGCGCAGGTGCTCTCCGGCGTCAGGAAATCCGAGGCCAAAGACGCCATCGACGACTGCGGCGACGAGGCCGACGAGCTCGTGGATGCACTGCCGAAGGTGCCGCTCGGCCTCGATGAAACCGACGAGAACCGCAAGCATCGCGCCGAAGCCTATGCGCTCGCCACGGCCTGCACGCTCGCCGGTCGCGAGATGAGCTCCATTCCTTTCGGTGGCGGCCGCATCGGTTCGCGCATCGACGAGGCGGTGAAACTCGAGCCGAAGAATCCGCGCGTGCGGCTGGTGGAGGCGCTGGCCATGTTCGAACGCGCCGGCAAAAACCTCGATGGCAAGGCCGCCGCGCTCAAGAACCTGCGCAACGTCACCGTCATGTTCGAGCAGGCGCGCGCCGCCGCCTCGAGCACTCCTGAGTGGGGCGCCGCCGAAGCCTACGCCTTCCTCGGCCGTGCGCTGTACGACATGCGTGACGTGGTGGCCGCGCGCGAAGCGCTCGAACGATCGCTGCTGATCGCGCCGGATTACGCGTTTGCGCGGCAGCTGATGGCACAGATCACACGCTGAGCCGCCAACACGGCTAAACTCGCTGCCCATGAAATACGGGCGCCTGTTTGCCCCACTCGATCTGGGCTTCACGCGCCTGCCGAATCGCATCGTCATGGGATCGATGCACACGGGCCTGGAAGATCGCGCGCGCGACTTCCCCAAGCTGGCGGCGTATTTCGCCGCGCGGGCGCGCGGCGGAGCCGGGCTGCTGGTGAGCGGTGGCATCGCGCCGAACCGCGCGGGCTGGGCCAAACCTTTCGCAGGCAAACTTTCTTCGCAACGCGAAGTGGCGCGTCATCGGCTCGTGACCGAGGCGGTGCACGCCGAGGGTGGCAGGATCTGCATGCAGATCCTGCACACCGGCCGTTATGGTTATCACCCGCTGGTGGTCGCGCCTTCCGCGGTGCGCGCACCGATCAACCGCTTCAAGCCACGCGCCTTGTCCGCAGACGGTGTGCGCGACCAGATCGCGGACTTCGTCAATTGCGCAGTGCTCGCGCAGGAAGCCCGGTACGACGGCGTCGAGATCATGGGTTCGGAGGGGTACTTCATCAACGAGTTCCTCGCTCCGCGCACCAACCAGCGCACCGACGAGTGGGGCGGAGATCTCGTGGGACGCGCGCGGCTGGCGCTCGAAATCGTGCGGCAGACGCGCGCGGCGGTCGGCCCGAAATTCATCATCATCTTCCGCATCTCGGGCCTCGACCTGGTGGAAGGCGGCGGCACGGGCGCCGAAGTGGAATGGCTCGCGTCGCAGATGGAAGGCGCCGGCGCCACCATGCTGAACACCGGCATCGGCTGGCACGAAGCGCGCATTCCGACCATCGCGGGTGTGGTGCCGCGCGGCGCATTCGGCTGGGTGTCGTCGCGCATCAAGGCGGCGACGCGCCTGCCGGTCATCGCCACCAACAGGCTCAATGCGCCCGAGGACGCCGAAGCGTTGCTCGCCGCGGGCGACGCGGACCTGGTGTCGATGGCGCGGCCGCTGCTCGCGGATCCGGAATTCCCGCGCAAGGCGTCCGAAGGACGCGAGCGGGATATCAACACCTGCATCGCCTGCAACCAGGGCTGCCTCGACAAGGTGTTCGAGGGAAAGCGCGCCACCTGCCTGGTGAATCCGCTGGCCGCCTACGAGACCGAGCTTCGCATCGAGAGCACACGAGCCGTCAAGCGCATCGCCGTGGTCGGTGCAGGGCCCGCGGGACTTGCCTGCGCCACCACGCTCGCCGAGCGCGGCCATCGCGTGACGCTGTTCGAGCGCGCGCACGAGATCGGCGGGCAGTTCCGCTACGCGCGGGAAGTGCCGGGCAAGGAAGACTTTCATGACACGCTGCGTTATTTCGCGCGGCGCATCGAGCTCACGGGGGTCGACCTCAGGCTCAACACCACCGCGGATGCGGCCAGTCTTTCTGCCAGCGGCTTCGATGCGTTCATCATCTCGAGCGGGGTCGCTGCGCGCGTGCCGGTAATCGAAGGCATCGATCATCCGAAGGTCATCTCCTATCCCGAGCTGCTCGGAGGTGGCCGCCAGGCCGGCGATTCGGTGGCCATCGTCGGGGCCGGTGGCATCGGCTTCGACGTGGCGACTTTTCTCACGCATCAACCGGGCAAGGATTACTTCGAGGAGTGGGGCATCGACCGCACGCTCACGCAGCGTGGCGGCCTCGTTCCGGCGCGGCCGGCGGTGTCGCCGCGGCGCGTCTATCTACTGCAGCGCAAGGCCGGCAGGCTCGGCGAGACGCTGGGCAAGACCACCGGCTGGATCCACCGCGCGGCGCTCAGGCAGCGCGGCGTGGTGATGCGCAACGGCGTGAGTTATCAGCGCATCGACGACGCCGGTTTGCACATCACGACCTCGGCGGGGCCTGAAGTGCTGGCCGTCGAGCATGTGGTCATCTGCGCGGGGCAGGAGTCCGTCAATGCGCTCGCCACCGAACTCGCGCCGGCCGGCAAGCCCGTGCACGTGATCGGCGGCGCGTTGCTGGCCGCCGAGCTCGACGCCGAAAGGGCGATCCGCGAAGGGGTCACGCTGGCGGCGGAGATATGAGTGACGGGGGAGAGAAGAAGGTCAGCGAACGGAAAGGGGATGGGTGCAGCCCCCATTTTCAGATGGACCTGTGGAGCGGGTGGGGTGGCGGTGAAAATGGGGGCAGCCCCCATGCTTTTTTTATTCGCGTCAGCGCGCGCGCGCGGCGGCTTTCGATCCGCGTCTATCCGGATGCGCGCGTCGAGGTGGTCGTGCCGCCGCGCGCGCGGCCGCGCGAGGTGGAGCTCTTCATCGCCGCGCATCGTGAGTGGATAGACAGCAAGCGCGCCATCGCGCTGCGAAATCGTCCGGAGCCGCAGCCGTTTCCGCCGGCCACGCTCGAATTGCGGGCGCTGTCCGAAACCTGGCGCCTGCAGGTGGTGGGCGGGTCGGGCGCGTTGCGGCTCGTGGATGCCGGAGAGGGCGTGCTGCGAATCACCGGCGCCGCTTCGAACGGCAAATTGCGTGCCGCCCTGCGGAACTGGTTGATGCGCAGGGCGCATGCAGGGTTGGCGCCGCGCGTGGCGGCGCTGGCCGCGGCCACCGGGGTGAGTTATTCACGGGTTTCCGTGCGGCGACAGCGCTCGCGCTGGGGTAGTTGCTCGGCGCGGGGTACCATCAGTCTCAACTGCTGCCTGCTGTTTCAGCGTTCCTGCGTGGTGGACTACCTCATCGTGCACGAGTTGATGCATGTTCAACACATGAACCATTCGGCCCGCTTCTGGCAGGCCGTGGAACGGCATTGCGCCGACTGGCGCGCGCTCGATCGCGAGCTCGTGAAGGGCTGGCGCCACGTGCCGCGGTGGGTTTTCTCGGACGATTGAACAAAGCGAACAAATGGGCGAAAACAAGGTCGATCTGAAAAACGAAGGTGTGCACTGGGACCTCGGCACCTCGCAGTCCTACGGCGAGTACCTTCAGCTCGGCAAGCTGCTGGACGCCCAGAAGCCCAATTCCATCGAGCAGGACGAGATGTTGTTCATCATCGTCCACCAGGTGTCGGAGCTGTGGATGCGGCTGTTCCTGCACGAGCTCGACCACGTGTTCGAGTGCGTGCGCCGCGACAACCTGGATCCTTCGTTCAAGATGCTGGCGCGCATTTCGCGGCTGCAGGAAGAGTTGTTAGGCGCCTGGAGCGTCCTGTCGACGCTCACGCCGTTCGAATATTCCTCTTTCAGGAACACGCTCGGCCGGTCGTCCGGGTTCCAGTCGCACCAGTACCGCATGCTCGAGTTCAAGCTCGGCAACAAGAATCGCGACGTGATCGCCGTGCACAAGCGCGCCCCGGCCGACCTCGAGAAGCTGGAGCTCGCGCTGAATGCGCCCTCCATCTACGACGAAGTGCTGCGGTTGTTGTCCCGCCGCGGCTACGGCATTCCCGAGGAGCTCATCGAGCGGGACTTTTCCGAGCCGTACGTGGCCTCGAAAGCCGTCACGGCCGCGTGGCTCGGCGTCTATCACAATGCGGAAAAGGACTGGGATCTGTACGAGTTGGCCGAGCGGCTCACCGACCTCGACCAGAAGTTCCAGCTCTGGCGTTTCCATCACCTCAAGACCGTCGAACGCGTGATCGGCTACAAGCCAGGCACCGGTGGCACGGGCGGCGTTTCCTACCTGGCCAAGGCACTCGAGCTCAAGTTCTTCCCGGAGCTGTGGCAAGTGCGCACATCGATGTGAGGCGCAATGGCTGCGCCCGAGCTGGATCACATCATGATCTTCTGCGATTCCGGCGCGCCGGAAGCGGACGTATTGCTCGCGCGCGGGCTGCATGAAGGCCCCGGCAACGAACATCCGGGGCAGGGCACCGTCAATCGACGCTTCTTCTTTCGCAATGTTTACCTGGAGCTGCTCTGGTTCGAGAACTTCGAGGAGGCCCGGAAGCCGGAAGTGCAGCGCACGGGGCTCTGGGACCGCTGGGTGAATCGGGCCAACGGCGGTTGCCCCATCGGTTTCGTGCTGCGGCCCGGGGCGGAAGGGTCGCCGACTCCGTTCCGCTCCTGGACCTACGTGCCGAAGTATTTTCCGGCGGGCTTCTCCATCGAGGTTGCGTGCGACATACCGGCGAACGAGCCGTTGCTGGTCTATCTACCCTTTGCGCGCCCGGCGGTGGTCGAAGACGTGGCGCCGCCCAATGGAGTGAAGATCGGGCCCGTCGCCGGTTTCACGCTTTACCTGCCAGGGGCGCAGCCCCTGTCGTCGGCGTTGAATTCGCTGGTGTCCGCCGGAGTCGTGTCGGTGGAGTCGGGCCACGAGGTCCTGATCGACATTCACCATCAGCCAGGGACCCGGGAAATCATCGACTTGCGGCCGAGACTTCCTGTCCGCTTCGTGCCCATCGAACGCCGCAGCAAGCCGGCGCAGCCGCCGGCGGCGTGAGTAATTACCGAAACTGATCGGACTTGCGCGTTGCTGCGCGAATCGTGCACGGATATGCTCGGTCGCGCGCGGACCAAACCAATATAGAAAAGGAAGGCTTCGATGAAGAGGGGAATCACTGCAGCCGCGGCTTTCGCGTGCCTGCTCGCATCCACGTCCGTCAATGCCACGCCACCGCCGGGCCGACATGCCGTCGAGAACCTGGGTCGCGGTGTCGTCGCGTTACGCACTTCCGACAACTCGGTCTACATAGGCTGGAGATTGTTAGGCACCGACCCGTCGGGCCTCAGGTTCAATCTCTATCGCGCGACCGGTGGGGCGGCGCCGGTGCGTCTCAACGACGAGCCCTACAAGGCCACCACGGACTTCATCGACACCACCGCGGATCTCACGCAGCCCAATGCTTACAGCGTGCGTCCGGTGCTCAGGGGCGTGGAGCTCGAGGCCAGCCGCGCCTTCACGGTGCCGGCGAACTCGGCGATCCTGCCGTACCTGACCATGCCGCTGCAGCGGCCGGCGGGAGGCAACGTGGAAGTGCCGGCCGGCAACCCCACACAGGCGGTCACCTACAGTCCCAATGACGCCAGCGTCGCGGATCTCGATGGCGATGGCGAATACGAGATCGTGCTCAAGTGGGATCCGTCGAACGCGCGCGACAATGCGTCCGCGGGCCTTTCGGGCCGCCAGCTCATCGATGCGTACAAGCTCGACGGCACGTTCCTGTGGCGCATCGACCTCGGGCGCAACATCCGCGCGGGCGCGCATTACACGCAGTTCATGGTGTACGACCTGGACGGCGACGGACGCGCCGAAGTGGCGTGCAAGACCGCCGACGGCACGGTCGACGGCGTGGGCGCTGTCATCGGCGATGCCAGCAAGGACTACCGTTCGCTGCTGGTGGCCAACGACGGCATCCAGGTGCCGGCCACGAACGATGCGCGTTACGGCAAGGTCCTGGCGGGCCCGGAATATTTCACGGTGTTCGACGGGCTGACCGGGCGCGCGCTCGCCACGACTAACTACATTGCCGGCCGGGATCCCATCGATGGCTGGGGTGGCATCGGCGGCAACGGCAATAACGACAACAATGGCAACCGCGGCGACCGCTTCCTGGCCGCGGTCGCGTACCTCGGCGGCGACCTGCCCAGCGTGATCATGGCGCGCGGCTACTACGGCCGCTCGGTGCTCGCGGCCTGGGATTATCGCGAGGGCGTGCTCACTTCACGCTGGGTGTTCGACTCGGGTGCGGCGGTGGGTGGGCGGTTCCCGTGGACGGGCTCGTCGCCATTCTCGGGCCAGGGCAACCACAATCTGTCGGTGGCCGATGTCGACGCGGACGGCAAGGACGAAATCATCTACGGCTCCATGGTCGTCGATGACAACGGCACCGGCCTCTATTCGACGGGGCTGCGCCATGGCGACGCGCTGCACGTGGGCGACCTGGTGCCTTCGCGCCCGGGTCTCGAGGTGTATGGCGTGCATGAAAGCGAGGGCAACACGCTGAGCCTCGGCACTCCGGGCATGGCGCTGTATGACGCGCTCGACGGACAGGTCGTCTGGAGCTTCGTGCCCGGGCAGGACGTGGGCCGCGGCATGACTGCGGACATCGATCCGCGTACGCCCGGTAACGAATTCTGGGGCGCCACGGCCGTGGGACTGCTCGACACGCAGGGCAACCGCGTGGCCGACGTGCCGACCTCGGTGAATCATGCCGTGTGGTGGGACGCGGATCCGCTGCGTGAAATCGAAGACGGCAACTGGGTCAGCAAGTGGGACTGGAACACCTCGACGCTGACGCGACTGCTGACGGCGGACGGCGCGGCGTCCAACAACGGCACCAAGCAGAATGCCGCGCTGACCGGCGACATCCTGGGTGACTGGCGCGAAGAAGTGATCTTCCGTTCGGCGGACAACCTGTCGTTGCGGATCTACTCCACCACCATCCCGGCCACCAGTCGCCTGTTCACGCTGATGCACGACACTCAGTACCGCACGGCCATTGCCTGGCAGAACGTGGGATACAACCAGCCGCCGCATCCGTCGTTCTTCATCGGCGACGGCATGGCGGACTGGCATTTTCCGAACGTGTGGCATGCGGACACGGGTGCGCCGGCGTTCTACAAGCTCGCGGCGTCGAAGACGCAACTGTGGCCGCCTCACAATCAACTGGAGGAGGTGACCATCGACGCGGAGCTCGTCGATCTTCTCGACCACTGGCCTTTCGCGCGCATCGTGAATGTCACGAGCAGCGAGCCGGAGTCTCTGCCTCCGCATGCACCGGACATCGTGGTCGTCGATGACCTGACCGTGCAATTGCGCGCCGAGCGCGATCCGCAGGGAGAAGGGCGCGTCTACACGATCGAGGTCGAAGGTTTCGACCGGTCAGGAAACACCGTCAGGAAGTCGGTGCAGGTGGAGGTGCCGCGGCACCAGCCCTGAGAATCGAGGCGAGGCGGTCCCAAACGGGACCGCCTCCGCTCAAGCGTTATTCGGGCGCGACCCAGGAATTGATCGACATGGAGGTGGCGGGGCTCACCGAGTTGCCGATGTTCGCGGGATAACCGTCCACCCACGGGATGTCGTAACCCTGCGGCCAGATCTGGCCCTGCATCCACACGTAGCCCTGATGCCAGACGTAACCCGTGGACCACGCGTAGCCTGCTTCCCAGACATATCCCTGGTCCCAGGCATACCCCTGATCGAGCAGCGAGCCGTTGGGGCCGGTGACCTTGAAGATGCCATCGGCCGACTGGCGCACGCTGCCCATGTAGTGCTGCGTGCCGTTGAGATCGGCGGTGATGTTGAGGCCCTGGTTGGCGCAGTTGTTTTCCGTGCCATACACGGCGCGTTCCGCGTCCACCAGGCCGGTGCCCTGCTGCAGCACGCTGTAGGCGAGCGTGCCATTGCTGTTCACCGCCGGCTTCGCGCTCGCGATGATGCGGCACTTCACCTGGTCGGGCGTCAGATGTGTATTGGCGGCGAGCACCAGCGCGGCGACACCCGAGACCACCGCGGCCGACTGCGACGTGCCGGACATGGTGAAGAAGTCGCCGTTGTTCATGTAGGTAGGATGGTCGACGGCGATCTTCTGGTACGTCGCCATGAAGCTCCACAGGTGACCGCCGGGCGCGACGAGATCGGGCTTCACGAAGCCCTCGAAGGTCGGGCCCGTGGACGAGAACGAGGCCAGGCGGTCATCGTTCTTGTTGGTCGAATAACTGTCGGTCATCGCGCCGACCGTGATGACGTAGGGCACGTTGCCCGGTACACCGACGGTCTGCGGCAGCGGTCCGCTATTGCCCGCTGACACGACTACGACAATGCCGGATTGCCACGCACGCATCACGGCTTTATTTAGCGGATCGTCCCAATAGCGCGAACGCGCCGGGGCCCCTAGCGAAAGATTCAGGACTCGAATTGCATACTGGGTGCGGTTGGTGATGACCCAGTCGATGGCGCGGATCACCGTGGCGTAGCTGCTCGAGCCGTCTTCGGCGAACGCCTTGACCGACACGATGCGCGCATCGGGTGCGACACCGAAGTAACGGTTCCTGCTGTCCTTGCGGCTGCTGGCGATGAGGCCGGTGATGTGCGTGCCGTGACCATTCGTATCGGTCGAGACCGACGACCAGGTGCTGTCGACGACGTTGCGCACGGCGTCGTACTGCACGGCCACGCGTCCGGCGCCCGAGGAATCCTTGTCGAGCGAGTTGAGCTTCCAGTAGCCGGTGTCGACGATGGCAACGCCCACGTCGCGGCCGCGGATGCCGGCGTTGTGCACGTTCTGCGCGTTCACGTCGACGATGGTCGGATCGCCTTCGCCGTAGTTGGTGGTGTAGCTGATTTCGACGTCATCGAGATCGACCCAGTCGCCCGGGAACGACTGGTCCATCGAGGCGACGAAGCGGATCGCGGTATTGCGGCCGCGGAACGCCGTGATGTTGAAGCTGTGCGATACGAAGCTGCTGTCATTGGCCGCGCCGGTGATCCGGCCGACCTCGGTCCAGCTCGAGCCGCCGTTGGCGCTGGCCTGCACGGCCAGGTAGTCGCCGGCCTCGAGATAACCGCGCGAGCTCTTGAACCTGAGCGTGACCGTGGACGCGGTCGAAGGAGTGGCGGCGCGACGGTAGATAGTGCCGTTGCCGCCGATGATCAGGCGCTTGCCGCCCCGGTCGATCCAGCCGATGGCGACCTTGCCGTCGTACGGGCCGTTGTTGTCGTTGGATTCGACCCAGTCGCCGTACCAGCGATGCGTGCCGTCGTTGTTGCCGAACGAGCCGACTTCGAAGTTGTCGCGCACGTTGGCGGCGGCCAGCGTGGTGATGGGGGAATTCGGGGTGACCTGTTTGACGCCCTGGATGGCGAGCACGGTCTGGTGCTGGGCGCTGGTCAGCGAGGCTTCCACGGCGTCGATGACGCCCAATCGCGAGACCACCTTGCCGCCCGCCGCATTCACCGCGCGTGCGGCGCTCTCGGTGCTGTCGCCTTCGACGATGTAGCTGTGTGCAGTGCCGGCGTCGGCAACGACGATGCTCCTGGGGGTGTCCGACGGCGCAGCGGAACACGAGACGAGCCCGGCGAGTGCGATCGCTCCGAGAACGCGAGCGGCAATTCCAACACTTGTGTACATCGACGCCTCTTCAGTTGGCCCCAGCCTGCTATTGCAGACGGGGCCATTAGAGGCGGGAACGGCAATTCAGGAGCGTGCGTGTGTGACGCGTATCTCGGGAAAAATGTGACGCAAGTCTGATAAGACCCGGTTAAATCCGTGCGCTATGTCAACGACGGGCAACGTGTTGAACAGAAGCTGGCGCTTCCTTGCCGGCGGGCAATATTTTGTCCAACAGGTTCTGGAGCGGCATGGCCGCACAGAAAAGGTGGCCCTGTCCTTCGTGGCACTGTTCGGCGATGAGGAATTGTGCCTGCGCCTCGTTCTCGATGCCTTCGGCGACCACCCGCAATCCAAACGCCAGTCCGAGCGCGATGGCGGCGCGACACACGGCGCGCGCCTCGTGATCATGGCCCACTTCCTCGACGAACGAGCGGTCGATCATGATGCCGTCGAGCGGCGAGCTGCGTAGTTTGCCGAGCGACACGTAACCGGTGCCGAAGTCGTCGACGAGCACGCGAACACCGTGGCCGCGAAGCTGGTGCAGCGCCGCGAGCCCCGACCGGCCGGTCGACAACATCTGTTCGGTGATCTCGAGATCGAGCTGCGAGGGTTCGATGCCGGCCTCGCGCGCGGAATTCGTGACGTCTTCGGCCAGGCTTTCCGCCGACAGGTACTGGCGCCCGACGTTCACCGACACGCGCACGTTGGGGTAGCCGCGTTCGGCGAGCACCGCCAGGTCGCGGCAGGCGCGGCGCAACACCCATCGCCCGAGCTGCACCGAGAGTCCGGAGAGCTCGGCGATGGGCAGGAATTCCGACGTGGGCACGTGACCGCGAATCTTGTGAGGCCAGCGCAGGAAAGCTTCGACCGCGACGATCTCGCGCGTCGAGAGCAGCAGGCGCGGCTGGTAATGCAGCTCGAGCTCGTCGTTCTGGATGGCCTGCGTGAGCTCCTGGCTCCAGTCGAGACGAGTCAGCGACGCGAGGCGCATCGTGTCGGAATAGAAAGTGACGAGCTGGTTTTCGCCCTGGCGCCGGCCGGCATCGAGCGTGGTGAGCGCACGCTCGATGAGCTCGACGGCGCGCTCGCCGTCGGTGCCGGAAAGAGTGACGCCGGCCTGCGGCGCGAGCTGGAAGATCTGCCCGTCGAGATCGACCGGGTGTCGCAGCGCCTTGACGATTCCTTCGACGGTGCTTTCCGCATCCGCGCGAGTGCGGATGTCGGTGAGCACGACGCCGATGACGTCGTCGGAAACGCGCGCGACGCGCGGCAGGCTGTTGCGGGTATCGGGAAGATTTTCGGCGACCAGTTTCGCCGCGCATTCGAGCAGGCGATTGGCGAGCGCGGAATCGAAGACGCGCTGATAGGTGACGTAGCCGCCGATGTGAACCAGCGCGACACCGACGGTGTCTTCGCGCAGCGCGGCCATGTCGAGCGCCATGCGCAGCGATTTTTCGAAACCGTCGCGATGCGGCAGCATGTTGCTGACGCCCTGCGGGTACAGGCCCGAGTCGTTGGCCGTGGCGCCTTCGCCCAGGTCGCGGCAGACGACCAGCACGCGATCGAAGCCCTGCACTTGGAAGCGCATCTCCAGCTTGAGATCGCCGTCCTGGTAGCGCTGTTGCGCGGGTTTGCGTGTCTTGAGAATCCTGCGCACCGTCTGCAACACGTGCGAGGCGATGGACTCCGGCCACAACGAGTCGATGCTGCGGCCGGGGATCTCTTCTTCCTGGCTGTTGAGGCCGCGCACCGCGTGGCCGCCGACACACGACAGGATGACGCCGTCGCGTCGCACGATCAGCGCGAGGTCGGGAAGGGATCGGGCCAGTGCATCTCGAATATCGCTGTCCATGCTGTCTCTACTTTCCGTGTCGTGTCCTCAACGCGCCTCGCGCAACACGCGTAACGCATTCACCGTGTCGTCGCTGCCGCGCGTCGACATTTGCTCAATGATGACACCGTTGGCGATCAGGCCGTCGACATTCGATTCGACCGCGGAGATCACCGATTGCAATGTCGCGACGCGTTCCGTTCCGAACCAGCCTCGCCAGGCGTTGCGGCCGCGCTTGGCGCGATACAACGCGAGGTCGGCGATCTTGATGGCGTGTTCCCAGCTGACTGCCTCAGGGTTTCCCGGAACGAACGGCAGGCAGGTGAGGCCGATGGAGCAGCTGGTGCGCACCACGGCGCCGCGCGGCAACACGCACTTCATCTTGGCGATGCGCTCGCGCACGCGCTCGGCGAGCATGCATGCGTGTTCGACGTGCTGCGCCTGCGCCACGACCACGAATTCGTCGCCGCCCCAGCGGGCCAGCACGTCGTCGGGCCGGATGGCCTGGCGCAGCGTCTTGGCGATTTCCACGATGACTTCGTCGCCGGCGGCGTGGCCATGCTGGTCATTGATGGGCTTCAGCGCATCGAGATCGATGATCATGACCGCGAGGCCCGAAGTCGCGCGGCGGTCGCCGATGAGTCTCGGGAACTGCTGCATGAGATAGCGCCGGTTCGCGAGCCCGGTCAGCGGATCGCTGAGGCTCGCCATCTCGAGGCGACGGTTCGCGTCTTCGAGCTCGCGGTTGCGCTGCGCGAGCTCATAGGTGCGGTCACTCACCTGCTGCTCGAGCTCCAGCCGGTGCATGGCGGCGCGCGCGATGCGGCGCTGCTGCGCGTACCAGACGGCGAGCAGCATGAACACGGCGAGCAGTGCATAGCCGAGAAACGCGAAGGGCGACAGCCACGGCGACGGCGCAACGTCGATCGGCAGCGCGAGGTCCTCGGTGCTCCAGACACCGTCGCTGTTGCTGGCGCGTACGCGGAACACGTACTGGCCGCCGGGCAGGTTGGTGTAGGTCGCCGCACGGCGTTCGTCGGCGCGCACCCAATCGCTGTCGAAGCCATCGAGCATGTATTCGTAGCGGTTGGAGCGCGAATCGGCGAAGTCCAGCGCGGCGAACTTCAGCGTGATGACGTCTTCCTTGTGGCTGAGATCGAGTCGCTCGATGCGTTCCTCGGGTACGCCGACGATGCCCGGCGTGTTCAGCTTGAGGAACTGCGTGAGGACCACGCGCGGCGGGCGCTCGTTGAACTCGAGCACCTCCGGGTAGAAGGAGTTGAAGCCGGCGGCGCCGCCGAAGAAGAGCTTGCCGCTGCGGTCGCGGTAGTGCGCGCCGAAATTGAATTCCTCGGCCTGCAGGCCGTGCAGCCGGTGAAAACGCTGGATCACCTGGGTCCTGGGATCGAGGCGCGCCAGGCCGAAATTGGTGCTGATCCAGATGTTGCCGGTGCCGTCGGCGCGCAGGCCGTAGATCGTGTTGTTAGGCAGGCCCTGGGCTTCGGAGATGTTGGCGAAGCGCAGGCCATGCGGCGCCTCGGCGGGATTGAGCACGCGGTCGAGACCGCCGCCGCGCGTGCCGATCCATACGCCGCCGGTGTCGTCGACCAGGATCGAATAGATAGTGTCGGCGCTGAGCGTGTCGAGCTGCTTGGCGCCGCGCCGGTAATAGTAGAGCCGGCGGGTCTTCTGGTCCCAGACGTTGAGGCCGCCGCCATCGGTGCCGATCCACACGTGGCCGGCGCGATCGCGCGTGAGTGCGGTCACCCGGCCGCTCGACAGGTGCAAGCCGTCTTCGGGGCCGGCGCGCAGGTTGTCGAAGCGGCGCGTGCGGGCATCGAAGCGCGAGATACCGCCGCCGAACGTGCCCACCCAGAGTTGTTTGTCGACCTCGAGCAGGCTCATCACGCCGGCCGCGCCCAGCGACGTCGGGACATCGGCATCGTGCTGGAATACCTCGGCCTTGAGCGTCCGGGGGTCGAAGCGGTTGAGGCCACCGCCCATGGTCCCCACCCACATGTCGCCCGCGCTGCTCTCGAGCATGGCCATGACGCGTTCGTCGCTGAGGGACGTGCGCACGCCGTTCACGTGGCGGATGTGCGAGACCTTCCCGGTGCTGCGATCCAGCAGGTTGATGCCGCTGCCGAAGGTGCCGATCCACAGGCGCCCGAGCTTGTCCTCGGCGAACGAGATGATGTTGCGATCGCTGTAACCTTCTTCGGCGCTCGCGCGTACGTGGCCGAACGACCAGGTCCGCGGGTTCCACTTGGCGAGGCCGCCGAACTTGGTGCCTATCCACAACGAGCCGCCGCGGTCCTCGGCCAGCGAGATCACGTAATCGTCGGGCAGCGAGCGGGCTTCCGCTTCGTCACGCCGGTAGTTTGAGAAGCTCTCGGTGGCCGAATCGAACCACGACAATCCGCGGATCATGCCGATCCACAGGCGACCCTGGCTGTCGATGAGCAGCGACTGGATGCGGTTGTCCGGCAGCGCGGTGTCATGGCCCGGTGCGCCGGCGGGAATTTCCTTGAAGACGCGCCAGCGGCCGTTGCGTGCGTCGTATCGGCCGAGGCCTGCGTCCGTGCCGACCCACACCGTGCCGTCGGTCGATTCGGTGAGCGCGCGCACGCGCAGCGGCTGGCCCGCGGGTGCGAGCTCCGGCGGCAGCGGAATTCGCGAGACGTCGTGATTCGCCGCGGTCAGGCGGTCGAGGCCGCTCGCGGTGCCGACCAGCGTCTCGCCGTTGCGCAGGTGAATGAGGCTGAAGACCGAGTTGTCGGAGAGCGAGTTCGGCAGCTTGGGCGAATGACGAACGCGGTGAAGCTCATTGCTGCGCACGTCGTAGATCGCGACGCCCGCGTCACGCGAAGCGATCCAGAGCCGGCCGAGGCGGTCGCGCGCCAGCGAGCGCACGCGCTGCAGGTCGGGCGCATCGCGCAGCAGCGCCGGCGCATCGAGCTTGCCGGTGAGCGCGCTGCGAAACACCACGCCGCCGCCATCGGTGGAAATCCACAATCCTTCGTCGCTCGCCACCAGCGACGAGATCCAGCCGTTCGGCAGGGTTTCGCTGTCGCCGCGATCGTGGCGCAACTGGCGGAACTCGTAACCATCGAATCTGTTGAGGCCATCCTCGGTGCCGAACCACATGAAGCCTTCGCTGTCCTGGACGATGGCATTGACGGCCTGCTGCGAGAGGCCTTCTTCGAGGCTGTAGCGCTGGACGCTGAGCGGCGGAGTGGCGAGGGCGGCAGTCGAAAAAACGCAGGCGAGCGCGGCCGCAATGCGCGCAAGCGTTCCGGGCGACCTTTTTTTTCCCCGTGTTTTAGACATTTTCCAGAAGCAACGGATTACTCCGGTGGATATCGTAGTTCCCCGGAGCGTGCAGGCGTTGTGACTGGCGTCGAATGCGCCGAGTGGCGCGCCCCGCGCTGGAGCAGCGCCTCGCGATAAATGTGATGCGGATCACAGGGGCCTCGCGGGCCCTAGGTGACCCTTAAGTCCATTCAGCGCAGGGCACGTGCATCTGCGCCGCTTCGCGTCGCGCCGCGAGGCTGCCGTTCACCAGCAGGCCGTGCCGTGCGAGTCGCAGGTGTGGCAGGTCCGAAGCACTGTTGCCGTACGCAAAAATTTCCTTGTCGTTTCGTTGCGCGGCGAGCGCGCGCAGGCACCGCGCCTTTTCTTCGCCACGCCGGTTGGGTGTGGTCAGCGTGCCGTCGAGCAGTTCGCGATTCCACGCGACTCCGGTCGAGATGACCTCGTCGAAACCGAGTTGGCGACCGAACTCCGGAACGTAGAAATCGACACTCGCCGACATGAGCACCAGGTGGTGGCCGGCGTCGCGATGCCGGCGGATCGCGGCCAGCGCGTCCGCGAAGCAGCGGTGCGCGATGGTGTCGCTCACGAAAGTCTGGCAGGCGGCCTGCAACGCGGCGCGCGGTGAACCTCGCAGGGTGGCGCGCAGCAAGGCCTGCTTCAGCGCGCCGCGATCGTGGTCGAACGCAAAGCGAACGGTTGCCGGCACCACGCGCAACAACCGCAGCAAGCGCCACGGCCTGGGGCGCGACAGCAATCGCAGCACCAGCGGAAACAGCGTGTCGCGATGAGTGATGGTGCCGTCGAGGTCGAAGATGGCGATGGGCATGCCGGCATGTTAGCGAAGGCGTTGCCACGATTCGCCACAATTGCGCCGCGCGATTGGCCACATTGCTCAAGAGACTGCCGGCAACAACGGAACGGAGAGCGCGATGGCCGAACGATTCAGATTCATTCCCCCGCTGGTGGGCAAGGCGCTGGTGATCGGTTTCCTCGTCGTGGTGCTGCTGGTTCCGCTGGCGCAGGTGGAGAGCCTGGTCGGCGAGCGCGTCGGCATGCGGCAGACCGCCGCGATGCGCGTGGCGGAATCCCTGGGCGGCGCGCAGACGACGGGCGGAGTGCTGCTGGCGATTCCGGTGGAGACGACGCGCACGGTCGTCGAACAGACCGCGGCCGGACGGGAAACGCAGCGAACCGAAATCACGCGCAACGTGCTCCATGTGCTTCCGGATACGCTGAACGTCAGCGCCGTTGCCGAGCCGGGTTATCGCCAGGTCGGCCTGTACGCGACACCGGTGTTCAAGGCGCAGGTGCACATCGATGGCGAGTTCGTGAACCGCGACTTCGCCCAACTACTGCCGGACGTCCAGGGACGTGTGGTGAAATGGGGTGAGGCGAAGCTGCTGGTGCTCAATTCCGAATCCCGGGCATTACGCGCGGTGGACGACCTCGAGGTGGCGGGAGAGCGGCTGTCGGTGTCGGCCGATGGTTATGCGGGGTCCGCCGGCATATCGGCAGCGGTTCCCGTGGCCGCGTTGCGCGAGAGCTCGGCGATTTCCTTTCGCATGAAGCTCACGCTGGTGGGCACCGGCCAGCTCAACTTCCTGCCGCTGGCGCGCAAGGCCGAGATCGCGGTCAAGTCGGCATGGCCGCATCCGAGCTTCGAAGGTTCGCCGGCGCCGCTCGACAGCGACATCAGCGACCAGGGGTTCAGCGCGCGATGGTCGGTACTGGAGATCAACCGCAACTTCGGACAGAGCTGGTTCGACGACCAGGTGCGGCCCGGTGAGCCGGCGGAAGTCGCCTTCGCGCAGAGTGGCGTCGGCGTCGCGTTCTACGAGCCGGTCGACATCTACCAGCGCAACTACCGCGCGGTGCATTACGCGGTACTCCTCATCGCCATCACATTCCTGACGTTCTTCCTCTGGGAGCACATGAGCGGCATCGCCATCCACGGCATGCAGTACCTGATGGTGGGCATGGCGCTCGCGCTGTTCTATCTATTGCTGCTGGCGCTGTCCGAGCACATGACGTTCGACCGGGCATACGCGGCGTCCGCGGGCGCGCTGGTCGCGCTGATCACCACCTATCTCACCGGTGTGCTGCGGCGAATCGGCCTCGCCATGGGCGCGGGCGCCGGCCTCGCCACTCTGTACACCCTGCTGTACTGGATCCTGCGCTCCGAGGACTACTCGCTGCTCATGGGCGCGCTGCTGCTGTTCGGCGTGCTGGCCACGCTGATGATCGCCACGCGGCGCATCGACTGGGCCACCGTCTCGGCGCGCATGCGCGCCCGGGAGGGGAGCCCGGAAAGTTAGGCGGCTCCGAGCGCGGCGGCGGCCCGGCCGATGGCCGCGTCGCGCTCGGTGCGCATGGAATCGAGGCGCGCGCGCGCCGCACGGATTACCGGCTCGCGCGCAAGCTCCGGGCGCCCGGAGTCGAACGGCGGGGCCGGCGCGTATTCGATGGCGAGCTGCACGGTTTCGGCCAGGTCGCGGCCGCCGATCTCCGCCATCACTTCGAGCGCCATGTCGATTCCCGCGGTGACGCCGCCGCCGGTGAATATGAGGCCGTCACGAACGACACGCGCGGGATCCTGGGTCACGCCGAAGTCGGCCAGCTTGTCGCGCCAGGCCCAGTGGCAGGCGGCACGTTTGCCTCGCAACAGGCCCGCGGCGGCGAGCAACAGCGAGCCGGTGCATACCGAGGTGATGTAGCGCGCCTTCGCGCCGAGCCGGCGGATCGCGGCCAGATAGGCCTGGTCTTCAACCGCGGCCACCGTGCCGAAACCGCCGGGTACGCAGAGCAGGTCGCACTCGTCGACGCTGTCCAGGCGGCGAAGACCCGAGAAGCGCATGACGGAATCCACTTCGAGCTCGCCTCCCGCGACTGACGCGAGCACGCAGCGCGCGCCCGGCAGGCGGGTGAGCACCTCGTAGGGCCCGGTGAAATCGAGCTGGGTGATCCTGGGGTAGAGGGCGAAAACGACGTGGAACGGCGCGGCCATGCTGGACTCCTGCGTGGAAGATTGACGCCGCAATGCTGGGCCAATAACCTGCTGGCGGAAATGACATTAATCCCTCGTTTTATGCCAACCCTTCCGTGAAACGACGCATCGCCTTTCTCATCTTTCCGGACTTCCAGCTGCTCGACGCCGCCGGGCCGATCTCCGCATTCGAAATCGCCGAGCGATATTCGCCGGGCAGTTACGAGCTGCGCGTCATCGCCAAACAACCGGGCGCGGTCACCAGCACGTCGGGCGCCAGCATGAATGCCGTGGCGTTGGGCCGCGCCGCATCCATCGACACGCTCATCGTCGTCGGCGGTGAAGGTACGCGCGCCATGGCGAAGGACCCGCGCACCGTGAAGTTCGTTGCCGGCTGTGGCGCGCAGGCGCGGCGCGTGGCCAGCGTCTGCTCGGGAGCATACATACTAGCCGCCACCGGACTGCTCGACGGACTTGCAGCCACCACGCACTGGACGCGCACGCAGGATTTCGCGCGGCGGTTTCCGCGCGTGAAGCTCGATGCCGATCGCATCTTCGTCAAGGCCGGAAAATTCTGGAGCTCGGCCGGCATCACCGCGGGCATCGATCTTTCGCTGGCGCTCATCGCCGAGGACGTCGGCGAAGCCGTGGCGCGCAAGGTGGCGCAGCAACTCGTGGTCTATTACCGCAGGCCGGGTGGACAGTCGCAGTTCTCCGCGCTGCTCGAGCTGGAACGTGCCGACGGGCGGTTTGCGCCGTTGCTCGACTACGTCCGCACCCACCTGCGCGAGCACCTGTCGGTTGAAACACTCGCGGCGAAGGCCTGCATGAGCCCGCGAAATTTCGCGCGGCTGTTCCACGGCGAAACGGGGACCAGCCCGGCGAAGGCCGTGATGCGGCTGCGCGCCGAGACCGCGCGTGCGCAGATCGAAAGTGGCGGTGTGTCAGTGCAGCAGGTCGCGCGCGACTGCGGGTTCGGCGATCCGGAGCGGATGCGGCGCGCGTTCGTCAGCCTGTTCGGGCGGCCGCCGACGGCGATGCGGGGCCGATGACCAGGGCCTCGCAGAACGCCGTCGAAGCGGCGGCGACCATCAGGCTGCCTTGGAAGCGAGCTGCCGCAAGACGTACTGCAGGATGCCGCCGTGGCGGTAGTAGTCGCGCTCCTTCGGCGTGTCGATGCGGACGCGCGCCTCGAACTTGACGGGCGAACCCTTGGGCGGGGTTGCCACCACCTGTACGGTCTTGGCTTCGGCGTTGTTGAGGCCGGTGATCTCGAACACCTCGTTGCCCGTGAGGCCCAGCGACACCGCACCCTTGCCGACCGGGAACATCAGCGGCAACACGCCCATGCCGATGAGGTTGGAACGGTGGATGCGCTCGAAACTCTCGGCGATGACGGCGCGCACGCCTAACAACATGGTGCCCTTGGCGGCCCAGTCGCGCGATGACCCGGTGCCGTATTCCTTGCCGGCGAGGATGACCAGCGGCGTGGCGTCCTGCTTGTAGCGCATGGCGGCATCGAAGATGGACATCTGCTCGCCCGTGGGAACGTGCACGGTGACGCCACCCTCGGTGCCCGGCGCCAGCAGGTTGCGCAGGCGGATGTTGGCGAACGTGCCGCGCATCATGACTTCATGGTTGCCACGGCGTGCGCCGTAGGAGTTGAAGTCGATGGGCTGCACGCCCTTGGAAACCAGGTACTTCGCGGCGGGGCTGGTCTTGGCGATATCACCCGCGGGCGATATGTGGTCGGTCGTGACCGAGTCGCCCAACAAGGCGAGGCAGCGCGCGCCGGTGACGTCGGTGACCGGGCGCGGCGTCATGGTCATGCCTTCGAAATACGGCGGGTTGCGCACGTAGGTGGACTCTTCCTTCCAGTCGTAGATCTTGCCGAGCGGAATCTGGATGGACTGCCAGTTCGCTTCACCCGCGAATACGTTGGCGTAGCTCTTGCGGAACATGCCCGAGTCGAGCGTGGCATGCACCGCGTCGGCCACTTCCTTGTCGGAAGGCCAGATGTTCGCGAGCAGCACGGGTTTGCCGTCGGGACCGGTGCCGAGCACTTCGGTCTGGAGATCGACGTTCATGGTGCCCGCGAGCGCATACGCCACGACCAGCGGCGGCGACGCGAGGAAATTCATCTTGATCTCGGGATGCACGCGGCCTTCGAAGTTGCGGTTGCCCGAGAGCACCGAGGCGGCGACGATGTCGCCCGCCTTGATGCCCGCGGAAATCTCCGGCTTCAGCGGGCCCGAGTTGCCGATGCACGTGGTGCAGCCGTAACCGACGACGTTGAAACCGATGGACTCGAGCGGGGCTAACAAGCCGGCTTTCGTGAGGTAGTCGGTGACCACGCGCGAGCCCGGCGCGAGGCTGGTCTTGACCCAGGGCTTGGACTTGAGGCCGAGCTTCGCCGCGTTGCGCGCGAGCAGGCCCGCGGCCATCAGCACGTAGGGATTCGAGGTGTTGGTGCAGCTCGTGATGGCGGCGATGGTCACCGCGCCATCGCGGATTTCGACCTGGTTGCCATCCAGCTGGATTTCGGCGCATCCGGTGGCGTCGGGCAGTTTTTTCTTGCGCTCTTCGGCCATGAGCTTGAGCGAAGACTGGTAGACGCTCTTCGCCTTCGACAGCGGCACGCGGTCCTGCGGGCGCTTGGGGCCGGCGAGACTGGGCTCGACCGTGGCGAGGTCGAGCTCGAGCACGTCGGTGTAATCGGCCGGCTTCGCGCCATTCACGCGCCACATGCCTTGCGCCTTTGCGTAGGCTTCGACGAGCGCGATCTGCTCGGGCGGGCGGCCTGACAACTCGAGATAACGCAGCGTTTCCTCGTCGATGGGGAAGATGCCGCAGGTGCTGCCGTATTCGGGCGCCATGTTGGCGATCGTGGCGCGGTCCGCGAGCGGCAGATTGGCGAGGCCGTCGCCGAAATACTCGACGAATTTTTCGACCACGCCTTTCTTGCGGAGCATCTCGGTGACCGTGAGCACGAGATCGGTGGCGGTGCAGCCGGGTTTCATGGCGCCGGTCATCTTGAAGCCGATGACCTGCGGGATGAGCATCGGGATGGGCTGGCCCAGCATGGCAGCTTCCGCTTCGATGCCGCCCACGCCCCAGCCAAGCACGCCGAGGCCGTTGATCATGGTGGTGTGCGAGTCGGTGCCGACCACCGTGTCGGGATACGCGAGGCTCTTCCCGTCGGTGTCGTTGTGGAACACCACGCGGCCGAGGTATTCGAGATTGACCTGGTGGACGATGCCGGTATTCGGCGGCACCACCTTGAAGTTGCGGAACGCGGTCTGGCCCCAGCGCAGGAACGCGTAACGTTCGCCGTTGCGCTCGAATTCGATCTTGTTGTTAGCCGCGAGCGCGCCGACGCTGCCGTAGTTGTCCACCTGCACCGAATGGTCGATGACGAGCTCGGCGGGGTTGATGGGGTTGATCTGCTGCGGATCGCCGCCGAGTTTCTTCACGGCTTCGCGCATGGCGGCGAGATCGACCACGCAGGGCACACCGGTGAAGTCCTGCATGATGACGCGCGCGGGCGTGAAATCGATTTCGTAGGAGGGCGTGGCCTTGGCGTCCCAGTCGAGCACGGCCTGGATGTCGTCGGGCGTGACGTTGATGCCGTCTTCGAAGCGCAGCAGGTTTTCCAGCAGGATCTTGAGCGAGAAGGGCAGTCGGGCGACCTTGTCGGCGGGAAGTTTCGCGAAGCTCCAGTAGTCATAGGAGCGTGAGCCCACTTGCAGGGTCGAACGGGTATTGGAACTGCCGGTCATTGAAAATTCTCCAAAGGTCTCGCTGAAAACAAGCCGCGCATTCTAACTCAGCCCGTCACTGGGGAGTCGTGCGCTCGATGACGCCGCCGCCGAGGCAGCGCGGGCCGTCGTACAGCACCGCGAATTGTCCGGGCGTGACCGCGCGTTGCGGTTCGGTGAAGCGGATCTGCAGCGCTCCGGCCTCGTCCACCGTCGCGTGACAGGACTGATCCGCCTGGCGATAACGCACCTTGATCTGCGAATCGAATTCGGGCGCTCCGGGCTGCACCAGCCAGTTGCAGGGGCCCGTGGCCAGCGCACGGCTGACGAGCAACGGGTGATCGTGCCCCTGCACGGCCAGCAGTTCGTTGCGAGCGAGATTCTTCGCCGCGACGTACCAGGCGTCCTCGCGTTGTCCCGCGCGGCCGCCGATCTCGAGGCCGCCGCGCTGGCCCAGCGTGTAGAAAGCGAGCCCCCGGTGCCGCCCGACAACCTCGCCGCGTTCGGTCACGATGTCGCCGGGTGTCGTCGGAATGTACCGCGCCAGGAACTCGCGGAATGGCCGCTCGCCGATGAAGCAGATGCCGGTGCTGTCGGGCTTGTCGAACACGGGCAACCCCGCCTCGCGCGCCAGCGTCCTCACTTCCGTCTTGGTGAGCTCGCCGAGCGGAAACATCACGCGCGCGAAGTGTTCGCGCGCCACGGCGTGCAGGAAGTAGGACTGGTCCTTGTCGGGATCGAGCGCCTTGAGCAGCACCGGGCCCGCGGCCGTGTGTTCCAGCCGCGCGTAGTGGCCGGTGGCGAAGCGGTGCGCGCCGAGCCGCGTTGCGTAGTCGAGGCAAATGCCGAACTTGATCTCGCGATTGCAGAGCACGTCGGGGTTGGGCGTGCGGCCGGCGCGGTATTCGGTCAGGAAATATTCGAACACGCGTGCGCGATAGGCTTCCGCAAAACTCACGCGGTGCAGCGGGATGCCGAGCTCGACGGCCACGGCGCGCGCATCCTGGAAGTCCTGCGCCCCCGTGCAGTAGGAGTCATCGTCCTCCCAGTTGCTCATGTACAGGCCGTGCACGTCGAAGCCGGCGCGTTTCAACAACAGCGCGGAAACAGCGGAGTCCACGCCGCCGGACATGCCGACGACGATTCTTTCGGAAGCTTTTGACACGGCGCGGATTGTACGCCTGGGCGCGGGAACGTTTGACCTACAGGCTTGCGGCGGCGTCCATGTGAACGGCGGTGTCGAGCGACAGCGTGGCCACCGACTCGAGGGGTTGCCGCTTGCCCGCCAGGAAGTCTTCGAGGCAACGCAGGACCAGGGGCGAGCGCAGGCGCGCGGGTTGCGCCACCAGTTGCTCGTGAGTCATCCACACGGCGCGAACGATGCCGATGTCGAGGGGTTGCGTCGGTTCGTGTCCGTCCGCGGTGCCGCAGAATGCGAAGCGCATGAAGGTGCGCTCGTTGACGGGATTGCGCCACAGGTAGACACCTACGAGCGCCTCCGGGTGGAACCGCCACGCGGTTTCCTCGCGCGTCTCGCGGACCACGGCTTCGACCAGGGATTCACGATCCTCGAGATGGCCGGCCGGCTGGTTCAACACGAGCCTGCCGCTGATGCGTTCTTCGACCATGAGAAAGCGGCCGTCGACCTGGGCGATCGCGGCCACGGTCACTTCGGGATTCCAGCGCACGACGGATCTCAGCGCAGGGATTGACGCGTGAGCTCGTCGGGCGCGCTCGCGTGCCAGATCTCGTCGAACTCGTCGAGGTACTGGCGCGCCACCGGCGGATTGTTGAGATCGGCGACGCCGTCCCAGCGATCCTGGTGCACGCGATAGACGATGGCGCGGTCATCGGCGATCAGGTAGGCGCAGGCACGTTGTCTGGCGTTGCCGGCCAGCGGGCGGATGTCGATGCAGCTCGTGAGCCTGCGGCCCATGGCGACGAAGCGGTTGTTGTCGCGGAGCAGCCGGCCGGAATCGGACAGCAGCACGCGCGCCTTGGCGAACCGGCGCGCGAGGACGAATCGTTTGACGATCTCGAGAAAGCCGTTCTGGTCGTACAGGTCGGGCTCGAGGTCCGGCGTGTAGATAGACATGAGTCGCTGGGCGCTGGCCGCCACGGCGTCCACCGCGGCACGCATCTCTTCGAGCGAGCTGATCACGCGGATCTGGTTCTGCTCGGATTGCGTCCCGGAAACTGCAGCCAAAGAGACCCCCGGCGCCGATATGCGCTGCGAGAAATTGTTGAAATCTAGTTCCCCGGTCGTCATGGATGACGACTACTCCCCGGATCCAAGAACCGAATTCGAATGTGACCTGTGCCCGCCGAAGCCTAGGTGGCACGTCTGCATTCCTGTGCCAAATGCGTCACGCTTTCATCGGCTTTTGAGCGAAACCGACAGGAAAACGTGTGCTGGTTCGCACTTTACGCGTCACATATACGTTGTGGCATCAGCACATACCGTTATGCGTTCGCCCGGGTTGGCCGTAAGAGACGGATTCTAGATAGACCGCGCCATCTCCGTGGCGAGGCCCAGGTACTGCTGCGGTGCAAGAGCCTTGAGCCGCGCGCGTTCGGCCGGCGGCAGCGGTAGTTTGTCGATGAAGTCCGCGAGGCCCGCCGGATCCACCTGCGTGCCGCGCGTGAAATCCTTGAGCAGCTCATAACCGTTGGGCACGCCGGCCGCGCGCAACGCCGTCTGCAGCGCTTCGCCCAGCACTTCGTGCGCGCGATCGATGTCCGCGGCGATGGTCTTCGGGTCGGCGGCGATCTTGCCCAGGCCGCGTTGCAACGCGTTCCAGGCGATGAGGCTGTGCGCCAGCGCGACGCCCACGTTGCGCAGCACGGTGGAGTCGGTGAGATCGCGCTGCCAGCGCGAGATGGGTAGTTTGGCGGCGAAGTGGTGCAGCAGCGCGTTGGCGACGCCGAGATTGCCCTCGGCGTTCTCGAAGTCGATCGGGTTGACCTTGTGCGGCATGGTCGACGAGCCCACCTCGCCGGCGACCGCGCGCTGGCGAAGATAACCCAGCGAGATGTAGCCCCAGGTGTCGCGCGCGAAATCGATGACGATGGTGTTGATGCCGGCGAGCGCGTCGCAGTACTCGCCGATCCAGTCATGCGGCTCGATCTGCGTGGAGTATTCGTTCCATGCGAGCCCCTGCGACTCGATGAACTTGCGGCTCACCGCCGGCCAATCGACCCCGGGGAGCGCGGCGACGTGTGCGTTGTAGTTGCCGACCGCGCCGTTCCACTTGGCGAGGATTTCGACCTTGTCGAGCCGGGCGCGTGCGCGCCGCAGGCGCGCGACCACGTTGGCGAACTCCTTGCCGAGCGTGGTGGGGCTCGCGGTCTGGCCGTGGGTGCGCGACAACATGGCGAGCGCGGCGTGTTCATGCGCGAACTGCCGCAGTTTGCCGACGACCTTGTCGAGCTCGGACGACAACACCGTGCGCGCCGAGCGAAGCATGCGTGCGTAGGCGAGATTGTTGATGTCTTCGGAAGTGCAGCCGAAGTGCACGAGCTCGAGCTGCGCGGGCGTTGCGCCGCCCTGGCCGAGCTTGTCGCGCACGAAATATTCCACGGCCTTGACGTCGTGGTTGATGCGGCTCTCGATGGCCTTGACCGCGGCCGCGGCGTCCTCGCCCGGCTCGAGCGCGAGATTCGTGGCCACCTGCTTCACGGAATCGCCGAGCGGCTGCGCCAGCAATTGCGGTACGGATTCCGTCAGCGACAACAACCACGCCGCCTCGATGCGCACACGCTCACGGATCAGGCCGCTTTCCGACAACACCGCACGAAGCGGGTCGGCGCCTTTGCGATAACGGCCGTCGACGGGAGAGAGCGCCAAGAGTGCTGCGGAATCCATGAAAGACATGCCTCAACTGGGGGGCTAAACTGGCCGCGCATGATATCCCAAGGCGAGAGTAATCCTGGCCGCAAAGAGCACGACAGCTTCGGCGAGATCGAAGTGCCTGCAGGCGCCTTGTGGGGCGCGCAAACCGAACGCGCCAGTCGCAATTTTCAGCAGATCGGTGGCGGCCCGCTGCCGAGGGAGTTCATTGCCGCGGTGGCGCTGATCAAGGCCGCTGCCGCGCGCGCCAATGCGCGCCTTGGTTTGTTGCCCGCCGACGTGGCCGGGGCGATCGACGCCGCCGCGAACGACATCGCCGGCGGCAAACATCAGGACCAGTTCCCGGTCGACGTCTACCAGACGGGAAGCGGCACCAGCACGAACATGAACGTGAACGAGGTGATCGCCAGCCTGGCGGGCAGGGCGCTCGGCAGACCGGTGCATCCGAACGATCACGTCAACATGTGCCAGAGCAGCAACGATGTGATTCCGAGCGCGATCCACCTGGGTGCGCTCCGGCAATGCGCGAAGTTGTATCCGGCGCTGGAGCGGCTTCGTACCGTGCTGCTCCAGAAGGAAACCGAGTGGGCCGGCGTGCTCAAGACCGGCCGCACGCATCTCATGGATGCGATGCCGATGACGCTCGGCCAGGAGGCTTCGGGGTGGCGCGCGCAAATCGACAACGCGATCGCGCGACTCAAGGCGAGCGAACCGCGGCTGCTGGCGCTGGCGCAGGGTGGCACGGCCATCGGCACCGGGATCAACGCGCACGAGAAGTTCGCCGTCACGGTCATCGAGGAACTGCGCACGGCCACGAAGCTGCCGCTGACGCTGGCGCCAAACTACTTCGCCGCCATGGGTTCGCAGGACGCGGCGGTGGAGTTCTCCGGCCAGCTGCGCACGCTCGCGGTCGCGCTCATGAAGATCTGCAACGATCTGCGCTGGATGAACAGCGGTCCGCTCGCGGGGCTCGGCGAGATCAAGCTGCCGGCGCTGCAGCCTGGCAGCAGCATCATGCCGGGCAAGGTGAATCCCGTGGTGCCCGAAGCCGTGGCCATGGTGGCGGCGCAGGTCATGGGATTCGATGCGGCCATCGCCATCGCGGGGCAATCGGGCAATTTCCAGCTGAACGTGATGCTGCCGCTCATCGCCAGCAATCTGCTCGAGTCGATTCGCCTGCTGACCAATGGCGCGGCCGCGCTCGCCGACCAGTGCGTCGTCGGCGCGCAAGCCAATGTCGCGCGGCTCGACGAGGCGCTCGCGCGCAATCCCATCCTGGTCACGGCGCTCAATCCGGTGATCGGCTACGAACGCGCCGCGGCGATCGCCAAGCGCGCATATGCCGAAGGTCGCGCGGTGTTCGACGTTGCGCTGGAAATGTCCGGATTGAAGGAAGACGAGCTGCGCAGGTTGCTCGATCCGGCGGCGCTCACGCGCGGCGGCCTGCACGGCGGCGGAGGCCAGGGTTGAAGGATGAAGGGTTGAGGAACGAGGACGAACTGCGCAGCCGCATCCTGCGGCGTTTCGCAGGCTCGCAGCCTCACCACGAAATCGCCGACTGGCGGCTGCTCGGCGTCGACGCGGAACGCAGCCGCCGGCTGCAACGCCACTTTCCCGCCGACCCGGTGGCGGCCGCGGTTCTCGTGCCCCTCGTGGACCGGCCCGAAGGCCTGACGGTGCTGCTCACGCAGCGCGCCTCGCAGATGACGCGGCACGCCGCGCAGATTTCCTTTCCCGGCGGCCGCCTCGACCCTTCCGATGCCGACGTGGCGAGCGCCGCGTTGCGCGAAGCGCAGGAAGAGATAGGCCTCGATCCGGCGCACGTGAACGTCTTCGGCTATCTACCGGACCACCTGGTCATCAGCGGCTATCGCGTGACGCCGGTGTTGTCGCTGGTCACGCCACCGTTTTCGCTCACGCTCAATCCCGCGGAAGTGGCCGAGGTGTTCGAGGTGCCGGTGAGCCACGTGTTCGACCCGGGTAATCACAAGGCGCGCCTGCGACGCGTGGGCGACGAAGACATGTTGTTGTACGACATCCCGTGGCAGGGCCAGAACATCTGGGGGGCAACGGCCGGCATGTTGCTCACGTTCGTTCGCATGGTTCAGGAGGGCGGGTGAGCGACGAAGCCGACGCGAAGGCGCAACGATCGCTGGCGCGGCTGCTGGACATCATGCGCCGATTGCGCGATCCGGCGAACGGCTGCCCGTGGGATCGCGAACAGGATTTCGCGAGCATCGCGCCGTACACGATCGAAGAGGCGTACGAAGTGGCCGAGGCCATTGCGCGCGGGGAACCGCGGGCGCTCGAAAGCGAGCTGGGCGATCTATTGTTCCAGGTGGTGTTCCATGCGCAGATGGGCGCTGAACGGCAGTGGTTCGATTTCGCCAGCGTGGCCGAATCCATCGCCCGCAAACTCACCGAACGCCACCCGCACGTGTTCGCCGACGCACGCATCGACTCTGTCTCCGACCAGAACCGCGCCTGGGAAGAACACAAGGCGCGCGAGCGCGCGGCACGCGAGTCGGCCGGCGAACTCGACGACGTGCCGCTGGCGCTGCCGGCGCTGGCGCGCGCGGCGAAACTCGGCAAGCGCGCCGGACGCGTGGGCTTCGACTGGCCGGACGCGGATGGGGTGCGCGCGAAGATAGACGAGGAGCTCCGCGAAATCGACGCGGTGGCCGACGATCACGCCGCGCATCGCGCGGAAGAGCTTGGCGATCTGCTGTTCGCAGTGGCGAACTGGGCGCGACATCTCGACGTCGATGCCGAAGAATCGCTGCGGCTCGCCAACGCGAAGTTCGAACGCCGCTTCCGCGCCATGGAAAGGCTCGCCACGGAACGTGCGCTGGTTCTCAAGGCGCTCTCGCCGGCGGAGTGGGACGGGCTCTGGAATGAAGTAAAAGCCTCGGAAAAGGCCCCACGTGAGAACTGATGAATCCGGCGTTCAGTAAGGATTCATCGGCCGATTCGTACAGTGGCTCCACGGTCGGGATACCCCTCGACCGACGGAGGCTTTATGTCGATCAGCAACAAGAAGTTCATGGTGAGCCTGGTGGCGGCAGCGGTGACGGCGGCAAGTGCCGGCGTGTCGGCGCAGGACCAGTACGGTCGATATGACCAGGCTCCGTATGACCAGGGCCCCTATGACCAGGGCCGGTACGATGGCGACGCGGCCTACGACTATGCCCGCGTGGTCGACGTTCAGCCGCTGATCACCCGCGTACGTGTCACGACGCCGCAGCGTGAATGCTGGGACGAGACCCGCGTCGACCAGCGCGGTTATGGCAACGCTCCTCTGCCGCGCAGCACGGCCGGCGGCGCGGTGCTCGGCGCCGTGATCGGCGGCGTACTCGGCCACCAGATTGGCAGCGGCCGTGGGCGCGATGCCGCGACGGCCGCCGGTGTGGTGATCGGTGCGGCGGTGGGCGCCAAGCAGGCGGAACGCCGCGCGGCCTACGCCTCGGTGCCGCCGCGCGAATACACCGTGCAGCGTTGTGAGACGCGCTACCGCGAAGAGTGGCAGGAGCGAACCGACGGCTACCGCGTGACCTATGTTTACAACGGCCGCCGCCAGGTCACCGAAATGCCCAACCGTCCCGGCGACCGCATTCGCGTGCGGGTCGACGTGAGCCCGGCGGAGTAGTGAACGAGTTGTTTGTCATGGCTTTGTGGGCGCTTATTCCATTGCGGAACAGCGCCCGCATCGCCTTCCTCAACTATTTTGAGGCGCAAACCTTTAAACTGCGGCCCGTCATGAAAACGATCCGCAAAGGTCTGGTGCCCGCCGCGTTGCTCGCGGTGAGCTTCGCGCCGTTCACGCAGGCGCACAGCATGCCGGGACAGGTGATTGGCGGAGCCAGCATCGAAGAACGTTCGGGCGTCGCCGAGCTGCTCGATGGCATTTCGCTGGACGAAGCGGTGCGGCGCGCCGAGGCGCAATACCGCGCGCGCGTGGTGCGCACCGAAGTGCAGGACGAGGACGGCCGCAAGGTCTACGTGCTCAAGCTCCTGTCCGAAGACGGGCGCGTGGTCACCGTGCGAATCGACGCCGCCACCGGAAGGATGCGCTGACCGCATGCGCGCCCTGGTAGTCGAAGACGAACCGACGCTGCGCGAAGGCCTGCGCGAACAACTGGCGAAGGAGGGCTTCACCGTCGATGTCGCGGCCGATGGCGAGGAAGGCCTGTTCGCGGGCAAGGAATATCCGCTCGACATCGCGGTCATCGACCTGGGCCTGCCGAAGCTGTCCGGGCTCGATCTCATCCGTTCCTTGCGCAACGCCGGCAAGAAATTTCCCATCCTCATCCTGACGGCGCGCGACCGCTGGCAGGACAAGGTCGAAGGCCTGCAGGCCGGCGCCGACGACTACGTCGCCAAGCCCTATCACTTCGAGGAAGTACTGGCGCGCATGCAGGCGCTGCTGCGCCGCGCGGGTGGCTGGGCCAGTCCCATTCTCGAGTGCGGGCCGATCCGCCTGGACACGCGCTCGCAGACGGTCGCGCTGAGCGGCAATGCGATCGAGCTCACCACGTTCGAGTACCGCATCCTCGAACACATGATGCTGCGCGCCGGCGACGTGATCTCCAAGACCGAACTCACCGAGCGCCTCTACGACCAGGACTTCGAGCGCGACAGCAACGTCATCGAGGTTTTCATCGGGCGCCTGCGGCGCAAACTCGATCCCGACGAATCACTGCATCCCATCGAAACCCTGCGCGGACGGGGCTACCGCTTCGCCCTGGCTCGGACAGAGATGGCGCGCACCCAGGCCTGAGGAAGCTCGCGCTTGTCGCGTCCTTCCTTAAGCCGCCGGCTCCTGCTGTCGGTGTTCATCGTGCTGGTGGCGTTCTTCGGGCTCACGGTATTCCTGCTGGACCGCGTCTTTCAGCGCGCCGCGGAGCGCAGCCTGCGCGAGCTCATCGATGCGCAGATGGTGGCGCTCATCGCCGCGGCGGATCCGGACGGGCCGGAGTCGGTGACGCCCACCGCCGTGCTCGAGACGCGCTTCGACACGCCGGGCTCCGGTCTCTATGCCGAAATCCGTTCGGCGAGCGGCGAGAGCATCTGGCGTTCGCAATCCACCGTGGGCACGGAGGTTCAGTTCGGCCCGCCGCTCGAAGGCGGCGAGCGCAGCTTTTTCTATACGGAGATCGCCGGAACGAAAATCCGCCTGGCGGTCGCGAGCCGCGGAATCGTTTGGGACGATCTGCACGGTCAGCCGGCACGATTCACCTTCAGCGTCGCCACCAGCCTCGAAGGCTACGAAGCGCAGCTCGCGAGCCTGCGCCAGCAGATGGTGGGCTGGTTCGTGGGAATGGCGGTGCTGCTGGTCGCCACGCTGGCGCTGCTGTTGCGCTGGCTGCTCAAGCCCGTGCGCCGACTGGAGCTCGAGATCAAGGAGGTGGAGGCGGGCACGCGCGAACACCTGGGCGACGCGTGGCCGCGCGAGCTGTCGGCCGTGACCAGCAATCTCAACGCGCTGCTGTATGGCGAACGCACGCGCATCCGGCGCTATCGCGACACGCTGGGCAACCTGGCGCACAGCCTGAAGACGCCGCTCGCCGTGATGCGCCAGTCGCTCGGCGCCGGCGGCGCGAACAAGGACGCGCTCAACGCCGAAATCGATCGCATGAGCGGCATCATCGAACACCAGATGAAACGCGCCGCGGCCAGCGGCGGCGTGTTGTTAGGCCAGGCGCCGGTGGACGTGGCGCCGATCGTGAGCGAGCTGCGCGTCGCGTTGCTCAAGGTGTACGGCAGCAAGGACCTGCTGTTCGAAACGCCGGTCCAGCCCGACGCCCAGTTCATCGGTGACCGCGCCGATCTCACCGAGCTGCTCGGCAATCTGCTCGACAACGGCTGCAAGTGGGCGCGCGCGCGAGTGCGCATCGAAGTCTGGATCGACGGGAAAGCGGATTCGCGCGCCGCATTGCGCCTGGTGGTCGATGACGACGGTCCCGGAATCGCGGAAGCGGATCGCGCCAAGGTCCTGCAGCGTGGCGGTCGTGCCGACGAGGCGACGCCGGGGTACGGCCTCGGGCTCTCCATGGTGCACGACACCGTGGCGCTGTACGGCGGGACGATGCGAATCGACAGCTCGAGTTTCGGCGGCGCGCGCTTCGAGCTCGCGCTTCCCGGCAGGCATGGGGGGCAGCCCCTTTTTCCTAGCAAAAGGGGTCAGTCCTCCGCAGGCGCTGATCGAATCGAGGGCTGACCCCTTTTGCTAGGAAAAGGGGGCTGCCCCCTACGGGCCTTCTTTGATCTCGAACGTGATGCCTTGCGCGAGCGGCAGCTCGCGGCTCCAGTTGATGGTGTTGGTCTGGCGGCGCATGTAGGCCTTCCACGAATCCGAGCCCGACTCGCGCCCGCCGCCGGTGTCCTTCTCGCCACCGAACGCGCCGCCGATCTCGGCGCCCGAGGTGCCGATGTTCACATTGGCAATGCCGCAGTCGCTGCCGGAGGCCGACAGGAACGCCTCGGCGTGTTGCAGCCGGTCGGTGAAGATCGCCGAGGAGAGGCCGTGGGCCGACGCGTTCTGCATCGCGATGGCTTCCTCGAGCGAATCGAATGGAATGAGATACATGACCGGCGCGAACGTTTCGTGCTGCACGATGGGCCAGTCGTTCTGCGCGAGGATGATGGTGGGCGCGACGAAGTTGCCCTTGCCCTCGATGATCTTCTCGCCCGTGATCACCTTGCCGCCGGCTGCCCTGGCCTGCGCGATCGCCTGCGAATAACGCTCGACGGCGCCTTTGTCGATCAGCGGGCCCATGAGGATCGAAGGATCGATGGGATTGCCGATGCGCACCTGCGTGTACGCGTGCGCGAGCCCTCGGGACAGTTCGTCGATGCGCGAGCGATGCACCAGCACCCTGCGGGTCGTCGTGCAGCGTTGGCCGGCCGTGCCGACGGCGCCGAACACGATGGCGGGGATGGCGAGCTTCAGGTCCGCCGTCTCGTCGACTATGATGGCATTGTTGCCGCCGAGCTCGAGCAGGCTCTTGCCCAGCCGGCGCGCGACCCGTTCGGCAACGTTGCGCCCAACCGCGGTTGAGCCTGTGAACGACACCAGCGCGACGCGCCGGTCGTCCACGAAACGCGTGGCGAGCTCCGTGCCGCCATCGATGAACAGCTGGAAGATCGCCGGTAGTTTGTGCTCGCGCATCACCTTGTTGCAGATGTGCTGGACCGCGATCGCCGTGAGCGGCGTCTTCGGCGAGGGTTTCCACACCGAGGCGTTGCCGCAGATGGCGGCGAGGAACGCATTCCACGCCCACACCGCGACCGGAAAGTTGAATGCCGAGATGATCCCGACGACACCGAGCGGATGCCACTGCTCGTACATCCGGTGCTGCGGCCGTTCGGAGTGCATGGTGAGGCCGTAGAGCATGCGCGACTGGCCGAGCGCGAAATCGGCGATGTCGATCATCTCCTGGACTTCGCCCAATCCTTCCGCCTTGATCTTGCCGTTCTCGAGCGTGACCAGCGCGCCGAGATCGTCCTTGGCCGCGCGCAGCGCATCGCCCAACAACCTGATCGCTTCGCCGCGGCGCGGGGCGGGCACGTTGCGCCAGGCCGCGGCGGCTTCGACCGCGCAGCGCAGGATGTTCTCGTAGTCGGTGATGGTGGCGCCGCGCACTTCGGCCAGCACTTCGCCGGTGGCCGGGTTGGTCGAGGCGATGGCGCCGCCCGCGGTGTCTTTCGACCAGCCGAGATTGCCCATCCAGGCGCCGGCATTAATCGAGTCGATGCCGAGCCGCTTGAGAATGCCTGCGACGTCGACGTGGACGCTGTTGCCTGCCTTCGCGGCGTTCACTTCTTCCTCCTCGGTGGGGCGGGAGTCTTCGCCCCGGTCTTGCGCTGATGGCCGGCCTGGCCACTGACGACGACCACGGAGGAGATGTCCTTGGTGCCGCCGGGCGCGTAGTACTGCCCGAAACGATTGTCGAGGATCTCGGGCAGGTCGAATTGTTCCTGCGCGACGAAGCCCCGGTATTTGCGCGGGCTCGACAACACGAGATCGACCACCGAGGTGATGCCGGCGGCCGTGGTGACCTGGATCGCCGACCAGAGCCGGCCCGCGATCATCTGCGGATAGATCTTGTTGACGTAGTTTTCTTCGCGGAGCTGGCCATCCTGTTTGCCGGCGACCGCGGCGTAGACGATGACCACGTCCTGCAGCGTCTGCGGCACGGCGTGTTCAAGCACGCGTTTGAGCGTGGCGCGATCCGAGTTGAGCTTCAGGTCGTTCATGAGCAGGCGCATCTGCGCGCAGTGCCCGGGATAACGCATGGTCTTGTAGTTGATCTGCTCGCACTTGCTGCCGTGTGATTCGGCGAGCGACCCCAGGCCGCCCGAAGTGTTGAACGCTTCGTACAGCGTTCCGTCGATCTCGATTTCCTCGAGGCCTTCGAGCGGCGCGGCGTCGACGATCTTGCCGTCGACCACCGACTGGCAGGGATTGCCGTATTCGTTGATGAGGCCTTCGGTGGACCAGGTCAGCGAATACTTGAGCACGTTGTTAGGGTGCTGGGGCAGGGCACCGACGCGCAGCTTGATGGAGCGCAGCTCGTCGAAATGTTTGGTGAGCTCGTTGGCCGCGATGCTGATGAAGCCCGGTGCGAGCCCGCATTGGGGCACGAACGCCTTCGATGCACCGCGCGAGATGCGGCGCACGGCCTGCGTGACCGCCACGTCCTCGGTGAGATCGAAGTAGTGAGCGTTGCCCTTGCGCGCGGCCTTGGCCACGGCCGGATTGCAGTAGTAGGGAAGGCTGGAGATGACCGCGTGCGGTTTGTTCGCCGTGAAGTGGCTCTCGAGCGCCTTGGCGTCGCTCGCGTCAAGGGCAACCGCCCGCAGGTTGTTGGAACCGTGAGCTTTCACCACCGCGTCCGCCGCCGCCGCGTCGACGTCGCCCAGGGTGACGTCATAATCACCCGACTCCGCCAGCAATCCAGAGATGAGGGCGCCGATCTTGCCGGCCCCCAGGATCAAAACTTTGTGCATGAATACCTCGATTGGCGGTAGTGTGCCGTAACCTGCTGAATTAGAATACTTCGCACCATGCGTACCCCCGACACTGCCTCCTGGCATCCAGCAAGCTGGACCTCTCGTCCCGCGGCCCAGCAGCCGCGCTACAACGACCTGGCCGCACTCGAAAGCAACGTTGCCGCGCTCTCGCGTCTGCCGCCGCTGGTGGTGTCCTGGGAGATCGAACAACTTCGCGAGCGTCTCGCAGAAGCGCAGATCGGCCGCAAGTTCCTGCTCATGGGCGGCGACTGCGCCGAGACGTTCGAGGAATGCGAGTCCGACAAGATCGCCAAGAAGCTCAAGATCCTGTTGCAGATGAGCCTCGTGCTCCTGCACGGGCTCAAGAAACCCATCATTCGCGTCGGCCGCATGGCCGGCCAGTACGCCAAGCCCCGGTCCGCCGATACGGAAACGCGCAACGGTGTCACGCTGCCCGCGTTCCGTGGCGATCTCGTGAACCGCTCGGAGTTCACGGCGCAAGCGCGTGAGCCCGATCCCACGCTGCTGTTGCGCGGTTACGAACGCGCCGCACTCACGCTCAACTTCGTGCGCGCGCTGTGTGACGGCGGATTCGCCGACCTGCATCACCCGAGGTATTGGGACCTCGGCTTCATGAAGCATTCGCCGTTGATAGAGCAATATCAAAAGATCGTCGATTCCATCGGCGACTCGCTGGATTTCTTCGAAAGGGTGAGTGGCGGCCGCGCGCCGCACGAAGTCACCTCGGTCGACTTCTTCGCCGCGCACGAAGGTCTGCTCATGCCCTACGAGCAGGCGCAGACGCGATACATCGAGCGGCAGAAGCGCTGGTACAACCTCGCCACCCACATGCCGTGGATCGGCATGCGCACGGCCTCGCTGGACGGCGCACACGTGGAATTCTTCCGCGGCATTGCCAACCCCATGGGCGTGAAGATCGGGCCGGCGATGACCGCAGAATGGCTGCAGGGTCTCGTCACGACGCTGAATCCGCAGAACACGCCGGGCCGTCTCACCATCATCCATCGCTTCGGCGCGAAGGATGTCGAGAAAGGTCTGCCGCAGATGATCAAGGCCGTGCGCGAAACCGGCCAGCAGGTGTTGTGGGTCTGCGATCCCATGCACGGCAACACCGAGACCAGCTCCGGCGGCCTCAAGACGCGTCGCTTCGAGAACATCCTCAGGGAACTCGAACTGTCGTTCCAGGTTCACGAAGCCAACGGATCGTTCCTGGGCGGCGTGCACATCGAGCTCACGGGCGAAGACGTCACGGAGTGCACGGGTGGCGCGCGCGGGCTCACCGATGCGGACCTGGCGCGTGCGTACAAATCCACGGTCGATCCGCGCCTCAACTACGAACAGGCGCTGGAAATGGCGATGCTCATCGGCCGGCACGGTCCCGCACGCCAGTAACCAGCGGAACATGCAGTACGAAAAAATAGCGGTTCCGAAGGAAGGCCAGCGCATCACCATCAATCCGGATGCGTCGCTGAACGTGCCGGACAAGCCGATCATCGCCTACGTCGAAGGCGACGGCATCGGCATCGACATCACGCCGGTGATGTTGAAGGTGGTCAACGCGGCGGTTGAAAAGGCTTACGGTGCGAAGCGGAAGATCTCGTGGGTCGAGGTGTTCGCCGGCGACAAGGCCGCGAAGGTCTACGGCACCAGTTTTCCCGATGAGACGCTGACCGCCCTGCGCGATTTCGTCATCTCCATCAAGGGTCCGCTCGGTACGCCGACGGGCGGCGGCATGCGCTCGCTGAACGTGGCGATGCGCCAGAATCTCGACCTCTACGCCTGCGTGCGGCCCATCCGTTATTTCCCCGGCGTCTCCACGCCCATGGCCGACGCGTCGCTCACCGACATGGTGGTCTTTCGCGAGAACACCGAAGACATCTACGCGGGCATCGAGTGGCCGACGGGCTCGGAAGAAGTACACAAGCTCATCCACTTCCTGCAGAGCGAGCTCAAGGTCAGCGGCATCCGTTTTCCGGCGAGCTCGGGCCTCGGCATCAAGCCGGTGTCGAAGGAAGGCAGCCAGCGCCTGGTGCGCAAGGCCATCCAGTACGCCATCGAGAACGACCGCGTGTCGGTCACGCTGGTGCACAAGGGCAACATCATGAAGTACACCGAAGGTGCCTTCATGCAGTGGGGCTATCTACTCGCGAAAGAGGAATACGGCGCCAAACCCATCGGCGCCGGCCCGTGGCTGTCGTTCAGGAGCCCGGTCAACGGCAAGGAAATCGTCGTCAAGGACGTCATCGCCGACAACTTCCTGCAGCAGGTGCTGCTGCGTCCCGAAGACTATGACGTCATCGCCACGCTGAACCTCAACGGCGACTACATCTCCGACGCGCTCGCGGCGCAGGTGGGCGGCATCGGCATCGCGCCGGGCGGCAACATCGGCGACGGGCTCGCGGTGTTCGAGGCCACGCACGGCACGGCGCCGGGATTTGCCGGCAAGGACCGCGTGAATCCGGGTTCGTTGATACTTTCCGCGGAGATGATGCTGCGCTACATCGGCTGGAAGGAAGCCGCGGATCTCATCATCCACGGCGTGGCCGACACCATCGCCGCCAAGGAAATGACCTACGACCTCGCGCGGCTGCGCGAAGCCATCCGTGCCACCAAGCGCGACATCGCGGCGCGCAAGAATGTCGAGGAAGATCTGCAACGCCTGATCCCGGGGGCCACATTGCTCACCTGTTCGGGATTTGGCGACGCCATCATCAAGCGCATGCGGAGCTGACCGCTGACGCGTTAGTCTTCGGTCGATGGCCGACACCTTTCGATCCGACTGCATGCTTTGCCCGCGCCTCGCGCGTTTTCTCAGCGTCACTGCGCATGAGAATCCCGACTATCACTGCAAGCCCGTGCCGCCATTCGGTGAAGCGGCGCCCAGACTGCTGATCGTGGGGCTCGCTCCGGGCATGCACGGCGCGAACCGTACCGGGCGGCCGTTCACGGGCGACTACGCGGGAATACTTTTATATGAATCCCTGTATGCGCTCGGGCTCTCGAGCGCTCCGAAATCGGTGGACCGCAGCGACGGCCTCACGCTGCGCGGAGTCCGGATCACCAACGCGGTGAAGTGCCTGCCGCCGGCGAACAAGCCGTTGCCCGTCGAGATCAAGACCTGCAATCGTTATCTCGCCGCGGAGCTTGCGAATCTTCGCTCGGTCACCACCATATTGGCCCTGGGCACCGTGGCCCACGATGCGGTGCTCGTCGCGCTCGGGCAGAAGCGCTCGGCCGCGAAGTTCGGGCACGGCAACGAGCACGCGCTCCCGGAGAATCGCCACATGATCGATTCCTATCATTGCAGCCGGTACAACACGCAGACACGCCGTCTCACCACCGAGATGTTTCTCACGGTGCTGAAGCGCGCGGCGACGCTCGCCGGACTGCCGGTCGCAGTCTAGAAGTCAGCGCCCGAGCGCCGGCCGTGAGTTTCGATCACAAGGATTTCATTGCGAACCTGCCGCGCCGCCCGGGCGTGTACCGCATGTACTCGGAGAGCGGCGAGCTGCTGTACGTCGGCAAGGCGCGCTCGCTGCGCGACCGCGTCGGCAACTATTTCCTGGCCAGCAACGTCGATCCCAAGGTGCAGGCGCTGGTGGGCCACATCGCGCGCATCGAGGTCACGCTGACCAACTCCGAGACCGAGGCGCTGCTGCTCGAGTACAACCTCATCAAGGAACACAAGCCGCGTTACAACATCGTGTTGCGCGACGACAAGAGTTTCCCCTACATCTATCTACCGGCGGGCCACGAATATCCGCGCCTGGTGTTCTATCGCGGGCCGCGCAACCTGCCCGGGCGCTACTTCGGGCCGTTTCCCAGCGCGGGCGCCGTCAAGGAAACGTTGCAGAGCGTGCAGAAGATCTTCCGCATCCGGAATTGCCGCGACACCTTCTTCGAGAATCGCAGCCGCCCGTGCCTGCAGCACCAGATCGGCCGTTGTTCGGCGCCCTGCGTGAAGCTGATCTCGCGGGAGGACTATGCGCGCGACATCGCCGCGGCCGTCAAGGTGCTGGAAGGGCGCAACGACGAGGTGAACGGCGAACTGGCGCGTGCCATGGAGCAGGCCGCGGAAAACCTGCAGTACGAACGCGCGGCGGCGTTGCGCGACCAGCTTGCCGCTCTCAAGCAGGTCCAGGCCCAGCAGATCGTCACCGCCGATGGCGATCGCGACATCGACGTGTTCGCGCTGGTCGGCGAACCCGGAGAATTCGCGATCACGGTGATGATCATCCGTGGCGGGCGCAACCTCGGCGCCACCAGCTACTTCCCCAAGGGTTCGCTGGCCGAACCCAGCGAGGCGCTGGCGTCATTCCTCATGCAGTACTACGCCGAGACGCCGCCGCCCGCGGAAGTCCTCGTGAATCTCGAGCTCGTCGAGTCCGAAGCGTTGAACGCGGCGCTCACGCAGCGTGCGGGTACGGCGACGCGCGTGTGGCGTCCTTCACGCGCACTGCCGGCGCGCTGGATCGCCATGACGGTGGAGAACGCCACGCAGGCACTGCGCATGCGTCGCGCGCGTCGCGCGGACATCGAATCCATGCTGCAGGACCTCGCAGCTTTGCTAGGCCTGCCGGCGGCCCCGCGGCGGCTGGAGTGCTTCGACATCAGCCACACGGCGGGCGAGGGTACGGTCGCCTCTTGCGTGGTGTACGGGCCCGAAGGCCCGATCAAGAAGGAATATCGTCGCTTCAACATCACCGGCGTCACGCCGGGCGACGACTATGGAGCGTTGCGCCAGGCGCTCAGGCGCCGTTACGAGCGCATCAAGGCCGGTGAGGTGCCTCAGCCCGATGTGCTGCTGATCGACGGTGGCCTCGGGCAGATCAACGAAGTATTCGCGGAGCTCGAACAGCTGGGATTTGCCGGCCAGAAGCTGGTCGGAGTGGCGAAGGGCCCGGATCGAAAGCCGGGACAGGAACGATTGTTCGTGCACGGCGACGCCGGCTCCATCGTTCCCGGTCCGGACTCACAAGGTTTGCGCGTGGTCCAGCGCATTCGCGACGAAGCACACCGGTTCGCCATCACCGGCCATCGCAAGCGGCGCGCGCGCCGTCACAATGAGTCGATCCTCGAGACCGTGCCGGGGCTGGGTCCGGCGAAGCGGCGCGCTCTGCTTCGGCACTTCGGGGGCATGCAGGGACTCTTGCGCGCGGGAGTCAACGACTTCGAGGCGGTGAGCGGAATCGGGACAACACTGGCGCGCACCCTTTATGATCATCTGCACCCTGGAGCCTGAGCTACTGTCCCCGGATGGTCTGGAATCTGCCAAACACGCTGACCTGGCTGCGGATCTTCGCGATCCCGCTGGTCATCATCCTGTTCTATCTACCGTTCAAGTGGGCTGATCCGGCCGCGGGCCTGCTGTTCGCGCTGGCCGGCATCACCGACTCGCTGGACGGCTATTTCGCGCGTCGCATGGGCCAGACGTCGCGGCTCGGCGCCTTCCTCGACCCGGTGGCCGACAAGCTCATCGTCGCGGTTGCGCTGGTGCTGCTGGTCAGCAAGGACATGCCCATCGTGATCGTGCCCGGGCTCGAAGGCATGGACGGCGGGCATGCCACGCTGCGATCGGAAACGGTGCGCGTGATCCTCGTGCTCAGCGCCATCGTCATCATCGGCCGCGAAATCGCCATATCCGCCCTGCGTGAATGGATGGCGGAGATCGGCCAGCGCGGCAAGGTCAAGGTGAGCCAGCTCGCCAAGTACAAGACCATCCTGCAGATCGTCGGCCTCTCGTGCATGTTGTTCCGCTGGAACCTCTGGATACTGCCGGTGTTCGAGATCGGCCTCATCCTCACCGTCATCGCGGCGTTCCTCACGCTGCTGTCTGCCATCTCTTACCTCCGCGCCGCCTGGCCGGATCTGCGAGGTTCAGAATGATCCGCTCGGTCTGCGTATTCTGCGGTTCGGCGCCGGGCGCGCGGCCTAGCTACTCGCGCGCGGCCGAGGAAATGGGCGCGGCGCTGGCGAAGTCCGGGCTCACGCTGGTTTACGGCGGGGGCAAGCTCGGGCTCATGGGCATCGTCGCCGATGCCGTGCTCAAGGCCGGCGGGCGGGTGGTGGGCGTCATCCCGCGCATGCTCATCGAGCGCGAGTGCGCGCATCCCTGTCTCACTACCCAGCACGTCGTGACGACGATGCATGAACGCAAGACGCTCATGGCCGACATGTCTGACGCCTTCGTCGGCCTGCCGGGAGGCATGGGCACCTTCGACGAGCTCGTCGAAATCATCACCTGGGCGCAGCTGGGTCTGCACGCCAAACCGGTGGTCCTCGCGAACGTCGAAAACTACTTCGCACCCCTGTACGGCATGCTGGATCACGCGGTGCAGGAGGGATTTGTCACCGCCGAAAGCCGTGCCCGGTGGCGCAATGCCGACTCGGTGGCGTCGGTCATGCGAATCCTTGCGAAAGAAGGGGTTACCGGAGAGGGAATTCCTTGACTTGCCGGGCGACGGCCCTAGAATTTGCGCCCTCTCCAGGAAGCGGGAATAGCTCAGTTGGTAGAGCACGACCTTGCCAAGGTCGGGGTCGCGAGTTCGAGTCTCGTTTCCCGCTCCAAATCCGCAGGTACCCTCCGTTCGGGCCCGTGGCTAGGTGGCAGAATGGTTATGCAGCGGCCTGCAAAGCCGTCTATGCCGGTTCGATTCCGACCCTAGCCTCCAATCCGGCGACTTAGCCCTTGATCGCCAGTGCGCGGGTGCCCGCGAGTGCAGCCTGTACAATGCGCGCGGTTCGGCATTCGCAGGCAGCTCTCTTAATAACAATGGCGACCACTCGACCGGACATACCGGGCGCCCCGGTGGCGGAATTGGTAGACGCAACGGACTTAAAATCCGTCGGTCGCAAGGCCATGCCGGTTCGATTCCGGCCCGGGGCACCATTCACATGCTGACGAAATGCTGACCGTTCAGGGCGTTCACCTGTGGCGCGGCGATCGTCATGTGCTTCGGGGCCTGAGCTTCGAGGGCCAGCCGGGCAAGTGTGTATTGCTGACCGGCAAGAACGGCGCCGGCAAGACGACGCTCATCCGCGCCATCGCCGGGCTGCTCGATCCCGAGGAAGGGCAGGTGTTCTGGCGGGGCGCACCGGCGCGCGCCCGGCGCGACGAGTTTCACACCGAGCTGGCCTACCTCGGGCATGAACCTCCGCTCAAAGGCGATTTGTCGGCGCGCGAGAACCTGCGTTATTCAATCGGCATCCGCCGCTCAGTCACCACCGCTGAAATAGACGCCGCGCTCACGCGCACGGGCGCTAACGCATTCGCCGATCGCGCCACCCGCATGCTTTCCGCCGGCCAGAAGCGCCGTGTCGCGCTGGCGGGGGTGTTGCTCGCCAATGCCGTGTTGTGGCTGCTGGACGAGCCCACCACCAACCTTGATGCCGATGGGCAACAGCTGGTGCGCGACCTCATCGGCGAGCAACTGGCGCGCGAGGGAATCGTGGTGGCCGCCGTCCATCATTCGCTGGCGCTGCCGGCGGAGCAGCTCGTGGCCCTGGAGCTCGGCCAATCATGAAAACCCGTGTTTTGAAGACAACCGCTTTGGCGGCGGCCCGGCTGGTGGCCGTGCGTGACCTGCGTCTCGCTTTCCGCAAGCCTTCCCAGGTCATTCAGCCGCTCATGTTCTTCATGATCGTGGCCACGTTGTTCCCGCTGACATTAACTCCGGAAATGTCGCGACTGCGAGACGCCGCGCCGGGTGTCTTGTGGATCGGAGCATTGCTATCCTCGCTGCTGGCGCTCGAGTTCCTGTTTCGCGATGACGCCGTGGATGGAACACTCGAGCAGTTCGCTTTATCGGGGCAATCGCTGACATGGATGTTGTTTGCGAAGACCTGCACGCACTGGATGCTCACGGGGCTCCCGCTGGCATTGTCGGCGCCGATCGCGGCCGCCGCCCTGGGCGTGTCCATGGGGGCCATGGCCGGCGTGGTGGCTTCACTCGCGCTCGGCAGCTTTGCCATGAGCCTGGTCGGCGCCATCGGCGCGGGCCTCACGCTGGGAGCCCGGCGGGGCGGCGTGCTGCTGTCGTTGTTGACGCTGCCGCTCGCGGTGCCCATCCTCATTTTCGGCGCGCGTGCCACGCAGCTCGCCATCAACGGCGGTGACATCGCGCCGCCGATGTATTTGTTAGGCGCGATCGCCGTGCTCGGCGTGACGCTTGCGCCCCTGGCCGCGGCCGCCGCGGTGCGTATCGGACTGGAGTGAGAGGAGCCTGATGGCAACCTGGACCTGGTTTCATCGCCTGGCATCACCGCCGCATGTATATGCGTTCGCGCGGCGCTGGACGCCATGGTTCGGGGGTTTCGCTGCGCTCGCGATGTGCGCAGCGTTGTACGGCGGCCTGGTGCTCGCCCCCGAGGACTACCAGCAGAAGGACGCATTCCGCATGGTGTACGTGCATGCGCCCACCGCCTGGCTGTCACTCATGATCTACACCACCATGGCGGTCGCCGCCGCGGTAGGCCTCATCTGGCGCATGAAAGTGGCGCATGCCGCGGCCGCCGCCTGTGCACCGGTCGGCGCGTGGTTCACGGTCGCCGCGCTCGGCACCGGCATGTTGTGGGGCAAGCCCATGTGGGGCGCCTACTGGGTCTGGGATCCACGGCTCACCGCCGAACTGGTGCTGCTGTTCCTTTACTTCGGCTACATGGGGCTGCGCGCCGGCATCGAAGACCCGGCGAAGGCCGACAAGGCCAGCGCCGTGCTCGCGGTCGTCGGGGTGATCAATGTGCCTATTATCAAATTCTCGGTGGAGTGGTGGAATTCGCTGCACCAGACCGCGACGGTCATGCAGATGGGCAAACCCAAGATGGATTTCGACATGTTGTGGCCGCTGCTGCTGATGTTCCTCGCGTTCGCGCTGTACTTCGTCGCCGTGCTGCTCATCCGGTTGCGCGCCGAGCTGCTGCGCCGTGAACGCAATGCAAGCTGGGTTCGTGAGGTTCTCGCATGAACGAATTTCTCGACATGGGTGGCTACGGAAAATACCTCTGGCCGGCGTTCGCGCTCGGCTTCGGCATCGTCGTGCTCAACCTGGTGCTGGCGCTGAACTCCCTGACCAGCGCCAAGCAGGAAGCGAAAAGACGCATGGAGATGTCGCAATGACTCCGCGCCGCCAACGCATGTTCTTGGTGGCCGGCATCGTGCTGGGCGTCAGCGTCGCTGCCTGGCTCGGCACGCGCGCATTCAAGAGCAACCTGATGCTCTACTACGACCCCAGCGATCTGGTCACGCAAATGCCTCCGGCCGGAGAACGCTTCCGCCTCGGCGGCATGGTGGAGAAGGGCAGCCTGCAGAAAACGTCGGGCACGCTCGACATCCAGTTCCTGGTCACCGACTACAAGCACACCGTGCCGGTGAAATATTCCGGCATCGTGCCGGACCTGTTCCGCGAGGGGCAGGGCGTGGTGGCGCACGGCCGCATGCAGGCGGGCACGTTCGTCGCCGATGAGATCCTCGCCAAGCACGATGAGAAATACATGCCGCCGGAAGTGGCCGAGTCGTTGAAGAACAATCCGCCACCGCCGAACCTGCCCGCCGCGAGCGGGGGCACCTGATGATTCCTGAACTCGGTCATTTCGCGCTGATCCTCGCGCTGGTGCTCGCGGGCGCGCAGACATTCTTCGGAATCTTCGGGGCGGCGCGTGGCGATGCGCGCTGGCAGGCGGTTGTCAGGCCAGCAGTGGCCGGGCAATTCGTGCTCGTGAGTACGGCCATTGGCGCGCTGGTGTACGCCTTCGTCACTTTCGATTTTTCCGTGTTGTACGTGGCGAGCAATTCCAACTCGGCGCTGCCCACGTTGTACCGCGTGTCCGCGCTGTGGGGTGCGCACGAAGGGTCGTTGCTGCTGTGGGCCTGGATCCTCGTGGCGTGGACGCTGGCGGTGGCGATTCTCAGCCGCAACCTGCCCGCCACCTTCGCCAGCCGCGTCTTGGGGGTGCTCGGACTCGTGAGCTTCGGGTTCCTGCTGTTCACCCTCGCCACGTCGAATCCATTCGAACGGCTGCTTCCGGCGCCCGCCGATGGACGTGACCTGAACCCCGTGCTCCAGGATCCGGCGCTCGCCATCCATCCGCCGATGCTCTACATGGGCTACGTCGGCTTCTCGGTCGCGTTCGCGTTCGCCTGCGCGGCGATGCTCGAAGGCAAGCTCGACCAGGTATGGGCGCGGTGGACGCGGCCCTGGACGACGCTGGCATGGGCGTTTCTGTCGGTGGGCATAGCGCTCGGCAGCTGGTGGGCCTACTACGAGTTGGGCTGGGGCGGCTACTGGTTCTGGGATCCGGTGGAAAACGCCTCGTTCATGCCGTGGCTGGTCGGCACCGCGCTCATCCACTCGCTCGCCGCCACGGAAAAGCGCGGCGTGTTCAAGAGCTGGACGCTGCTGCTCGCCATCCTCGCATTTTCGCTGAGTTTGTTAGGCACCTTCCTGGTCCGTTCGGGCGTGCTGACCTCGGTGCATTCATTCGCGGCCGACCCCACGCGCGGCCTCTTCATCCTCGCATTCCTGGTCATCGTGGTCGGCGGAGCGCTCACGCTGTACGCCTGGCGGGCGCCGTTGCTGAAATCGCCGGCGGGCTTTGAAGGCACCGCGCGCGAGGCGTTCCTGCTTTACAACAACATCTTCCTGGTGGTGGCCGCCGCCATGGTGTTCATCGGCACGCTGGCGCCGCTCATTGCCGATGCGCTGGGCATCACGCCGCTGTCGGTGGGCTCGCCGTATTTCGACAACCTGTTCCCGATACTCATGCTTCCGCTCGGTGCGCTGGTCGCCATTGGACTGCATGCCGCGTGGAAGCGTGGGCAGCTCGGCAACAGCCGCAAGCGCATCCTGCTGGGCTGCGCGGCCGCGGTGGTGTTTGGCCTCGCCATCGTGTTCCTGGGTTACGGCCCTGGCAAGCCGCTCACGCCGATCGGCGTCGTGCTGGGCATCTGGATCATCCTGTCTTCGCTCATCGATCCAATCGACCGCATCCGCCGGCGCCTCACGCTGCCGCGCGCCATCATCGGCATGACCATCGCGCACATCGGCCTCGGCGTCTGCCTCGTGGCCATCTCGACGGTGGAGTCGTACACGGTGGAGCGCGACGCGGCCATCGCGCCCGGTGAAACATTGACCATGGGCGACTATGCCTACCGCTTCGACAGCATCAAGGAAATCGAAGGTCCTAACTACGGCGGCATGCGTGCCGTGGTCACGGTGTTGCGCGATGGGTCTCCGGTGGCGGTGCTGCATCCCGAGCAGCGGCACTACTGGGTGCAGCGTTCGACGCTGACCGAAGCCGGAATCGCGAGCCTCTGGAACATGGATTTCTTCGTGGCGCTCAGCGCGGACGTGGGTGGCGGGCGCTGGAGCGTGCGTGCGCAGTTGCGGCCGCTCATCGACTGGGTCTGGCTGGCCGCCGGGCTCATGGCGCTGGGCGGCGTGCTGGCCACGACGGATCGCCGCTATCGCGCGCGCGTCGCGGCCACTGAACCCGCTGTTGCGCAAGGATCGGCGGCGGAAGCGACGTGAGCCGATTCCTGCTTCCCGCGTTGGTGTTCCTCGCGCTCTCGGGCGTGCTGTACGTGGGCGTCGTGCATTCTCCCAACAAGAGCACGATGCAGTCGGCGCTGCTGGGCAAACCCGTGCCCGCTTTCAGCCTGCCGGTGCTCGGCAATCCCGGCAGCACACTCTCGAACGCGCAACTCGCCGGGCGTCCGTGGGTCATGAACGTCTGGGGTACCTGGTGCGTGGCGTGCCGTGACGAACATGAAGTCCTGCTCGCCATCGCCCGACAGAACGTGCTGCCGCTGGTCGGTCTCAACTGGAAAGACGAGGACGACGCGGCCATCCAGTGGCTGCAACAACTCGGCAATCCCTATTCGGTGGTGGCCGTTGATCGCGACGGGCGCGCGGCCATCGACTTTGGTGTCTACGGCGCGCCGGAAACCTTTTTCATCGGCGCAGACGGCTTCGTGCACTACCGCCACGTGGGGCCCATGACCGAAGAAGTCTGGCAGCGCGAATTCCTGTCGCGCATTCCGAAAGGGGGATTGCCGTGAAGCGTTGTAACCGCGCGGGCCTCATCGCCGCGCTCGGCGCGCTGCTGCTCGTGACGTCCACCGCGTCCGCGTTCGACGTGGAAGCGATGCCGACTCCCGAGATGCAGGAGCGTTACGACGGGCTCACGCACGAGCTTCGCTGCATGCAGTGCCAGAACCAGAGCATCGCCGATTCGCCCGTAGGCCTGGCCTCCGATCTGCGCCGCGATGTGCGCGAGCAGATCATCGCCGGCAAGACCGACGAGCAGATCCGCGAATCGATGGTCGCGCGTTACGGCAACATCATCCTGTTCCGTCCGCCGTTTCAGGCGGGAACGGCCTGGGTGTGGATCGCGCCTTTCGTATTCCTGCTGTTCGGCGTGTTCATCGGCGTGCGTATCGTCCGCAAACGCGCGTCACTGGTGGCCAGCGATGACAGCGTCATCGATACGGATGAAACCGCACGATGATACTGGCGTTCGTACTGATCGCAGCTTCCCTGGTCATCGGCGCGGCGGTACTGCTGCTGTTGCCGCTCATGCGGCCGCGTCCGGACGCGCGTCCCGCGGCCGCGCTGGCCGCCGCCGGCGTGCTCATCGTGTTGTTGTTAGGCGGTGGCGGCCTGTACGCGGCCTTCAGCAACTACTCGTGGGTCGAGACCCAGTCCAGCGGTGATACGCCGGCTGCCATGGCCGCCAGGCTCGCATCGCGCCTCGCGAAACAACCGGAGGATCTGCAGGGCTGGATGCTGCTCGGCCGAACCTACCAGTCGATCGAACAGTTTCCGCTCGCGGTGCGCGCTTTTCAGCGCGCCGACCGGCTGGCCAACGGCCAGAACGCCGACGCCATCATCGGCGTCGCCGAATCGCTGCTGGCGCAGGATTTCGAGCAGATACGCGGGGCTGCGGGCCACATGTTCGATCGTGCGCTGGCGCTCGAGCCGGACAACACCAAGGCGCTGCTCTACAGCGCGTTCGCGGCGATGGGCCGGGGCGAGCCGGCGACGGCGAGCGACCGCTTCCGCCACCTGCTCACGCAGAATCCACCGCCGCAAATCCGCGACATCGTCAGCAAGCAGCTGGCGGCGCTCGAAAGCGCGGCGGCAACGCCCGCAGGTTCTCCGTCGGAGGGTGGTCCGTCACCCGCGGGGCCCGCGCCGACGGTGGCGGTGCACGTCACGCTGGCGCCGGCGCTCGCGAGCAAGGTGCCGGCCGGCGCGTCGCTGTTCGTGGCGGCGCGCGATCCGAAGTCGCCAGGCCCGCCGTTCGCTGTCAAGCGTCTTCCCGCATCGTTTCCCGTCGACGTCCAGTTATCCGCGGCGGACGCCATGCTCGAAACGCGGCGCATCACCGCCGGACAGCAGCTCGAGATCGTCGCCCGCATCGCTCTCGGCGGCACCCCGACCGCGACCAGCGGCGATCCGTTCGGACAAGTTAGCTATCATGTCGGCAAAGACGGAAAGCTGAACATTGTCATCGATCGCCTCGCGCCCTGAGCGAGTCGAACGGCACTTCGGGGTAATCATGCAGGCCAAGCATTCGCTCGAGTTCGCGCGCGCGCCGGCGGTATGGTCGATGTATCCAAAGATCATGATGTCGCGCAAGCCATCGCTCGTGGGCGAGGGCGCCGAAGTGCCGCGAATCGAGTCGCGGCTGGCGAAGGTGGTCATCGACCGCAAGCATCTCGCGCAGTATTCGCAGATCTGCGGCGCCGCCACGGGCGCCACGCTGCCCATCGCCTATCCGCACGTGCTGGCCATGCCGCTGCACCTGGCGATGCTCGGAGCCGAAGCGTTTCCCGTGAAATTGTTCGGCCTGGTGCACGTGCAGAACCGCATCGCCATGCGGCAGCCGCTGTCGGCCGACGAAGCCGCCGAGATCCGCTGCTGGATCGAAGGCCATCGCGACACCGAGCGCGGCCAGGAATTCGATCTGCACACCGAGTACGTGGTGGCGGGTGAACCGCTCTGGGATGAGACCTGCACGTTTCTCGCGCGCAAACGGCCTGCGCCGGGCGCCCCGAAGCCGGTGGTGAGCCGCGCGGTGGAAAACGGCGGCGAGGTCGCCATCAAGTCGAGCAGTTTTCGCGCGCCGGCCGGGCTCGGCCGCCGTTACGGATTCATCTCCGGCGACGTGAACCCCATCCACATGAGCGATCTCACCGCGCGCGCCTTCGGGTTTCCGCAGGCGATCGCCCATGGCATGTGGTCGCTGGGTCGCCTGGCGTCCGACTTCGAAGCCGCGCAGTTCGACGGTGGCTGCGAGCTCAACGTCACGTTCAAACTACCCATCTACATGCCGTCCTGGCTGATGCTGCAACGCTGGGAGATCGAGAACGGCTCGGCATTCGCGTTGCGGGACGCGCAGGGTGAAAAGCCGCATCTCACCGGAACGTTGAAATCACTGCGGTGACCCCGCCGCCGGCAGTCCCGGTGGGCCGGGAGGAGCGGCGCGCATTGCTGATGGCCGCCGCGGGCTTCTTCTGCCTGATGTGCGGCTACTACACGCTGCGTCCCATGCGCGAAGCGCTCGCGCTCGAAGTGGGCGTGCAGTTCAACTCCATCCTGTTCTCCACGGTGCTGGTGTGCTCCGCGGCGCTGCTGCCTGTCTACTGGTGGCTGGTCGGCCGTTCGCCGCGCGGGCGATTGCCATGGCTGGTGTCCACGCCGTTCGTCGTGGTGTTCCTCGCGCTCGCCGCAGGTCTCACCTGGTATCCCGGCAATCGCACCGTGGCGTTCGTGTACTTCGTCGCGCTGAGCTCGGCCAACCTGTACCTGATCTCGATTTTCTGGAGCGCGATGGCCGATGTCTGGCGGCCCGATCTCGCCAAGCGCTTCTATGGTTACGTGGCGGCAGGTGGCAGCGCCGGCGCCATCCTGGGTCCGCGCCTGGTGTCGGGGCTGGTGCACGAGACGGGCCCGGCGCCACTCATCGTCATGGCCTGCGCGTTCATCATGGGCTCGGCGCTGTTCGCGACCCTAGCGCGCCGCGCGTTGCGCCTCGCGCCGGACGGGCGCGCCGTGCCGGACGCGGCCATCCCGGTCGGCGGCCGTGCCGTCGATGACCTGAAGCGGCTCGTCGGCACTCCCTATCTACTTGGCATCGCGGGCATCATCGTCGCCGGGCAGATCATCGGCGGCTTCATGTACAACGAGCAGGGCAAGATCGTCGCCGCCACCTATCATTCGCTGGCCGACCGCGCGGCGCTGTTCGCACGCATGGAGTTCTACGTCAACGTGCTGTCGCTGTTCTTTCAGGCCGTGGTGGTCACGTGGCTCACGCGCCGCGGCAGCGTGCTCCTCAGCCTCTCGGCGATGCCGGTGGTGATTGGCGGCAGCTTCGTGGTCATGGCGCTGTATCCGTCGGCAACCCTGTTCCTGGGCACCCAGGTGCTGCGGCGCGCGGCCGATTACGGGCTCGGCAAGCCGCCACGCGAGATGTTGTTCACGGTCCTGAACCCGGAGAGCAAGTTCAAGAGCAAGAGTCTCATCGACACGGTCTTGCAGCGCGGCTCGGACGCGGTCGCGCAATGGCTCTATCTGCTGATCGCCGGCATCAGCCTGTCCGGCATCGCCTGGATGTGCGCGGGCCTGTGCGTGGTGCTCATGGGTGTCATGCGTTCGCTGGGCAAAGGATTCGAGAAGCGCCAGCGCGCCGGCGCACCGGCCATCGAACACACGATGGCCACGTCGAAATGAACGCGCAGGGCCCGATGCTGCCCGCGCAACGCATCGACGCCGCGGGCAAGCCCCACGTCAGGCTTGGCGAAGTCTTCAGGCTCGCCGCGCCGCTCATGGTCACCAACGCGGTGCAGGCGCTGCTCAACCTCACCGACCTGTGGTTCATCGGCCGCATCTCCACCGATGCCGTGGCGGCCATGGGCGCTATCTACTGGATCATGACCTGCGCCATTCTGCTGTTCGGCGGCGTGGGCCTCGCGGTGCAGACCTTCGTCGCCCAGGCCTACGGCAGCCGGCGCGGTGCGCGCGCCTCGCGCGCATTGTGGAACGCGTTGTGGGCTTCCGCGGCCCTGGTGCCGCTGTTCCTCGCGCTGGCGTTCGCCGGGCCGGCTTTGCTTCATCCCTTCGGCCTCGATCCGCAGGTGGAGGCGCTGGCCCTGGAATACTGGAAACCACGCATGGGCGGGGCGTTCATCGGATCGATGGCCTGGGCCGCCATGGGCTTCTTCAACGGCATCTCCGCGGTGCGGTTCACGATGGCGGTGGTGGTGGTCACCACGGTCGCCAATGCCATCCTCAACCAGCTCTTCATCTTCGAGCTCGGCATGGGCATGAAGGGTTCCGCCTGGGGAACGAACGTCGCGCAGATCATCGGCGTGACCCTGGCGATGGTGCTGTTCCTGCGCGGCGAGACCGGCCGCCGTTATCGCTCGAAGCTCATGTGGCGGCCGCGCTGGTCCGTGATTCGCGCGCAGCTCGTGGTCGGGCTGCCCATCGGCGTGATGTACGGCGCCGATGTGCTCGGGCTCGCGCTGTCGCAGATGATGATCGCGCAGACCGGGGCCACCGGCGCCGCGGCCACGCAGATCGTCATGGCGCTCACCTCGATGGCCTACATGCCCACCATCGGCATTGCGCTCGCCGGCACCACGCTCGTCGGCCAGTCCATCGGCGCCGGCAGCCGCGAATGGGCGAATCGCATGGGCAACGTCATCATCGCCATGTGCGCGGCGCTGATGGCCATGGTGGCGATCCTGCTGCTGGTGGTCGGTCCATGGCTGCTGCCGCTGTTCGTCAGCAGCGGCGGCCCGGACGCCGCCGACGTGGTGGCGCTCGGCCTGGTGTTGCTGTGGCCGGCGGCCGCGTACCAGATCTTCGACGGCCTGTACTGCGGATCCAGCTTCTGCCTGCGCGGCGCGGGCGACACGCAGGTGCCGGCGGCCACGGCGCTGTGCCTGTCCTGGTTCCTGTTCGTGCCGCTGGCGCACACATTGATCTTCGCGCCCGGGAAAGGGTGGATAGACGGCCTGCCGCAGTACGGCCTCGGCGCCAGGGGCGGCTGGATCGCCCTGATGATCTACTGCACGTTGTTAGGCTGCAGCATGTACTGGCGGTGGCGTCACGGCGCTTGGCGCCGCGTCAAACTGTAGACGGCACGTTGTCGGTTTGCCTGATCGACGAGCGCTCGCCGCCGTGCTTATGATCGGCCCATGACCGTCCGCTACAAAGTCGATAAGGGCATCGCGTGGCTCGCGATGAACAATCCACCGCTGAACGCGCTGTCGCACGCGCTGCGCTCGGGTCTCGTCGGCGCGCTCGATCGCGCCGTCGCCGATCCCAAGGTGCGCGCGATAGTCATCATCGGCAACGATCGCGCGTTCTCGAGCGGCGCCGACATCAAGGAATTCGCCGGTGACGCGTTCTACGCGGATCCATTCCTGCCCGCGGTCGTCGATATCGTGGAGGCCGCAACGAAGCCGGTCGTGGCCGCGATCGGCGGCGCCTGCATGGGTGGCGGCCTCGAGCTGGCGCTGGGTTGCCATTACCGCGTGGCGCTGGCGAACGCCAAGATCGCCTTTCCCGAGGTCAAGCTGGGGCTCATTCCCGGCGCCGGCGGCACCCAGCGCTTCCCGCGCCTCGTGGGCCTCGAAGCGGCGGTCAACATGATCGTCTCGGGGGCCACCGTTCCCGCATCCACGTTCAAGGGCACGGCGTTGTTCGACGTCATCGTGCCGGACTCTCTCGAAAACGCCGCGCGCGAGTTTGCCCGGAAACTCATCCAAGACGCGCAACCGATCCGCCGCGTGCGCGATCTGCCGTGCAAACACGCGGAAGCCGAGGCTTTCCTGCAGTTCGCGAAAACCAGCGTGGCATCCGTGTCGCGCGGCCTCGCGGCGCCCACGCGCGCGCTCGAAGCGGTCGGCGCCGCGATTGCGCAGAAGTTCGATGCGGGCATCGCGACGGAGCAGAAAGTTTTCGGCGAGCTCATGGCGAGCGAGGAATCCCGGGCGCTGCGGCATGCGTTCTTCGCGGAACGCGCGGCGTCCAAGGTGGCGGGCCTCACCGACCAGACGCGGCAGAGAAAGATCGCCGAAGTCGCGATCGTCGGCGCCGGAACCATGGGCGGTGGCATCGCCATGAATTTCGCGAACGTCGGAATTCCCGTCACCATTCTCGAGGCGAAACAGGAAGCGCTCGACCGGGGCATCGCCGGCATCCGCAAGCAATATGAAAGCGCGGTGGCCAAGGGCAAATTGAAAGCCGACGATGCCGCGAAACGCGCCGCGCTCATCACTCCCTCGCTCGACTACGGCGCCGCGTCCAGAGCGGACCTGGTCATCGAGGCGGTGTTCGAAGACCTGGAGGTCAAGAAATCCGTTTTCCGCGCGCTCGACAAGGTGATGAAGCGCGGGGCGATCCTCGCCACGAACACATCGACGCTCGACGTCGACAAGATCGCCGCATTCACCAAGCGGCCGGGCGATGTGCTCGGCATGCATTTCTTCAGCCCCGCGAACATCATGAAGCTGCTGGAAGTGGTGCGCGCGAAGAAGACGCGGCCGGACGTGCTCGCCACGGTGCTGGCGCTGGCGCGACGCATCGGCAAGACGGCGGTGGTGGCCGGTGTGTGCGATGGATTCATCGGCAATCGCATGATCAACCAGTATTCGCAGCAGGCTTTGCTGTTGCTGGAGGAGGGCGCGTCGCCGCAGCAGGTAGACCGTGCCATCGAGAAGTTCGGCTTTGCGATGGGTCCGTTCCGCATGTCCGACCTCGCGGGCAACGACATCAGCTGGCACATCCGCAAGCGCCACTACGCCGAGCACCCGAAGCAGAGAAAGATGCGCATCGCCGATCGCGTCTGCGAGCTGGGCCGTTTCGGACAGAAGTCCGGACTCGGCTGGTATAGATACGAAGCGGGCAAACGCGATGCCATTGCCGATCCGCTGGTCGACCGGATCATCGACGAGGAGCGGAAGGCATTGAAGATCGAGCCGCGAAAGATTTCCGATACCGAGATCGTCGACCGGCTGCTGTACGCGCTCGTCAATGAAGGGGCACACATTCTCGAAGAGGGCATCGCGCAGCGCGCATCCGACATCGACGTGGTGTACCTCGCGGGCTACGGTTTTCCAGTGCAGCGTGGAGGTCCGATGTTTCATGCCAGCCGTGTCGGTCTGGGCAGGGTAGTCAGGCGCATGAAGGAGTTCGGCTGGAAGCCGGCCAGGCTCATCGTGCAGCTCGCGGCCGCGGGCAGCACTTTCGACGACGCGCCGCCCGCCAGGAAAAGCGCAGCGAAGAAAGGAGGCCGCCGTGGTTGATGCCGTCATCGTTTCCACGGCGCGCACCGCGCTCGCCAAGTCGTGGCGCGGAGCCTTCAATCTCACGCACGGCGCGACCCTGGGCGCTCACGCGGTCAAACATGCCATGGAGCGCGCGAAAATCGACCCGTCCGAGGTCGAAGACGTGCTCATGGGCTGCGCCAATCCCGAAGGCGCCACGGGCTTCAACATCGCGCGCCAGATCGCTCTGCGTGCCGGATGCCCGGTCACCACCTCGGGCATCACCGTCAATCGCTACTGCTCGTCGGGCTTGCAGACCATCGCGCTCGCCGCGCAGCGGATCATGTCGGGCGAGGGCGAGGTGTACGTCGCCGGCGGCGTCGAATCCATCTCCTGTGTGCAGAACGAGCATCTGAACACCTTCATGGCGAAGGAAGCCTGGCTCGACAGGAACAAGCCGGAGATCTACTGGAACATGCTGCAAACCGCGGAAACCGTGGCGAGCCGCTACAGGATTTCGCGAGAGGCGCAGGACCACTACGGCGTGCAGAGCCAGCAGCGCGCCGCGGCGGCGCTGGCCGCGGGCCGGTTCGCCGAGGAAATCGTTCCCATCGACGTGGTGGCGGGGGTTGCGGATCGCGACACCGGCCGCCTCGAGACGCGCAAGGTCACGGTGAACGCGGACGAGGGCATCCGGCCCGATACCACTTACGAGGCGGTTTCCAGGATCCGGACGGCCACGCCCGGAGGCGTGATCGCGGCCGGCAATGCCAGCCAGTTCTCCGACGGCGCGTCGGCCTGCGTGGTCATGAGCGCGGCTCGCGCGGCCAGCGCCGGGCTCGCGCCGCTCGGCGCTTTCCGTGGCTTCGCCGTGGCAGGATGCGAGCCGGATGAAATGGGAATCGGCCCGGTATTCGCCATTCCGAAGTTGCTGGAGCGCGCGGGCAAGACCGTCGACGACATCGATCTATGGGAGCTCAACGAAGCGTTCGCCGTGCAGGTGCTCTATTGCGCCGACAAGCTTGGTATCCCCAACGAGAAGCTCAATGTGAACGGGGGCGCGATCGCCGTCGGTCATCCCTATGGCATGACGGGTGCGCGCCTGGTGGGTCACGCGCTGCTGGAAGGCAGGCGGCGTGGCGCGAAACTCGTGGTAATCACCATGTGCATCGGCGGCGGCATGGGCGCGGCCGGGCTCTTCGAAGTCTTCTGAAGGAGTCGCCGTGCTCAAGAACGTGATCGCGCTGATCATCGCGGTGGCCGTGGGCGCCATCGGCTATTCCTGGTGGACGAACAAGGATGCCGAGGAAAGCCCGCTCACCGTGATGGTGACCCAGATGCGCACGCGCGCCATCATCGAGCACGAGCGCAACGTGACGGTCTGGTACAAGGCCTGCCCCGAGGTCAAGGGCATCAACCCGCAGGTCATGGTGATCTGGCCGGCGAAGCTCAACTACGAGCTCGACCTGGCCGAAACCAGGTTGTCGCTCACTCCCGAGGGTGTCCTGCGCGTGAGCACGCCACCCATTCGCGCCGACGATCCATCCGTGCCTTCCGAGTACGGCGAGTACATGGCGCAGACTTCGTTCTGGACGCTCGAGAGCGAACAGGCGATCGTCATGCGCGAGATGCAGAAGGCCACTCCACTGGCGCGGCACCTGACCGCTTATTTTCTTCGCAGCGACGCGGGTTTGAGCGAGCACTTCAAAGAAGAACTGGAGGCCTATCTTCGCGGCATCGCCGGCGCGCTCGGGGTGCTGGTCACCCGCATCGAGATCGAAATTCCGGAAGTCGAAGTACACATTCCGGCGCGGCCCGAGCTCACCTTGTGCGAAGGCTCCGTTGCACTTGCCAATGGTCTTGGATTCGCGCGGCGCCAGGCGGACGGCACCATCATCGGTCTCTATCCAAAAAAGAAGACTGCCGCGAAAACATCGCCTGCACCGTAAGACAAAATCTCCCGTCGCGGCGCTATGATCGCGCTCCACACTCACAGGAGATCCGTCCATGGAAGCTGTCGATGTGCGAGGCCGATTCGTCTGGCAACAGCTGATGACGCGCGATGTGCCGGGCGCCAGGAAGTTCTACTCGCGGCTCATGGGATGGAAAACTCAGCCGTGGCCACCCGATCCTTCCTATACCGTCTGCCTCGCGGCGGACGTGCCGGTGGCCGGCATCATGGAAATTCCGCCGGATCTTCCGGCCGAAACTCCCTCGCACTGGCTCGAATACATCGGCACGCGTGACGTCGATGGCACCGCGGATGCAGCGGTGCGCGCCGGTGGTTCGATCATCAAGCCGCCGAGCGACATGCAAGGTGCGGGGCGCTACGCGGTGCTCAAGGATCCGCAGGGCGCGCTGTTCGCCATCATCGATCCCGAAAATGCGCGCCCCGAAGTCAACGGCACGCCGCCGCTCGGCGCGTTCTCCTGGCATGAGCTCGCGACCAGCGACCACGAGGCTGCTTTCGCGTTCTACAGCGGGTTGTTCGGTTGGGATGCCATCTCGCGCATGGACATGGGTCCGGCGGGTGTCTATCTCATCTTCGGCGCGAATGGCGTGCAACGCGGCGGCATGTACATCAAGCCACCCGACTGGCCCGCGGCACCGCACTGGATGCCGTATGGCCACGTGCCCAGCGTCGATGACAGCGTCGGCGAACTCGAGAGCGCGGGCGCGAAGGTCCTGACTCCACCCATGGAAGTTCCGGGCGGCAGCCGCGTCACGTCGCTGTTCGATCCGTCGGGCGCCACGTTTGCGCTCAATTCCTTCCCGGCCCAGGATGCAGCGGCTCCCAAGCCCAAACCCAAACCCAAGGCCAAAGCGAAGGCCAAGGCCAAGGCGAAGCCCGCGGCGAAACCAAAAGCCAAAGTGGCGGTCAGAGCGAAAGCGGCGAAAAAGCGGGGCACGTCGGCCAGCAAGACGGTCGTCAAAGCGGCCAGGAAGGCCGGGAGGAAGCTCGCGAAAGCCGTGAAGGTGTTCACGAAGGCGGCGAAGAAACGCTCCGCGGCCTTCAAGAAGTCGGCCTCGAAACTGTCGAAGGCCAGGAAATCGAAATCTCCGCGGAGGAAGAAGTGACAGGACGACGAGAAGTCATCAAGGCCGGTCTGGCAACTCTCGCGGGAACGCAGGCGCTCAGCGCCTGGGGGGCTGAAAAGAAGAAGGACAAGGACGAACCGAAGCCGCCGCCTTCGGCTCCGCTGATGACCAAGCCGGTCCCGTCGACGGGTGAACGGCTGGCCGCGGTGGGTGTTGGCACTAACAACTACAGCCCCACGACGCCGGAAGAACGCGCCGCGCGGCGTGAAGTCCTCGCGGCGCTCACGGCCGCGGGAGCGTCGGTCATCGACACCGCGCCGGCATATCGCCAGTCGGAGGAAGTGATCGGTGAATTGCTCGCCGACATCGGCAATCGCAAGCACGCCTTCATCGCCACCAAGGTGACGGCGCCCGAAGGCGATCTCGCCAAGGGCATCGCCATGATCGAGGAGTCGAAGCGGCGCCTGAAGACCAACGTCATCGACCTGTTGCAGATCCACAGCCTGAACGGCGTCGAAGTGCTGTTTCCTCACCTGTTCGAGCTCAAGAAGAAAGGGGATGTTCGCTACGTCGGCATCACCACTTCGAGCGGCAGCCAGCACGAGCAGATGGTCCAGATCATCAATACACAGCCCATCGACTTCGTGCAGGTGGACTATTCGCTGGCGAATCGTGCCGCTGGCGACACCGTGCTGCCGGCAGCGCTCGCCAGGCGCGTCGGCGTGTTGATCAATCTTCCGTTCGGCGGCCGGCGCGAGGGCAACCTGTTCTCACGCGTGGCGGGTCGCGACTTGCCCGAATGGGCCGCGTCGATCGGCGCCCGCACCTGGAGCCAGTTGTTCCTGAAGTACGTGGTCTCGCACCCCGCGGTCACCGTGGCGATCCCGGGCATGACCAAGGTCGCGCATCTCGAGGACAACCTCGAAGCCCTGCGCGGCCGCATGCCCGATGCCGCGATGCGCGCCCGCATGGAGAAATACTGGGACCAGAACTTCGATTCGTGATCACCGGCCGACTGCGTATTTCAGCGCGCCGGTGAGCATGTCGACGATGTACGGTTCGCTGTAATTCTCCGGCGTGTGGCCGAGCCCGCTATAGAACACGCGGCCGCCGCCGAAGTCGTGGCACCACACCAGCGCGTTGGGATTCACATCGGCTTCGCCGTCGCCGATGGTTGACGGATCCACCGTCACCAGCACGCGCACGGTGGGGTCGAAATCCTTGTAGTAGTACCACTCGTCATTACGCGTGATGGTGCTGGGTAGTTTGGCAGTGGCAGGATGCCTGGCGTCGACGACCGTGATGGTGGCCTTCGGCGTGCCCTTGGGGTGCCGCTCGAAGTAGCCGCCGATCATCCTGCCGTACCAGCCCGTGTGGTAGTGCGAATCGGCGGCGGCATGCAGCCCGATGACGCCCTTGCCGGCCGCGAGGAATCCCTGCAGCGCTTCGAGCCGCGAACCGGTGAACCACTCGGATTCCGGCTTCTTGGGATCGGTGGAGTTGCTGACCAGCACGATGGCCTTGTAGTCCGCGAGCTTCGCGGCGGCGAAGACTTCCGGGTCTTCGCTGGTGTCCACCGCATAACCTTCCCGGGCACCGATTTTCTTCAGCGCTTCGACGGCGGCCGGGATGGACTCGTGCACGTAGCCGGTATGCCCGAAGTAGACCAGCACCCGTCCCTTGCTGGCGGCGATGGCGCCCGCCGACGTGCAGAGCGACCCGAGAACGACGCACAGCGAACCGATCAACGCCCGGCTTGAAGTCATGGAATCCCCTTCGTGTAGAAACTATTGGCTGACCGGCAGCGGCAGACCGCGCGTCAATGTGCGCATGCGCAGCACGCGATGGTTGGCGGTGATGAACAGCGTGGAGCCGTCTTCGCCGAACGCGACGTTCGCGGTTGGAACACCGGTGAGGATGCGGCCGAGCAGGGCGCCTTGCGGCGAGTACACGAGCACGCCACCCGGCCCGGTGGCGAATACGTTGCCGTGAATATCGACCTTGAGCCCGTCGGGTACGCCATCGCCTTCCTTGTACAGCGCGGCGGAATCGGCGAACACGCGACCTTTGTCGAGGCTGCCATCGGCCTGCACGGTATAGGCTTTCCAGATGGGCGAGCTGGCACGCGCATTGGCGACGTACAGCGTCTTGAAGTCCGGCGAGAAACCGAGACCGTTGGGCGCCTCCAGCTCCGTGGCCACGGCGGTGATCCTGCCGTCAGGCGCGACCCGGAACACCGCGTTGAACGGCAGCTCCTTGCCCGGATCGTTGAACTGTTTCGGCAGCCCGAAGGGCGGGTCGGTGAAATACAGCGCGCCCTGGTTGTCGAACACGAGGTCGTTGGGGCTGTTGAGCTTCTTGCCGTCGTAACTCGTGGCGATGGGGACCATGGTGCCGTCGGCCTCGCGCCTTGAGATGCGCCGGTCTCCGTGCTGGCACAGCGTCAGGCGTCCCTGCGGATCGAACGTGAGGCCATTGGAGCCGGGCTCCCGCCCGGTAAAGGGCGCGGCACCGGTGTAGCCGCTGCGCTCCAGGAAGCGCGACACGCCTTTCTCGGCGTGCCACTTCATGATCACGTTGTTGGGAATGTCGGAGAAGAGCAGGGACTTGGTCCGCGCGTCCCACAGCGGCCCTTCCGACCACTGCAGGTCGTCGGCGATCTTTTCGATTTTCGTATTCGGCGCAATCAGCGCATCGAAGCGCTTGTCGAGTGATTCGAGGCGCGCATACGGCGACTCCGCGGCCAGTGCGTTCAAATTGGCGAACCCCCAGAACAGCAATGCGGCCGAAGCCGCGTAAGACGATGTTCTCACTACTTCCCCCACGCTTGCGCCGTGCGATTGTGCATGGACCACGGGAGATCAGAAAGTCACGGTGGCCGTGATCGTGTGTCTTGTAGATAGCACCCCGGAGCGCCGACCGGCATGGGACGAACGGGCCACGGAGTCCCCCGTGCACGGACAATGTGAGCGATATCGAACTTGACACCGCGACGGTCCAGTTCCATCCTCAAATGACACCGGTATCATCGCCTCGAATCAGCGATATATCGGTGGGGGAGTAACGGGTCTTTTCGCCGCCTTCGCGGCGAAAAATCGTTGCACGAAGCAATGAACGACGCAGGTATCGGGGCTCGGGATGGGCTCCTCTCCAGCTGCGTCTCAAATTCGGGTGAATTCATGAAACCAGCAATCGGATTTCTGTCCCTGGCGGCCCTGTCGTGGTCGTTCCCGGCGGCGGCTCAACAGGTCGTGGACGAGACGCAAGGCAGCGCGGGCCCGCTCGAAGAGGTTGTCGTGACCGGGTTTCGCGGCAGTCTCGCCAGCGCACTCGAGGACAAGCGCACGCAGACCGGAGTCGTCGACGTCATCAAGGCCGAGGACGTGGCCAAGTTTCCGGACTCGAACCTCGCCGAATCGCTGCAGCGCCTGCCGGGCGTCGCGGTCGCGCGCGACGGCGGCGAAGGCCGGAGCATTTCCGTTCGCGGGCTCGGCCCGGACTACACGCGCGTGCGTTTGAACGGACTCGAATCGCAGACCACGTCGAATGGTTTCGAGGGCATCAACCGCACGCGCGGCTTCGACTTCAACGTGTTCGCCTCCGAGCTCTTCAGCAGCCTCACGGTGCGCAAGACGCCGTCGGCGGAAACGGAGGAGGGCTCGCTCGGCGCCACGGTGGATCTGCAGACGGGTCGTCCCTTCGACACGCCCGGCACCCAGTTCGCGATCTCGACCAAGTTGAGCCACAACGATCTCAGCGAGGACAACGATCCGCGATTCGCCATGCTGGCGTCGAAGACCTTTGCCGACGACAGCTTCGGCGTGCTGTTTTCGGCCGCCTATTCGGAAAGCCACAAGATCAGCCAGGCGAGCCACAACCTCAATTGGGATCGCATGACCGAGAACGGCGGCTGGTGCGACCCGGCGAACGCCGCGGGGGTGTGTTTCAACGAGTATCCCACCGGCATCACCTACCAGCAGCTGCGCTCCTCGACTATCTACCATCCGCGCATCCCGCGGCTCGCGCAGTTCGGCGTCGACAACGAGCGGCTCGGCCTCACCGGCGCCGTGCAGTGGCGCCCGGCCGATGCCACCACATTGACGCTCGACCTGCTGTATTCGAAGCACAATGGCCTGCGCACCGAGAACCTGCTGACGCCGATCGGCATCTTTCGCGCGCAGTCCCAGCAAGGCAAGCCGGAAACCATCGTCCGTGATGCCGAGATCCGCGACAACGACCTCATCTATGCACGGCTCGACAACGTCGACCTGCGTGCGGAGTTGTCGATCTTCGATTTCAGCACCACGTTCGAGCAGGCCGGGTTCACCGTCGAGCATGAATTCAGCGAACGCTGGCGCGGCAACCTGCAGCTCGGCTACTCGGATTCGCGGTTCGAAGAGCCGCGCGAAACCACGCTGCAGGTGGACCGTCTCAACACCGACGGCTTCATCTACGATTTCCGCGACAGCATGACGCGCCCGCGCATCGTGTGGGGCTTCGACACCAGCGACCCTGCTAACTACTACTACGGCCCGGCCGTTCCCGGGTTCACCGGCGGCGCCACGGGGCCCGAGATCCGACTGCGGCCGCAGGCGGTCGACAACACCTTCGGCCAGGCCGCGTTCGACATCGAATACACGCTCAACGACAACTGGAAACTCAAGACCGGCATCAACGCGCGCAAGTACACGTTCGATTCCGACGCGCAGCGCCTGACCAACGAACGGAACATTCCGCCGCTGCCCGCCGGGGTGAGCGTCGCGGACCTCGTCCAGCAGTTCTCGGGCTTCGAGGGGTTCGGCGTGCCGGCCGAAACCGCGACCGCCTGGGTGGTGCCGGTGGAGCAGGCTTTCATCGACACCTTCGACATCTACAGCAACACCGGTGTGTTCCAGTTGCGCCGCGACGTTCCTTCCGCACGCAGCAGCATCTACTCGGTCGACGAGAAGGACAACGCAGCGTTCCTGCAGGCGGAGTTCAACGCGACGGTGTTCGGCCTCGAGACGCGCGGCGATGTGGGTGTGCGCTACGTGCGCACCGAGCAGGACGCGGTGGGGTTCGCGGAGGCGGGCGCCAACACGCAACAGCTGCATACCAACCGCACCTATGACGACTGGCTGCCGTCGTTCAACCTGGTCGCCGACGTCACCGACGAAGTGATGGTGCGCCTGGCCGCCTCGCGCGTCATGACGCGGCCGCCGCTCGCGCAACTGACGCCCGGTGGCGCGGTGAACGTGGCCGGCGGTACGCGCACCGTGACGCAAGGCAATCCGAACCTCGATCCCATCAAGGCGGATGCATTCGACGCGAGCGTCGAGTGGTATTTCGCGCCCGAGTCACTCGTGTCGCTGAGCGTGTTCTACAAGGACGTGAAGACCTACATCGCCACGCTCCGTACCACGCAGCCGTTCAACACCCTGGGCATTCCGCCCAGCGTGCTGATCGGCACCGGCGTGCTGCCCACCGACGACTTCATCTATTCACGCCCGGTGAACAGCGACGGCGGGCCGCTCGAGGGTTTCGAGCTGAATCTGCAGATGCCGCTGACGTTCCTGCCGGGGTTCCTCAAGGACTTCGGCGTGCTGGCCAACTACACGCACACGAGCTCGGACATCACGTACATCGTGAATCCGGCGCTGCCCGAAGGAGCGGCGGGCCGTACGGCCGTGTTGCCGCTGATCAACCTGTCCAAGGAAACCGCCAACGCCACGCTGTATTACGCCAGGGCCGGCTTCGAGGGCCGCGTGTCGGCGTCGTATCGCGATGACTACCTGCGCATCGTGCCTGGCCTGAACGGCCAGGACGCCGACGCCACCGAGGGCAGCACGTACATCGATGCGACGATGAGTTATGCGATCAACGAACACTTCCAGGTGTCGTTCGAGGCGCAGAACCTCACCGACACCTTCGAGCATCTGTACAACGACACTACCGCACAGCGGAACGAGTACTTCCGGAACTTCGGCCGGCAGTACACGTTAGGAGTGCGTTTCAGCTACTAGTCAGGACCTGGACCCGCGTGATTGTCAGGCGCACTCGCGTCCCTGTCAGAAACCACCACGGTGCAGTCGAGGCTGCATGTGCATGGTTTTTCCGGCTGAAAACGGATTAGCTCAACGCGTATTCCGTTCGGTCGATGAAAAAAAGAAGCGTGGCGATCACGCGGGGGAGATAGCCAATGGATGCGGATGCGCCGAATGCGGGTGTAGGCAGCTACAGGCCACCAGTTCGCAGAGCGTTGCTCGTGCTCTACCTGGCGATCGCCGCCTTCCTGTTCCTGGTGGCGATCGCCGGTCTTCACCCGCAAATCGCCGTATCGAGCCTGACGCGCGACATGGCAGCGATCGCGAATGTCCATCCGCTCACCGGAGTGGTGTCGAATGTCGGCATCCTGCTGTGGTGTGCCGCGGCCGCCATCTGCTTCTTCAGCTCCAGCCTGCTGCGCCGGCAGGGTGCGCAGCCGGAGGCGCGCTTCCTGATGTGGGCCGGTTTGATGACCACGGGTTTGTTAGTGGACGATTTTTTCCTGTTTCATGAATACCTGGCGCCGGTTCACCTGGGCTTCAATGAGAAGGCGGTCCACGCCAGCTATGTGTGTGTAACCGTCGCCTACCTGCTGTCTCATCGCCACCTGATCCTGGAAACCAACTACCGGCTGCTGGCCGCAGCCCTTGTGTTGTTCGCCGGCTCGATACTGCTCGACGTGGCCGGCGGTCATGGCTGGTGGGTGCTGGCGGAAGATGGCTGCAAGCTCTTCGGGATTTCGACCTGGTTTGCTTATCACGCAGCCACGGCAAGGCACTGGCTGGTGCAGTCGCCGGCGCTGCGTAACCCGCAGACGAATTCGACTCCCGAGGCATCGATATTCAGATGGCCTTTGAGGTTGGCGAGGCGCAGGCGGTAGAAGTGCGGCGCTTGGGGGCTGCGCAGTTGTGGCGTGCGACAAGGCATAGATAAGTATCACTCATTACATAATATAGATTATGCGTACCCAGGGATTAATGCGGCCTGCGTTCCGATCCTGAGTGCGCGGAACCCTTTCGACCCTGAACGACCACAAAATCGCAGGAGCCACGTCGTGGTCGCCAGGAATTCCCATGCACCTGCAGCGTTTGATGTTTGCGGTTCTGCTCGCGTTTGCCATCGCGCAATCGACAACCGCCACGGCAGCCAGCGAGTACAACCCGGTGGCGCGCGAGCCGCGCGATTCGCAGACGACGAACCTTCGCGTCATCGTGAAACTGCGCAAGGATGGTGATGGCGCGGCCATTGCGAAACTGGCCACGGGCACGGAGCGCACGGCGGCGCTCGCCAAACGCACGGGACTGGCACTGGGACTCAAGCGCGAGATATCCGCGTCGATGCTCGCGAGTACGGTGGATCTCGATGATGCCGACGCCGCGCAGGTGCTCCAGCGGCTGCGTGCGGATGCTGCCGTCGAATACGTGGCCATCGACCGCCGGCGATTCCCGCATGCCACGAACCCCAACGATCCGCTGTTTCTCAACCAGTGGTATCTGAAAGACACCGAGCCGTCGGCGGTGAATGCGATCGGCGCCTGGGACCGCGAAGTCGGCTCCGCGGGCGTGGTCGTGGCCGTGCTCGATACCGGAGTTCTTTACGACCACCCGGATCTCGGCCGCGCCGACCGCGGGGGAAAACTCCTGCCGGGTTACGACTTCGTCAGCCTGCAACACATGACCAACGACGGCGATGGCCGCGACGCGAACCCATCCGACCCGGGCGACTGGGTCGATTCGACCGACAAGGCCAATACGGCCTTCACCAACTGCGACACGACGTCCAGTTCATGGCACGGGACCCGGGTCGCGGGAATGATCGGCGCGCTGACTAACAATTCGGCGGGCGTTTCCGGCCTCGCCTGGAGCTCGTTCATCCTGCCGGTGCGCGTGCTCGGCAAGTGTGGTGGCGTCGACAGCGACGTGCTGGCCGGCATGCGCTGGGCGGCTGGCCTGCACGTGCCGGGCGTCCCCGACAATCCCACCCCGGCACGGGTCGTGAACGCGAGCCTCGGGAGCGGTGGCGAGTGTGAGCCCTCATACCTCGATGTGATCCAGGAGCTCAGCGCGCGAAAGGTCCTGTTGGTCGTTTCGGCGGGCAATGAAGGCACCGTGGTCTCCTCGCCCGGAAACTGCCCGGGAGTGGCCGCCGTGGCGGCGATTCGCCATGCCGGCAGCAAGGTGGGATTCAGCAGCCTGGGACCCGAGGTGACCGTGGCCGCGCCCGGCGGCAACTGCGTCAACATCAACGGTGGCCCTTGCCTCTTTTCACTCGACACGACGGCCAACAGCGGCACCACCGTGCCGGTGGCGCACATCTTCACGAACCAGACGACCACCAACCTCGGCACCAGTTTCTCGGCGCCGATCGTGTCGGGAATCGCCGCGCTCATGCTTTCGCGCAATGCGAATCTGTCCACGGCCCAGATGCTCGCGCGCCTTCGCGAAGGCGCACGGCCCTTCCCCACCACGATCGCCGGTGAGCCTGACATTCCGACCTGCCATGTGCCGGAAAACGATGAGGATTTCCAGACCGTGCAATGCCTCTGCACGACCAGCACCTGTGGCGCCGGCATGGTGAACGCGGCCAACTCGGTGGCCGCCGCCGAGCGGCCGATCGCGGCGGTTGCGCTGCCCGGCATCGTGGCGCCCGGCCAGGGGGTTTCGCTCGACGCGTCGGTGAGCGCCGCTGCCTGCGGCCGAACAGTGGCGGGGTTCTCATGGTCGGTGGTCGAACCGACGATCGACCCGCCCGCAATCATCGACGCCAACGCTTCGATCGCCACCGTGATCTCTCCGACCTCGGGGGCCATCACCGTTCGGGTCACCGTGACCGACGATCAGGGCCGAACCGATTCCGCGGACGTGGTGGTGGGTCCGAACAGCGTGACGAGCAACGCCACCTCCAGCGCCGGCGTTGCCGCCTGCACGGTGCCGGTGACTTCGGGACCGACACCGGTAGACGCGCCGCCTGCACCTGCGCCGACGCCGACGCCGGATCCGCCTCGTGCACGCGGTGGCGGCGGAGGTGCGCTCGGGTTCATGACGCTCTTTTTGCTAGGCGCGTTGTCCCTCGCGAGCGGCCGGCGCCGCTGCGCGCGGCGTATTTCCCGTTGCAATTGCTAGGTGTCGCGCTATATTCAGCGCCGGCGCCATTGACCAACAACAACCAAGGCGTTACGCAAGGTTTCGACGCGCTCCATCACGTCCCGGCCGAGCGATAACGAAAACTCATGTCGCGAGTTTACGATCGGCTCGAATCAGCCACGCTGCTGCTCGCCCGCGCGGGCGCCATCAAGGACCGGCTGGACGGCGCATGGCGTCAATGCCTGTCCCACATCGAAGCCGACGACCTGCCGCGTGAATTGCGGCTGCAGTTCCTCGAGCTCACGTCGACCATGCAGCGCGAGCGTCCGTTGCGCGGCGAGGATGCCGTGCGCGCCACGATCCGCAAGATGTCCAACCAGGAAGCCGAGCGTCACTGCGCGCTCATCGTCCGCATGTTCTGCCGCATGACGCGCCAGCAGGAGCTCGAGCTGCCGGTTCCCGCGCAGGCCAGCGCCGCCGTGGTGCAGCTGTTCGCCGCCGAGGGCTGACCCGCTAGTTAGTCGAGCTTGAACTCGATGGTGTCCCAGCGATTCGATTCTTCGTGGCGGGCCTGCGCCTTGATGGCGTCCACGAGCGCCCTGCCGTCCCAGTCGACGATCTGATCCGACAGCGACGTGATTTCCTTCGAAAGGATGGCGTTCGCCCCGAAAGGCCGCATCAGAATTACGGGTTTGTCTGAGGCCTTGGCGAACGTCAGCTCGAACAGCATGAGCTCGCTCTGCTGGCGGTACATGCCCGGCAATGCGATTACGCATTCGGCCTGCGCGATCTGGCGGCGCAATTCCTCGCGATCGGCCTCTTTGCCGCCGCCCGGGGGCGCCTTGTCCGGCCCGGAAAGGTTCTTGTAGAAGAAGTTCCGGGCGCTCTCCAGGTATTCGAAGATCCGCAGATATTCGTCGGATGTGTCCCACGCATGGGTGACGAACAATCGAATTGGATTGTTTTGTGACATGTCGACCGATCCAAACGCCTGGCTTGAGTGTAGTTTAGACGCCTGAGTTGCGCCCCACTCCCCTTTTGTGCGGCGCAACGATAGCATCCGATCCGCTTGCGCCTCCTCGTCTACAACATTCGCTACGCCACGGGCATTGGACCAGCCTTCCATTTGCCGTTCCCGGGAGCCGGCTACCTGCGTTCCAGCCGCAAGGTGCTCGATGGCATCACGGGCTTCGTCAAGGCGCAGGACCCCGACATCGTCGGCCTCATCGAAGTCGACATAGGTTCCGTGCGCAGCGGAATGGTCAACCAGGCAGAACACATCGCCGACGCGCTGGGCCACTACACCACGTACGAGTGCAAGTACGGCAAGAGCTCTATCAACAACCTCATGCCCATCGTGCGCAAGCAGGGAAACGCGTTCCTGGCCGCGCCGCGCGTCGAGGGCGAACGCTTCCACTATTTCGACACCGGCATCAAGCGGCTCATCATCGAGCTCGAGCTGGACGACGTCTGCATTTTCCTCGTGCACCTCGCGCTGAAATATCGCCAGCGCCAGTACCAGCTTCGTTACCTGCACGATCTCATCATCAAGTCGCACAAGCCGGTGATCGTCACCGGCGACTTCAATACCTTCTGGGGCACGCACGAGATCTACCTGTTCATGCGCGCCGCCGGCCTGCGCAGCGCCAACGAGCTGAACGTGCCGTCGTTCCCGGCACGCATCCCGCGCATCGAGCTCGATTTCGTGCTGGTGAGCAAGGAAATCGAGATCACGCACTTCGAGGTTCCGGACGTGCGCTGGTCGGATCACCGCCCCGTGCTCTGCGACTTCAATGTGCGCGGCGCAGTCGCATCGCAACCCGCCGTCGCCTGAAAATACATTCATGACAACTTCCGCCACCGGCGCCTGGGCGCTCGAGCGCGATGCCGATGGAATTGCCTGGCTCAGCTTCGACAAGCCGGGCAGTTCCACCAACGTGCTGTCGCGCGACACGCTCGCCGAACTCGACGTCCATCTGAAAAGCTTCGATGCCGCGCCGCCGCGCGGCGTCGTGATCCGCTCCGCGAAAAAATCCGGGTTCATCGCCGGCGCCGACGTCCGCGAGTTCACGCAACTCACGAGTCCGGAGCAGGCCTTCGAGCTGGTACGCGCGGCGCAAGGCATCCTCGACCACCTCGAGTCGCTGCCCTGCCCGACCGTGGCCATCATTCACGGCTTCGCGCTCGGCGGCGGCCTCGAGCTCGCACTGGCATGTCGCTATCGCGTCGGTGTCCGCAGCGACAGTTTCTCCATTGGCCTGCCCGAGGTGATGCTCGGCATTCACCCGGGCTTCGGCGGCACCGTGCGCGCGGTGCGGCGCGCGGGTGTCCGCACGGCCATGGAAATGATGCTGACGGGTAAAGCCCTGCGTGCCGACAAGGCGAAGAGTGCCGGCTTCCTCGACCGGTTGGTGTACCCGGCGGATGCCGAGGCTGCCGCGCGCGAGCTGATCCACCGGCAACCGGCACAGCGCGGGCCGCGCCTGCTCGATCGCCTGCTGTCGTGGCCATTGGTGCGAAGCCTGGTAAAGAAGCAGCTCACCGCCCAGGTGCGCGCCAAGGCCCGCCCCGAGCACTACCCTGCCCCCTACGCCATCATCGACCTCTGGACCACGCACGCAGCCCGTGGCGCGGCCGCATACGAAGCCGAGGCGCGTTCCATCGCGCGGCTCATGCTCAGCGACACGTCTCGCAATCTCGTACGGGTTTTCCTGCTCCAGGACCGGCTCAAGAATCTCGGCGGCAAGACGAAGGTGCCGCTGGCGCGCGTCCACGTCGTGGGAGCGGGCGTGATGGGCGGCGATATCGCCGCGTGGTGCGCACAGCGCGGGCTGAACGTGACGCTCCAGGATCGCGAACGCAAGTTCATCGATCCGGCGTTGCAACGCGCGCGCGAAAGTTTCGAAAAGCGGCTCAGGGACAAGGACAAGGCGTCCGTGCTCATGACCCGGTTGACCGCGGACGTCTCCGGCGAGGGTGTGCCGGGTGCGGACGTGGTCATCGAAGCGATTTTCGAGAATGCCGATGCGAAGCACGAACTGTTCGCGCGCCTCGAGCCGCGCATGAAGGCGAGCGCCATTCTCGCGTCGAATACTTCTTCGATCATGCTCGAGCAACTCGACGACCGCCTGCCGGATCCGTCGCGGCTCGTCGGCCTGCACTTCTTCAATCCGGTGGCGCAGATGCCGCTGGTGGAAATCGTGTGCGGCGAGAACAGCAGCGAAGAGTCCATCCAGAAGGCCATCGCGTTCACGCGCAAGATCGACAAGCTGCCGCTGCCCTGCAAGAGCTCACCCGGGTTTCTCGTAAATCGCGTGCTGGTGCCTTACCTGTACGAAGCGATGTTCGCCTTGCAGGATGGCATTCCCATCGAGGTCATCGACGAAGCCGCGCTTCGCTACGGCATGCCGATGGGCCCGGTCGAACTGGCCGACGTCGTCGGCCTCGATGTCTGCAAACACGTCGGCGAAATCGTGGCGAAGGCGTTGAACAAGCAGCAACCGGATACTTCGCGCATCGAGGCACTGATCGCCGCGAAGAAACTCGGGCGCAAGACCGGCGAAGGCTTCTACGTCTGGCGCGATGGCAAGGCCGTCAAGTCGAAGGGGCCGCACGCCGAACCGCCCGCCGATCTCGAAGACCGCCTGGTGCTCGCGCTCGCCAATGAATGTGCAGCCGTATTGCGCGAGGGAATCGTCGCGGACGCGGATCTCATCGATGCCGGCGTGATTTTCGGCTCGGGTTTCGCGCCGTTCCGCGGCGGTCCGCTCACTTACGCGCGCAAACGCGGCATCGACGACGTCGTGTCACGACTCGCTGAGCTCACCAAGACGTACGGTTCGCGCTTCACGGCTGACGAGGGCTGGAGTTCCTTGCGCACCGTCCCTTAGGCCGCCTCTCTGGCGTGCTAGCATTTCCGCATGTCGGAACCTCGCGAAGTCAGTGTAGAACTACTGCGGACATTGACCCCGCTCGAAGGGATGAAGCGGGAGAATCTGCACGCGCTCGCGAAGAAGGTCACCGTCAGGCAGATGACTGCAGGCCGCCTGCTGTTCAAGGAAGGCGACGCGGACAAGCGCACCATCTGGGTCATCAAGGGCCTGGTCGAGGTCTCTGAACAGGGCCGCACCACCGCCATGATCGAAGGCGGCACCGCCGACGCGCGCGCGCCTCTCAACCAGAGCGTGCCGCGCAAGGTGACGGCGCGCGCCGTCGAAGACGTGGATTACCTCGCCATCGACGCCGATCTGCTCGACGTCATGATCACCTGGGATCAGACCGGCAATTACGAAGTGGGCGAGCTGCAGGCGCAGTTCGGCGGCGGCAACGAAGACAGCGACTGGATGACCACGCTGTTGCAGACCAAGGCGTTCCACCGCATTCCGCCGGCCAACCTTCAGGCCATCTTCATGCGCATGAACCGCACGCCCTATCGCGCCGGCGAAGTGGTCATCAAGCAGGGCGAAGAAGGCGACTACTTCTACGCCATCGTGCAGGGTCGCTGCCTCGTGACGCGCGAGTCGCCGCTCAACCAGAAAGGCATCAAGCTCGCCGAGCTCGGAGTCGGCGAAACTTTCGGTGAGGAAGCGCTGATCGCCGAAGCGAAGCGCAACGCCACGGTTTCCATGCTGACCGAAGGGGTGCTCATGCGCCTCAACAAGCAGGATTTCCGCGACCTGATGCACGAGCCGCTGCTGCGCTGGGTCGACGAACAACAGGCGCTCAAGATCATCCAGAACCGCGGCCAGTGGCTCGACGTGCGGCTGCCGTCGGAATACCAGAACCTGGCCATCGAAGGGTCCATCAACATTCCGCTGTATTTCGTGCGGCTGAAGCTGAACGCGCTCGATCGCAAGATGCCCTATGTCGTGGTGTGCGACACCGGGCGGCGCAGTTCAGCCGCGGCGTTCATTCTCTCGGAGCGCGGATTCGACGCCTATGTGTTGAAGGGCGGCATCACGACGTCGTCGCTGCCCATGCGTCGGCCGGGCAGCTAGAAAAGGGGACAGTCCCCATTTCCAGGAAATGGGGACTGTCCCCTTTTCCAGCCCACAAGGTACGTTTTGAACGCCGGGTGCGGTTGCGCGCCGGCGTCGGCTCGGGCGCCTTGTAACGAAGGATCTCGACCCAGCCGCCGTGAGCGCGCTCGAAGATGACCTTGTGCCGGGCGTCGTTGCCACCGAAAGCCTTGCCCCAGCTCACCTGCGCATAGTTGCCGTTGCCGGTGATTTCGCAATGCTCGCGCCGGCCGGTGCGCGCGCGCGCGTGCAGTTGCGAAGCGAGACGCGCGTCGATATCTCCGCGCAGCTGCGCGTTTTTCAGGGAGCGACGCACGCTGCGGCGAGGTTCACCCGCGGCGAACGCCAGCGCGGCGAATGGTTCGTCGGGAGTCACCTGTGCCTTCGGCAACACCTTGATGATCTCGAAAGGACCGCCCGACTCCGACGCGACGATCACGCGACCCCCCGATTCCACGGTTCTGCCGCACACGAATGCGCCCACCGTCGTCAGTGTCTCGACCTGCTGGCCAGGGCTGTACGGACCGTGAAAGGAACGGCTGACTTCCACCAGCGCGCGCTGGGTGCGCTGCAACCCGAAAACCGACTGCGAATCCTGCGGCGCATGCACTTCGACCACGTAGGCTTCGAACGCGGCATGCGGCGCGTCGATAGGAGTGCCGGGCGCGCGCGACGGCAGCGCGCAGGGATTCGCGGCGGCGGCGAGCAGCGGAAAACTCGCGAGGAAAAGGATGGACAACCAGAAACGCATGTCGCTGATCGTCGCATGACCCACCGCCGGTCGCGGTCACGCACTCATCAGAAACAAGGGCGCGACTGCGAACGCTGTCACGAAAAAAATTACCGGCGGGGAGCCCCTAAGAAAACGGAAAACGGCACACTTTTCATAGTTAGAACAAGCGGCGCGAAAGGGGCTTGAATTACATCGTGTGCGTGGCTTTGTCGCCGGCCAGTGCGCCGGCCAGATAGGTTTCGATCTTCTTCTGCGTCTGCCCGCGATCCTGGTCGGAAAACTGCACGCCGATGCCGGCGGTGCGTTTGCCCTGCGCGCCTTTCGGCGTCAGCCAGATGACTCGACCTGCCACGGGCAACTTCTCGTCCTCGCCCATGAGGTTCAACAGCATGAACACCTCGTCACCGAGGCGGTAATTGCTGTTGGTGGGGATGAACAGCCCGCCGTTCTTCACGAACGGCATGTACGCGAGGTACAGCGCGCTCTTGTCCTTGATGGTGAGCGTCAGCAGTCCGGGTTTGTTCGCGCCGGTGCGGCCGGTTCTCTCATTCATGAACGGGCCCGGTCATTGACGTGCCCAGCGCCAAAGCAGTGCTTCGACCGCCATGGTTTTGTTGATCGGGGTGTGGGCTAACTTGCGCATGTCGCGAATGGCGTCCGAAAACTCGAATAGGCGACATATCTTGGGTGGCAATGCCGCCCCTGACAAGTGAGTTACGTCGCGGATTGACGCGGTTTCCAGGATGCGATCTGTGACCCAGCTCTCAAGGCACGAGAGGCGTATCGCGAGGTCGTCTTTCTTCGCCCAACGCTCCGCGACCGCGGGCGGCTGAACATTGCCGCTATCGATGTCGTGAAGAGTGGTCAGGGTGTCTCTGCGCAACTGCGCGAGCGCCGATGGATCCGCATCGAGCAGCGCGAATGGCCCCGCACCGGTTGCCGCCAGCGCCTCGGCCCACGGCCCTGCCCCACGCGCGGATTCCAGATAACGGGCCGAAATTTCGCGCGTGGGCCCGGGAAGGCGCAGTTTCGAACATCGGCTGCGCAGCGTGGGCAACAGCCGCGAAGGCTGGCTGGTCACGAGCAGCACCACCGTGCGCTTCGGCGGCTCCTCGAGTGTCTTGAGCAATGCATTCGCGGCGAAATGGTTCATCGCTTCGGCGGGCGCGATGATCGCGACCTTGTAGCCGCTGCCGTGCGAGGTAAGCGCGAGGTCCGCGGCAAGGTCGCGCACCTGTTGAATGAGTATTTGCGTGGAATCCTCTTCGGGCGACAGGCGCGTGACGTCCGGATGCTGATCGGCTTCGATCCAGCGGCAGTCCTGGCACTCGCCGCAAGGCGCGCGCGCGGGTTCACGGCAATTCACGCGCTGGGCGATCCAGCGCGCGAGCGGAAGTCCGCCCGTGCCCGGGTCTTCGTGAATCAGCAGGCCATGCGCGAGCCGGCCGGCGGCAACCGCGGCATTCACTTCGCCGCAGGGCGCGTCGAACCAGGATGGCCGGGGAAGCTTGTTCAAGGCGCAGGCGCGCGCGCACGCGCGGGTGCGGGAGCGAGGCCGAAGCAGCTTTCGAGGGCGGCGAGCGCGGCGTCGCAGACTTCGTCGAGCTTGACCGTGGCATCGACGATGCGGAAACGCGCCGGGTTGGCGCGCGCCAGCTCGAGGTAGCGATTGCGCACGCGATCGAAGAACTGCGGCGATTCGATTTCGAAGCGGTCGACCGCGCCGCGTCGCGCCTGCATGCGCTCGAGGCCGACGCGTACCGGCACGTCGAGCAGGATGGTCAGGTCCGGATTGAGATCGCCGTGCACCGCCTGGGCGATCTTCTCGATGAGCTTGTCATCGACGCCGCGGCCACCGCCCTGGTAGGCGTGAGTGGCGTCCGTGAAGCGATCGCAGAGCACCCATTCGCCGCGCGTGAGCGACGGCCGGATGAGATTGTCGATGTGCACCTGGCGCGCGCCGAACATGAGCAGCGTCTCCGCCGTGGCGCTGATGTGCTCGTCGCCGCGCTCGAGCACCAGCGCGCGCACGCGCTCGGCGACCTTGGTTCCGCCCGGCTCTCGCGTCGCATGCACGGTGATGCCGCGGGCGCGCAGCGCCTGCGTGAGACGATCGGCCACCGTGGTCTTCCCGGCGCCTTCGATTCCTTCGAGCGTAATGAATTTCGCCGGCATCATCTGGGCACCCTGGCTCCTCTCAAACGTGCAAGATACCGCGCAACGGCGGCGTTATGGTCTTCGAGCGTAGCCGAAAAAACATGCGACCCGTCGCCGATTCCGGTGGCGACGAAGAAGATGTCGCCGGTCTCGAGCGGGCGCGTCACGGCTTCGATGGCTTCTCTCGACGGCAGCGCGATGGGTGTCGGCGGCAGGCCGCCGCGCGTGTAAGTGTTGTACGGCGTGTCGGTGCGCAGGTCGCGCTCGCGGATGTTGCCGTCGTAGCTCGCACCCAGGCCGTAGATGACCGTGGGATCGGTCTGCAGCCGCATGTTTCGCCGCAGGCGCGTGGTGAACACGCCGGCGATGCGCGGCCGCTCGCTGGCGAGGCCCGTCTCCTTTTCCACGATGGACGCCAGCGTGAGGGCTTCATAGGAGTTCTTGAGTGGCAGCGCCGCCGCACGCGCGTTCCACGCGGACTCGAGTGCCTCGGCCATCTTGCGATAGGCCAGCGAATAGAGGTCGCGATCGGAGGTGCCGGCCGCAAAACGATAGGTGTCGGGATAGAAGCGCCCCTCCGGATGTTCGCCCGGATGCCCGATGGCGCTCATGAGCTCCGCGATGTCCTTGCCACGCAGCGTCACCTTGACTTGCACATGCGCCTCCACCGCGCGACGCATGTCCGCAAACGTCCAGCCCTCGATGATCGTGAGCGCTTCGAGCACCACCCGGCCCTCGGCCAGCTGGCGCAGGATTTCCTGCGGACTCGCCTGCGCCGGTATCTCGTAATGCCCGGTCTTGATCTGCGGCGAGCCACGAACGCGCAGGTACAGTTCCACGGCGCGCCGGTCGGCCAGGGCGCCGCGCGTCTCGAGCTCGGCGAGCACTCCGCGCACCGTGGCTCCGGATTTGACCATGAGGGGTACGGATTCGAGATGCGGACCCCGCGCGTTCATGGCCGCGCCGGCGCGCTGCCAGTAGATAGCCCCCGCCACGCCTGCGAGGACGACTGCGATTCCAAGGATCCAGAGCAGCTTACGCATCGAGCGGCTCGAGGTGCGCCGCGAGGCGCAATGCCAGGGTATTCATGCCGACGGAATGCTCTCCCACGCGCCGTGCCGGCACAACCCCGATTCTTGCATTGGTGATGAATACCTCATCTGCGGCAAACAGGTCTGCGAGCGAGAGCCGCGTTTCCGTGGCGACGATGCCGAGTGCGCCGCACTCACGCAGCACGATGCCGCGCATCACGCCGGCCACGCCGCAACGGTCGATGCGCGGCGTGGCCACCTGGCCGCGCGTGACGAGGAAGACGTTGCTCATCGACCCGCAAACCAGGTTTCCCGAAGAATCGAGCAACAGGGATTCGAACGCATCCGTTTCTGAACGTTCCGCGGCCGCCAGCACGTTCTCGAGGCGGTTCAGGTGTTTGATGCCGGCAAGCATCGGGTTCTCGCCGAGCCGCAGCGTGGCGACGCGCAGATCCACGCCCTCGCGAAAGTCGGCGGCGGCCGTGGGCCACAATGACAGCAGTCGCCGCGGCGATTCGGTGCCTTGCGGCGCGTAGCCGCGACGCATCGCGCTGCCGCGTGTCACGATGATCTTGACCAGGGCCCGCGGTGGCGCGTGAGCGCATGCCGCGGAGATTTCCGCGCGCAGCTCGTCCAGCGCCGTGAACGGAATGGCGAGGCGCACGCAGCCCAGCGACAGGCGCGCGAGATGTGCTTCGATGAAGCGCGGTTTTCCCGCGCGCACCGCGACGGTTTCGAATACGCCATCGCCATAGTGGATTGCGCGATCGTCGGCCGGCAGCGCATCGCCCGGCACGCCATCGATCCAGCATCCCAGCGCCGCACTCATCGACCGCTTCCCGCCATGGAAAATGCGCGCAGCATGCCGCGCGCCTTGGCCCGCGTCTCTTCGAGTTCCTTTTCCGGAACGGAATCGGCAACGATTCCAGCGCCCGCGCGCAGCTCGATGCGGTCGCCGCGCATCGTCAGCGTGCGGATGAGGATGTTGAAGTCCGCGTCTCCGTCGACGCCGAGCCAGCCCAGCGACCCGGTGTACGCACCGCGACCCTCGCCCTCGAGCGCTGCGATGATCTGCATGCAACGGATTTTCGGGCACCCGGTGATGGTGCCGCCGGGGAACAGCGCACGCAGCGCGTCGACGGGCGAGCATTCGGCACGCAGGCGCCCGCGCACGTTCGAGACGATGTGATGCACGTGGGCATAGGACTCGGTGACCATGTACTCGTCCACGGTCACGCTGCCGGCTTCACAGACGCGGCCGAGATCGTTGCGCTCGAGGTCGATCAGCATGATGTGTTCGGCACGTTCCTTCGGATGGGCCACGAGTTCGGCGGTGTCACGCAGATCCTGTTCGGCCGAGCCGTGACGCGCGCGTGTGCCTGCAATGGGACGCGTGGAGATCTCGCGGCCCTCGATGCGCATCAGCCGCTCGGGCGATGACGAGAAGATAGCCATGCCCGGCAGTTGCACGCTGGCGGCGAACGGTGCCGGATTGGCCTGGCGCAATGCCTCGTACACCTTCGCGGCGCTTTCGCGATCATGGAGTTGAAGTTGCCAGCGCCGCGACAGGTTGGCCTGGTACAGATCGCCGGCGGCGATGTGTTCCTGCGCGGCGCGGACGCGCGCCAGGAACAACTCCGCGGATTCCTCGTCCAGCGCGCGAAGCTCGACCGTCTCCGCGGTTGCGGGCTGCCCGCGGGCGGCCGAAAGATCCGCGACGAGCTGCGCGTGCGCGGCGGAACCGGGATTTTCCGACACCGCGTACACGCGGCCGTCGGCGAGATCGTGAACGGCGAAGGTGTCGACGCGCAGCGCGAAGGCGGAGTACGGAGCTTGCGCGGCAGGCAACCGCAATCGCGGCTCGATCTCCGCCGCCACCTCGTAACCCAGGTAGACGAACCAGCCGCCGGCGAATGGAAATGGCTTGGGAGAGGCAGGCGCTGGCTGCGTGACTTCAGCGCGGAACCAGGCTTCGAGGTTTGCGAGGAATCCACCGGGCAGGACTTCCCTGCCCTGTGCGCCCAATTGTCCGCTGGCATCGCGAAACAGCGCGGCGGCTGGCGCACAGGCCAGCAGGCTGTATCGCGCCAGCGGGCCGTGTACGGCGCTGTCGAAAAACACCGGGTAGCGGGCCGGCAACCGCGAGGCGAGCGAACGCAGCGCGTGGCCCGGAACCGCAACGGCGGTGATGAGCCGCCCCAGGGTTTCAGCCCTTGAAGCGGCGGAAGATCAGCGAGCCGTTGGTACCGCCGAACCCGAAGGAGTTCGACAGCGCGGCGTCGATGGCGAGCTGGCGCGCCGTGTTCGGCGTGTAGTCGAGATCGCACTCCGGATCCGGCGTGTGATAGTTAGTGGTCGGCGGCGCCACGTTGTCGCGAATCGCCAGGATGGAGAAGATCGCTTCGGCCACCCCCGCCGCGCCCAGCAGATGACCCGTCATAGACTTGGTGGAGCTGATGGACAACTTGTAGGCGTAGTCGGCGAATGCATGCTTGATGGCGACGGTCTCGGCCTTGTCGCCGAGCGGCGTCGAAGTGGCGTGCGCGTTCAGGTACTGGATGTCGGTGGGATTCATCTGCGCATCGCGCAGCGCATTCACCATCGCGAGCCTTGCGCCCGCGCCGTCTTCCGGGGGCGCGGTGATGTGGTAAGCGTCACCGCTCATGCCGAAGCCGACGCACTCGGCGTAGATGCGTGCGCCGCGCGCCCTGGCATGCTCGAGCTCTTCGAGAATGACCGCGCCTCCGCCGTCACCCATGACGAAACCGTCGCGATCCTTGTCCCAGGGACGGCTGGCTCCCTGCGGATCGTCGTTGCGTTCCGAAAGCGCCTTCGCCTGGCTGAAACCCGCGAGCGCCGTGGGCGTGGTCGCACATTCCGAACCACCGGCGATGATGATGTCCGCATCGCCGTACTGGATGCAGCGCATCGCCAGGCCGATGGCATGCGTGGACGTGGTGCAGGCGCTGACCACACCCAGGTTCGGGCCGCGCAGCCCGAAGCGGATGCTCAGGTGGCCCGCCACCATGTTGCCGATGGTGCTCGGGATGTAGAACGGCGAAGTCTTCTTCGGGTTGTGAGTGCGTTCCCAGGTAATGGCTTCGTCTTCGATGCCCGCCAGTCCGCCGATGCCCGAACCCATGATGGCGCCACAGCGATCGCCGTTTTCCTTGGCGAAGTCGAGACCGGAATCCGCCGCAGCCTGGATGCCCGCGCCCATGCCGTAATGCATGAACGGATCCATGCGCCGCGCTTCTTTCGGCGAGATGTACTGGGAGACGTCGAAGCCCTCCACCTCGCCCGCGAATTTCGTGGCGAACGGAGTCACATCGATTCGCGTGATCGGCTTGATGCCGCTCTTGCCCGCGAGAATCGCCGACCACGCGGTGACCAGATCACTGCCGACCGGCGAAACGATACCTAGCCCGGTAACGACGACACGTCGCTTGGACACACTATCCTCGTTGAAGTGAGAGCGGTTGGAAGGCGGCGGTGGCGCCGGTTTCTACCTGCGCACACGGCCGCGGAAAAATCTCAGGACTTGCGACGATCAGAGATGTAGCTGATTGCCTGGCTCACGGTCGTGATCTTCTCGGCGTCTTCGTCGGGAATTTCGATCTCGAACTCTTCCTCGAGAGCCATTACCAACTCGACCGTATCGAGCGAATCGGCGCCGAGGTCATCGACGAACGAAGCGTCATTCACAACCTGCTCAGCCTTGACGCCCAACTGTTCGGCGACAATCGCCTTGACCTGCTGTTCAACCGTGCTCATTTCTGATTCGCCCTCAATAGATGTGTATACGCCGCGACTCCCGGGGGGAGGCGCAGCGGGCGCGTATTCTAGGGCAACACTGCACCCGCTGCCACGCTGTCAAATCGTGAGTACTTGTTTTTGTTTGTGTTTCGGTGTTTTGGGTGTTGCAGCCAACCCACAATTAGGCCCGATTTCGGGGTCCAAACAACGCATGGCGGACGTGCTAGCCCTCATGCCATGTACATCCCGCCGTTCACATGCAGGGTCTCTCCAGTCACGTAACTGGCGCCGGGCGAACACAGGTAAAGGACCGCCGCCGCGATGTCGTCCACCGACCCGAGGCGCGCCATGGGTACCTGCGCGGTCAACGCCTTGCGCTGCTCGTCATTGAGCGTGCGCGTCATGTCGGTGTCGATGAATCCCGGCGCCACCGCGTTCACCGTGATGCCGCGCGATGCAATCTCCTTCGCCAGCGACTTGGTGAATCCGAGGATGCCGGCCTTGGCCGCGGCGTAGTTTGCCTGGCCCGGATTGCCCGTGAGCCCGACGATCGAAGTCAGCGACACGATGCGTCCGCGCCGCTCCTTCATCATCCGTTTCAGCACGCCCTTGGAGAGCCGAAACACGCTGGTGAGATTGGTGGCGATGACCGCATCCCAGTCTTCGGGCTTCATGCGCAGCAGCAAGGTGTCGCGCGTGATCGCCGCGTTGTTCACCAGGATGGTCGGCATCTCGCCGCGCGAATCGAGATCGGCTAACAACGCGTCGATCGATGCGGCGTTACCCACGTCGAGCACCGCGCCTCGGCCCTTGTCGCCCAGCCACGCGTTGATTCCCGTCGCGCCCGCCTCGGACGTGGCGGTGCCGATGACCTTGGCGCCGGCCGCGGCGAGCGCCTTCGCGATGGCCTGGCCGATTCCCCTGGATGCGCCGGTGACCAGCGCGACTTCGTTTTCAAGCATGTGAATGTGTTCCGTTCAGACTGCGGCCGCGGCTAGCGCGTCCTTGAAAGATTCCGGGGCGTCGAGCGTGAAGATCTGCGTCTCGCGGCGCCGCTCGATTCGCTTCACGAGACCCGCGAGCACACCACCCGGCCCGCACTCGACCATCTGCGTGATCCCGCCGCTGCTCATCGCCGTCACGGTGGCCGTCCAGCGAACGGCGCTCGACAACTGGCGCACGAGCAGCGCGCGAATGTCGTCCGGATCCGAATGCGACGCCGCATCCACGGCGCTGACATAGCGAAGCCGCGGCGCACGGATTTCCGTGGCGGCGAGCCGCTCGCCGAGTCTTGCGCCCGCCGACTTCATGAGGCTGCTGTGCGAAGGAACGCTGACCGGCAGTTCGATGGCGCGCTTGGCGCCGCGCGATTTCGCCGCCTCGATGGCGCGCAGCACCGCGGCTTTCTCGCCCGCGATGACCACCTGACCCGGCGCGTTGAAGTTCACGGCCTCCACCACGGAGCCTTCGGCTGCCTGCGCGCACGCGGCTTCGACGTCGGCATCCTCGAGGCCCAGCAAGGCTGCCATCGAGCCGGTGCCGATCGGTACCGCCTCCTGCATCACCTTGCCGCGAAACCGCACGAGGTCGACACAGCTCCTGAAGTCGATCGCGCCCGCGGCGGTCAGCGCGGTGAACTCGCCGAGGCTGTGGCCCGTGACCACCGCAGGCTCGCGCCCGCCGCGCTCCTGCCACAGGCGCCACGTGGCGATGCCCGCCACCAGCATCGCGGGCTGGGTGCGCTCGGTCTCGTTGAGAGCTTCGATCGGGCCGTTGGCGCACAGGCTCCACAGGTCGTAGCCGAGCACGGCGGAGGCTTCGTCGAACGTGGCGCGGATGAGCGGGGATTCTCCCGCCAGGCTGGCCAGCATGCCGACCGACTGGGATCCCTGGCCGGGAAACACGAAAGCAAGGTTGTTTGGGTGGTTTGACATGGGCGCGAAGTATAACGACTCCGTTCAGGGCGGTTCCCGGCGTGATTTCAGCAGCAGCGCCAGGACTACACCGCCGATGGCGCCATACAGGTGCGCATCGACGATAGTATTCGCCGATCCCGCGAACGGCATCGCGCCCGCGAACTGTTCGAAGCCGAGTTTCACGACGATGAAGGCGGCAAGAATCCAGCCGTCGAGATCGCGGCGCCGCAGATGCGCGATCGTCCCGGCCGTCATCACCCCGTGCAGCGCACCGGAGGCGCCGACGTACCACTGCAACTCCGGGTTTGCGAACCACAGTCCCGCACTGACCGCGAGCGCCGAGCCGCAATAGATAGCCGCCCAGGCGGAAGGTGAATAGTCGCGTGCGAACAGCGCCCACATGAGCACGACGCCGAGCCCGTTGAGCACGGCATGTTCCGCATCCAGGTGGACGAAATGCGCCGTCAGGAGGCGCCACCATTGCCCGTCAGCCAGGGCGCTGCGATCGAAGCTCAGTGCCTGGCGGGCCGGATCGCCCATGAGTTCCGGCACCGCCAGCAGTACGCAGACGCCCAGAAGTGCGATTCCGTAACCGCGGTCGCAATTGAGCGACCGGAGAACGCCGCCTGACCCGTGGGCGGGGGTGTCAGCGTTCATTTGATACTATTGCGCACCGAATTGGCCCGCCATTGGATTACCTGGGGTTTTCATGATTTCTCGCACTCTTCGCTCGGCCCGCGGCTTCACGCTCATCGAGATCATGGTGGTCGTGGTCATCATCGGCTTGCTGGCGGCCGTGATCCTGCCGAATGTCTTCGGAAACGTCGAGCGGGCGCAGGTCAACAAGGCCAAGAGCGACATCCAGGCGATCGAAACCGCGCTGACGATGTACAAGCTCGACAACTACAAGTACCCGAGCACCGACCTGGGCCTGACCGCGCTTTCACAGCGTCCGAACGATCCCACGGTGCGCAACTGGCGCGAAGGCGGTTACATCAAGCGCATCAGCAACGATCCCTGGGGCACACCCTACCAGTACGTGTTCCCGGGCACGCGCGGGCAGGAATATGACCTCTATTCTTTCGGAGCCGACGGCCAGGAAGGCGGTGAAGGTCCGAATGCAGACATCGGTAACTGGAATCTCGGGCAGTAGTTATATGCGTGCCTCGCGGGCCCCGCCTGCCGGGTTCACATTGCTCGAGCTGATGGTCGTGGTGTTCATCATCGGCCTCATCACCGCCGCGGCGTTCATCACGTTCGGCGGTGACCGCCGTGACACCGAGCTCGACCGCGAAACCGAACGCATCGACGCCTTGCTCGACTACACACGCGAACAGGCCGAACTGCAGACGCGCGACTACGGTCTGCGGTTCAACGCACTCGCCTACTCGTTCGTCGTCTACGACGCGATGACGAACCAGTGGCGCACGGTCGGCGAAGACGACGCCTTGCGCGAGCGCGAATTTCCCGAAGGCATCCGCCCGTCGGTGGTGGTCGAAGGCCGACCCATCATCCTCGAGACGAAGAAGCCGGATATCGACGACTTCAAACCGCAGATCATGATTTTCGCGAACGGCGACATGACGTCGTTCGAAATCTTTCTGCAGCGCGAAGGCAATGACCGGCGCGAGGACCGCGCACGCATCTACACCGACGAGCAGACCAACATCGTGATGCTGCTGCCCGGCGAGACCGAGCCGCCCAAACCGCCCGCGCGGACCGCGCAACGACGATGAAACACAACCGGCAATCCAGGGGATTCACGCTGCTCGAGGTGCTGATCGCGCTCGCCATCGTCGCGATGTCGGTCGGCGCCTTGCTGGGCACCGTCACCTCCTCGGCGAGCAACATCATCTATCTCAAGGAGAAGACGCTGGCCGAATGGGTGGCGCTCAATCGCCTGACCGAATTGCGCATCGACCAGCAGATGCCCGCGGAGGGCAAACGCACCGGCAACACCGTCATGGCCGGCATGCGTTGGGAATGGCAGGAGGAAGTGGTCGAGCAACCGACCGTCCAGGGGCTGTTCCGCATCGAAGTGCGCGCTCATCCCACGGGTGAATTCGTCGATGACCGGAGAGCGCCTACCAAACCGAGCGCGCAGACGCTCACGCCCAGCACGTCCAGCGGCTCCTCGGCCGACAAGATTGCCTGGACCACCAGTGTCATCGGTTTCGTGGGCAGCGCACGTTCCGAGGTGCGCGAGGCCGTGGCCGCGCAGATGGTGGGCAATTTGCAGTCCGGCAACCCCCAGGGCAATCCGCAAGGCAATCCGCAGGGTGCTCCGCAACCCGGCACCCCGGGCGCCCCCGCCGCACCCAAGACCTCGGTACCGGGAAGCTGATGCACGCGCGCGGCTTCACGCTCATCGAAGTGGTCATCGCGATGTTCATCGCGGCCATCATGTTTGCGATCGGTTACGGCGCGATCAACCAGGCGCTGCGCGATCGCGACGCGCTCAACGTATCGCAGGAGCGGGTCACTGAAATCCAGCGCGGCATGCGTGTGGTCGCGCAGGATTTCGCGCAGGTCGTGGCGCGCGGCGCGCGCGATACATCGGGCTCGGGCGAATTGATGCCGGCAATGGTCGCCAACGGCAGCAGCGATTCGATACTCACGTTCACGCGCTCCGGCTGGAGCAATCCCGCCGGCATACAGCGCCCCGCCGAACAACGTGTGCGTTACCGCTTCATCGAAGGTGCGCTGGTGCGCGAACACTGGCTGTCCGTCGATCCCGCGCTGAATGCCGAACCGCTACAGCGCACCTTGCTCACGCGCATCACGGCCGTGGAGGTCCGCTTCCTCGATCCGGTCTCGCGCCAGTGGCGAACCGAGTGGCCGGCGACCGGCACCACGGGTCAGGTTCCGCCGGCCAGTGTCGATCAGCTGCTCACGCGCCCGATCGCCATCGAGTTCACGGTGGTGTTCGAGGACTGGGGTCGCGTTCAACGTCTGTTCGAGATACCCACGTGACACACGCGCGCGAACGCGGCATCGCGCTGCTGGTCGCCATCGTGATGTTCGCAATCGCGACGACCGTCGCCGCGGCGATCACCTACAACAAGGCGATGGCGGCGCGCCGCGCCGCCGCGAATTTCGCGCTCGAGCAGGCGCTGCAGGCCGGCATGGCCGCCGAAGCGCTCGCGGGCATTGCACTCGAAGACGACGGCAAGAACTCGAAGACGGAAATCCACAAGGACTGGGCGCAGCCGATGGGGCCCGTGGAAGTCGAAGGCACGGGCATCTGGATCCAGGCGCAACTCGAAGATCTCACCGCGCGATTCAATCTCAATTCACTGGTGAAGTGGCAGGCTCCCGACAATCTCTTCGTCGCGAACCCCGAGCAGGTGCAGGTGTTTCGCAAGCTGCTGGAGTCGCTGAAGATAGACCCGAACTACGCCGACCTGGTCGTGGACTGGATCGACACGGACATCGCTCCGCAAGCCACTCAAGGTGGTGAGGACACGCTGTATCTCAGCCAGGTGCCGCCCTATCGGCCACCGAACACCTTCATCGTCCACCCATCGGAATTGCTCGCGCTGCCGGGCTTCGGACCGGATCGATATGCGCTGCTCGCGCCCTATGTCACGGCGCTGCCCAATGACGTGAAGGTGAATATCTGCACCGCCAGCGGACTGGTGCTCGACGTGACCGCGAACGATCCGCAGAACGAGCAGGAATACCAGATTCAGGATATGGCAACTCTGCGCAAGAACGGCTGCTCACCCGTCAAGAACGTGTACACCGGCCGGATCGGCGATCCGGCGCTGAAAGCCGCAGCCGAGAGTCGGATTGAAGAAAAATCCTCGTGGTTCAGGCTGCGCACCAACATTCGTATTGGCACTGCGGAGTTCGTTTTGTACAGTGTTCTATTCCGCGAGCCCAACAATCGAGTACGTACTTGGCAACGCAGCTTTGGAAGCGAGTGATTAGATGGCCGAATCGCTGATCATTCAACTGCGCGATGGCGCGGCACCCCAGTGGATGGTGTGTAATGCCGACGGCCAGGTCGTGGTCGAAGCGGTCTCGGGCGAGCTCGCGCAGGCTGCGCCCATGGCGACCGGGCGCCGCGTCGCGGTCATTCTTCCCGCCAGCGAAGCTCTGGCCACCGAAAGCGATGTGCCCGCCAAGGGCGCGGCCAAGCTCGCGCAGGTGGTTCCCTACGCGCTCGAAGAACGCGTGGCCGACGAGATCGAGCACCTGCACTTCGCCATCGGTGACCGCGATTCGACGACGGGGCGCGTGCCGGTCGTGGTCGTCGCGCGCTCGCTCATCGATGCGCGGCTGGCCGAGCTCCGGGCCGCGGGCATCTTCCCGCAGGCTATCTACTCGGAAGCGACCTTGCTGCCCGCCATGCCCGGGCAGATGATCGGCCTGCTCGAGGGCGACACGCTGACGCTGCGCACGGTCGACGCGCCGCCGCTGGTGCTGCCCGCGCTGTCCATCACCGATGGCTTCGAGATGGCGCTCGCGATGCAGACTTCGGCGGTCGCGGGCCTCGAGCCCGCGCCGCTCGGCATGTTGCTGTACGCAGGCCACCAGGAATGGGAAGCGCATCAGCTTGCGGTCGATGCGTTTCGCGATCGCTTCACGGGAATGAAGGTGCAACTGCTGCCGCGCGGTTCGCTTCCCGTGCTTGCGCCGGCGGCCGCCATGGACGAGGCCGTGAACATCCTGCAGGGCGCGCTGGCGGTGGCGTCACCCCTCGAGCTCGGCTGGCGGTCCTGGCGCATCGCCGCGGTGCTGGCCGCCTCCCTGCTCTGCCTGCATCTCGGGGCAAGGTTTTTCGAACTGAATCGCCTGCGCAAGAGCGAGGCGTCGCTCGATGCCAGCATCGAAGAAGCGTTCCGCGCGGCCATGCCCGGCCAGCAGAACGCCACCAACGCGCGGCGGCGAATCGAACAACGTCTCGGAGAGATCAGCTCCGGCGGTGGGAACGGTGCCTTGTTACCGGCGCTGTCGGCGCTCGCCAATGCGCGCAACGCAGCGCCGAACGCCAAAATCGAGGGCATCACTTTCCGCGACGGCACGCTGGACCTGCGCATCAACGCACCCGACGCGGCCAGTCTCGACGCCATCGGCCAGCAATTGCGCTCGTCGAGCTGGCAGGCGGACATCATGGGCGGAAGCGCGAGCGGTGACAGCTACCAGGGGCGTCTCCAGATCCGCAAGGCGGGCGCCTGATGCGCGCCTGGTACGCCAATCTCGCCGAGCGTGAACGTCGCATGGTGCTGCTGGGCGGCATCGCCGCCGCGGTGCTTCTGTTGTTAGCCATCGTGCTGCCGCTCAACCGCAACATCGCCCAGGCCCGCCAGCGGGTCACTACCAAGCAGGGCGACCTCGCATTCATCCAGAGCGCGGTGCCGCAACTCGCCGCTGCCGGGCCCGGCATCGGCACGGCCGCCACGGGCGAGTCGCTCGTCGTCCTCATCGACAGTTCCGCGCGTGAAAGCGGCCTTGGCAAATCGCTGTCCAGCAGCCAGCCGACTCCCGACAAGGGCTTGCGCGTCCGCTTCGAACGTGTCGCATTCGACGGGCTCGTGGCATGGCTGGCGCGGCTCTCGCAGAGTCATGGTGTGCGCGTGGAATCGGCGGAGATCGAATCCGCCGGCGAGCCCGGGCTCGTGAACGCGGGCCTGGTGCTCAAGGCGGGTTGAAGCCAGTGCAACGCCGCACCACCCTGGTGCTCACCATCGTCGCCGGCCTCGTCGTGTTCCTCGGCGTGCTGGTGCTCTATCTACCGGCGAGCTGGTTCGCCTCATACCTGCCCGCACAGGTGAAATGCGCCGAGCTCGGCGGTTCCATCTGGCAGGGGGAATGCCTGGGGCTCACTTTCCAGAACGCGAAGCTCGGCGACGTGACCTGGAACCTGGCGCCGACCCGCGCACTCGCGGGCAGGTTCGTGGGCAATTTCTCGCTGACGGGCGATACGCAGACACTGAGCGCGGAACTCGACGTCGGCCGCGATGGCGAAGGCTCGCTGCGCAACCTCAGCGGACAGATCCAGATGGATCCGGCATTGTTCGCGCAGTTTCCGCGCGATCAGCGTGGCACGGTCATCACGGCATTCAAACGCGTGGAACTCGCGTCCGGTGGTTCACCGCGGCTCCTCGACGGCAAGGTTCAGCTTCGCGACTTCCGCCAGGTGGGTGCGCGTCCGCTCGAGCTGGGCTCTTATGAGCTCACCTTCGACGGCGCCGTGCAGCCCGATGGCGCGATCACCGGTCAGCTGCGCGACCTCGGCGGGCCGTTCGCCGTGAATGGCACGGTTTCCCTTCCCGCGCCGCGTTCCTATCTCGTGCAGGGATTCATCACCGGCCGCTCGGCGGATGCCGAGCGCCTGGTGCGCGAGATCACGCTGGGTGCGCCGCCCGATGTGTCGGGCCGCAGCGCGTTCAGCTTCGAAGGGTCTTACTAGCCAATCTCCACTTCACGCCACGCCGCGAGCAGCGGGTAGTACAGGCCCGTGCGAACCGGTTGCGGGCCGAGCTGTCGCGCCAGGTGCGCGTACCGCGCGAGCTGCGGCGTGTAACGCACGGCTTCCGCGTCGAGGAATGCCGCCACGTCGCCGCCTTCATGCGGGCTGGTCTTGAAGTCCACCACCCAGCGCGTGCCATCGGCGACGAACGTGCGATCGATGACCGCGTTGATGATGTCCGTGCCGCGCACACCGGAGAGTGCGAGCTCCGATTGCGCCTCGGTGTGCCGCGGATCGAACAGCCATCGCCCGCGCTCATCGGCGAGCGTGGCGTTGAGCGCCACGAGCGCGAACTCGGCGCCCTCCTTCGCGCGAGCTGCTTCGATGCCGAGCGCCTGGAGCCGCGATTCGAGGCGTGCGCGCATGTGCACCACATCGGCGACCGGTGGCAGACCTTCGCGTCCGAACCTTTCGAGCGCCTCGTGCACGACGGTGCCCACGCGCCGTGCCGTCTGTCGCACCCAGCTGAATTCGATTTCATCCTGCTCCGTGGCCGAAGGCAGGATCTCGCCGTGCGCCTCGACATCGGGCGGCGCCGCGGGAAGCTCCACCCTGCGCCGCAGGCGCTGACGCTTTCTCGTGACGGCCGGCAGCACCTCGGCGTTCGGGTCCGTATCGCCGCCGAGCACGTGGAAGCTGGCGGCGTCGCCGCCAATGGCCGGCCAGAGGTTGTGCAGCAACGAATTGGCGTCGGCGCCGAATTCGATCGCGCCGTCGATTTCCTTCACGCGCGGATGCACGAACAGGTGCAGCGAGCGCCGGGCGCGCGTCAACGCGACATACGCCTGCCGCGCGCGCTCCGCGCGGGCGCGCTCGCGATGCAACTGCTTGAGAAAAAGATTGATCGCGTCATCGTCGGTGTCTTCGTCGCCGCGCACGCGGATGGGCGCCATCACCAGGTGATCCCCGCCCTGCTCGCGAGGGATCTCGAGCCAGTTCAGCAGGCGTGACTCATCGGGGCGACCACGCAACCCCACGCCGACCACGAACACGTGGTCGAACTCCAGCCCCTTCGCGCCATGGATAGTCATCAACGAAACGGCATCCGGTTGTGCCGGATCTTCGGCGTACAGCCGGGTCATCAGCCGGTCGAGATCGAGCTCGCGGCCTCGCATGCGCTTGCGATCTTCGTCATCGAGCGCCGCGAGGAACCGGCGCGCATGCGCGAGTTCGCCGGCCCTGGCCGCGGACGCGCCGCCCAGCGCCAGCCAGACTCGTTCCGCCATGTGGGCGCGCGGCTCGCGCTCGCGTTCCGCCCACGCCGCGAGCAACAGTGGTTTCGCGCGCACCAGACGCTCGACCGCATCCGGCGACAGGCCAGGAATGTCGCCGAGCAGCGCGGACGGTATCGTGGCGCTGCCCGCGGCCTCGCTGACCACGGTGAGATCGGCCAGCGCGAGCCCGACGAACGGAGCGCGAAGCACCGCCAGCCATGCCACGCGGTCGAGCGGTGATTCGATGGCGCGGACCAGTGCTTCGAGATCGCGAACCACCGCCACATCGGCCAGCGGTTCGAGTTTCACGCCAATGAACGGCACGTCGAGTTTTTCCAGGCTCTCGCGAATGGCGCGCAGGTGAGGACGCGCACTCGCCAGCACCGCGATGGATTCTCCCGGCCGGTCGCGTTTCAACGCGGCGATCAGGTTCGCGGCATGTTCGGCTTCGGCAGCGGGCCCGCAGTCGCCATCCACACGATAGAGTCGCGGCTCGCCGCTGAGATTGGTGCGCGCGGCGACGCTGGCGAGGTGGCGCACCGCGCTCTTGCGCACGTCATCGGCGGCCGGAAACACGCGCGAGAACACGTCGTTGCACCAGTGCACGAGCGCCGGCGCCGAGCGGAAATTGCGTCGCAATTCCAGCGTCGTGAGTTTCAGGCCATCGAGCCCGGCGGCGCGCACCGTCGAGAAACGGCCCACCTCGGCATTACGAAAGCCGTAGATGGACTGCATCGGGTCGCCGACGAGAAACAGTGTGCGTCCGTCGCCGGGCGACCAGTCCTGCGTGAGCGTACGCAACAGGTCGTACTGATCGCGCGACGTGTCCTGGAACTCATCGACGAGGATGTGCATGAGCCGCGTGCCGAGCCGCTCGGCGAGTGGCGTCGGGCTGCTGTCCTCGGTGAGCGCGCGCCGCGCCGCACCGGCGATCTCGATGTGATCGCATTCGCCATGCAGGTTGAACAGCCGCGTGAGGTGGGTCGCGGCGAGCAACAACAGTTTCGCGAGCGCTTCGAGTGCGCCGCGCGCCTTCTCCGGCACCACCGGGTCGGGCAGGGAGCCGATGGCATTGAGCGCGGCCAGTTGCTGGTCTTCGATCATCAACAGACGCTTGAGCCAGTCATCGCGCAGCGCCTTGCCATGCGCGTTGTCGGCGGGGATTCCATCGTTCTTGTTGAGCGTCTTGCGCGCCTTGCCTTCGAGCGTCAGCGCCAGTCTTGCGATGCCCCGCCAGCGCGCGAGATCGGCCAGAGTGCCGGACAACGTGCTGGCCGCTTCACGCCAGCTGGCGACATCGGGTTCCTTCGCGGGGTCGACGTGTTGCGCGGCGAAGCGCGCCAGCGCGCTCGCCAGTTCGATGAAACTTTCGGCGAACGACGCCGAGGCCGTGGCCAGTTCCTCGCCCACGATGGCCGCGAGGCTGGCTTCGATTTTCGGCACCAGCGCTTCGCCCGAGAGTTGCGGCAGGTTCGGCAGCCATTCCGCGCGTTTCGACAGCATTCCGGCGATCAGCTGCTCGAGGCGCAGCCAGCTGTCATCGAGCCGCCGCAGGATGAGCTCGAAATCCTTGCACAATTCGGGGTCGCTCTCGGCGTGGCGCAGCGTCTCGCGCGCGGCGATGGCGTACAGGTCGTCGGGCGCATCGGCGATGGTGCGCCCGAAGCCGTTCTGCGACGTGATGGGCAGGGAGTTCGCGAGATAACCATTGAACGCGTCGATGGTCTGGATGCGCAGGCGGGCCGCGCTGTCCTTGATGCCCCACTCGCGCGCTGCCGCGTGCGCACGCACCGCGTTCGCCAGCTCGAGTGTCAGCGCATCGGCGGGAGATTTGACCTCGAGGTCGCCTTCGAGCGCCTTCTGCACGCGTTCGCGCATTTCGCCGGCAGCCTTGCGGGTGAAAGTGATGGCGAGCACCTGCTCGGGCTCGTCGACGGTCGTCAGCAGGCGCAGGTATCGCTGCGTGAGAACCGTGGTCTTGCCGGATCCGGCAGGCGCCTGGACGATGAAGGAATCCGTCACGTCGAGCGCGCGTTCGCGCGCCAGCGCATCGGCGGTTTCGAGCTCGCTCATGCGTCCTCCCCGTCCACGCCGCCGGCGAGCTCCACGCGCCGGCACAGGGTAGTCAGGTGGCAGTTGCGGCAGACGTCCGCGGCGGGCTGCACGGGCGCGTGGCCCGCGATATACGCCGACGCCAGCATTTGCAGGCCGTGCAGCCAGCGCCCGGTCTCCGCCTCCCAGGCCGCGGCGATCTGCTCCGGCGGCACCTTGTTAGGGTCCATGCCCGGCAATCCGCTCACCTGCGGCAGCAGACCCTTGTGGGAGCTCTTGCCGGTGAACTTCGCGCGGCCATTGACCAGCGATACGTTGGCCAGCGCCTGGACGTTGCGCCCGCGCTCGGCCATCAGGTAGGCGAGCAGCTGCGGATCGCGTATCGCCTCGCCCTGCCAGCGCAGCGAGCGTGGCTCGCCCGACTTGTAATCGAGAATGGCGTAACCGCCGCCTTCGATGGAGTCGATGCGGTCGATGCGCAATTCAAATTGCCCGCCGCCGATGCTGACGTCGCGACGGGCCTCGAGCATCTCCACGGTGAATGGCGCGCGCGTGCGTTCGACTTCGAGCAGTTTGAAGATGAGATGTTCGAGCCGGTATTTCTCCCGCTCCACCGCCGGTCGCAATTCCAGGGGCACGTATCCGCGGAATACCGCGACCACGGCCGCGGCGACCGAGTCGGCGATCGTCGGCAGCAGCACTGGCGCGTCCGTGGCCGACAGCCGGAAATGGTTGTCGAGCTTGATCCACACCAGCTCGAGCGCCTTGTGCAGCAGCATGCCGCGCTCGCGCGCGTCCAGGCCCGGCGCCGGAGTCTCGAGCACGTCGGCCGCAAGCCGCATCTCGGCATACGCGCGGAACCCGCACTCCGCCTGCAACGCCAGTGGCTTGACGCCGCCGGCCACGGGCCGCGTGGTGTCCACCTTCACGCCCTGCTCGTCCTCGATCGTCTCGAGATCCGGGCGATGCAGCGCCAGCGACAGTGATGTGCCGCGCGTGGGCGGGTACTCTTTGCGCTCTTGCAGGTGCAGAACCAGCGGACTTGGGGTTCGGTGTGCGTCACCTTCGAGTCGCGCCCACGAGCAGAAGAGCCGGTCAGTGCTCGAACGCCACGCAGCGAGCGATTGCCGTGCCGCGCGCGTCTGCGCAGCCGCGCTGGCCCAGGGCACTCCGGCCGCCACCTGCAGGCGCAGCGGGATGAAGACGTCCGGGCGCGGCGCAGACGGCCACTGCGCGGCATCGAGCCCCGCGACCCAGATGCCGTCGTAACGCACCACCGGATCGTCGTGTGATTCCGTGAGGGTGATCGGCGCCTCGACGCTGGCGGCGTCGAAGTTCCGCTCGCCCGCGAGATCCGCGAGCGTCGACGCTGCCTCGGACGCGGTCGACGCCTTGAGCCAGGGGCCGAGTGCCGAGTATTCGTCCAGCAACGCGAGCCATCGGTTCACGGTCTGCTGTTCGTCGCTGCGCAGCGCACGCGCGCCGTGCCACCCGAGCTGACGCAGCGCTGCGAGCAGGCGCGGCGCCCATTCAGCGGGCGTGCGCCGCGGGCCTTCGAGCGTGGCCAGCGCCTGTCGCAAACGCGCGGCGAGCGCGGCAGGCGCAGGGCCAGCCGCATGTTCGAGAAACGCCGCCAGATCCTCGCCATGAAATTCGAGCTTCCGGCCCTCGCGCAGGCAAGCCTCGACGGCTGCGCCGGCCATGACATCGCCCGCGTCGAGGAACGGCAGCCGCAACCAGCGCAGGACTTCGTCGAATCGCAAGCGCCCGGTCAGCAAGCGCAGCGTCAGCAACGCATGCGCGATGAGCGGGAATTCGGCGAGCGGCCGGCCGCCTTCGATGGCGAACACCGAGGAAGCCTCGCGCGGCGCGGGCGCTATCCATTGGGACGGCGTCAGGGTCTGCGACAACAGGCGTTCGTAGAGCCCGCGCCGCTGGCGCAACTTCGCATCGACGATGAGCAGCCGCTGCGCGGGATTGCGTTCGAGCTCGGCGCGGCACCACGAAGCGATGAGCTCGAGCTCATGCTCGTCATCCTGCGCGGTCGCGATCGAGACCGGCGCCGGCCCGGCCGCATCGGTTCCGGAGGTCGCGTTCACGCCGAGCCGGTGCAGCGTGTCGCGCTGGGCGGCAGGCAGATTCGCGACGCCGGCCGCCAGCAGTTTGTCAGGGGGCGCCTGGATCTCATCGAGCCACGCGCGCAGCGGCCGGCGATGAGTGTCAGTGGACAGGCGCTCGAGCGCGCCCAGCGCCTCGACGAGCAGCGCGGCTTCTGGCGAAGCACCGAGCACGCGAGGGCTGGCGGCAATGCGCCAGTCCGCGAGCGTGCGCACGGAGTTGAGCAGCGCGCGCGCCTCGGCCGACCCGCCCGCGTCGCGGCGTGATTCACGAAGGCAGGCCCATTCCGCGCCGGGCGGCAACAATCGGTCGGGTAGATTGGCGCGCGCCCATTGCTCCTGGATGGCGCCTTCGGCGAACTGCCCGAAAGTCAGGATGCGCGGCGTGTGCCACCACGCGCGACCCGCATCGCGCTGCGCGAGCACCCACGCCGCGCGAACCGCTGCCTGCCGCTGCGCAGTCGGGACGATGAGCGTGGCCCCCGCGGCAAGGCCATTCAGAATGGGGTCAGGTAGTCTCTTGCTGTTCAATAACTTATGACAGCTATTTGAAGCGAGATTCTGCGTGTACTACTCGCGGCTTGCCACCGGCGGGCTGGCTGGCATAGGCCGACAGCAGTTCCTCGATTCGTACGAACACCTTCTTGAGCAGCGCCGCGTCGGGCAGCCACGTAGTGCGGAAATGATCGCGGTAAGGCACGTTGAAGCTGGTGCCGGGCGCGAGCAGCACGTGTTTCTGTTCCAGCAGATCGAGCGCAAAGGTCTGATCGTCGAACTCCGGGATCTCCTCGGTCTTGACGCGCACGAAGGCGTACATGGAACCCCTGGGCGGCGCGAGCGCGAGGAAGCGGCTGGCGGAAGTGGCTTCGAGAATGGCGCGACGAGATTCGAACAGCCGTCCGCCGGGAGCGAGCAGTTCCCTGATGCTCTGGTAGCCGCCGAGCGCGGTTTGCACCGCCCATTGCGCCGGCACGTTCGAGCAAAGCCGCAGCGACGACAACAACTCGAGAGCGGAAAGGTAGTCGCCCGCGCCGCGCAGGTTTCCGGAGAACGCCGCCCAGCCGACGCGGTAACCGCAGGCGCGGTAGATCTTCGACAGGCCCGACATCGTGCAGCACACGGTATCGCGCACCAGCGTCGCCATCGGGATGGACTCGACGCCCTCGTAGGTCATCTGGTCGTAGATTTCGTCGCTGAAGACCACGAGCTTGTTCGCTTCTGCGACCCTGGCGATGCCTTCGCACACCGCGCGCGGATATACCGCGCCGGTCGGGTTGTTAGGCGTGATGACGACGATGGCGCGCGTCCTGCGTGTGACCAGCGCGGCGATCTCCTCGGGATCGGGCACGAAGCCGTTCTCGGGACGGCACGGGTAATACACCGCCTTGCCGCCGTTCAGCATCACCGCGGCCGACCACAGTGGATAGTCGGGGCTGGGGATGAGCACTTCGTCGCCGGCGTTGAGCAACGCCCGCAGGCAGAGGTCGATGAGCTCGCTGACGCCGTTGCCGATGAAGACTTCATCGGCGCTGACGCCGGAAACACCCCGCGACTGCTGCTGCATGACCACGGCTTCGCGCGCCGGGAAGATGCCCTTCTGATGGCAGTAGCCTTCCGCCGCCTGCATGTTCTCGATCATGGCCAGGCGCATGGTCTCGGGCGTGCGAAAGCCGAAGGCGGCGGGATTGCCGATGTTCAGCGGCACTATCTCGTAGCCCTGGCGCTCGAGCTCCTGGGCCCTGCGGGCAAGCCGGCCGCGGATTTCGTACTTGACGTGACGCAGGCCTTCGCTCGGACGGATCTGGGTTTCCTGGGACATGGGGTTACCGTAAAAAACGATGCCGGAGAATAACGCGAACGCAGCGTGCTGCGTATCCGGCTATTTAACGGTATCGCCGCCGATTTCGCGCCACCGCAGGCAGGCCACCCGGTGCGAATCTTCGACCGCTTCCGGCTCTGGACTGCGCGTTGCGCACATGGGCAGAGCCGCCGGGCAACGCGTATGGAAATGGCAACCTCTGGGGCGATCCACGGCTGACGGGGTTTCTCCCTGCACGGCGAGCGTGGCGAGCCGGGCGCGTTCGGCTTGCGGATCGAGCAACGGCACGGACTCTAACAACATGCGCGTGTAGGGATGCCGCGGCCGCAGGAACAGTTCCTCGGCGGGGCCTTCTTCGACCACGCGCCCGAGGTACATCACCAGCATGCGTTCGCAGAGCCGGCGCACCACGGCGAGATTGTGGCTCACGAAGAGGATGCTGGTGCCCTGCTCACGCTTGATGGCCGCGAAGAGGTCCAGCAGCTGCGCCTGGATAGACACGTCGAGCGCGCTGACCGCCTCGTCGCAGACCAGGAGCCGGGGTTCGAGAATCATGGCCCGCGCGATCGCCACGCGCTGGCACTGTCCACCGGAGAGCTCGCGGCCGCGGCGGCTCGCGTATTCCGGATCGAGCCCGACGCTCGCCAGCATGGCTGCCACGCGCGCCGCACGTTGTGCGGCGTTCATTGCCGGGCGCAGCGCGCGCAAGGGCTCGGCGACGATGTCGCCGACTGACATGATCGGATCCAGGCTGGCGAACGGATCCTGGAACACGATCTGCATGCCGGCGCGCAGCAATCGCAACTCTTCGCCGGCCAGCTCCTGGATGGGCCGGCCTAACCACACGATTTCGCCGGAGGTGATCGGGCTCAGCCGCAGCAGTGCGCGGCTGAGCGTCGATTTGCCGCAACCCGACTCGCCCACGACACCCAGCGCCTCGCCCGCTTCGATGCGCAGCGAGACCCCATCCACCGCGGCCAGCGTCACCGGGCGGCGCAGCCAGCCGCCTCGCAAACGATGGTCGACGCGCAAGGCATGCACCTTCAACGGGTGAGCGGCGGGGTTCGCAGCGGCGCCGCCGCTTGCGTGGCCAGGTCCCGGCGTCTCCATCCTCGGAGTCGCGGCCAGCAGCGCGCGCGTATAAGCGTGCTCGGGCGCGGCCAGAACCCGCGCCACCGGCCCACGTTCGACGACGCGGCCCTCGCGCATCACGACCACGTCGTCGGCCAGCGCGGCAATGACACCCATGTCGTGCGTGACCACCGCCAGCGACATGCCTCGCGCGGCGACTATCTGCCGCAGCAACGCCAGGATCTGCGCCTGCACCGACACGTCGAGCGCCGTGGTCGGTTCATCGGCGATCAGCAGCTCCGGATCACACGCGAGCGCCATGGCGATCATCGCTCGCTGGCGCATGCCGCCCGACAACTCGTGCGGGTACTGGCGCAGGCGGCGCGGCACGTCGTTCATGCGGACCTGCTCGAGCAGCGTCGCGGCCCGCAGGCGTGCGTCGCGCCAGCTCAATCCCTGGTGCTCGACCAGCGGTTCGGCGACCTGGTCGCCAATGCGCATGTGGGGAGTGAGCGAGGTCATCGGATCCTGGAAGATCATCGCGACACGGCGACCGCGCAGCGCTGCCGCCGCAGGCCCGAGCAGGTCCTGGCCGTCGAGACTGGCGCGGCCCGCGATTCGCGCCTGCGCCGGCAACAGCCCCATCATCGCGAGGAATGCCTGGGTCTTTCCGGCTCCGGATTCGCCGATGACACCGAGGCAGCGGCCTCGCGCGATCTCGAGCGACAAGGATTCCACGGCGGGCCTGCCGCCGTAATTCACCGACAGATCTTCCACCGACAACAACGCGGCTTCAGTCATCGCGCGACCCGAGCGCGGTGCGCAGGCCATCGCCGAGCAGGTTGAAAGCGATCAGCAGGACCGTGAGCAACGTCGCCGGCACCAGCAACATCCAGGGAGACGATTCCATTTCCTGCGCGCCTTCGTTGATCAGGCTGCCGAGACTGGCGAACGGCTCCTGCACGCCCAGGCCGAGGAAGCTCAGAAAACTTTCGAAGAGGATCAACTGCGGGATGGCGAGCGTGGCGTATGCGATGACCGGGCCCGCGACATTGGGCACGATGTGCCGCCAGAGAATCTGCGGTGTGCGCACACCGCTCGCAATGGCGGCGTCGATGAATTCACGCCGCCTGAGGCCCAGCGTCTGTCCGCGCACGATGCGCGCCATGGTCAGCCAGCCAACGGCGCCGATCGCGATGAACAGCGCGGCAATGCTGCCGCGCTCGAACATCGTCGACAGGATGATGACGATGAACACATAGGGCAGCGCGTAGACGATGTCGACGAACCGCATCATCAATGAGTCCACGCGCCCGCCCACGTAGCCGGCGGTCGCGCCCCAGGCGACGCCGATACACACGCTGACCAGCGCCGCGAGCACGCCGATGAGCAGCGAGACGCGCAACGCCTGCATGCTGCGTGCGAAGAGATCGCGGCCGAGGCGATCGGTGCCCAGCCAGTGCGCGCCTTCGATTTGGGGCGGCGCCGCCTGTCGTGCCCAATCGATGTGTTCGTGGCTGTACGGCGAGATCCACGGCGCGAGCAGCGCCAGCGCGGCCAGCAGCGCGATGATGACGAGCGCGGTGCGCGTTCCGTTGCTCATGCGTCTCATGCCAGGCGCACGCGCGGATCCATCCAGGCGTACAGCAGGTCCGCGATGAGATTGCACACCAGCGTGAGGACGCCGTACACGAGGATCATCCCCATGACCATCGGGTAGTCGCGATCGACCGCGCCCTGGACCAGGAAGCGGCCCGAGCCGGGCAGCCCGAACACCGCCTCGACCACCAGCGAACCCGTGACCACGAAAGCCACCGCGGGACCCAGGTAACTCACCACGGGAATCAACGCCGGTCGCAACGCGTGCCGCAGGAAAACCGCGCCGGGCGCCAGGCCTTTGGCGCGCGCGGTGCGAATGTAGTTGGCGCGCAGCACTTCCTCGAGACTGTTGCGCATGAGGCGCGCGATGTACGCCGACACCGGTAACGCCAGCGTGATCACCGGCAGCACGAGGAAACTCAGCTCGCCGGGCTCGTAGCCACCGACGCGGAATATCGGCCAGTAGATGCCGAACAACAGCGCCAGCAGCGGACCGACGACGAAGCCCGGCAGCACCACGCCCATCATGGAGAAACCCATGATCGCGTGATCGGCCACGGAATTGGCGCGCCACGCCGCATACGCACCGAGCGGCACGCCGGTGAGGAACGCGAGCAGCGCCGCGGCCAGGCCGATAGTTAGACTGAGCGGCAGCCCGCGCGCGATCAGCTCGGTGACCGTGAAATCCTTGTAACGCAGCGAGGGCCCGAGATCGCCCTGCGCCACTCCGGTGAGATACCGCGCGTATTGCTCGATCAACGGACGATCGAAACCGTAGGCGGCGTCGAGATTCGCGCGGATCGCCGGCGGCAGCCGCTGCTCCTGGTCGAAGGGGCCGCCCGGGGCCAGCCGGATGATGAAGAACGACAGTGTGGCGAGTATGAACAGCGTGGGTATGAGGCCGGCGATGCGCCGCAGCGTGTAGGCCAACATCAGCCGGAGAACCTCTGTTCTTCGCTCTCGATCACCTCATCGACTCCCGCTACACTGCCAACGATGGACAACTCTCAACCCCGACGGATTCTCGTCGCAATCAAACGCGTCGTCGACTACAACGTACGCATTCGCGTGAAGCCCGATGGCTCGGGTGTCGCCCTCGACGGCGTCAAGCTCAGCATCAATCCCTTCGATGCCATTGCCATCGAGGAAGCGCTGCGCATCAAGGAACGCGGCCGCGCCGACGAGGTCGTGGTCGCCACCATCGGACCGGCGGATTGCCAGGCGACACTGCGCAACGCGCTCGCCATGGGTGCGCAACGCGCGTTGCACGTGGTCGCGGATGCGGCGCTGGAGCCGCTCGACCTCGCGCGCGTGCTGCTGAAACTCGTCGAACGCGAGCAGCCGTTCCTCGTCATCCTCGGCAAGCAGGCGATCGACGACGACAACAACCAGACGGGCCAGATGCTGGCGGCGCTGTGGAACCGGCCGCAGGCCACGTTTGCGTCAAAGGTGGAGCTCACCGACACGGCCGCGAAGGTCACGCGCGAAGTCGACGCCGGCCTCGAGACCATCGAAGTAGACCTGCCGGCGGTCATCACCACCGATCTGCGGCTCAACGAACCGCGCTTCGTGAAGCTGCCGGAAATCATGAAAGCCAAGACCAAGCCACTCACGAGCATTCCGCTTGGCGAAATCGGTGGCCCGGGAACGGCGCGCGCCAAGGTGCAGAAAACCGAGCCGCCCCCGGGGCGACAGCGCGGCATCATGGTCAAGGACACCGCCGAATTGTTCGCCGAGCTTTCGAAGCGGGGTCTGGTATGAGCAAGGTACTCATCGTCGCCGAGCATGCCGGCGACAAGCTCAATGTATCCACTGCCAAGTGCGTGAAGGCGGCCTCGACGCTCGCCGGCAGTGAAATCACGGTCGCGGTGTTCGCCGCGCCCGGATCGAAGGTGGCGGCCCAGGCGGCGCAGATTGCCGGTGTCGCCCGCGTCATCGAAGTGTCGAACGCCGTGCACGAACATGCGCTGGCCGCCGCCATCGCGCCACAGCTCGCTGAGCTTGCCGCGCCTTTCTCGCACGTCTTCGGGCCCTCGACCACGTTCGGCAAGGACCTGATGCCGCGCGTGGCCGCCATCCTCGGCGCGCCGCAGGTCTCGGACGTCATGTCGATCGAAAGCGCCACGCGCTTCCGCCGGCCTATCTACGCGGGCAATGCCATCACCACCGTCGAAGTGACGGCGGAGAAGATCGTGGCCACCATCCGCATCGCCTCGTTCGAAGCCGCGGGTAGCGGTGGCAGTGCCGCCGTTGAAGCAGCCTCACCCGCGGTCGCCCTGCCCACGCACACGCGCTTCGTGGCGCTGTCCGCGGCCGGCGGCGATCGCCCCGACCTGCAGAGCGCGGGCAAGGTGGTGTCGGGTGGCCGGGCGCTGGCGAGCAGCGATGCTTTCAAGCTCATCTACTCGCTGGCCGACAAGCTGGGAGCAGCCGTCGGTGCCTCGCGCGCCGCGGTGGACGCCGGCTACGTGCCGAGCGACATGCAGGTCGGGCAGACCGGCAAGATCATCGCGCCCGAGCTGTACGTGGCCATCGGCATTTCCGGCGCCATCCAGCATCTCACCGGCATCAAGGACGCGCGCACCATCGTCGCCATCAACAAGGATGGCGAGGCGCCGATCTTCGAGGTCGCCGACATCGGAATCGTCGGCGACCTCTTCACCATCGTGCCGGAGCTCGAAAAGCTCATCGAAGCTTCTCGAAAGTAGGTCCTACAGCTTCGAGAGGATGTTCTCGGCGGTCGAGACCTTGAACTCTTTCGGGGCCTCGACTTCGACAGCGGTCGCGACGCCGTCTTTCACGATGAGCGCGAAACGCTGGCCGCGCGTGCCCATGCCGAAGCCGCGGCCGTCCATCTCGAGCCCCAGCGCCTTCGCGTAATCGCCGTTGCCATCCGCCAGCATCAACACGTTGTCGCCGACGTTCGAGTGTTTGCCCCAGGCGCCCATCACGAAAACGTCGTTGACGGCCATACACGCGATGGTGTCGACGCCCTTGGCCTTGATCGCGCCGGCCTGCCCCACGAATCCCGGCAGGTGCTTCGCATCGCAGGTGGGCGTGAACGCACCGGGCACCGAGAACAGCACCACGGTCTTGCCCTTGAACAACTGATCGGTGGTGATGTCCTGCGGACCGTCCTTGGTCATCGTCTTGAAAGTGCCCATGGGCATCTTGTCGCCAGCCTTGATCGCCATTGTCTGTAACTCCTTCAGTGAATCAGTTGCTGCGCATCTTCGACGCAGAGATGAGATCGTTCTTGAAGCGGATGTCGCCACTGCGCTCCACCAGGTCGAGCGCGCTCACGGCCGCGTCGTTCTTCTGTTCGAGATTCGCGCCGCGGCGAACCAGGTATTTGGCCGTCTCCAGCCTGCCGCCCTGGACGGACAGTTGCAGCGGCGTTGCGCCGCCGGCGCCCTTGTCGTCGATCGGAATTCCGCGGTCGACGAGCAATCCGCAGATGCCGGTCATCCCGCTTTGCGCGGCGTAGTGCAGGACGCCATTACCGGCGTTGTCGCGCGCCTTGATGTCCGCGCCGGCTTCGATGAGCGCCTGCGCGGAACTGCTCTGCCCGGTCTTTGCCGCCAGCAGCAGCGGAGTGTCGCCGCCCGTGACTTTTTCGTTGACGTCGGCGCCCTCCTTGATGGCTTCGCTGACCGCCTGGCGATCGTTCTTCTGAATGGCGGTTTCAATGGGGTCCTTGCCACAGCCGGTGAGGGTGCAGGCAACCACGGCGATCGCCGCGAGGCGCATCGGGTTTTCGTTCACGCGTTCTCCAGGATTTTGCGCGCCGGAAACAATCCGGCCTTGACGACCATGCCGGGTACGGCGTGATCCAGTGTCGTTTGCAACCACTTGCTGGTCTCGACGAGCGCCGGCAGGTTGACGCCGGTGTCGATCCGCATGCGATGAAGCATGTAGATGAGATCCTCGGTGGGGATGTTACCGGTTGCGGCCGGCGCGAACGGGCAGCCGCCGATCCCGCCGCAGCTGGCGTCGAGGATGCGCACGCCGGCTTCCACGGCGGCGTAGGCATTCGCCAGTCCCGTGTTGCGCGTGTTGTGGAAGTGAGCGCGCAGTTTCATCTCCGGCAGCGATGCTTTGAGCCGCCCCACCAGGTCGGTCACCTGCGAGGGCACCGCCACGCCGATGGTGTCGGCGATCGCAATTTCTTCGGGATTGCCGCCGGCCAGCCGCTCGGCGAGCGCCTGCACGCGAGCCGCCGGCACTTCACCCTCGAACGGACAGCCGAAAGCCGTCGAGATGGTCACCTGCGCACGTATGCCTGCGGAGCGCGCTGCACTGGCAATGTCGAGCCATGCGTCGACACCCTCGTCGACGCTGCACCCCTGGTTCTTCTGACTGAAGGTTTCGCTGGCCGCGATTGCCATGCCCACTTCGCTGCAGCCCGCGGCGCGTGCGCGATCGAAGCCTTTGCGATTGAGGACCAGGCCGATGTAACTCGCGGCCGACGCGTCTTGCGCCAGCGCCGCCAGCACCGCCTCGGCGTCCGCCATTTGCGGCACGCGTTTGGGGTTCACGAAGCTGGCCACCTCGATGCGTCGAAGCCCCGCTCCTGCCAGCCGGCGCACGAACTCGACCTTCGCGCCGGTCGACAGCACCTGGGCTTCGCTCTGCAGGCCGTCACGTGGCCCCACTTCCACGATCTCGATGCGCGATGATTCCATGGCGCGAATTCTATCCCGATGACGATCGACCTCCGCCTGAACGCTGCCAACCGCCACCATGAATGACACGACCACACCATCCGCCGGCGCACTCGCCGACCTTCGCGTGCTCGAACTGGGCACGCTCATCGCAGGACCGTTCTGCGGTCAGCTCCTGGGTGACATGGGGGCGGAGGTCATCAAGATCGAAGCGCCCGGCCAAGGCGATCCCATGCGCCACTGGGGCCCGCAGCCTCGCGGCACGCCGTCGGTGTGGTGGCCGGTCATCGGGCGTAACAAGAAAGGCATCACGCTGGACCTGCGGCAAGCCGATGGGCAGAACCTTTTCAAAGAGTTAGTGCGTAAAGCTGACGTAGTCATCGAGAATTTCCGCCCGGGTACGCTCGAGAAGTGGAATTGCGGTTGGGACGAGCTCTCCGCGCTCAATCCGCGCCTGATCCTGGTTCGAGTTTCCGGCTACGGGCAGACGGGCCCCTATTCCCAGCGCGCGGGGTATGGCGGCATCGGTGAGGCCATGGGCGGACTGCGTTACATCGTCGGCGAGCCGGACCGGCCACCATCGCGCGTCGGAATCAGCATTGGGGATTCGCTGGCGGCAGTGCACGCCTGCATGGGGACGCTGGCAGCATTGCATCACCGCAGCCGGACCGGGGTCGGTCAGGTCGTCGACGCCGCGATCTACGAGTCGGTGCTCAACATGATGGAGTCCCTGGTCACCGAATACGACCAGCTTGGCCATGTGCGCGAACGCAGCGGTCCCATCCTTCCGCGAATCGCGCCCTCCAACGTCTACCCGACGCGTGACGGCATCGTGATGATCGGGGCCAACCAGGACACGGTGTTTGCCCGCCTCGCGTCGGCAATGAACGCGCCCGGACTCGCGCAGGATCCGCGTTATGCCGATCACCAGTCGCGCGGGGCGAACCAGGCGCAGCTCGACGACATCATCGCGCGCTGGACCGCGACGCTCGCAACCAGCGAGTTGCTTGCGCTGCTCGAACAGCATGGCATCCCGTCGGGGCTGATCTATCGCGCCGCCGACATGCTCAGCGACCCGCACTTCGCGGCGCGTAATGCCATCGTCAGCACGCCGCATGCTCAGTTCGGCACGCTGCGTATGCAGAACGTCGCACCGCGCCTTTCCGCCAGCCCGAGCTCCGTTCGCACGCCGGCTCCGGAGCTTGGCGAGCACAATGCGACCGTGTACGGCGAGTTGCTGGGGCTCGCGCCCGAAGCGATCGACGGCTATCGCGCCCGCGGCGTCATCTGAGTCAAAAAAAAAGGCCGGGCGCTTGCGCGTCCGGCCTCTTCGTTCCGATTCCTATTCTTCAGGTGTTCAGCAGCCAGAGCTTGGCGATGCGCACCATGGTCGGGTCCTGTTTCACGCTGCGGAACGCCTTGGCGGCTTCCGCCTTGTTGTTGTTACGCAGGTGCGCGATGCCGAGCAGGATGCTGGCTTCATCGATGCGCTGCTTTTCCTTCGGGTCGCCCTTGGCGATGCTGCCCTTGGCAATGCCCTTCTGGAGCAGATCGGCGGCCTTGGCGGCGTCGCCGTAGCCGAGATACTGAGCACCGACCTTGACGGCCGCGTCACCGGTTGCGGCAGCGCGCGCTTCTGCTTCGCGCTTGGCAAGCGTGGCTTTGTCGGCCTCGGCTTCCTTCTTGGCCGCGGCCAGCAGGCGCGTATTCACATTGATCATGCGTTCGTCGACGAACACCTTCTTGGAGAAGCCCTGCTCGAGGACGGCCTGCGCTTCGCCGGCGAGTTTGTTCTCGAGGGCAAGCTGGGCCATTTCCTTGAATTCCTCGGGGTCCTTCATGACGTTCACTTGCGTCGACAGGCGCATGACATTCAGTTTCTGGATGTCATCGGTGTCGAGTTTGCGCAGCGACGTCAGCAGCTGTGACCAGTAGTCGGGCTTCGGGTAATTCGAAACGAGTTTCTCGAACACCTTCGCGACACAAGAGTTGTCCCCGGCCTTGGAACACGCGGCCTGCACGAGCAGCAACTGGTTTTCTTTCGGCACCTGGCCCTTGGCGGCAAGGCCGTCCAGCAGCTCGTTCATGACCCGCGCGGCTTCCTTGTTGTTGCCGGACTGGTAATAGGCCTGCGACACGGCAACCTGGGTTTCCGGATCGCGGCTGAGCTTCAGCGCGCGATTGCCGAAGTCGATGGCCTTCGGATAGTTGCGCAGCGAGGAATAGAGGCCCACGAGGCTGCGATAGCGCTCAGGCTTCTTGGCTTCCGGCATGCAGGCGTTGTTGAGCGCGTTCTCGAGCTCACGCGCCGCTTCGGCCGGCTGCTTGAGCTCGTGGTACGCGTAGCCCCGGAATTCGCTGATCCAGTACAGATCCGTCTGTGTCTTGGCTCCAGCCGTTGACTCCGCTTCGCGAGTCTTCGCGAGCACTTCCTGCCACCGGCGCGCCTTCATTGCGTCCTGCGCGGCTGCCATTGGCTTGGCGATCTGCTTCGAGATCTTGCCGCCACCGGTGCAGCCGGCTCCTTGCGCAAACGCGGGTGACATGGAACCGAGGGCGACGAATCCTATCGCTGCGACCGCGATTCCAAAACCAGATCGAATCAACACTCGGGACTCCTTGATGTTTGCAGTCATCGTGTTTGTGAATTCAACGTTCAGGTGCTGACCAGCCAGAGCTTGGCGATGCGCGTCATCGTCGCATCCTTGTTCGCGGTGCTGAATGCCTTTGCGGCTTCCGGCTTGTTGCCGGCGCGCAGATGGGCGATTCCGAGCAGGATGGCAGCCTCGTCGGGATTCTTCACGCCGCCCTTGGCGATGCCGCGATTCAACGCTTCGACCGCCTTGTCGATCTGGCCATAACTCAGGTACGCCGCACCCAGTTTCACGTCGTTATCGCCGGTGGGCTTGGCTCGCGCGGCCACGTCCTGCTTCTCGAGCGTGCTCTTGTCGAGAGCAACTGCCTGCTTCGCTTCGGCGAGCATCGCGTTCGACTGCTCCTTCTGGCGTGCCGAGGTGAACACGCCCTTCTGGACGCCTTTCTCCAGGATCGTCTGCGCTTCACCGGGGAGTCCCTGGCCGATGGCGAGCTGCGCCATCTCCAGGTATTCGGCCGGATCGGACAGCACCTTCATTTCATCCGCGAGCCGCCACATGTTGAGCAACTGATTGTTGTTCTTGGTGGTGGCCATGAGCACGGCCATGAGGTCCTGCCAGTAGGTCGGCTTCGAGTAATGCGTCGCGAGCTTCTCGAGCATTTCGGCGACGCAGGCGTTGTCCTTCAGCTTGATGCACGCGCCCTGCAGGATGCGGTACGTGAGCTCGTCGGGAGTCTTGCCGCTGGCCTCCTGCTTTGCGACCACGTCCGTCATCACCTTCTTGGTGTTCGGGAAGTCATCGGTGGCGTAGTACGCGTTGCCAACATAGGCGCCGATGTCGGGATCCGGGGTCTTTTCGAGGTATTGATTGCCCAGCGAGATGACCTTGGCGTAATCCTTGGTCTGGTAGGCGATCTGCAGCAGCATCTTGAGACGCGCCGGCTTTTCCTTCTCGTCCATGCAGGGGGACGCGAGGCCCGCCTCGAGTTCCTTGGCGGCTTCCGGATACTTCTGCTGATTGAGGTAGGCGCGGCCGCGAAATTCGTTGAACCAGAACTGGTCGTAAAGAGACTTGTCGACGGGGACTGCCTCCGCTTCGGCAACCTTGGCGAGGACTTCGTCCCACTGCTTGTTCTGGAAGGCCTTCTCGACAGCGCTCATGGGCTTGTCGACCTTCTTGCTGATCTTGCGCGGACCGCAGGCGTCGACCTCAGCCGCGGGCGCCTGGGCGAACGCCGCCGAAGCACCGAGAATGCCAAACACCCCTACGAGAACCCGCAGATCGATGACCCTGAGACTCTTCCGATTGGACACTTCCGACGCTCCTTACAAAGGAGCCGCGGTCCCAAGGCCGCGGCTCGTGTGATCTAAACCACCGCAAACGCATCCATGGAATTGGATGCTCCGCACGGCTGAAAGTTTCTTATGAGTTTCAGAGGCTTGGCTAGTCCTTGAAATCCGCCGTATTTACGAAGCCCATTTTCTTCATGCGATTGCGCTGCGCCGCGGCCATGACCATGGCCGTGGTCTCGTAACGTGAACGACGGTCGGGCCGGAGGTGAATTTCCGGCTGTGGCGAACCCGCACTCTCGGAGTTGATCCGGGCAGACCGGAAATAAGACTCGAGCTGCGGAATTCCGCTCACGACCGTGCCATTCCAGACGATGGTCCCGTCGAAATCGATGTCGATCTGGATTACTTCGGGACGCACCGGAGGCGGCGGATTGTTGGTCTGCGGCATATCCAGCTTCGTCGCGTGCGTCATCACCGGAATGGACATGATCAACACGACGATGAGCACGAGCATCACGTCGATGAGCGGAGTCATGTTGAGCTCCATCATCGGTGCGGAGTCGCCCCCGGAACTTCCTACGGACATTGACATGTAAGGCTTCCTCGAACTGTTAACGCGTGATGCGAATGCTGGCCGCATCCGGCTCAGTGATGAAGCCGACCTTCACGATGCCACCTCTCTGGAGGTTGTACATCACGCGGCCAACCGCTTCGTATCGCGCGTTTCTGTCGCCACGAATGTGAAATTCAGGCTGCGGCTGCTTACGGGCTTCGACGATGATCTTCTGGAAGAACACCTGCTTGTCCGTAATCAAGCCCGCATTCCAGAAGACCTGGCCCGCGGCATCCACCGAAATGGTGATGTTTTCGGGCTTGGTCTGCGTCGGAATGTTCGCGGCCTTCGGAATGGTGACATTCGCCATCTTCTGGATCACGGGCACCGTGATCAGGAAGATGATCAGCAGCACGAGCATGATGTCCACGAGCGGAGTCGTATTGATCTCCGACATCACACCCGCTTCCTCATCGGCCGACTGGACACTCATCGACATTTGGCGCTACCTCTAAATGGGTGAACGTAAAGCCTGGAACCCCAGGTCTTTACTTCTTGCCGCCGGCGACGGGAGTGCCCTGCGAGACGCGGGCGCCGCCCACGAGATACGCATGCAGATCGGACGCGAAGTTGCGCAGGCTCTCGCTGATGCCCTTGTTGCGGCGAAGCAGCCAGTTGTAACCCATGACCGCCGGAACGGCGACGAACAGGCCGAGCGCAGTCATGATGAGCGCTTCACCGACGGGACCGGCCACCTTGTCGATGGAAGCCTGGCCCGAGAGGGTGATGGCGATCAGCGCGTTCAGAATGCCCCACACCGTGCCGAACAGTCCGACGAACGGAGCCGTGGAACCGACGGTGGCGAGGAACGCGAGGCCGTTGCTCATCTTGCTGTTCACGGAGTCGACCGAACGCTGCAGCGACATGGTGACCCACTCGTGGAGGTCGATGCGGTCCGTCAGACGACCTTCATGGTGCGCCGATGCGCGCAGGCCATCTTCAGCGACGGCGCGGAAGTCGTTGTCCTTCGGGAGGCGGTCGACGGCTTCCTTGAGGGAGCCCGAGCTCCAGAATTGTTTCTCGACGACCTTGGCACCGGCCTTCAGGCGGCGCTGATCCCAGAGTTTCGAGAAGATGATGTACCAGGAGACCGCGGACATGATCAGCAGGATGATCAGTGTTCCGCGAGCAACGAAGTCACCTTGTGCCCAAAGGGCTTCGATGCCGTACGGGTTTTCAACAGCAACGTGGTCAGCAGCAGCAGGAGCGGTTTGCATGATTTCCTCGATTACAAAAAAAGCGAAGCGGCGCTCGTAGCGCCGCACCGCCGTGAAACTTTATTCGGCTTTAATGACGAACTTGACCTTGAACTTGACGCAGGATTCCGGAAGCGCCGTGCCACCTTCCGTGGCAGGCGTGTAACGGTTGGCCTTGGCAACTTTGACCGCGGCACCGTCGAGTTCCGGGAATCCGGACGTTTCGGTGACCACGGGTTCGCGCACGAGGCGGCCGTTAGGTCCTACGCAAGCCTGAACCACTGGCGAACCCTGCTCCTCACGGCGCTTGGCTCCCGGCGGATAGAACTCATCTGGATTCGCCGCGCTCTTCATCTTCGCGGGACTGCCGGCAACGCGCGGCGGCGGCGGCGGCGCTGGCGGTGGCGGCTTGTCGGTCACGTCCTGAATGGCCGTGGTGGTGGTTTCCATCGGGAGGTCGATCGTCACCTCCGGCGGCGGCACCTCAACCGGCGGACGCTCCATTTCCGGCGGCGGCGGCGGCGGCGGTTCTTCGTCGTTCTTCACTTCTTCGACGATGTCGGCCTCGATGTTCGGGGCGATGACTTCGACCATCTTGCGAGCCAGGCCGGAAGCCAGCGCCCACAGGACGAGGAGGTGTAACCCGACGATCGCCACGACAACAATGCCGCGGCGGGTAAAGAAACTAGAGTCTTGTGCGTAAGCGGCCATGTGTTCCCGTGGTCGCGAGTGAAACTATCGGGGCGTAAAACGGGTGGCGGAAGGTAACCAAGGTTTCCCACCAGCGCAACAGTTCTTCGCTCCGTCCCCAGGTCCTGCTCCATGTTTGCGAGCAGACCATGCATGCAATTTACGATTTACGTTTTTAGCTTCGGCGCCGGTCCAAAGCCGCCGAACTTTACCCGCACCCGCTAAGCCTGACAACAACTGTGTTTGCGACCGACTAGGCATAACGCTTCAGTAAAACCACGCTTCACACTCAATCCGTCACTGCGCCAAGCGATGCGCTCGACACATTCCGCGCGTACTTTGCCAATACGCCTTTTGTCGCATAAGGCTTCGGAGCCTTCCATTTCGCGCGGCGTTTGCGCAATTCCGCCGCGCTCAACTCGATCTGCAGCGTGCGTTTCACCGCATCAATCGCAATGCGATCACCGTCCCGAAGTAGACCGATGGGCCCACCCAGCGCGGCCTCCGGGGAGATATGTCCAACCACGAAGCCGTGGCTTCCACCCGAAAATCTCCCGTCCGTGATGAGCGCCACTTTGTCGCCCAGCCCGCGCCCCATGATGGCGCCGGTGGGGCTAAGCATTTCTCGCATGCCGGGACCGCCGCGCGGCCCTTCGTTGCGGATGACGACTACGTCGCCCGGTTTCACCCGGCCGGCGAGAATGGCCGCCGTCGCGCGCTCCTCGCCGTCGAACACGCGCGCGGTGCCGGAAAATCGCAAACCTTCCTTGCCGGAGATCTTCGCCACCGCGCCCTCGGGCGCGAGATTGCCGTACATGACGACCAGGTGGCTGTCCTTCTTGATCGGATCGGCAAGGTCGCGAACGATGTCCTGCCCCGGCGGATAGTCGTCGACGTCGCGCAGGTTCTCCGCCAGCGTGCGACCGGTCACCGTCAGGCAATCGCCGTGCAGCAGTCCCGCGTCTAACAACCTTTTCATGAGCGGCTGGATTCCACCAATGGCGATGAGCTCGGACATTAAATAGCGGCCGCTGGGGCGCACGTCAGCCAGCAACGGGACACGCTTGCCGATGCGCGTGAAGTCCTGTAGTCCGAGTCTGACCCTGGCCGCATGCGCGATTGCCAGCAGATGCAGAACCGCATTGGTGCTGCCGCCGAGCGCGATGGTCACCGTGATCGCGTTCTCGAATGCCTTCCGGGTGAGGATGTCGCTCGGCTTGATGCCTGCTTTCACCAGTTCCACCACCGCCGCGCCGGCGCGCCGGCAGTCGTCGCGCTTCGCGTTTCCCACCGCTTCCTGCGCGGAGCTGTTGGGCAGGGAGAGTCCGAGCGCTTCGATGGCCGATGCCATCGTGTTGGCGGTGTACATGCCGCCGCAACTTCCGGGGCCGGGGATCGCGGTGCGCTCGACGTCGAGCAGCTCCGCATCGGAAACACGGCCGGCGGCATGGCCGCCCACCGCTTCGAATACCGAAACGATGTCACGCCGTTTCGCACCGGGCTTGATGGTGCCGCCGTATGCGAACACCGCGGGACGGTTGAGACGCGCGATCGCCATTGCGCAACCCGGCATGTTCTTGTCGCAACCACCGATGGCGACGAAGCCGTCGAAGCCCTCGGCGCCCACCACGGTTTCTATGGAGTCGGCGATCACTTCTCTTGAAACGAGCGAGTAGCGCATCCCGGGTGATCCCATCGAGATGCCGTCGGAAACCGTGATGGTGTTGAACAGAACGCCCTTGCCGCCGGCCGCGTCGGCCCCGGCGATCGCTTCGGATGCAAGCTCATTGATGTGCATGTTGCAGGGGGTGAGGCTGGCCCAGGTGGAGGCCACGCCGATCTGCGGCTTGTCGAAGTCCGCATCCTGGAACCCCACCGCGCGGAGCATCGCGCGCGACGGCGTCTGCTTCGCGCCATCGACCACCATGCGCGAATACTTGCGCTGGTCCACCGCCCCACTCTTCTTGCGCTTCATCTTTGCATTCCCCTCATTCTTCAACGACGGCGGCGCGCATCTGGCGCCGCATGTGCGAAAAGCCCGCCGCGCCGATCGTGACGAACACGAGCGGCAACACCAGCGAGTAGATGCCCGTACCGGGCCACATCGATTCGAGCCACTGATAAATCAGTATCCCGGCCGGCGGCCCTATCGCGCCGCGCACGCCCGTGAGCGTGACGTGCACTCCCATGTAGTGCTGCGCGCGGCCAGCCGAAGCGAAGTCATTGTGCCCGAGATTCCAGCCGAGATTGGAGCCCGCGTACGCGAACGCGAGCAGCAATGCACCCAGCCACAGGAGTGGCAGCCATGCGAGCCAGGTGCCGATGGAAATGATCGCCACCGCGGCGACCAATGCCCAACTTTGGCGCGCGCGATATTCGACCACGTGGCCTTCATCGAACATTCGCGCCCAGAACGGCACGAACAAAGGAAGCAGGCCGAGAGGCACCACTGAAAGCAACGCGATCTGCGTGCTCGCCGACAGGTGCAGATGCTCGCTGAAAATCACCACGAGCTGCGACGTCAGCATCAGGTTGCCGCCGCCGAACACGCCCATCCAGAACATGTATTCGCGGAAGTGCGGGTCCTTGCGCAGGATCTCGAACAACATGCCGAGGCTGAACGGCTCGGAGCGGCCCGACGCCGCATTCTCGATGGCCAGCAACGCGAATTCGCGGCGCACCCGTGCCGAGCGATACAACCAGGCCGCCAGCAGCCCGGCCGCGGCGCCCGCGCCAAACAGCCAGCGCGAATCCACCGCCTGGCGATCGAGCGTCCACGCCGCCAGCGCCGCCGCCAGCGACACGGCGAGCGAGCTCACGATGACGATTCGCCCGGTGTAACGGCCGATGGCCGCGCGCGGGTAGTTGGCGCTCCACACCGCGGCGCGAATCGTCAGGATGCCGGTCCACACCACGCGCGCGATGAGGATCGACGCAACGGCGAACGCGAGTCCGCCGAGCGCGCGCGGCGCGACGCCTAACATCCCCACCAGGATGGCGAAGCCCGCCTGCAGCCCGACCATGAGGCCGATGCGCGCACGCCCGTGCGCGATGTTTGCCCACACGAAACTCACCACGTTGGAAAGCGCCGGAGCGCCGCTGACGAAGCCGACGGCGAGATTGACGATCCAGGGATCGGCGGCGTGCGCGAAAGTCTTCTTGATGAGAACCGCCGCGGTCGCGCCTTCGACCAGGCCCAGCGTCAGGCCTAACAACGCCCAGGGCACGATTTCGCGCCGGAAGGCTGACTCCGCGGCCGGTGACTCCACCGGCCTCTCCCTTTCGGCCATCACCGGGTTCCGTCAGCCAAAGCGCTGCCGGATCAACCGGTACAGCGCCCTGACGGTGTGCGGATCGGCGCCGACCGGCCTGCCCGGCCGCTCCTTGGGATTCCAGGCATACACGTCGCCATGCAGCCAGTTGCGCGTGCGGGTCACGAATCGCTTGAGGAAAAGCGCGCCGATGATCGAGCCGGCGAATTGCGTGGTCGACACATTATTAAGGTCTGCGACCCGGCTCGCGAGATCCTCTTCGTATCCATGCCACAGCGGCATGGTCCACATGGGGTCCGCCTCGCGCTCTCCCACGAGACGAAGCTGCTCGGCGAGTTCCGCCGGAGTGGAATAGATAGCGGGTAGTTCGGGTCCCAGGGCCACGCGGGCTGCGCCCGTGAGCGTGGCCAGGTCCACGAGCAGCGCGGGTTGTTCGCGATCCGCTTCCGCCAGCGCATCGGCGAGCACCAGCCGGCCTTCGGCATCCGTGTTGCCGACTTCGACCGTGAGCCCCTGGCGCGACCGCAGCACGTCACTCGGCCGGAACGATCGCCCCGAGACGGAGTTTTCCACTGCGGGAATCAGCAAGCGCAATTGCACGGGCGCATCCGCGCCCATGAGCATGCGGCTCAATGCCAGGACCAGCGCCGCACCACCCATGTCCTTTTTCATGAGGAGCATGCCGCTCGAAGGTTTGATGTCCAGACCGCCGGTGTCGAAGCACACGCCCTTGCCCACCAGCGTGACCAGCGGCGCACCCTTCTTCCCCCAGCGCATGTCGATGAGCCGCGGTTCGCGCGCGCTGCCTTTGCCCACTTCATAAATGAGTGGATAGTTCTGCCGCAGCAGATCCTCGCCGACGAAGATGCGGCACTCGGCCTCGTGCTGCAGCGCGAGACGCTGAACGGCCTCGCCGAGTTCGGCGGGCCCGAGATCGTTCGCCGGTGTGTTGATGAGGTCGCGCGCCTCGCTGAGCGCTTCACTCGCGAGGCGCACGTATTCGAGATCCGTGCCTGCCGGAGCGACGAGTGACGGCACTTCCGCGGCGCTTTTTCGATAACGCGTGAAGCGGTAGGAGCCGTATTCCCATCCGAGCGTGAGCTGTGTTGCTCCAACCACACTGAAAGTGCCGGCGAAGCGATATCGCCCGGGCGGCAATCGATCAGGCAGTCCTGCCGAAGTCCACAACGTGGGTTCTGCCAGGTCGGGAGTTGCACCGAGGCCGAGCGCGGCCCCTGCAATCGCATCTCCGGTGGCCGTGGGGATCAACAGGAGTTTTTGCTTCTCTGCCGCAAAGCCCTGCGCCTTGGCCCAGGCCCGGACCGCCGGCGTCTGCATTTCCAGCCAGTTAGCCAGACCCTGTTCGCCGACCAACCAGATCGGTCGTGCACCGGCCGCTTCGGCCTCATTCAAAAGGTGGGAGCTCACGCAAAAAGTTTAAGCCATTGCGGGTACTACGCGCTCATGCACAAAGCGTTCCCACCGGCCGGTTCTTCATTGACAAGGTACGACTGGCTGTGTTGCTATCGCGCGCATTGTATGCAGGCCCATACCTCGAAGTTTCTCGCCATTTCCCGTAGCGCGTCGGTCGCGCTCAATGGCGTAGTGCTTCTTCCCGTTCCCCTGCTCCTTATCGGGAGCCTCCTTAGTCAGGAGCAAGGGTGCGGGACGCCTGCTTGACGCGCTAATACACGGACAAGCAAACACCAACAAACCCCGCACCGGCCCCACAGCCGATGCGGGGTTTTTCTTATGACGCTGTTTTAAACGGAGCTGACAATGACGAAGTTGTACTCGGGCAAGGACGTAGACAAGAAGGCGCTCAAGAAAGCCCGGATCGCCATCCTGGGTTACGGCAGCCAGGGCCGCGCGCACGCGCTCAACCTCAAGGACAGCGGCCACGACGTGGTCGTCGGCGTTCGCAAGAATGGCGTCAGCTGGAAAAAGGCGAAGAAGGACGGCCTCAAGGTCGCCGAGCCGGCCGATGCGGCCAACGGCGCCGATCTCGTTGCGATGCTGGTGCCGGACCTCGCACAGAAGGATCTCTATCACGCCGTCGAGAAGTCGCTGAAAAAGGGCGCCACCCTGCTGTTCGCCCACGGCTTCAACATCCACTTCAAGCAGATCAAGCCGCGCAAGGACCTCGACGTCGTGCTGATCGCTCCCAAAGGCCCCGGTGACCTCGTGCGTCGCCAGTACCAGCAGGGTCGCGGCGTGCCGTCCCTGATCGCCGTCTACCAGGATGCCACTGGCAATGCCTTCGCCAAGGCGCTCGCTTATGGACACGGCATCGGCGGAACGCGCGGTGGCGTGCTCGAGACCACCTTCGCGGAAGAAACCGAAACGGATCTGTTCGGCGAACAGGCCGTGCTCTGCGGCGGCACCAGCGATCTCGTGCTCAAGGGTTTCGAAACGCTGGTCGAAGCCGGCTATCAACCCGAGGTGGCTTACTACGAGTGCCTGCACGAGCTGAAGCTCATCGTCGACCTGCTGCACGAAGGCGGCCTCACCAAGATGCACAAGTTCATCTCCGACACGGCCAAGTACGGTGACCTCACGCGCGGCCCGCGCATCGTCAACGACAAGACCAAGAAAGAGATGGGCAAGATCCTCAAGGAAATCCAGAAGGGCAAGTTCGCCAAGCAGTGGATTGCCGAGAACGCCAGCGGCCGCCCGAACTACAACGCGCTCATGCAGGCCGATCTCGATCATCAGCTCGAGAAGGTCGGCGCGCAGCTGCGCGCGCGCATGCCGTGGCTGGAACAGGGTCGCGGCTGAACACCGCGACAGTAAATGGAGGTACCCCCATGTCCGCAAAACGCGATCGAGTGATGATCTTCGACACCACGCTGCGCGATGGCGAGCAATCGCCGGGATGCAGCATGGCGCAACCCGAGAAACTTCGGGTGGCGCGCGCGCTTGCGGACCTGGGAGTCGATGTCATCGAAGCAGGTTTCCCCGCCGCCTCGCGCGGCGACTGGGAAAGCGTCAACGCGGTGGCGCGCGAGGTCCAGGGACCCATCATCTGTGGCCTTGCGCGCTGCAATCGCGATGACATCACGCACGTGGCAAAGGCGATCGCGCCTGCGGCCAATCGCCGCATCCACGTGTTCCTCGCCACCAGCGCCATCCATCGGCAGTTCAAGCTGAACATGGCGCAGGAAGAAATCATCCGCACCGCGGTCGAAGCCGTGAAGTTCGCGCGCGAGCTCTGCGACGACGTCGAGTTCTCGCCCGAAGACGCCTCGCGCACCGAGCTCGACTTCCTCACGCAGGTGGTCGAGGCCGTCATCGACGCCGGTGCCAGCACGGTCAACATCCCGGACACGGTGGGTTACACCGTGCCCGACGAATTCGCGGAGCTGTTCCGCTACCTGCGCAAGAACGTGCGCGGCATCGACAAGATCCGCCTGTCGGTCCACTGCCACGACGATCTCGGCATGGCGGTGGCGAACAGCCTCACGGCGGTCGTCGCCGGCGCGCGGCAGATCGAATGCACCATCAACGGCATCGGCGAACGTGCCGGCAACTGCTCACTCGAAGAAGTCGTCATGGCGCTGAAGACGCGCGACGCGTTCTTCAACCTCGACACCGGCATCGACACCACGCGCCTGTATCCGACATCGCGCATGCTGGCGAACATCGTCGGCGTGCCGATTCCGCGCAACAAGGCGATCGTCGGCGAGAACGCGTTCGCACACGAGTCGGGCATTCACCAGCACGGCATGCTCAAGCACCATTCCACGTACGAAATCATGCGGCCGCAGGACGTGGGGCTGTCGCGCTCCTCGCTGGTGCTCGGCAAACACAGCGGCCGTCACGCGCTGCGCGATCGCATCAAGGAGCTCGGCTTCGAGCTCGACGAAGTCGAATTCGCACGCGTGTTCGAGGAATTCAAGACGCTGGCAGACAAGAAGAAGGAGCTCTACGACGGCGACATCGAAGCCCTCGTGTTGCAGGCCGAACACGCCGCGGCCGGTCCCTGGTCGCTGCTCAACCTGCGCACCGCATCCGACGGAAGCAAGGTGGCCGAAGCGACCGTCCGCCTGCGCAACAGCGATGGCCGGGAGATCGAAATGCGCGCCACGGGCGACGGGCCGGTGGATGCGGCATTGAAGGCCATTGAACGCGCCACGGGCGTGCAGGTGGTGCTGCGCAAGTTCGAAGTGCGCAGCGTATCGGCCGGCGAGGACGCGCAGGGCGAAGCGCTGGTGTACGTGGAGTACAATCAGCGCACTTATCGCGGCTCGAGCGTCAGTACCAACATCGTCGAGTCCGCTACACAGGCCTTCCTCGAAGTGATCAATCGCATCGAACTCGCTTCCGCGACGCTGGCGCGCACGCGAGTCGCGCAGGCCGCGGTCTAACAATTCCGGAGTTCAGGCAAATGCCCATACCCGCAACGAAATACATCTGGTTCAACGGCAAACTGGTGCCCTGGGAAAAGGCCACCGTGCACGTGCTCTCGCACGCGCTGCATTACGGCTCTTCGGTGTTCGAGGGCGTGCGTGCCTACGAGACGCCGCGCGGGCCCGCCATCTTCCGGCTGCGTGACCACACGCGGCGCCTGTTCGATTCCGCGAAAATCTACCGCATCAACGTGCCGTTCACCGAAGAGCAGATCAACCACGGCCAGCGTGAGGTCATCGCGCAGAACGGCCTCGCGCGGGGCGCCTACCTGCGGCCGGTGGCATTTCGCGGTTATGGCGAGATCGGCGTGGTGCCCAAGATCGACCCGCCCGTGGAAGTGGCCATCGCCGCCTGGGAATGGGGCAAGTATCTCGGTGCCGCCGAAGACGAAGGCGTCGATGTCTGCGTGTCGTCGTGGCAGCGCGTCGCGCCCAACACCATTCCCGCCATGGCCAAGGCTGCCGGCAATTATCTTTCCAGCCAGCTCATCGGTCTCGAGGCCAAGCGGCTGGGGTTCGTCGAGGGCATCGGCCTGTCCTCGGATGGAACCGTCAGCGAAGGCGCCGGCGAAAACCTGTTCCTCATCAAGGACGGCGTGTTGTACACACCGGGCGTGGCCCACTCGCTGCTCAATGGCATCACGCGTCACACCGTCATGACGCTGGCGAAGGAGCAAGGCATCGAAGTCCGCGAGATCGCCATCCCGCGCGAGATGCTGTACCTCGCCGACGAATTGTTCTTCACCGGCACCGCCACGGAAGTGGCGGCGATCCGCTCGGTCGATGCCATCCAGATCGGCAACGGCAAACGCGGCCCCATCACGCAGAAGCTGCAGGCCGCCTACTTCGGCCTCGTGCAGGGCAAGACCCAGGACAAATGGGGCTGGCTCGACTACGTCGACATGAACGCACCGCGCGCCGCGGTGGCCGGCTGATCACTGTCGGCGACGTCAATTAGTTAGGGGACTGGCTCCATTTTCGGCTTTGCGAAAATGGTGCCAGTCCCCATTCTCCGGAACGTTAATGAGTACCTTGCCAAAAACCATGTTCGAGAAAGTCTGGGAAGACCACGTCGTGGTTCCCGAGACCGCCGATACCCCCGCCGTCCTCTTCATCGACCTGCACCTCACGCACGAGGTGACGACACCGCAGGCCTACACGGAACTGCGTTCGCGCGGCCTGCGGCTGCGTCGTCCGGATCTCACGCTCGCCACCATGGATCACTCGACGCCCACGCGTACCGAGCAGGTGTTTGGCGGCGTGCCCATCGCCGTGGACTCGGCGGCGAAGCAGGTCCGGCAGCTCGAGATCAATGCACAGGAGTTCGGCGTCGAACTCTTCAATCTCCAGGACAGCCGCCGCGGCATCGTGCACATCATCGGTCCCGAGCTCGGGCTGACGCAGCCCGGCAAGACCATTGTTTGTGGCGACAGCCACACCTCGACACACGGCGCCTTCGGCGCCCTCGCCTTCGGCATCGGCACGACGGAAGTGGGTCACGTGCTCGCCACGCAGTGCCTGCTGCAGCGCCGGCCCAGAACATTCGCGATCAACGTCGTGAACGCATTGCCGAAAGGTGTTACCGCGAAAGACCTGATCCTGGCCATCATCGGCAAGATCGGCGTGTCGGGCGGCACGGGCTACGTGCTCGAGTATCGCGGTGCGGCCATCGAAGCAATGTCGATGGACGAGCGCATGACCATCTGCAACATGTCCATCGAAGCCGGTGCCCGCGCGGGAATGATCGCGCCGGACGCGACCACGTTCGAATATCTCGCGGCCACGCCACGCGCGCCCAAGGGCGCGGCGTGGGACGCGGCGGTGGCGCGCTGGAGCAAACTACCCACCGATGCCGGCGCCACCTTCGATCGCTCCATCGACATCGATGCCGCAACGCTGGTGCCGATGGTCACGTATGGCACCCACCCGGGCATGGTCGCACCGATCACCGGCGCGGTGCCCACCCAGGGTGATGCCGTATTCGAGAAGGCGCTGAAGTACATGGGTCTCACTGCCGGACAAATCATTTCCGAAGTACCCGTGCAGAACGTGTTCGTCGGCAGTTGCACCAACGGCCGTCTCTCGGACCTGCGCAACGCCGCGCGTGTGCTGCGCGGCCACAAGCTCGCCGTCGGCGTGAAGATGCTCGTGGTGCCGGGCTCCCAATCGGTCAAGCGCGCCGCCGAGGCCGAAGGCCTGCACACCGTGTTTCTCGATGCCGGCGCCGAATGGCGCGAGAGCGGCTGCTCGATGTGCCTCGGCATGAACGGCGACCTCGTGCCCACGGGCCACTATTCCATCAGCACCAGCAATCGAAACTTCGAAGGACGCCAGGGCCAGGGTGCGCGCACGCTGCTCGCGAGTCCCGAAACCGCCGCGGCCTCCGCCATCCGCGGGCGGGTGACTGATCCCAGAGAGTTTAACTAACAGAATTCAACTGACAGAGCTCACTCGCAGAACATGGCCGTAAAGAACATCCGCTCACGCACCGTCGCGATGCCCGCGACCAACATCGACACTGACCAGATCATCCCGGCGCGGTTTCTCACCGCCACTTCGAAGGCCGGCTTTGGCAAACATCTGTTCGCCGACTGGCGCTACGACGCCGCCGGCAATCCGAAGCCGGACTTCGCGCTGAACAAACCCGAGGCGAAAGGCGCGGCGATTCTCGTCGCCGGGCGTAACATCGGCTGCGGTTCGTCGCGGGAGCACGCACCCTGGGCGCTGCAGGATTTCGGCTTCCAGGCCGTCGTCAGCACCGAGTTCGCCGACATCTTCCGCACCAACTCCCTGAAGAATGGATTGCTGCCGGTGGTGGTCGACGAGCAGACACATGCGTGGCTGCTGGCGAACCCGGGTGTGGAGGTGTCGATCGACGTCGACAGCACCACGCTCACCCTGCCCGATGGCACGCAGGTGAAATTTCCGCTCGAAGGATTCGCGCGCTACTGCCTGCTCAACGGCATCGACGAGCTCGGCTTCCTCCTGTCGCAGACCGCCGCGATCAGCGCCTACGAGCAAAGCCACCGATGAAAGCCACCATCGCGGTCATCGCAGGCGATGGCATCGGTCCCGAGGTCGTCGCTGAAGGCGTGCGCGTGCTCGAGCAGGTCGGCAAACGTTTCGGCCATGAATTCGTGCTCGACGAGAAGCCTTTCGGCGGCATCGCCATCGATCTCACCGGCGATCCCCTGCCCAAGGACACGCTCGATGCCTGCCTGGCGGCAGACGCGGTGTTGTTAGGCGCGATCGGCGGCCCGAAATGGGGGCCATCGGCGCCCGTGCGTCCCGAACAGGGCCTGCTGCGCCTGCGCCGCGAGCTCGGTGTCTACGCCAACCTGCGTCCCATCAAGCTGCATCCGGCGCTTCGCGACGCGTCGGTGCTCAAGCCCGAGATTCTCGATGGCGTGGACCTCGTGTTCGTGCGCGAGCTCACCGGCGGCATCTACTTCGGCGCCAAGACGCGCACGCCGACGCTGGCCACGGACCTGTGCAGCTATTCGGCCAGCGAGATCGAGCGCATCACGCGCGTCGCAGGCCGCCTGGCGATGCAGCGCCGCAGGAAGATCGTTTCCATCGACAAGTCGAACGTGCTCGAGACGTCGCGGCTGTGGCGCGAAATCGCTTCACACGTCATACATTCGGAATTCCCCGACGTGGACCTCGAGCACATGCTGGTCGACTCCGCCGCAATGCACCTGCTCAAGCGGCCGCGCGAATTCGACGTCATGCTCACCGAGAACATGTTCGGCGACATCCTGACCGACGAAGGCGCCATGCTGGCCAGCTCGCTTGGCGTGTTGCCGTCGGCGTCGATTGGCGATGGCAAACGCGGCGTCTACGAGCCCATTCACGGCTCGGCCCCCGACATCGCCGGCCGCGGCATCGCCAACCCGATCGGCACCATCCTCAGTGTTGCGCTGATGCTCCGGCACTCGCTCGGCCTCGAGCGTGAAGCCGCCACCGTCGAACAGTCGGTGGATCGCTGCATCGCCAACGGTGCGCGCACCGCGGACATCGCCGAGCACGGCCGGCCGGCCATGTCGACGCGCCGCATGGGCGACGCCGTGGTGGCCGCACTGCAGGCCTGATCCCGGCGCGGCTTGACGGCCTACGTACTCGCGGGTATGGTCTGCCATACCTGCCGGTACGGTGACTCATGGCCGACACACCCGAGAATTCCCGCACGCGTCTGCTGACCGCCACCATCGACCTGGTGCGCGCCAACGGTTACGCCGCCACGCGCGTGGAAGACGTGTGCGCCGCTGCGGGCGTCACCAAGGGCAGCTTCTTCCACCACTTCGCCAGCAAGGAAGACCTGGCCATCGCCGCGGCGGCCCAATGGGACGAACGGGCCGCGCAGCTCTTCGCGCAGGCGCCCTACCTGGCACTCCCCGATTCACTCGACCGCCTGCTCGGCTACGTGAGCTTCCGCAAGGAACTCCTGGCCGGCGACATCTGGGAATGGAGCTGCTACGCCGGCACCACCATCCAGGAAACCCACGAAACCTACCCTGCGATTCGCGACGCCTGCGCACAGTCGATCACTCACCACGTCGGCATGTTGCGGGGCTTGATCGACCTCGCATTGCTCGAGCATCCGGTTGCGGGTTTGCGCCCCGAATCGCTCGCGATTCACATCCAGGCCGTGCTCCAGGGCGCTTTCATCATGGCCAAAGCGAAACAGGACGTGGCGGCGGCCCACGACAGCGTCGACCACCTGTATCGCTATGTCGAATTGCTGTTCGGCCGTTCGACCACTAATCGCAAGCGCAGGAAAAACCCAAGTTGAAGGAGCTCCCATGCACCGCGTCGTCAATCGTGAGCAGTGGATCGCCGAACGCCGGCAACTGCTGAAGGAAGAGAAAGAGTTCACCCGCCGCCGCGATGCGCTCGCGGAAAAGCGCCGCGCCCTGCCCTGGGTGAAGGTGGAAAAGGACTATGTATTCGATTCCCCGGAAGGCCGCGTCGGGCTTGCTGACCTGTTTCGGGGACGCTCGCAGCTCTGGGTGCAAAGTGTCATGCAGGGACCCGGTCAGCCGCTGCAATGCGTGGGCTGCGCATTGGGCATCGACCACATCGAGGGACTGCTGCCGCATCTCGAGAATCACGACGTGTCATACGTGGCTGTCGCGCGCGCGACCATGCCGGAGCTCACGGCGCTGCGCGAGCGCATGGGCTGGCGCGTTCCCTTCTATTCGTCTTACGGCTCGGACTTCAACTACGACTTCGGCGTGTCTTTCAAGCCCGAGGACCTGGAGGCCGGACGTGCCGTCTACAACTACGAAGCCTGCGATCCCGGCATCGAGGATCTCTCGGGCGACAACGTCTTCTACCGCGACGAAGCGGGCAGCATCTTCCACACCTATTCGTGCTTCGCCCGTGGCGGCGAGGATTTCATGACTATCTACCGGCTCCTGGACGTCACACCCAAGGGGCGCAACGAGGCGCCGGACCGGGGCCTCACCGACTGGGTTCGCCCGCACAACATGTACGGCAAAGGCGGTGAAGTCGCGCCCACCGGCCGCTACACCCCGCCCGTTTCCTGCTGCATGTGACCCCGTGGAAGCCGCGACACGTCGATATTTCCTGACCGCTGCCGCGGCGACGCCCATGGTCGCCGGCACGGCGGCCCTGCCAGTCACGGCGCCCGGTGTTCGCGCAGGTTTGCTGGCGGGAAAAGTGGCAGTCGTGTACGGCGCTGCCGGCGCCATGGGCAGCGCGGTGGCGCGCGCGTTCGCGCGCGAGGGCGCACACGTGGCGCTCGCCGGCCGAACGCTCGAGAAAGTTCAGGCGCTCGCCACGGAAATTGCCGGAGCGGGTGGTTCGGCAAGCGCCGCGAAAGTGGATGCGCTGAACCCGGATTCCATCGCCTCGCATCTCGACGACGTCATCGCAGCGCACCAGCGTGTCGACATTTCGTTCAACCTCATCTCCCTCGACGGGCCGCAAGGCGAATCGCTCGTCGCGATGTCCGTCAGGGATGTCGTTGCGCCTGTCGACGGCGCCGTGCGCACGCACTTCCTCACCGCCACCGCCGCGGCCCGCCACATGGCGAAGCAGCACGGCGGCGCGATCCTCGCACTCACTGCGCAGGTGGCACGCAAACCTTATACCGGCAGCGGCGGATTCGGCGTCGCCTGCGCGGCCATCGAAGCCTTGTGCCGCCAGCTTGCCGTGGATCTCGGCGGCAACGGCATCCGGGTCGTTGCGCTGCGTTCGGCGGGTTCGCCCGACGCACCCGGCGTGTCGGCCGCCATCGGCGACCATGCGCGGCTGGCGGGCGTTTCGCGCGAGGCATTCGAGGCGCGCATCGCCGAGAAGACGATGCTCAAGCGCATGCCGAAGATGGCTGAAATTGCCGAGGTCGCGGTGCTCATGGCATCCGATCGCGCGAGCGCCATCACCGCCGCGGTCACCAACGTGACCTGCGGCGAGATTGCGGATTAGTCAGCCCAGCGCGTTGATGCCGTTCTGCAGGTCGTGCAACAGGTCCTCGGGCGACTCGATGCCGATCGACAGGCGCAACAGGCCATCGACCAGCCCCGCTGCCGCGCGTGCTTCCGGCGCCATCGCCGCGTGAGTCATGGTCGCCGGGTGCGCCACCAGGCTCTCGACACCCCCTAACGACTCCGCCAGCGAGAACAGCTCGAGCGCCTCGGAGAATCGCTTCGCGCCGTCGACACCGCCCTGCACTTCGAGGGTGACGATGGCGCCGAAGCCGGACTGCTGGCGCTTCGCGACGTCATGGCCGGGATGCGTGGCGAGGCCCGGGTAATAGACGCGCTTCACGGACGGCTGCCTGACGAGGAATTCCGCCACCGCCTGGGCATTGGTGCCGTGCTCACGCAGGCGCACGTGCAAGGTGCGCAGGCCGCGCAGCGTGAGGTAGCTGTCGAACGCGCCACCCGTGAGGCCGAGACAGTTGCCCCACCAGGCGAGTTGCTCGGCGACGTCCTTCTTCGCGGCGATGACTGCGCCGCCGACGACGTCGCTGTGGCCATTGATGTACTTCGTGGTCGAGTGCACGACGATGTCGGCGCCGAGCTCGATGGGCCGCTGCCAGCCGGGTGACAGGAAGGTGTTGTCGGCGACCACGAGCGCGCCGATGGCATGGGCGCGCTTCGCGATGTCGGCGATGTCGGTGATGCGCAGCAAGGGATTGCTGGGAGTTTCGATCCACACCAGCGCCGCGGGTTTCGACAAGGCCGCGCTGACCGCGGCCGCATTGCCGAAGTCGACGAATTCCACGGCGAGCTCGCCGCGCTTCTGCCACGCCGTCATCAGGCGGAACGTGCCGCCGTAGCAGTCATGGGGAGCGATGACGCGCGCGCCCACAGGCAATATGTGGCCCACGAGCGTGATCGCGCCCATGCCGGACCCCGTGATCACGGCGCCAACGCCACCTTCGAGATCGGCCAGCGCGTCCGCCAGCAGGTCACGCGTCGGATTGCCCGAGCGGCTGTAGTCGTATTTGCGCTTGTCGCCGAAGCCGCGGAACGCATAGGTGGACGAGAGATGAAGCGGCGGCACCACGGCGCCGGTCACGTCGCAATTCTCGAGGCCGGCGCGTACCGCGCGAGTGTCTGCAGTCAACGGAGTCGTCACGGGGTGATTCCTGGGTCGTTCAATACGTTGGCGAAGATCGGCGCGAGTCGCCGGTTCTCCTTGAGGAAGGCGTCGTGTCCATACACCGAGGAGATCTCGTGCAACTCGGCGTTCGGCAGGCGCGCGACCATGGCGCGCATGTCGCCGAGCGGCACGAGCTGGTCTTCGCGCACCGCCACCGCGGTGACCGGCGCGAATATGCGGCCTGCGTCCACGCGATGCAGGTCGATGGACTCGGACAAACAAACAAACGAAGCCGGGCGATAACGCTGCGCATATTCAGCGCCGCGCGCAAACAGGTACTCCTCCACCGGCAGCACGAACTTGTCTTCGGAGTTACGGCGCGCGGCGCCGGCGAACCTGGCGGCAAACTCCTCGGGACTGCGGTAGGTGGCCATGGCCAGCGCGCGCGCCAGTTCCAGGCCCTGCGCCGGATTTCCACTGTCGATGGCGTATTTGACTATCCTCCGTTGCACCACGCGCCAGGCAGAAGCCATCGGATGCGCCCGGTCCGCGGCGCTGATGACGATGAGACGCGCGACGCGGTCGGGGAAGCGCTCGCCGAACGCCAGCGCCACCATGCCGCCGTACGAAGCGCCGGCGATGGCGCGAAGGCTCGCGATACCGAGATGGTTGATGAGCCGCAGCAGTAGTTCGGCCTGGTCGTACGCGGACACCGTCGGAAACGGCGCGTCGTCGCGCGGCCCGGTGGAATCGGCGCTGGCGCCGAGATAGTCGAAACTCAGGACGCGAAACTTGTGCGTATCCAGCGCGAGGCCGGGGCCGACGACTTCATGCCACCATCCGCCGCGCGGCTCGTCGGGCAGCCAGACGCGGCGCGAAGCGGAGATGCCGCCCATGGCGACGACCACCGGCGCGCCCGCGGGCCCCGCGAGACGCCAGGCAACGGAAACCGATTGCAGGACGCCGCCGAAGTGCAGCTTGAGCTCGCCGGGAACGGCCAGCACGCCTTCGCGAACCTGGAATCCCGATGCGGGCGTGGTGGTGGTGTCGGCGCGGGAAGGCTGTGTGTTGTCGTTGTTCATGAAATGCTGCTCGTCGAATGCTCCAGGGCTGTACTCAGCGTGGAACTCGAGAGCCGCCGTGCGGTAAACACGGCACCTGCGCTGCCCGACGATCGGGCGGCGTGAGGTTCGCTCATCTGCCGGAACCAGATCTTGTCAAAGACCGATCCCGCAGGAGTTGGCACCTTTCCGCGTTGGCGGCGGTTGCCCCGGCGTCTTCGGGCCCAATCCCTCAGCCGGTCTCGATGAGTGCGCGAATTCTATGAGCCGGTTTCTCCGTAAGCAAGCGCGGAGCTTGCTTTTGTGCGGTTCCGCGGGTCTAATGCGCCACCGTATTAACGCGCTATTACATTAATTCAATGAAACAGCACCGGAATGTCACGGCCCGCCAGGAGGCGCTCTCGGAACGCAGCCTGTTCGCCGCCGTGCTGACGCTCAAGACCGTGGACGAATGCCGGGCTTTTTTCCGCGACCTCTGCACGCCCGCGGAGCTCCAGGCCATTGCCGATCGCTGGGCGGTGGTCGACTGGCTGCAGAAAGGCGTGCCCTACCGCGAGATCCATCGCCTCACCGGCGTCAGCGTCACCACCATCGGGCGCGTGGCGCGTTGCCTCGCCGACGGCAATGGCGGCTATTCCCTCGCCGTCAATCGCCTTCAGCGCCACGCCTGAATCCCCGCATCCGGGTAACCGCCCGGGTTGCACACCAAAGTCTCCACCGAATCCATGACACCCATCGACAAAGACCAGCGCCTCAAACTCGCCGTGCAGAAATCCGGTCGGCTCACCGACCCGTCGCTCGACCTGCTCAAGAGCTGCGGCCTGAAACTCTCGCGCGGCCGCGATCAACTGATGGGCTTCGGCGAGAACATGCCGCTCGACGTGCTGTTCGTGCGCGACGACGACATCCCCGACCTCGTGCAGGAAGACGTCTGCGATCTCGGCCTCGTCGGCCGCAACGTGCTCGAAGAAAAGCGCCTCGAGCTCGTCTCGCGCGGCCATGCCGCCACCTTCACCGAGCTGCGCACGCTCGACTTCGGCCGCTGCCGGCTGTCACTGGCAGTGCCCGAAGGCTTCAGCTACGAAGGCGCGCGTTCGCTCGCCGGCAAGCGCATCGCCACTACCTACCCGTTCACGCTCGAGCGCTACCTGCGCGAGCGCAACGTGACGGCTGACATCGTCACGCTGTCGGGCGCCGTGGAGATTGCGCCACGCCTCGGCCGCGCGGATCTCATCTGCGATCTCGTCTCCACGGGGTCGACGCTTTCGGCCAATCACCTGAAGGAAGTGGAGACCGTGCTCGAAAGCCAGGCGTTGCTCATTCGCACGCCGGTGTCGTTGCCGCCCGTCAAGCAGGAATGGGTCGAGCGCCTGCTGCTGCGCATCGACGGCGTCCAGCAGGTGCGCGAGAGCAAGTACATCATGCTGCACGCGCCGCGCTCGGCGCTGCCGGAGATTCGCCGCCTGCTGCCGGGCAGCGAATCGCCCACCATCATCCCGCTCGAGGGTTCGAACGACAAAGTGGCGATACACGCCGTGTGCCGTGAGAACGTGTTCTGGGAGACTCTCGAAAGCCTGAAGAAGGCGGGTGCGAGCTCGCTGCTCGTGCTCCCGGTCGAGAAGATGCTGGTGTGAGGCGATGAAATACATCGACTGGAAAGCCGCTTCTCCGCACGCGCGACGCGCGGCGTTGTCGCGTCCCGCCGCCGTGAGCCGTGACGAAGTCTTCCGGCAGGCGGCGGGCATCATCACCGCGGTGCGCGCCGAAGGCGACGCCGCGGTGCGGCGGTTCACCACGCAATTCGGCGGCGCTTCGCTCGACAACCTGCGCGTGAGCCCGGCGGAATTCCGCGAAGCGCGCGCCGCGCTGTCCGCGGTGCAGCTCGCGGCGCTCGAACGTGCGGTGGCCAACGTCGCACGGTTTCACGAAGCACAGCTCTGCGCTCCGTTGTCCGTCGAGACCATGCCCGGCGTGCGTTGCGAGCGCATCACGCGAGCCATCGACAGCGTCGGCCTCTACGTTCCCGCAGGCTCGGCGCCGCTGCCCTCCACCGCCATCATGCTGGCCGTGCCGGCACGCATCGCCGGTTGCAGGGCGCGCGCCATTGCGAGTTCGCCCGGCCCCGACGGCAAACTGCACGCCGCGGTGCTCGTGGCCGCGGAACTCTGCGGCGTGGACACGGTGTACAAGATGGGCGGTGCCCAGGCGATCGCCGCTTTCGCCTTTGGCACCGAATCCGTACGCAAGGTGGACAAGATTTTCGGCCCGGGCAGCGCCTGGGTCACGGCCGCCAAGCAGATCGTCGCCGCGGATCCCGCGGGTGCCGCCATCGATCTGCCCGCGGGCCCGTCCGAAGTGCTGGTGATTGCCGATGAATCCGCGAATGCGAGGTTCGTGGCAGCCGACCTGCTGGCGCAGGCCGAGCACGACACCATCGCGCAGGTGATTCTCGTCACCGACTCCGCGCAGCTTGCGCAGCGGGTCATCGTCGAAGTGGACGAGCAAACGCGAGCGCTCGGCCGGCGCGACATCATCAAGCAATCCATGGCCAACAGCCGTTGCATCGTCGTGACCGACCTGGCGGCGGCGATGGAGGTGTCCAACGACTACGCGCCCGAACACCTCATCATCCAGACGCGCGATCCCCGCGCATTGCTCGCGAGCGTTTCCTGCGCGGGCTCGGTATTCCTGGGCGCATGGTCGCCGGAATCCATGGGCGACTACTGCTCGGGCACCAATCACGTGCTGCCCACTTTCGGTTATGCGCGCAGCTACAGCGGAGTGTCGTTGCTCGACTACCAGAAGCGGATCACCGTGCAGGAGCTCAGCGCCGACGGGCTGCGCGCACTGGGACCGACGGCCGTCACGCTCTCCGGCATGGAAGGTCTCGATGCTCACGGCAACGCGGTCAGCGTACGGCTCGAGGCATTGGCCGGAGGTGCGGCGTGACCGGCATTCTTGCGCTCGCGCGTCCCGAGATCATCGCGCTCAAGGCGTATTCACACGCGAGCTGGGATCCGGCGTTCGAGCGTCTGCACGCCAATGAACTGCCGTGGCGCGCCGAGACCGATCGCTCACAGGCCGGGCTCAACCGCTACCCGGAACCGCATCCGCAAGTCCTGGCGCAGCGCCTCGCCGCGCTCTATGACGTTTCGCCCGCGCAACTTCTGCCGGGCCGCGGCAGCGATGAATCCATCGACCTGCTGGTGCGCGGATTCTGCCGCGCGGGTGTCGACAACGTCGTCATCTGCCCGCCCACCTTCGGCATGTACGCCGTGGCTGCGCGCATCCAGGGCGCGGAAGTCCGCGAGGTCCCGCTGTTGCCGGAGCGCGGCTTCGCGCTCGACACGGCGCGCGTGCTTGCCGCCTGCGACGCGAACACCAGGATCGTGTTCCTGTGCAGTCCTAACAACCCGACGGGCAACGCCATGGAGCCCGCTGCCATCGAGCAGCTGTTGCTGGCGCTGGCCAATCGCTCGCTGGTCGTGGTCGACGAGGCATACATCGAGTTCTCGGGTGACGCGTCATTGACGAAGTCCCTGGCGCGATTTGCGAACCTCGTGGTGTTGCGCACCTTGTCCAAGGCCTTCGGGTTGGCGGGCGCGCGCGTGGGCTCGCTGATCGCCGCGCCGGAAATCGTGGCGCTGCTGGCCAAGGTGATCCCGCCCTATTCCATCCCGCAGCTATGCATCGAGGCCGTGCTCGCCACGCTCGCCGAGTGCCAGCTCGCCATTCAGCGCGAACGCGTGGCGCAGATCCGCGCCGAGCGCGAACGGCTGCGCGCCGCGCTTGCAGACTGCAAACGCGTGCGGAAGATATGGCACAGTGTGGCCAACTTCCTGCTCGTGGATTTCGCCGACGCGGAAGCCGTGCTCGCCGCGGCGCGCGATGCGAAGCTGCTCATCCGCGACATGCGCAATGTATCGCCGAATTCGCTGCGTATTTCCGTGGGCAGTCCCGAACAGAACGACCGATTGATCCGGAGCCTGGCATGAGCAAGACCCGCGTGCTGTTCGTCGACCGCGACGGCACTCTCATCGAGGAGCCGCCTGACGAACAGGTCGACACCATCGAAAAGATCCGCTTCATGCCAGGCGTGTTCGCCGCGCTGCGCCAGGCGCAGCTCGCCGGTTTCCAGCTCGCCATGGTGACGAACCAGGACGGGCTCGGCAGCGCCAGCTTTCCGCAATCGAGCTTCGATATCCCGCACCAGTTCATGCTCGATGCGTTCAGCTCCCAGGACATCGAGTTCGCTGCCGTGTTCGTCTGCCCGCATCGGAAAGCGGACGGCTGCGACTGCCGCAAGCCGAAGACCAGGCTGGTCGATGACTGGATTCGCGCACGCGACGTCGACCTCGCCGCGAGCGCGATGGTGGGCGATCGTGAAACCGACATGGAGTTCGCGCGCAACCTCGGCACCCGCGGATTGCTGGTGCGCCGCCACGGCAACAAGTGGGAGACCTGGCCCGCGATCCTGCGCGAGCTCACCGAACGCCGCGCCACACTCCGGCGCACCACGAAGGAAACCGACATTCACGTGACGGTGAGCCTCGACACCACCGCGCCCATTACCATCTCGACCGGCATCGGCTTCTTCGATCACATGCTCGAACAGCTCGCCAAACACGGCGGGTTCTCGCTCGAGCTCAAGTGCCATGGGGATCTGCAGATCGACGAGCATCACACCGTCGAGGACTGCGCACTCGCCGTCGGCGAAGCCTTGCGCGAAGCGCTCGGCGCCAAGCTCGGGCTATCCCGCTACGGATTCGTGCTGCCCATGGACGAAGCTCAGGTGCGCGTGGCCATCGACCTTTCGGGTCGCGCCTATGGCGTGTTCGAAGGCCGGTTCGCGCGCGAAGCGGTTGGCGGCCTGCCCACCGAACTCGTGCCGCACTTCTTCAAGTCGCTGGCCGAGAGTCTCAAGGCCGCGATTCACGTCACCATCGTAGGCGAGAATACGCATCACATGATCGAAGCCTGCTTCAAGGGCGTCGGGCGCGCGTTGCGCATGGCGTTCCGACGCGAAGGCGAAGAGCTGCCGACGACCAAGGGGGTTCTGTGAGCGTCCCCGTGGCCATCATCGACAGCGGCGGAGCCAACATCGCCTCGTTGCGCGCGGCGCTGTCACGGCTCGGCGCCGAGTCGGTCGTCACCAGCGATCCGGACGTCATCCGGAGCGCCACGCGCGTGCTGCTGCCAGGCGTGGGGTCCGCGCACAATGCCATGGGTCGCCTGCGCTCGAACGGCCTCGACAAGCTGATTCCCGATCTCAAACAACCCTTGTTAGGCATTTGCCTCGGCATGCAGATCCTGTTCGATGCTTCCGAGGAAGGGCCGGCCAATGGGCTCGCCGTCATCCCCGGCAACGTCGAGCGCCTGCAGTTCGCACCCGGCCTGCCCGTTCCGCACATGGGCTGGAACCAGCTCAATCAGACCCGGCCGGATCCGCTGCTCGATGGCGTGAGCTCGCTCGACTACGTGTATTTCGTGCACGGATACGCCGTGCCGGCCGGCGACTGGACCGTGGCCACCACGGAATATGGCGGCAACTTCACCGCCGTGGCGCGCCGCGACAACTTCTGCGGCACGCAATTTCACCCCGAGCGCTCGGGCGTGGTGGGTGCGCGCATCCTCGCCAACTTTCTGAAGGCAAGCTGAATCATGATCCTCATCCCTTCCATCGATCTGCGCGCAGGCCGCTGCGTACGGCTGCTCAAAGGCAACTTCGACGCGGAAACGCGTTACGACCTCGAGCCGCATGAACTCCTGCTGCGTTATCGGGCGCTCGGCGCGAACTGGCTGCATGTCGTCGATCTCGACGGCGCCAGGGACGGCCAGCTCGCCAACCGCAGCGTCATCGTGCGCCTCGCCTCGCAGCGCGCGCTCAACATCCAGGTGGGCGGCGGCGTGCGTTCGACCGCGGTGGTCGACGACCTGCTGCGCCATGGCATCGACCGCGTCATCGTCGGCAGCGCCGCGGTTGAAGCGCCCGCCGAGGTGCAGGGCTGGCTCAAGCGCTACGGCGCCGAGAAGATAGGTCTGGCATTCGACATCCGCCACGACGCGCAAGGCACGCCGCGCGTGCTCACGCGCGGCTGGACCCATGAATCGAAGCTCACGCTGTGGGAAGCCATCGAGTCCTACCTGCCGCACGGCCTCAAACACGTGTTGTGCACCGACGTCGAGCTCGACGGTGCGTTGCAAGGCCCGGCCGTTGCGCTGTACGCCGAAGCCGTGAAGCGTTATCCGCAGATCGCCTGGCAGGCTTCCGGCGGCGTGCGCTCCGCGGCGGATCTCGCCATGCTCGCCGCCGCGGGAAGCGCCGCTGCCATCAGTGGCAAGGCGCTGCTCGAAGAAATGATCGATCCGAAGGAGTTAGGCCCATTCTTGCCAAACGCATCATCCCCTGCCTCGACGTCCGCGACGGCCAGGTCGTAAAGGGAATCCGCTTCCGCGATCACCAGATCGTGGGCGACATCCTGGTGCTCGCCGAGCGTTATCGCAGCGAGGGCGCCGACGAGGTCGTGTTCTACGACATCACCGCGAGTCCGGAAGGTCGAAGCGTCGACCGCAAGTGGGTCACGCGCGTCGCCGGCATTCTCGACATTCCGTTCTGCGTGGCTGGCGGCATCCGCTCGGTGGAAGACGCCGAGGCTGTGCTCAACGCGGGCGCGGAGAAGATCTCGATCAACTCTCCTGCCATCGCCAACCCCGACCTGATAGAAGAGCTGGCGTCTCGTTTCGGTTCGCAGTGCGTGGTCATCGGCATCGACAGCGCCAGCCTCGCCGAAGGTTATCGGGTCTTTCAATTCACGGGCGATCCGAACCGTTCGCGCAATACCGGGCGCGACACCCTGTCGTGGGTGCGCGAAGTGCAGGACCGGGGCGCCGGCGAGATCGTGCTGAACTGCATGACCAACGACGGCGTACGCCGTGGCTACGACGTCGCGCAACTCAAGGCCGTGCGCGCGGTGTGCAATGTGCCGCTGGTGGCCTCGGGCGGCGCGGGCGCGCCTCAGCACTTCGTCGACGTTTTCGAAAAGGCATCGGTGGATGCGGCTCTGGCCGCGAGCGTGTTTCATTCCGGCGCCATCGCCATTCCCGATCTCAAGACCACACTCGCCGCCTCCGGCATCGAGATGCGCCTATGAGCACCGCACTGGATATTGGCCGTATCGATTTCGACAAAGGCGGCGGCCTGGTTCCCGCCGTCGTGCAGGACGCCGACAGCGGCGCCGTGCTCATGATGGCGTACATGAATCGCGAGGCGGTCGAGCAGACCATCGCCCGCGGTCGCGCCGTGTTCTTCAGCCGCAGCAAACAACGGCTGTGGGAGAAAGGCGAGACGACCGGCCATACGCTCGACGTCGTCGGTGTCGCGCCCGACTGCGACAACGACACCTTGCTGGTCACGGCGCGGCCGCGCGGGCCGGCTTGCCACAACGGCACCCTCACCTGCTTCGGCAACGAACCGCGCGCCGCCGCCACGAGCATCGCTTTCCTCGCCAAGCTCGAGGCCGTGATCGCGCAGCGCGCCACCGAAAAACCCGAGGCCAGCTACACCGCGCGCCTGCTCGACAAGGGCGTGCAGCGCGTGGCCCAGAAAGTCGGCGAAGAAGGTGTCGAGCTCGCGCTGGCAGGCGCCGGTGACACCGGGCAGAAGGTAATCGAAGAATCGGCCGACCTGCTGTTTCACATGTTGGTCTTGCTGCGAGCGCGTGGCGTCACCCTGTCGCAGGTAGTCAGTCAGCTCGAGTCACGCCACCAGCCACGTTGATTGCCGGCGGGCGTACAATCGCCCGCGGTCCTGAGGTAGCCCGCCGAGGTCCTCATGCAAAGGTCAACGGTCTTTCTGCTCGTCGTCGCGCTTGCGAGCACCGGTGTTTCAGCGGGGCTCTGGATGCAGTTGCGCGCCGAGCGCGCGCTCAACGCCGAGCTCGTCGAGCGGCTCAGCGTCGCCGCCGCCAACCGGATCACGCCGCAACCGGTCGCAAGTCCGGCGGCTGAACCGCCCACGGTCATCGCGCCGGTCGCAGTGACACCCGCCTCCACGCGCACGTCTGCGTCCACCTCCAGCTCCAACGCCACCGAGCTCGCGTTTCCAAGGCCCGCGCGAGGCGCGCAGCAACACGATTGGCAGGCCCGTCAGCGCAAGCTCATGAGCGATCCCAAGTATCGTGAAGCTTTCCGTGAGCAGGAGCGGCTGCGGCTGACGACGCGGCGCGAGAATTTCATCCGGCTGCTGGGTTTCTCGCCAGAGCAGGCGGATGCGGTCATTGGCCTGTCCATCGATAGCCAGATGCAGATGCAGGAAGGCACGGGCAACCCGGCGGACTACCAGGCCAGATTGCGCGAGATGCTCGGCGAAGAAAAATTCGCGCAACTGAATACCTACATGGAAAGCCGGCAGACCCGGATGCAGGTCGATGAATTCCGCATGCAGCTCACCGGTGCGGACGTGCTTCGGGACGATCAACTGGAACCGCTGATCGCCGCGCTGCACGTTGAGCGGTCGCAGGTGCAGCGCGACCTGGAGGAGTACGCCAGGAACCTGAACCAGGAGAGCGACCCGTCGGGTACCCGGCGAAATTTCATGGAGCGCGAGACCGAACTACTGAAAGAGGCCCACGTGCGCATGAGCTCTTCCGCCGCCGCAATCCTTTCCTCCGCGCAACTCCGGAAACTCGAAGCGATGCTGAAGCGCGATATCGAAAGGCGTGAAACACACCTGCGGATGTCGCGCATCAAGTCGAAACTCGAACCGCCCCTCGACGTGGCCCTGGGCGGGCCGGACTGACCAGGATGCGCAAGACGGAAATTCTGCTCGCTCTCGCGTTGCTTGGCAGCGTCGGCAGAGTCGCCGCCAGGTCGACGAGTTACGCGCGCAGTTCGCGCAGGGCGGCACCTCGTAGCGCCCCTGCATGCCGAAGAGAAACGGCTGGAGTCCGAGGCGCGCGCCTTCCAGTCGGCTCTCGACATGAAATCCGAAGACCCGACGAGGACTACTTCCGGCTGGAACGGCAGCTCGAGTCGGAGCGCGCACGCACCTCGCTGCTCGAAATGCAGTCCGGTCAGCCCGCGGGCGCCACGATGGCGAAAGAGAACTGAACTACAGCAGCAGTTCCTGCGCCGGCTCGCGCAAATTGTAGTTCGACGACATCGCGTGGCTGTAAGCGCCCGCCGTGGCGATCAGAAGTACATCGCCCGAGTGGCACTCCGGCAGCAGCCGGTCGTGCCCCAGGAAGTCCGAGCTCTCGCAGATGGGCCCCACCACGTTCGCCGAGATGTTCGCCGGCTCGCCGTAACGCGAGAGATTCACGATGTCGTGATGCGCGCCGTACAGCGCCGGGCGGATCAGCGAGTTCATGCCCGTGGCCACACCCACGTAGCGGATGCCGCTCTTGATCTTGGTCTGCGTCACGCGCGCCAGCAATACGCCGGCGTTCGCGACCAGGTAGCGACCCGGCTCTAGCCACAGCGTGACGCCGGGTATCGCACTTCCGACCTTGGCCAGCGCTGCGTCGAGCCTGGCGAGATCGAGCTCACGCCCTTCGACGCGATCGGGCACACCCAGTCCACCGCCGACATCGATGAATTTCACGTCGGGGAATCGCTTCACGAGGCCGACCAGCACCGACCCCACCTGCGTCCAGTTCTCGACGTCGAACACGCCGCTGCCGGCATGTGCATGCAGGCCGTTGATGGTGACTCCGCCCGCCTTCGCGAGGCGCGCCACTTCGTCGAGTTCTTCCGCAGGAATGCCGAACTTCGATTGCGCACCGGCGGTTTTCACATGGTGGTGATGCCCGCGACCGATGCCGGTGTCGATGCGCAGGAACACGCTCTTGCCCCTGAAGGCGTCGAGCCAGTGTTGCAGCACGAACAGGTTGTCGATGGTGACGTGCACGTCGAGCGCGAGCGCACGCTCGTACTCGGGACGCGGCGCGAAATTCGGCGTGAACAGGATGCGTTCGGGCGAGATGCCGGGCACGGACGCGAGCACGTGTTCGATCTCGGCCAGCGACACACAGTCGAAGCCGAGTCCCGCGGCGGCCACCTTGCGTAGAATTTCCGGATGCGGGTTGGCCTTCAGCGCAAACAACGCGCGGCCGATGGACTTGATGCTGCCGACGGCGCGCGCAGCGGTGTCCACCTGCTCCAGGTCGTAGACGTAGGCGCAATCACGATCCGCAAGTTTGCCGAGCAGTGCCTCGCGCTTCACGCCCCACCAGGGCTGCGCGCGGGCCGCCACCGCTTCGGGCTTGGCGAACAACTGCTCCCAGGTCGGTCCCATGACCGTATCGCCGGGCAGCGGGCGGATCAGCAGGTCGTGCAATTGCTCGACGAGGCGATCGCCCTGGTTTTCGTCCACCACGAACGTGAAGTTGAGGTCGTTGGCGGCCTGGCTCAGCAGGTACACCTTCTGTTCCTCGAACAATGCGAACGCGTCGGCGAGCTTGTGCAGGATGGCGCGGATGTTGCGGCCGACCAGCGAGACCGACGCGCAGGGCCCGATGACGCGCACGTTCGACAGCTTCGACAGGTCGCGTTCCAGCTTGCCTAACAAGCCACCGTCGAGCGTATTGGCGGCCGGATCCAGCGACACGGTGACGTTGGTTTCCGAGGTGGACACCAGGTCCACCGACATGCCGTGTTCCTTGAACACCGCGAACACGTCGGCCAGGAAGCCGACCTGGTGCCACATGCCGGGGCTGTCGAGCGAGATCAGCGTGATGCCCTTGCGATTGCAGACCGCCTTCACCTGCGCGTTCGCACCGGATTCGCCGGTGATCAGCGTGCCTTCGAGATCCGGCGTCTGCGTGGCGTATACATATAAAGGTATCTGGTACTGGCGCGCGGGAAGCAGGCAGCGCGGGTGCAGCACCTTGGCGCCGCTGGTCGCGATCTCCTGCGCTTCGTCGTAATGCAGCGCGCGGATCAGGCGCGCCGTGGGCGTGGCGCGCGGATTGGCGCTGAACATGCCCGGCACGTCGGTCCAGATCTCGATGGCGCTGGCGCGGATCTTGGCGCCGAGATACGCCGCCGATGTATCCGAGCCCCCGCGGCCCAGCAGGCAGGTGTTGCCATCGATGTCGCGCGCGATGAATCCCTGGGTGATCACCACCGGTGTCGACGCGTCGAGACGCTGCTCGAGCGCGGCATCGGGAGCGAACGAACAGGTGGCCGAGAGCACCGACGCCTTGGCGGACGCCCCGCGATGTTCGGCGGAGAGCATGTCGCGCGCGTCCATCCAGGTGACGTCGACACCCTGCGCCTTCAGGAATCGGGCGCCGAGTTCGGTGGCCATGAGCTCGCCGTTGGCCATCACGCGCGCGCGCGTCTTGTCCGACAGCTCGCGCACCAGCGAGATGCCGTTGGCCATCTGCCGCAGCTCGTCGAAATAACCCTGCAGCTGCGGGCTCACGCCGATGTCGAGCTCGGTAGCTAGTTGCCGATGCCGGTCTTCGATGGCCTTGAGCGGCTCTTCGGGATTGCCGGTGATCGCTGCCGCGAGCAGCTTCTCCAGCATGTCGGTGATCTTCGTGATGGCGGAATGAACGACCAGCACGCGGCTGCCCGATTCGAGACGCCGTTTGACGACCAGCGCGATGTTGCGCCAGTTGGCAAGCGTGGAGACGCTGGTGCCGCCGAACTTGACGACCACCCAGCGCGAAGCAGAACGCGCGGACATGAGCTCAACCTCGTCGCGAACTCCCGCGACTACTCACTGTTAAAAAAGGAACGAGACCTACTGTTCGTCTTCGAAGCCGTCGTTCAGGTCTTTTTCGAGGCGACGGTCCGCGAGGACCTCCTCGAGGCGGCTCCAGGCAGCTTTGCCGACTTTTTTCGCGCCGGGTTGCTGACGAACACGACGGTCGACCTTATCCAGGATGCGATCGTAATCCGTGTTGTCTTCAGCTTCGGCGAGGAACTCTTCGTCTAAATCGAAGCTTTCGTTATCCCGTTCGGACATCGTTTTTTCTTCAGAAAAACTATTTGAAACAGTGAGTTACGAGCCCGACGGGCTCGCAATGAGGCTGCGAACTATAGCCGATTCGCGTTCGATATCAACCCCGACGGAATTGGGGGTCCAATACCGCCGGAACGGCCGAAATGGGCGCCCCCACGGCCACATTCAACCCTTTGGCCGCATTACCGCGCGACTGGGCGACCTCCAGGACTTCAAATGAGTTGATGAGGCCCATGTATTCGCCCGGCTGGGCGTCGCCATAGGTGCGCTTGAGCGGCAGCCGAAGGCCCGCGATGTGCACCGTTGGCGTGGCTAACGCGACCACGGCCGACGATTCGATGTTGGAAATGAGGTTGCCGAAGCGATCGACGGCGACGATCACCCCGGCCACGCCGCCATCGGCGCGGCGGCTGGTGGGCGGCCACGCGTCCTGGCTCAGGGACCCGATGTCCGTACCAAGATCGGCCGGATCGCAACGTCCCGCGGCGATGGCTGCCGCCAGAGGCGCGAACACGTCGCGGCCATGAAAAGTGGCGCTCACATCGCTCACGCCGAACTTCACGAGCCGTGCCGAATCGACCTGGATGACCCGATCGATCTTGCCGCGAGCCGCGAGCGGCGCTAACAGCCCGTTGTCTGGCGCCAGCAGCGCCTGCTCGCCCGAGAAGGCCACGAGCAACGCGCGCGGTGTGCCGACTCCGGGATCCACCACGGCCACGTGCAAAGTGCCGGCGGGAAAGTAACGTAATGCATGCGCGAGCCAGAAGCCGGCTTCGACCGGCTGGAACGCGCTCACCTCGTGGGCCATGTCGATGAAGCGCAGGTGCGGCGCGTGTCCCAGCATCACGCCCTTCATGATGCCGACGAAGGGTTCGCGCGCGCCGAAGTCGGTGGTTAGCGTGATGATGCCGTTGGCGCGAAAGACTGCCATGGAAACTCCGCGATCCGTACACTCCGCGACCATGTCGCGAACCACCGAAGCTGTCAATCGCATCCCCTCACAAGTCTCCGTCGGCACACTGGCATTGTTGTGCGGGTGTTTCGTGCTCAGCGGCATCGCAGCGCTCATCTACCAGACCGCGTGGACGCGCCAGTTCGCCATTGTGTTCGGCACCTCCGAGCTCGCGGTCGCCACCGTGCTCGCCGCCTACATGGGCGGCCTCGCGCTCGGCGCCGCGCTCGCCGAAAGATTCCTGCCGCGCGTCAAGCGGCCGGTGCTCACGTACGGCCTGCTGGAACTCGGCATCGCCGGCAGCGCCATCGTCATCGTGCCGCTGCTGCTGTCGGTCGCGAACATCGCGCTGCAGTCGCTTTTCGGCGGCCAGCCGACGCCGCCCGACAGCGACCATACCGGCACCACTCTTTTCTACCTGCTGAGCGCGTTCGTGGCGCTGGTATTGCCGACCACGCTCATGGGCGCCACCTTGCCCGTGCTGGCGCGATACGCCGTAGCGGAGGAAGCGCAGATCGGCCGGCGCATTGGCCTGTTGTACGCGATGAACACCGCTGGCGCGGTGGGTGGCGCGCTCATCGCCGCGTTCGTGCTGCTGCCGGCGCTGGGGCTGGCGCGCACCGTTTGGGTGGGCGCCGCGCTCAACGCCATCGTTTTCCTGCTCGCGATCGCGCTCGCGCGCCGGGTGCCCTACACGAAACCGCCGAAAGGATATTCCGACGATCCGTCGATGGCGCCGCCGCCCGCGCCGGTCCGGATCCGCAAGTACACATTCAAGGCGTTTCCCGGACCCGCGTGGGTGTTGCCGCTGATGCTGCTCGCGGGCGCCGTGGCATTTTTCCAGGAGGTGCTGTGGGCGCGCATGCTCTCGCATGTCGTCGGCAGCAGCATCTATGCATTCGGTGTCATGGTCGCGAGCTTCCTCACCGGCATCGCGCTCGGTGGCGTCATCGGCGCCGCAGTGGCCAGGACCCGCGAGCGAGCGACGGTCGCGCTGGGCCTCGCGCTGGTGGCGGCCGCGGCCGCCGCGGCGATGGCCTATCTACACCTCGAAGATCTGTTGCCGTCGACCGCGGGGCTGCTGGTGAAGTCGGACATCTACTTCGGCTTCCTGCCCGTGCCCAATTCCCTGTTCTCGGGCCTGCTGCTGCTGCCCATGACTGTCGCCATCGGCATGACCTATCCACTCGCCGTGCGCGTGCTGGCCAGCGACGCGGAGGAAGCCGCGCCGGTCAGCGCCCGCGTATACGCATGGAACACCGTTGGCGCGATCGCCGGATCATTGGCCGCGGGTTTCATCCTCATTCCCGCGCTGAAGTACGAAGGTGCGATCAGAGTCGCCGTGTTCGCCAGCGCGGCGCTCGGTGTGGCCGCGGTATGGGTGCTGTTTCCCGTGAACCGCATGCTCGCGATTGCCACCACCGCCGTGGCCGTCGTCTGCTGCGCGTTCTTCAGGCCACAGGCGCCGATGACCCTGCTGGTGACCTCGCCGCTCAACGTCGGCAGCCAGCATCGCGTGCTGTATTACGACATCGGGCGCAGCGCGAGCGTGGTCATGCTCTCGCAGGATGGCGGGCTTGGCCTGCGCACCAATGGCCTGCCCGAAGCGCTCATGGAAAGTCCCGGCTCGCTGCAGCGATTCAGCGGGGAGTTCTGGCTGTCGCCGCTGGCGGTTATCGCCCGGCCCCAGGCCACCGACATGCTCATCGTCGGTTATGGCGGCGGCGTGGTCATCGAAGGCGTGCCGCCGACGGTGCGCAAGATCGACGTCATCGAGCTCGAACCCAAGGTCATCGAAGCCAATCGCGCGACCAGCGCGCTGCGCAAGCGCAACCCGCTCACCGACCCCCGCGTCAACATCATCCTCAACGATGCGCGCGGCGCACTGCGCCTCACCAATCGCCGCTACGACGCGATCGTGTCGCAGCCCTCGCACCCATGGACGGCCGGCGCGTCTCATCTGTATACGCGGGAATTCATGCAGCTCGCGCACGATCACCTCAACCTCGACGGCGTATTCGTGCAGTGGATGAACGTCATCTTCATGGACGAGGATCTGATGCGCTCGCTGACCGCGACGCTGCTGAGCGTGTTCCGCGAAGTGCGCATCTATCGGCCCGATCCGAACACCGTGGTGTTCCTCGCCAGCGATCAGCCGTTGAACCTGGAAGTGCAGCTCGCGCAGACGGGCAATCCGTTGCGCGGCGCCCCGCTGCACTACGGACGCTTCGGCATCAACAACGTCGAAGACCTGCTGGCGGCGCTGGTGCTCGATGCCGAGGGCGCGCGGAGCCTGGCGGCCGGCGCGCCGCTGATCACCGACGACGACAATCGCATTGCCACCTCCAGCATCTACGAGCGCGGTCGCGGCATGACGGGTGACACCAGCGGCCGGCTGGTCGCAGCGATGGATCCATTGCAGCGCGCCGAATCGCTCGCATACGGCTCGCTCAAGGACGTCGTGTCCTTTCCCTACATTGCCAGGCGCATCAGCGTGTTCGCGATGCTCGACCCCAGTCTTTCGGACCGCGTGGCGCGCATGGCGCAGATCCTCGCCGGCACCGCGGACGGCGAATACCTGCGCGCCTTCTACTACCGCATGAACGGACAGACACAGCGCGCAAGCGAGCTCATGCGGCTCGGCATCGACGCCTACCCGGCCGATGACTCGCTGCGCCTCGATTTCCTGCGCGGCTCGTTCAGCGAACTGGCGCTCAACAAGGCTCCGCCGGAAATCGTCGAAGTCGCCGATGGCCTCAGCCCGCCTGCCGCCGGCATCCTGGCCGCTGCGCGCCACGCGGCACGCAACGAGTGGCGCGAAGTGGCCATGGCCGACGCGCAACTCGCGGAAATTCCCTGGACGCACCTGTGGTATTCCGAAGCGGTGGAGCTGCGCGTCAACTGGCGTATTCGCATCACCAACGAAAAAGACCGGAAGCGTTTTGGCGATGAAGCCATTCTCATGATCGACCGGCTCGCCATCATGAGCCCGACGCTGCAGCTCTATGGATTACGCACGCGCGCGGGTATTGCGGCCGGCCGGCCCGAGGTGGTCGTCGAGTCGGTGTCTAACTACGCGCGCCTCGCGCTCGGGATGATGCGCGCCGGCATCAACACGGCGGCGGCAACGCATCGGGATGCCAGGGCGTTGACCGGTGTCCTCGATGAAACCGCAAAACTTCCGGGCGCGGACGCGGCGCGCATCACCGAAGTGCGCGCGGAGATCAAGGCCATATCCGGCAGTTGAACGCCGGAAGTTGACTCAGCCCACCGGGGGTACGGGCTGCGTTTCGGGCACCTGTACTGGCACGGGTTCGGCCGGAGCCTCGGGCGCTGGCGGCGCTGCGGGAGCCGGAGCCGGCACCGGTATCGGGTCCGGCTCGATTTCCAGGCCGATCATCTGCGGCAGCCCGGACGCTTCTTTCAAAGTGGACAGCACGAAATCCCAGTGGATCGCCGTCGGTGTCTCGGCCAGCGCGGCATTCGCGATCGCATAGAACCCTTCGAGATCGACCTCGGCGCGCTGCCCTTCCGCGTCCACCGGCGGATGCACTTCGAGCCACACCTGCCCCCCGGTTCGCGCCACCTTGACCGGTGCGTTGATGAGCCACACCGGCGTGTTCACCGGCACCAGCGGAAACAGGTCCTCGATGTCCTCGGGGTACATGCGGATGCAGCCGTGGGTGATGGCCATACCCACGGCGATGGGATTGTTGGTGCCGTGAATTAGATAGGCCCCGGGCGTGATGTCGAGGCGCATCGCATAGGCGCCGAGCGGGTTCTGCGGACCCGCCTTGACCACCGGCGGCAACGGATCACCACGTTCCGCGTGCTCCTTGCGCACCGATTCCGGCGGAGTCCACGTCGGGTTCTTGCGCTTGTTGAGGACCCGCGTCTTGCCGAGCGGCGTGGCCCAGTCCATCTTGCCGATGCTCACCGGAAAAGTGATGACCTGCGGGACCTCGCCCTTCTTCGGCTTCGGGAAGTAATACAGCCGATGCTCGGGTAGATTGACGACGATGCCTTCGCGCGGGCCTGGCGGAAGGAGCCGCTGGCCGGGGATGACGATGGTCGTGCCCTCGCCCGGAAGCCAGGTATCGACACCCGGGTTGGCGCGCAGGATTTCCTCATAGCCCAGCCCATATCGCCGGGCAAGATCCGGCAGCGTGTCTTCGCCATGCGCCGTGATCGTTTCGACGTCGCCGAACATGAGCGCTTCGGCATCCGGCAGCGGATACTGCGCGGCGTTCGCGCAGGCCGCGCCGCCTGCCAGCAGCGCGAGAACTTTCCATCGCATCGACAACACCTGGTTCACAGCCATCTTGTGGACACAGTCTTGCACAAATCTCTACACTCGGCGGCCGTGAATGACGAACAACTCGCCTACCTGCGCCAGTCCGTCCGCACCATCGCGGACTACCCGAAGCCCGGGATCCAGTTCCGTGACATCACCACGCTGTTGCGCGACGCCAAGGCTTTCGAAATCACCATCGATGCCATGATCGAGCCGTGGCGCGGCCGCCAGGTCGACAAGGTCGCGGGCATCGAAGCTCGCGGATTCATCCTGGGCGGCGCGGTCGCGCGTGGCCTGCGTTGCGGCTTCGTGCCGATTCGCAAACGTGGAAAACTGCCCCACGCCACGGTGCGCGTCGCGTATTCGCTGGAATACGGCGTCGATGAAATGGAGATGCACAAGGACGCCATTCGCGACGGCGAGAACGTGTTGCTGCTCGACGATCTCATCGCCACCGGCGGCACCGCGACCGCGGCGGCGCAGTTGCTGCAATCCGCGGGCGCGAAAGTTCTGGCCTCGTGTTTCGTCATCGATCTGCCGGGCCTGGGCGGCGCTGCCCGGCTGCGAACGGCCGGCATCTCCGTGCATTCGCTGCTGACATTCTGAACCGCGATGTCTCGGCACAGCTTCGTGCTGATCGCGGGCGCGTGGCACGGCGCCTGGTGCTGGTCGAAGGTCAAATCGCTGCTCGTAGCCGGCGGGCACCAGGTGATCACGCCCGAACTGCCCGGCACCGGCGCTGACTCGAGCGATCCTTCGCGCGTCACGCTCGAAAGCTGGGCGCGCTCCGTCGCGCGGACGATCGAGAACCTGCCGCAACCCGTGACGCTGGTCGGCCACAGCCGGGGCGGCATCGTCATCAGCCGCACCGCGGAGCTCGTGCCCGAGAGGCTGCGCCGCCTCGTCTACGTGTCTGCCTATCTACTCCCCTCCGGCGGAACGCTGGCCCAGGCCGCGCGAGCCGACGGTGAATCGCTGGTGCCGCCCCACATGATCCCGGCGGAAGGCGGTGTCACCTGCAACCTCGATCCGGCCGTGATCCGCTCCGCGCTGTTCGGGCATTGCAGCGACGCGGACTACGAATACGCGCTGGCGCACATGTCGCCGGAACCCCTGAAGCCGCTGGTGAGCCCCGTGAAGGTGACCGCGCAGCGGTTCGGCAGCGTGCCGCGCGCGTACATCGAGTGCCTCGAGGACCGGACGGTGACACTGGCCGCGCAACGGCGCATGCAGGCGGAGCTTCCCTGCGACCCCGTATTCACGCTCGACTCGGACCATTCCCCGTTCCTGTCGCACCCGCAAGACCTGGCGCGATTGTTAGGCGGGCTGTGAGCGAATGTTGATCTCGATCTGGATGCCGTCCGGATCGAACACGAAGAGCTGGCGCAAGTCCTTGCCCGGCACCTGCGTGGCGCGAAACCTGACGCCATGCCGGTTGAAGCTCGCAACGAGCTCGTCGTAGTCCGTGGCGGCGAATGCGATGTGATCGACGCTCCCGCTGCCGTGATTCACCGGGTCCGCCGGATTGGCCTCGGTGCGCGAAGTCTCGTCATAACTCGCACGTTCGCCGACGTGAATGCAGGCCACATCACCCGCGTAGATCCACAGTCCCTTGAACTTGAACGGCGGCCGCGGCCCGGTGCGCAAGCCGAGCACGTCGCAATAGAACGCGCGCGTTTTCTCCAGATCCTTGGCAAGCACCATGAAGTGCTGCATGTGAGTAATCGGCATTAGGAACCTTCTGATATCAATAAGTTATGAATGTTATCTCGGGCGATGCTTCAGACCATCGTCAGCGCCACGGGAATCCACAACGAGCCCAGGAAAACCGAGATCGCCGCGGCGCTCGCCGCCAGCTCGAGGTCGAGACCTTCGCGCGCGGAAAGCACCACGGCCGTGAATCCTACGGGAGCCGACGCCGCCAGCGCGGCGATTCCCGCGGCCGTGCCTTCGAGACCTAACAACAGTGCCAGGCTGAAGCCGGCGAGCCCACCGAGCCCGGAACGCAGTGCCACGCTGGTGATGACTTCGCGACGGCGCATGCCCGCGGCGCTCACCAGCAGTCCCATTGCCAGCGGCACCAGCAATACCAGCACCTGGCCCACCACGAGAATCTCATGCAGCAGGTCGCGCGGAACAGGCGCCCCGGCCAGGTTCAACGCGAGTGCGAGAAACAGTATCCACAACGGCGGCGCCGCCAGCGCACGGCGAAGCAGCACGGGTATGTCGTCGGTGTGTCCGCCGTACTTGCAGGCCACGATGGTGGTGAGCGTCCATGCCATCACCGCGTGCCCCATGTCGAACATCACGAGCTGCGAAAAGGCGGCCGTGCTCAGGCTCAGTGAAGCAAACGGATAGATCATCGACACGTTCATCGACATGGCGCACACCGACATCGCACCTTCGCTCTTCTTCGGCAGCCGGAAACGGCGGGCGACGAATGCCGCGGCCGCCCAGCCGACGAGCGCGACGCACACGGCGATTGCGGGCAGAACGGCATGCTCGCGCTCGAGCGTCGCACCGGTGAGCGCGCCGAAGATCAGGATTGGCAGCGCCACGTAGAACACGAAGTTGAGCAGCCAGCGGCCGTGGACTGCGCCGGCCCACCCCGCGCGCCGCGCGGCCACGCCGAGAAAGAACAGAGCGGCAACGGCCGCGAGGCGCCAGTGATCGAGGATCCACTCGTCGATGTGAAAGGGCACGCTGCGAATCTATCCCACGCCCTCATGCTGCGGAAGATTGATAGCGGAACCGCCGCCTTGGGACGGACGATCACGGGATGAAAACAGAACCCCGCTCCACGCTCATGTCCCGATATCTCGACCCGGCTTCAAGCCTGGGAGAGATCATGTTCGGGCTCATCATGACGCTCACATTCACGCTGGGCGCCGGAATCATCATCGAGGATGAGGGCGCCGAAGGCGCGCGCGATCTCCTCATCGCGCTCATCGGGTGCAACATCGCCTGGGGCGTCATCGATGCGGCGATGTACCTGATGACCGAGCTGTTCACGCGTGGCAAGCGCCGGCGCGTCGCCGAGGCGGTGCGCAGTGCGCCGGATGAACGCGGCGGAGTGGCCGTGATAGCAAATGAACTGGACGATTTGCTCGAGGGCGTCGGTGACGACGCGGAACGCCAGGCGTTGTACTCGCGAGTTGCGGCAAAGGTCCGCACCGCGGAAATCAAGCCCAATCGCCTCACGAAGGCGGACTTCCTCGGCGCATTCACCAGCTTCTGGCTGGTGGTCATCGCCAGCCTGCCCGCGGCAATCCCCTTCCTGGTCTGGGACGATGCGCGCTTCGCGCTGCGCGTATCGAACGCCATCCTGCTCGCGTTCCTGTTCTTCTGCGGATACAACTGGGCGCGTTACACGCTCGGCAATCCGTGGACTGCCGGCCTCATATTCCTGGCTGGCGGGTTCGCACTGGTGGCCATGGCCATCGCCCTCGGTGGTTAGAAGGCCGGCCTACGTCTTCCTGACGCAATACACGAAGTGCTCGCCGTCGCGGACCTCCACGCCGTGCGTCTCGTGGCCGAAACCGGCAAATTGCCGGTCCCAGTCGCGCAATGCTTTCAGATATCCCAGGAACGGCCCGTCCGCCGCGCCGAAGTTCTCACCCGGCATCAACATCGGAATGCCGGGTGGATAGGGCACTACGCTGGTCGCGACGACCCGATTGGCAGCCTGGTCGAGCGGCACTCGCTCCACCTCGTTTCGCACCAGATGTCGGTACGCATCCGCCGGGACCATCACCGGCGTCGGCAGGCTCGAAAAAGCGCCCTGCAGGTGGTGCAGCTGATTTGATTTTCGATAGTGGTCGAACATGGCATCGGACAAGTCGCGCAGTCCCATCGTGGCGTATGCGCCGGGGTGATCGGCCACGAGTTGCGGGAATACGATGGCCAGCGCCCGATTCGCGTCGTAGTCGTCCTTGAACTTGAGGAGCGTGGTGAGCAGCGTGCCCCACTTCGCCTTGGTCATGCCGATGGAGAACAGGAACAACACGGTGAAGTCCTGGGTCTTTTCGTATTCGAACCCGTGACGCACCAGGTAAGCGGCGATGATGGAGGCCGGAATTCCGCGCTTCTCGAATTTGCCGTCGACTGCGATGCCCGGAGCCACGACCGTGACCTTGATCGGGTCCAGCATGCAGTAACCATCTTCGAGACCTTCGAATCCATGCCATTTGTCGCCGGGATGCAGGACCCAGCACTCCGGATCGGAGATGAGCAACTCCTCGGGCGCGTCTTCGAAAGAGATACGCTTGCCGGTTTTCGGGTCCGCGACTTCGGTGGCATTCCAGGTCGAAAAGAACCAGTCGCCCTCTTTCGCATGCTGGCGGTGGATGCGGCCGACGGTCTGCCGGAAACTCACGGCTTCGCGTATCGATTCCGTCGTCAGCGCCACGCCGCTGGCGCCATCCATCATCGCGGCGGAGATTTCGTTCGAAACGATGATCGGATAGAACGGCGACGTCGACGCATGCATCATGAAAGATTCATTGAAGCGCGCGTGTTCGATGGGGTCGCGGCCATCCCGGATGTGTATGAAGGACGATTGCGACAGCGCCGCCAGCAGTTTGTGCGTGGAGTGCGTGGCGAACAGCGTCGGCCCCTGGTATTCGGCCGGATCACCGAACATCGCGTGGCGCCCTGCGTACAGGGGATTGAAACGCGCATACGCGTACCAGGCTTCGTCGAAGTGCAGCCGGTCGATCGCATCGCCAACGATCTCGATCACCCGCTTCACGTTGTAGATGAGGCCGTCGTAGGTCGAGTTCGTGATGATGGTATGGCGTGGCTTGGGTCGATTGGCGTTCTTCACCAGCGGGTTGTTCGCGCCATGCTGGCGAACCGCCGCAGGCGCGAGATCCTCCGGGTAGATAGGCCCGATGATTCCATAGCGGTTGCGGTGCGGCACCAGGAACACGGGAATTGCGCCCGTCATGACCAGGCCGTGCTCGATGGATTTGTGGCAGTTGCGGTCGCACAGCGCGATGTCGTTCTGCGTGAGGCTGGCCATGAAGATCGTGCGGTTCGAGCCGGACGTGCCATTGGTCGTCGTATAGGAGCGGTGCGCGCCGAAGACCCGCGCCGCGTATTTCTCGCTCTCGCCGATGGGGCCCGAGTGATCGAGCAGCGAACCCACCGCCGCCATGCCGATGGAAAGGTCCGAGCGCAGCATGTTCTCGCCGAAATAATCGAGGAACACCTGCGAAACCGGCGTCTTGCGAAACGCGGCGCCACCGAGGTGCCCGGGCGTGCCGAACGCGTATTCATGCACATTGGCCTGCCGCAACATGGCCGCGAACATCGGCGGCAGCAGGTTCTCGCGATAGCGCCTTATCGCCGCCTCGACTCGCCCCGCGAGCAACGTGGGCGAGTCCTCCGTGAGCCAGAGGAACTCCGTGGCCAGCTTGAGGGTGCTGAGCGGAATGTTCGGCACCTGGCTGCGCGCGCCCAACAGGAATGTGGGCGCACGGTCATTGCGCGCCCGGAACGCACGCAGCACCTGCTCCGCGCCCCCGGGAGCATCGACATCCGCACCCACCAGCACGCTGCCGATGAGAGGATCCGCGTGGATCGCCGCGATGCCGTCCGCGGCCGAACGCGCCGTCACCACTTCGAAGCGATGCGCGTGCAACTTGTCCACCAGCGCGGCCCCGGCGCGCCCCACGGTCGATCCCTGCGCAACGTTCCCGTAGACCACCAGGATGCTGAGCACGTTGGCCTCCATGATCGTTAGAAGCTGTACGCTCCGAAAATCATTCCGTAGGTGAAGTTCTCGGTGCGGCCCGAGAACTGCTCCACCGCTTCTCCCGGCTCGCCGACGGCCAGTACGACACTCAGGATGAAGTTGCTGGTGATCGACCAGTCCATGTACCAGTCGAGTTCCGTGCCGGCATCCGATGAGGTGACGCTGGGGTCGAACGACTCCGGATGATCCAGCGAGAAGTCGAGGAAGATCAGCCCGGTCGAAATGGACTCGGTGGGCTTGGCGTGAAGCCGCAGCATGTTCGTGGCCAGGTTGGAGTTCGACAGTAGATAGCCGCCGCCGATTTCTCCCTGCCACCAGCTGCTCCAGTCGTAGAAGCCGGTGAACAGGCCGTCGAAGTTCTCGTTCTCGACCGTGTCGGGATCGTCGCCTTCGAACAATGCGTAGCGATAGGTGAGCTTGGGTGTCCATGCGCCGCCGAACTGGTAGGACGCCGCGGCGGTCCACGCCATGGAATCGACCAGCACATCGTTTTCTTCCTGCGCCCACTCGAGCTCGAAGGACAGGGCCTTGAGGCTTGGAAATGGCGCGACATAGGCGCGCAGGTTGTACACCTCCATGCCGTCGCGCTCCGGCCTCACCGATTCCTTGGCCGACCACTTCATGTAGGTGGCGCCGAGCGTGTTCTCTTCACCGAAAGCGTACTCGTAGTTCGCGCCCACGAGTTTGCTGCCGCTGTCGGACTCGGGAAGCTCGTCGCGATCGAGATAGAACACTTCGAATGTGTTGCTGCCGGACTTGAAGCGGCCGATCGCCGCAAACTCGAACGCCTTGCGCGCGTTCGTCCAGTAGCCGCCACGTGAGCCACCTTCCGACGCGCCGTCGTAAAGCAGCATGCCGTGACCGAGCTTGTACTGCGCGCGGCCGACGGTGAAATCCCACATGGGATTCTCGCCACTCGAGCGCCAGCCGATGTAGAGGTCTTCCACTCCGAACGATGTGGAGTCGCTGCCGACGAGATCGGGCGCATCGCTATACGTGCCTTCGCCGACAGCGCTGATCTTGCCGTACCACTGCGAACCACCGGCGTTGGTGTACACACCGCTCAGGCCCCCCTTGACCGTGCCTTCGGTCCAGTTGTCACCGAGATCTCCCGACGGCTCGTCGCGAGGATTGAGATACAGGGAATTGTCGAAACCGAACGCGCCGAACGTCGCGTCGAGATTGAAGGTCCAATCCACGTTCGCCGGCAATCCCGGTGGCGGCGTGGGCTTCGCCTCTTCCTCAGCGGACAGGACCGGCGTCGCCGAGAGCGCCAGCAGCACGGCGCTGGCAATCTTGCTTCTGTGGTTGAACGGCGTCATGACGGGGCTCCTTCTTTGATCATGTGATTCGCCCTGCGCTGCTTTGCTTCGAGCATCGAGCGAATGAAAAAGGGATACAGCGGAACGCTGATGAGCAGCGCCACCAGGGCGTGCACCACGGTCTTCGGATCGCCGCCGAGCACTACCCACAGGCAATAGGTCACCGCCAGCAGCGCGATCAGCTTGTAGTTGCGGAAATTGGCGGGCTCGGCGCCGTGGTCGTGGACCACTTTCACGACGGCGACCGCCGAGTAGATGTACGGCACGATGATGAGGATCACGGCCAGGTCGACGATGTGATTGAACTGTTCGGCCAGCGTCGGCGACATGGTCGCGACCAGGACACAAGTCATCAGCACCGCCACGATGACGAGACCGTGGCCAGGAACGCCGTTGCGGTTCACGCGCGCGAAGATCTTCGGGAACATGCCGTCGTCGGCCGCCGCCTTGCTCGACTGCCCCACGAGCAACATCCAGCCACCCAGCGATCCCACGGATTTCAGAACGGCGCAGACCGCGATGATGATCGCTCCCCAGTCGCCCACCGCCATGCGCGCGGCCTCCGCAAAGGGCGCGTGCGAGGTTCGCAGCTCCTCGTTCGGCAGCAGGCCCATGATGACCGTGGAGCTCAGCACGTAGATGACCGCGGCCGCGCCCAGGCCCATGAGCGTGGCCAGCGGCACGTTGCGTTTCGGGTTTTCGATGACGCCCGCCGAGACCGTGGCGCTCTCGATGCCCATGTAAGCCCACAGCGCCATCGAAGCGGCGCGCGACACGGCATGCATGTCCGATCCGCCGCTCACATTCCAGCCGCTCATGAACTTGTCGGGGTCGAACCAGAACCAGCCGAACAGCGCGATGCCGAGAATCGGTATGAGCGCCAGCAGCATGGTCCAGGCCTCGAGCGCGCCGACCACGCGCGGCCCGAGGATGTTGGCGAACGTCAGCAGCCAGATGAGGCCGGCGGTGGCCAGCAGCCCCGCGACCGGGCCGTGGATGCCGGGAACCAGCTCGGTGAGATAACCGATGGCCGCGACCGCGATGGCGATGTTGCCGATCCAGTTGCCGAACCAGTAGACGTAGTTAGTCTGGAAGCCGGCGTACGAGCCCAGGAAGTCGCGCGCATAGGCATAGGGGCCGCCCGGCTGCGGATCGAGCTGCCCCAGCTTGGCGAAACACAACCCCAGCGCGGCGACACCCAGCGTCGCGACGATCCAGCCGAAGATCGAGATGCCACCGACCTGCGCGAGATTGACCGGGAGCAGGAACACTCCCGTGCCGATCATGTTGCCGGCCACGAGCATCGTGGCCTGCATCAGCGACATCTTTCGTCCGGGAGTGCTCACTAGCTGCTGGCGTCGGCCTTGAGGCACTGGATGTACTGGACGCCGTCGCGGGTCTCGATGCCGTGCGTGTCGTGGCCGAACCCGGGGAAGCGCTGGTCCCAGGCCCAGAGCGCGCGCAGATAGCCGAGATACGGGCCGTCGTCCGGGCCGGTCGACTCGCCCGGCATCAGCATCGGGATGCCCGGTGGATAGGGCACGAGACTCGTCGCCAGGATGCGATTCGCCAGGTTCTCGAGCGGCACGTGCTCGATTTCATCGCGCACCAGGTGTTGATAGGCGTCGCTCGGCGACATGGCGAGCTCCGGCAGCGTCGAGAATGCCTGCGCGAGCCATTGCGTCTGCTTCGAATCCTTCAACTGCGAGAACATCTCGTCGGCGATATCGCGCAGCCCCTTGTCGCCGTACGTGTCCGGGTAGTTGGACGCGAGCTCGGGCAGCACTTCGCTCAAGGTGGCGTTGCGGTCGTAGTCGCGCTTGAACTCGAGCAGTGCATTGAGCAGCGTGCCCCACTTGCCCTTGGTGATGCCCAGCGAGAACAACACGAGGACGGTGAAGTCGGTGGTCTTCTCCACTTCGACGCCGCGCACGTGCAGGTAGGCGGTGACCAGCGTCGCCGGAATGCCACGCTTGTCGAAGCCGCCCTTGTCGGCGACGCCCGGGGTGACGATCGACACCTTGATCGGGTCGAGCATGCAGTAGTCGTCTTCGATGTCGCCGAAGCCGTGCCAGTTCTGGCCCGGATGAAGGACCCAGCACTGCGGATCGGTGGCGAGTTGCTGCGGATCGGCATCCTCGAAGCGGACCGACTTGCCCCCCTTCTTGCCCTTTCCTTGGGCCTTGACCGTATCTGCGTTCCAGGTCCTGAAGAACCAGTCGCCCTTCTTCGTGAACTCGCGATGCGCGCGGCCCATGGTCTGGCGGAACGCGACCGCTTCCTGGATGGACTCGTCGGTCAACGCGCGGCCGCCCGGACCATCCATCATCGCCGCCGTGATGTCGTTCGAGACGATGATCGGATACAGCGGCGAGGTCGACGCCTGCATCATGTACGACTCGTTGAATCGCGAGTGCGGAATGGCGCCGCGGCCGTCGCGCACGTGCAGGAACGACGCCTGCGACAGCGCCGCCAGCAACTTGTGCGTGGAGTGCGTGGCGAAGATCGTGGCACCCTTGTGGTCCTTCGGATCGCCGTGCATCGCATGCCGGTCCTTGTAGAGCGGGTTGAATCGCGCATACGCGTACCAGGCTTCATCGAAGTGGATGCGATCCACCGAAGGGTCGAGCAATTCCTCCACGCGCTTCGCGTTGTAGCAAAGGCCGTCGTACGTGGAGTTGGTGACCACGGCGTACACCGCGCGCGAGCTCACGCCCTTGGTGACCAGCGGGTTTTCCTTGACCGAAGCCTTGAGCGCTTCCTTGCTCAGCCGTTCCGGCGGGATCGGGCCGATGAGGCCCAGGCGATTGCGCAGGGGCACGAGGTAGTTCGGAATGGCCCCCGTCATCACGAGGCTGTGCTCGATGGACTTGTGCGCGTTGCGGTCGCAGAACGCCACCTGGTTCCTGCCCACGGCGGCCATGAAGCAGACGCGGTTGGACATCGAGCTGCCGTTGGTCACGCTGTACGTGCGATGCGCGCCGAATACACGTGCCGCATACCGCTCGTGCGCGCCCATCGGACCCGTGTGATCCAGCAGCGAGCCCAGCGCGCCCACGCTGATCGACAGGTCCGAGCGCAGCAGGTTTTCACCGTAGTAGTCGAAGAAGATGCGGCCCACGGGAGACTTGAGGAACGCAGTGCCACCGGCGTGCCCCGGTGTGTGCCAGGAATATTCGTACTCCTGCGTGAACTTCATGGTCGCCAGGGCGAGCGGCGGCATCACCGCGATGAGATAACGCTTGATTGCAGCGACCACGCGCCCGCCAACGAACGCTGCCGTGTCTTCCAGCGTCCAGATGAACTCGTCGACCATCTCCATCACTTCGATGGAAATGCCCGACGCTTCACGTCGTTCGGCCATGAGAAAGATAGGGACCTTGTCGTTGCGCGCGCGCAGCGCCTTGATGAACGCGTGTGAGTCCACGTTGTTCTTGCTGTCGCTCAGCCGCCAATCGATGAGCACGACGTGGATCGCGGAGTCGGAGGTGATGACCGAGGTTCCGTCCGCGGCGGAAGTCGCTTCCACCACGTCGACGCCCCGCCCCTTCATCTCCTCTACCAGCGCCCGGACCGCGCGTCCTTCCGCGGTCGCGTCGCCCAGCTCGTCGTCGACGACGAGTGCTCGCATGCTCAATCTACTGGCGCCTCGCTGGATCATTGCGTACTCCTTGAATAGTAGGTTCTGGTACGACCTTCACTGCGCGGGCGTGCTCCAGAGGAAGAATGTCTTCGCCCGGTCATCGAGCGGGCCAAACCAGCGCGCGAACAGGTCGGAGAAGTTCTTCGACGGGTAGATGGTGGTCAGCGCCGTATCCACGGCGAGACGGAAGTCGTCATCGCCCCGGGCCAGCGCGAAGCCCGCCTGCTCGTGCGTGAACAGGCGGTCGACGACCACGAGCTTGTCGCGATTCGCCGGATCGATGGCGCCGAGCACCACGGCGCGATCGCCGAAGAACACATCCGCCTTGCGATCGAGCACCATCTGCACGCCGGCGCGGTAGTCCGGGGCCGGGATGACCTTCGCCTTGATGCCGAGGTCCCGGCCGCGCTCCTTGAGCCACGCTTCCGTGCTGGTGCCCGGGACGACGGTGTACCTCGTGTCCGCGAGCAGCCTCGCTGCCGGCGATCCGCGCCATACCGGTTTGTCGGGCCGCTCGCCGGAGAGCGTATGACGCAACGCCGCCGGCGCATCCGCGCGTAATACCGCGCGGTTGCCGCCTGCGAAGACCGGCAGCGAGAACGCCACCTGCTTGCGATGTGTCAGCGATTCGCTGGCCGGTGTGCACAACAGGTCGATGTTGCCCTGCTGCACTTCCGTGAAGCGGTTTTCCGAGGTGACCGCCACCCAGTCCACCGCGATGTCCGGCAAGCCCAGCTGCACCTTGAACTGGTGGACGATCGCCTCGCAGAGCTGGATGCCGTATCCCTCGGGACTGCCGGAGCTGCCCCTGGAGGTGAACGGGGACGCATCCGGTAGATAGCCCAGCTTGATGCGGCCGGTATCCTTGATGCGGTCCAGGGTGGCCGCCGACGCCGGAATCGCGAACAGCGCGAGGGCGGCGAAGGCAAGCAGTGCCGATGATTGGTTTTTCATGATCATTCTCCTCATACCTTCGCCGCGGGGGCGGGCGAGCCTTCGAGTTGCCCCTTGAACCGGTTCGCCAGGAATCCCCAGACGATGTAGACGATGCCCAGCACGAGCATGCCGCCCATGACCGCGTCCTTGCCCGAGGCGTAGAGCGCGAAGACGCTGTAGCCCATGCCCAGCACGACGATGATGGCGTTGCGCGTGTAGACGTTGGCGGCCACATTCGCTGTCTTCATCATGATGAACAGCGCGGACAACGAGACGATGTAGGGAATCACGTTCGTGACCACCGCGAGGTTGACCAGCGCGCTGAACTGCTCACTGAGCGTCGGCGAGATCGTCGACAGCGCGAGCAACGTCTGCACGATGCCCAGCACGATCATTCCCTTGATTGGCGCACCCAGCGAGTTCACTTTGGCGAACATCGCCGGGAACATGCGGCCTTCGGCGGCCGACTTGCCCGTCGATGCAATCGTGAACTGCCAGCCTAACAAGGACCCGAGGCAGGCCAGCACGGCGAGCCCCATGACGATGGTTCCCACGGTCGGCCCGAACATCTTCGCGTACACGAGTCCGAACGGACCGGTCGACTCGGCGAGCTCGGCATTGGGCACGATGCCCTGGATGACGGTCGTCGACAGCACGTAGATGACGGCGGCGCCCAGCGTGCCGAACAGGCAGGCGAGCGGCACGTTCTTCTTCGGATTCTCGACGGCGTCAGAGTTCTGCGCCGCGGATTCCATGCCGAGGAACGCCCACAAAGTCAGCGAGATGCTCGAGCCCATGCCTTGCGCGAGGCTCAAGCCCTGCGGATTCCAGGCTGCGCCGAAGGTTTCAGCGCTGAACCAGAACCATCCGATGATGGAGAGCAGTCCCACCGGGAGGATGACGCCCCACACGGTCACGGATCCGATCTTGCCGGTGACGCTAGGTCCACCGAAGTTGGCGACGGTGGTCAGCCACAGCAGCGCGATGACACTCGCGCAGGTGGCGATCGGTGTGGCGGACATTCCCGGGAAGAACGTGGCCATGTAGCCCACTGCCGAAATCGCGATCGCCACGTTGCCGATGGCGAGCGACAGGAAGTAAAGCATGAAGACCTGGAAGTATCCGGACTTGCCGTAGGCGTCCTCGGCGTAGGCCGCCATGCCGCCGGTCTTCTGGTTGAACAGCCCCATCTGGGCGAAGCCGTAGGCGATGGCCATCGATCCCAGGGCAGTCACCACCCACGAGAGCAATGAGATTGCGCCGACCCCGGCCATGTTCGCCGGCAGCATGATGATGCCGGAGCCCATCATGTTTACCGCCACCATGAACGTGAGTTGCACTACGTTCATTTTCTTCTTTGTTTCAGCCATGCGGCTTCTCCTTGACCACGTAGGTGTGGAACTTGATACGACCGTTCACCTGCTCCTGATAGACCCCCTGAACTTCGTAGTTGAAGCCGGGAAAGCGGTTGAACGATTCCTCGAACGTCGAAAAGTAGTCGAGCATCGGCTGTGCGCGATCGTCCCAGCGTTCGCCGGGAACCAGCACACCGATGCCGGGTGGATAGATGAGCGCGAGAGTGGCGGCGATGCGGCCCTTGATGGTCGCGTCGAGCGGCACATAGTCCACTTCGTTCGCCACCAGCGCCTCGTAGGCGTCCTTCGAAGACATGGCGAACTCGGGGAAGCTGCTGGCGCGGAAACACAGCCGCTGCAGGTTCTTCACGTTCGCCTTGCGGTAGAAGTCGTGCATCTCCTTGCAGACCTTGCGCAGGGAGTAGCCCGCGTAACGCGCGCTGTTCTGGGAATACAGGGTCGGCAGCGCTTCGCCAAGCGGCGCATCGCGATCCCAGAGATCCTTGAACCGGACCAACCGGGCGATGAGCGAACTGATCTTGCTCTCGTCGTCCCCCGGCGTCATGAGAAACAGGATGCTGTTCAGATCGCACTTCTCGGGTACGACGCGTTGCTCGCGCAGGTAGTTCGCCAGGACCGTCGCGGGTACGCCGAAGTCGAGATACTCACCCGTCTTGCGATCGATGCCCGGTGTCAGAAGCATCAGCTTGTTCGGGTCCACCATGGCGTAGCCATCGGAGTAACCCTTGTACCCGTGCCACGTGGCATTCGGATCGAAGGTCCAGCATTGCTGCTCGCGCTTCAGCACTTCCGTCGGCAGGCTTTCCCACGCGGTGTCTTTGGCATCCGCCGTGTGCTTCGACCCTTTGATGCTCACGACGTCCGGCACGAACGGATCGAAGAACCACTTCTCCTCGGCGGTTCGTCCGGTGCTCGCAAAATGCCGGCCGTATTCCCGCAACTTCTTGCGCGCCTCGATGCCGAGTTCGATGCAGCGGTCCCAGAGCATTTCGCCGCCCTTGCCCTCATGCATCTTCGCGTTGACGTCGAGGGCTGCGAACAACGGGTAGAAAGGCGAAGTCGAGCAGTACATCAGGAACGACTCATTGAAGCGTTTGTGCTCGATGAAACGCTTCTGGCCCTTGATATGTTCGTCGCGCTTGTGGATCTGCGACGCCTGGGAGAAGCCCGCGCCCTGTTTGTGGACCGACTGTGTCGAGAACAAGCCCGCCATTTCCGGCTTGAGGTTCTCGAGGCGCATCGGACTGTGGTCGGTGAACAGCGGGTGGAACGCGTTGTAACCGATCCACGCTTCGTCCCAGAGCACGTAGTCGCAGAGGTGGCCGATCTTCTCCATCACCTTGCGCACGTTGTAGACCGTGCCGTCATAGGTGGCGAGCTGGATGCAGGCCATGCGGAACGGGCGCTCGGATTTCGCGCGCGCGGGGTCCTTGATCATCGGATGCGCGGCGATCTGGTCTCGCAGGGATTTCTCATCCCACGCGTCCCAGTCCACGGCGCCGATCATTCCGAAAGAGTTGCGCGCCGTCGGCAGGAAAATGGGAATCGCGCCAGCCTTGACCAGCGCGCCCTGGTGCAGGGATTTGTGGTTGTTGCGATCGAACAGCACCAGGTCGCCGCGCTTCAGCGTGGCCTGCGCCACCACCTTGTTGGCCGTGGATGTGCCGTTGAGCACGAAGTACGTGCGGTCCGCGCCGAATATCCGGGCTGCGTGGCGCTGGGCGTCGACCGCCGGACCGACGTGGATGAGCAGGTCGCCGAGTTCGACGTCTGCGTTGCACAGATCGTTGCGAAAGATCTGTTCACCGTAGTGTTTGAAGAACAGCTGTCCGGCCGGGGAATTCCGGTAGAACTCGCCGCCCTGGTGCCCCGGACACGCGAACGAGATCTTCGCCTCCGCGTCGTAGCCCATGAGAGCGCCGAAGAAAGGCGGCAGCAGGCTCATGCCGTATGAAGTGAGGCTCGCAACCACCTGCTTCGCGTAGAACGCCGGTGTCTGCTGGCCGAGAAAAATGAATCCATCGACTTCGCCGACGCCGCCAATCACCGATACATCGGCGATGCGGCTGGTGTCGGCCAGGGCCCAGAGCGGAGTCCTGAAGCCGGCAGCACGAATGGCTTTGCCGAGCGCGCGGGCCGAATCGCGATTCTTTCCGTCGACGGACACGATGTACGCGCCGACTTCCGAGTCTTCAGCGACGTCGCGTTCGTATCGACTGGAGATTTCGACGCTGAAACCCTCGCCGCGCAGACGCTCGATCAGTGCGCTCGCATGGAGATCCGAGTCATCCACGAGCGCGACGATCTTCAACAGCCTGTGGAAGGGAATCGGAATTGCCGGAATCTTGGCGGCGATGTTGAGCATCTGCTCTCTCCCTTGCGAGTTCAGCGCTACTTCACGCAGAGCACGTGGAACACACCGTCGATTTCCTCGGTGCCCTCTACTTCCTTGGCAAATCCGGGAAACATGTGACCCCACTCCTGCAACGTGCGCAGGTAGGTGATCCACGGGCCGTCGGCGGCCCCGAGGCTCTCGCCGGGCATCACGATCGGAATTCCGGGTGGATAGGGAATGACGCCGACCGTCACGACCCGATCGGCCATCTTGTCGAGCGGCACCTTCTCCGCGTTGCCGGCCATGAGCTGTTGAAACGCGCGTCGCGGCGTCATCTTCGGCGTGGGCAGCGACTCATACGCCTGTGTCTGCCAGTGGCCCTGGCGGCTCTTGCGCAACTGCGCCCACATTTCGTTGGCGAGATCCTTGAGGCCCTTGCCGCCATAACGATGCGGCGCGTTTGCCACCAGCGACGGCAGCACCTCGGACAGCGGCGCGTTGCGGTCGTAGTCCACCTTGAAGTCGAGCAGCGTGTTGAGCAGCGTGCCCCACTTGCCGCGTGTGACGCCGATCGAGAACAGGAACAGCACCATGTGGTCGGTGGTGCGCGACGGCACGATGCCGTGCCGTCCGAGATAGGCCGTGACAACGTCGGCGGGAATACCTTTCTCGGCGAGCTGCCCGTCGTCCTGCATGCCAGGGCAGACGATGCCGAACTTGATGGGATCGAGCATGCACCAGCCATCGGGCAGCTTCTCGAAACCATGCCACTTCTCGCCCGGGTGCAGCACCCAGCAGTCAGGCTCGGTCGACAGCAGCTCGTGTGACGCCTGGTGAAACGGCACTTTCTTGCCGGTCTTGGGATCGGTGACTTCATCGGCATTCCACGGCGCGAAGAACCAGTCCTTCTTCGCCAGGAACTCCTGCCGGGCACGCGCCACCGCGAGACGGCAGGACACGGCTTCGTCGATGCTCTCCTGCGTGAGCGTGAGGCCGCCGGGTCCGTCCATGACGGCGGAGGCGACGTCGTTCGACGCGATCAACTGGTATAACGGCGAGGTGCTCGCCTGCGCGCAGTACGCTTCGTTGAATCGTCCATGATCGACGTTGCTCTTGCCCTCGCGGATGTGGATCCACGAGGTTTGCGAAAGCGCCGCGAGCAACTTGTGCGTCGAGTGAGTCGCGTAAACGGTGGGTCCGTCTTTCGGATGCGTCGCCGGGTCGCCGCGCATCGCGAACCGGTCGCGGTACATCGGGTTGAAGCGCGCATAGCCATACCAGGCTTCGTCGAAATGGATGCGGTCCACGCTCTTGGCCAGCCGCGCCTGCGCGTCGGCTGCGTCATAACACATGCCGTCGTACGTGCTGTTGGTCACCACCGAGTAGACAGGCCGCTTGCCACCCGCCGCCTTGGCGAGCGGATTGGCCTCGATGGCTTTCGCGATCGTCTCGGGCTCGAGCCCCTGCGGCGGGATCAGGCCGATGATGCCGTAGCGATTGCGCGTCGGCCGCAGGAACACCGGGATGCCGCCCGTGATCGCCAGGCCCTGCTCGATGGACTTGTGGCAATTGCGATCGCACAACGCGATTTCGTTGTCGCCCACGCAGGCGGACATGATGGTGCGGTTCGAGGCGGACGTGCCGTTGGTCACCGTGTACGAACGCGTGGCGCCGAACACGCGCGCGGCATACCGCTCGCTCTCACCCACCGGCCCGCTGTGGCCGAGCAGCGAGCCGAGCGCGCCGCGCTCGATGCCCATGTCGGTGCGGAACGTGTTCTCGCCGTAGAAATCGAAGAACACGCGGCCCACCGGCGACTTGAGGAAGGCCACACCACCCTGGTGGCCCGGCGCCGCCCAGGAATATTCCTTCTCGCGGTCGTAGCGCATGAGCGCCGCGAAGTACGGCGGCAACAAGGCATTGGCGTAGCGCTCGATCGCGCCCTGCACGCGGCCGCTGATGAAGGTCGGTGTGTCGTCGAGGATCCAGACGAACTCATCGGCCAGCGTCATCACTTCCACGTTCAGCGTGCCCGCGAGCGCGCGGCTGGCCATGAGGAAGATCGGGATCTTCGCGTTGCGCTTGCGCACCGTGCGCAGCAGCTCGGTCGCCTCGCCAATGGCGTGCACGTCGCTGCCGCTTTGCGTCCAGTTGAGCAGGATGCAGTGAATGCTGGCGTCGGACACGACGGTCGCCAGGCCGTCCTCGTAGGACGTGGCCTCGGTGACGGCGATGTTGCGCGAGCCGAGCTCGCTGGCCAGCGCGCGGACCCTGCGAGCCGCGGCGCCACCGCCGGCAAGGCCGCTGTCGACGATGAGGACCTTGCGCGAAATTGGCCCGGTTCCGGTGCGTTGCGTCATGTCGCTTCCTTCGAGAGTGGAGCTCGAAAACGACGATGACTTTAGAAATGCACCGTATTACGGGATATGGGACCTAGGTGCTACCGGCAGGCCGCTGCCCCTGCGAATGCTGCGCGAATTAGATAGCGGTGCGGCTATGCCGTGTGTGCTGAGCGATGGTAGGCCAGCTTGCCCGCGATGTAGGTCGCCATCACGGCGCGGTCATCACCCAGTGTCATCTGAATGAAAAGTGCTTCCTCGAAGTCGCTGCAGTAACGCATGCGGTGATCGATGATCGGCGTCGACTTGAGATCGAGCACGATGACGTCGGCTTCCATGCCCACGGCGATGCTGCCGATCTGATCTTCCAGGTACAGCGCCTTCGCGGTACCTCGAGTCGCGAGATAAAAAGCGTGGCCTGCCGACAGCGTGTTGCCGTTCAACTGCGCCACCTTGTAAGCCTCGTTGAGTGTTTGCAGCATCGAGAATGAAGTGCCGGCGCCGATGTCGGTCGCCAGACCCACGCGCACCGCCCGCGCCGGCTTCGTCGCACTTGCCAAGTTGAAAAGCCCGCTGCCGAGAAACTGGTTGGACGTGGGGCAATGCGCGAGTGCCGTCCCGGACTCGTGGCACCGCTGCAGTTCCTGCTCGGTCAGCCAGATGCCGTGCCCGTAGATAGACCGGGGTCCGAGCTGTCGATAGTGATCGTAGACGTCGAGGTAGCCGCCACGCTGCGGGTACAGCTCCTTGACCCACGCCACTTCGTCACGGTTCTCCGAAACGTGCGACTGAAGATAGGTGCCGGGATGTTCGTGCCACAAGGCGCCGGCCATCTCCATCTGCTCCGGCGTGCTGCTCGCGGCGAATCGCGGTGTCACGGCATATAACTGCCGGCCTTTGCCATGCCATCGGGAGATCAGCGCGCTCGATTCGTCGTAGCCCTTCTGCGCGGTGTCGGTGAGCGCCGCAGGTGCATTGCGGTCCATCAACACCTTGCCGGCAATCATGCGCGTACCAAGCTTCGCGGATTCCTCGAAGAACGCGTCCACCGACTGCGGATGCACGGTGCAATAGACCGCGGCGGAAGTCGTGCCGTTACGCAGGCATTCCCGGAGGAACACTCTCGCCACCTCGCGCGCGTGCACTTCGTCGGCGAACTGCTGCTCGGCGATGAACGTGTATTTGTCGAGCCAGTCGATGAGTTGCCGGCCGAACGCTCCGATGATCTGCGTCTGCGGATAGTGCACGTGGCAGTCGATGAACCCCGCCATGATCACGGTGTCCTTGCCGTACTCCAACACCCCCGTGTCGTCCGGCAGTTGCGCGCGCACCTGCGCCGCGGGACCGAAGTGCGTGATCCTGCCGTCGGCCATGGCGACGATGGCGTCCGGCTCGTAGCGCATCGTGCTCTCGAGCCCGTCGAGGAAAGCATCCCCGGTGTAGGTCACGACCGGTCCGCGAATCGCGGTCAGTTTGCTCATGGCCGCCGTATCAATAGGTAGCCGCCCCCGCGAGCCCGAGCACCGCCACACATTTTTCCCGAGTCTCCTCGTAGGGAGCCGGCAGCGAACGAATCTCGCCGTTCTTGAGGAACCGCCATTCGGGCGGATACACCCAGTCGCTCACCGGCTGGGCCCACAGGCCGCGTTTGTGATCGCGCGCGTCCGCTTCGATATCGCAGAACTTCGGCTCTTTCATGTAGCGGCGATACGCCCAGGCATGGCCTTCGCGCAACATGGCCTCGTTGACGTTCGTGCGCTTGCCGTCGGCCAGCAGCCACACCGTGGCGACCATTCGCTTGAATTGATCCTGGGTCACCACTTCGAGCTCGACGGATGCGCCCACCGGCAACATCGCCTTCAGCGCGGCCGAGGACTGCAGGCCGTAGGGCTGGTCGTATTCAGGCGTGTCTATGGCCGAGAAGCGTACGCGCGCAGGGCCTGAATCGAGCTTTACCTCGATGGAATCGCCGTCGTTGACCCTGGTGACCGTGGCGGCGAGCACGGGCAGCGGCTTCGGCGGCTCGGCCGACTGCAAGGATGCCGATAAAGTCAAGAGCCACAGAACCCCGGTTTTTCTTCGCATGGGCCATGGTTTAGCACACACCGATGAAAAAAAAACCTTCGCCGATAGAGGGGGATCATCGGCGAAGGTTTGCAACGAACCCCGCTCGGGGGTTCCATGTCTGAGTAATCCGAGTTTTAACTGACTCCTAACAGCGCTGCATCAGTACTTGTATCTAACTGCTGATGAAACCCGCAGGGCTTGTGCCTTGCAGCAGCGTGGTTAGGCCTCGCTAACCAATGCATACGTATTCGAACGCCTCACACCATCCACGCGGGTCATACTCGGACGTGAATTCGAAATCGAACGGCGCCGCCCAGTCGGCGCCAGTGCGTTCAGTGGTCGTGGTCGGCGGTGGCACCGCCGGATGGATGACCGCTGCCTCCCTCGCCCATCGCCTTCAGCGCCTGGGCGTCTCGATCACTGTCGTCGAATCGTCATCCATCGGCACGATCGGTGTCGGCGAAGCAACGGTGCCGGCGATCCGGCGTTATTTCCAGTCGCTCGGGCTCGACGCCTTCGAAGTCATGAAGGCGACGAACGGCTCGATCAAGCTCGGCATCGAATTCGACGGCTGGCGGCACGAAGGCCACTCGTTCATGCATCCGTTCGGCCGGTATGGCCTCGAAGCGGGCCCCGTGGCCTTCCACCACATCTGGAACCGGCTGCGCCAGCACGGCCAGGGCGATCCGGCGATGCCCGGAACACTGGACGAATATTCCATGGGCACGCAGCTCGCCCGAGCGGGCCGCGTGACCCTGCCACCCGACAATCCGCGCGTGGACTTCGAACACTTCGACTGGGCCGTGCACTTCGACGCCACGCGATTCGCCACCTGTCTGCGCTCGTTCGCCGAAGCGCGCGGCGTGCGGCGAGTCGATGCGCGCGTCACCGAAGTCCTGCGCGACGGTGAAAAGGAGCACATCCGCGGTGTACGGCTCGATTCCGGCGACGTTCTCGAGGCCGCGCTGTTCGTCGACTGCAGCGGGTTTCATCGCCTGCTCATCGACCGGACGCTGAACAGCGGTTTCGTCGACTGGCGCCACTGGCTGATGTGCGACCGTGCCGTGGCCCTGCCCTGTGCGGCGGCCGATGGCTCGTTTGCGCCCTACACCCGCTCGCGCGCGCTCGACGCGGGCTGGACCTGGCGCATTCCCTTGCAGAACCGCGTCGGCAACGGCTACGTGTATTGCTCGGACTACATCAGTGACGAGCAGGCGCTGGCCACCCTGCGCGCGCAACTGGAAGGCCAGGCGCTCGGCGAACCGAACTTCGTGAAGTTCCGCGCCGGGCACGTGCGCCGCTTCTGGATCGGCAACTGCGTGGCCATCGGCCTCGCGAGCGGCTTTCTCGAGCCACTGGAGTCCACGAGCATCTCGCTGATCCAGATGGGCATCGACAAACTACTGCACTTCTGGCCGGACGAGAATTTGACACCGGAACTGGCCGCCCAGCTGTCGGGTGAATACAACCGGCTGTCGGTCACCGAGTTCGAGCGCATCCGCGACTTCATCATCCTGCATTACAGCGCCAACGGCCGCCAGAGCGACAACGGTCGCGGTGAGCTGTGGCGCTACTGCCGCGAGATGCCCCTCCCCGAGACCCTGACGCGCAAGATCGCGATGTATCGCGCGCGCGGCCTCATCCAGCAGTTCGACTCGGAGAGTTTCTTCGACCCGAGCTGGCTGTGCATGTACGGAAACCTCGGTATCGAGGCGGGCTCGTGGGATCCCCTGACCAACCTGCTGCCTCTGCCCGAGCTCGAAAACGTCACGCGCCGCGTGCGCGACGACATCGCGCGCGTGGCGCGCGGCGCGGCGCAGCATCGGGAGTTCCTCAGGCTGGCGGGCGCCCTCGCCGAGCCGTAAGACAAACTACCGGGTTCTCTCTGCATACGTATTCGTAAGCAAACTACCGTGCAACTCGATTAGCGTCTCGCCCCGGCCGGACCGGCGGTCTCACCAAACGCACTCATATCGGCAGGGGGGCATGCAGTGCCAACTACGAGGAGAGGCGAAATGATCAGTGGTCTCGGAAGAAGCGCTTCATGGGGCGCGGCATTCGTGGTGAGCTCGGCGATGCTCGCCGGGCCAGCGACGGCGGCGGTGGCCAACGCGGACGAGTCCGGCGTGTTCGTCCACATGTTCGAATGGAAGTGGGACGACATTGCGATCGAGTGTGAAGGTGCACTCAGGGCCAAGGGTTACGCGGGCGTCCAGGTGTCTCCACCGCAGGAAAGCATCGGTGGCGCGCAGTGGTGGACGCGTTATCAACCGCGCAGCTACAACATCATCGGCCGCAGCGGCAACCAGGCGCAGTTCCAGAACATGGTCTCGCGGTGTAACGCGGCTGGCGTCAAGGTGTACGTGGATGCGGTCATCAACCACATGTCTGCCGAGCAGGGCAGCAACGGCCTCGCCATCGACTACCCGGCCGTGCCCTACAGCGGCTCGCTCGATTTTCACAACTGGAACTGCTCGGGTATCGACTACCAGAATCGTGCCCAGGTGCAGAACTGCAACCTGGTCGGCCTCAACGATCTGCGAACGGAGACCGACTACGTTCGCGGCCGGATCGCCAACTACATGAATACCCTGATCGGCTGGGGTGTCGGCGGTTTTCGCATCGATGCGGCCAAACACATTCCGGCCGGCGACCTGGTCAATATCTTCGGCCGTCTCGGCGGCGCGCCCTATGTTTATCAGGAAGTGCTCTTCGGAGCCGGGGAAGCGGTGCAGCCGTCGGAGTACACGCCGGCCGCCGACGTTTATGAGATGGGCTACAACGCGCGCATGAACGACTACTTCCGCAACGCGAGCGCGGGGCTCGCAGGCCTGCAAAACGTGGCTTCCGGCCTCATGGCCGGCAACAAGGCCGTGGTCTTCACGGACTCGCACGACACGCCGCGCGACGGCAGCACGAACAACGACCTCACCTACAAGGACGGCGCGCGCTACGTCCTGGCCAACGTCTTCATGCTGGCCTATCCCTACGGCTATCCCAAGGTGATGTCCGGCTACAAATTCTCCAACGGAGACCAGGGGCCACCTGCGAACGGAGCGAACTCCGGCGATTCGTGCTTCACCGGCAACTGGCAGTGCGACCATCGCACGCTCGCCATCGCCAACATGGTTCAGTTCCGCCGCACGACCGCCGGTCAGGGTGTCACCCACTGGAACAACATCAACAATCTGGCGATCGCTTTCGGCCGCGGCAACCGTGGCTTCGTCGTGATCAACAAGAACAGCGGCGGCATCAACAACACCCTCGCCACCGGGCTGCCCAACGGCGTGTATTGCAACATCGCCGTCGGCAACTTCGCCAATGGCGCGTGCTCGGGAGCGACGATCACCGTCACGAACGGACAAGCGACGTTCAACGTGGCCGGTAACACGGCGGCGGCAATTCACGTGGACGCCATGGTCGGTGGCACCACGCCGCCACCCCCAGGCGGCACGGTCAACATCACGTTCCAGTGCAATAACGGCACCACCGTTTGGGGCCAGAGCGTCTATGTGGTGGGCGCCTCGTCGCAGTTCGGCGCCTGGGCTCCAGCAAACGCCCAGAAGCTGGACCCGACTGCCTACCCGACCTGGACCGGCACCTTCGCCGTGACAACGGGCAACACCGCGATCGAGTGGAAGTGCCTCAAACGCAACGAAACGAATGCCGCAACCGGCATCTTCTGGCAACCCGGCGCCAATAACAGCGTGGTGCCGAATGCCACCAGGACAGTGGTCGCTTCCTTCTGATGGCGTTGACGCATCGATGTTGTTGAGCCCCGCCGACCCCGCGAGGGGTCGGCGGCGGCGCAGCCACTTGTGCATACGTATTCTTAAACAAACTACCGAGCATCTCGATTAGCGTCGCCCGTAGAAAAAACCGCCGGGGAGACGGAACATGTCATTGAAGTGCACGCGCGCTCGCGCCCTCATGCCGTTCGCATTGGCCTTTGTCGCCAGCTGCGCAATCAACGTTTCGGCACAGACCACGCCGGCAACGGTGGGTATTCCGGGCAACTACCAGTCGGAGGCCGGTTGTGGCGGTGACTGGGACCCGGCTTGCCCCGCCACGCAGCTCGTTTACGACGCGAACGGCGACATCTGGCGGAACACTTTCAGCATCACGCCGGCGGCCGCATACGAATACAAGGTGGCCCTGAACGGAAGCTGGGACGTGAATTACGGCCTGCACGCCCAGCAGAACGGCCCGAACATTCCGCTCGCGACCACCGCCTCACCGCAAAGTGTCACGTTCTACTACGACCACAAGACCCATTGGGTCACCGAAAACGTCAGCTCCATCATCGCCACCGTGCCTGGCAGCTTCCAGAGCGAAATCGGCTGCAGCGGCGACTGGGATCCCGCCTGCTTCCGCTCCTGGCTGCAGGACATCAACGACACGTCTATCTACAGTTTCAGCACCAGCGCGATTCCCGCCGGCTCCTACGAGGCCAAGGTGGCGCTCAACGGCAGCTGGGACGTGAACTATGGCCAGGGAGGCGCGCTCAACGGGCCGAACATCGGGTTCACGGTGCCGGTCACCGGCATGGAAGTGACGTTTCAATGGAACTCGAACACGAAGGAACTCCGGATCATCGTCGGCGGCATCCGCGGCGATCTCACCAAGGCGCAGGCGTACTGGCTGTCGGCCGACACCGTCGCCTGGAACGTGCCCACCGATACCGTGGTGAGCCTGTTCGCCGATCCGGACGGCGCACTGACGCTCGACGGCCCCGGCATCGTCGCGGGGCCGAACTCGAAGTCCTGGACACTCGCGCACGACCCTGCGGGCCTGTCGGCCACGCTCAGGACACGTTTTCCGCATCTCGCGAACCTCGCGGCGTTCAAACTACCCGCGGACGCGGTCGCGGCCGCTGCGACCAGCCTGAAAGGCCAGCTTGCCGTTGGCGCGGCGCGCCCCGGCCAGGGAGTCGATGCCACTTCGCTGCAGATCCCCGGCGTCCTCGATGACCTGTATTCCGCCGATGCCGCGCCCGTCACGCTCGGGCCCGGCTTCAAGCACGGCCAGGGCGTCTTGCGCGTGTGGGCACCCACCGCGCGCGATGTGAAGGTGCGCCTCTTCGCGGACTCGAACACCGCGAGCTTCACGACATCGCCGATGACGCTCGATCCCGCGAGCGGCATCTGGAGCTTCACCGCGCCCGCGGCCGCCCTTCACGGCAAGTACTACCTCTACGAGGCGCAGGTTTTCGTGCGTTCCACCAACCGGGTCGAGACCAACATCGTCACCGATCCGTACTCGGTCTCGCTGGCGCGCAACAGCACGCGCAGCCACGCCGTGTCGCTCGATGACGCGCAACTGCAGCCCCGCGGCTGGAGCAAGCTGCACAAGCCCTATCTCGCCGCTCCTGAGGACATCGTGCTGTACGAGCTGCACGTGCGTGACTTCAGCGCCACCGACGAAACCGTGCCGGCGGAAGCGCGCGGCACCTACGCGGCGTTCACGCAGAAGCGCTCGAACGGCATGAAGCACCTGACTACGCTGGGACTGGCGGGCGTCACGCACGTGCACCTGCTGCCGGCTTTCGATTTCGCGACCACCAACGAGGACAAGACCACCTGGCAGTCGCCCTCGTTCGAGACGCTCGCGAGCCTGCCCGCCGATTCCTCCGAGCAGCAGACGCTGATCGCGGCCACCGCGGACCGCGACGCGTTCAACTGGGGTTACGACCCGCTGCACTACAACGTGCCCGAGGGCAGCTACGCCACCAATGCCGACGGCGCCGCGCGAGTCCTCGAATTCCGCCAGATGGTGCAGTCGCTCAACCAGAGCGGCCTGCGCGTGGTCATGGACGTGGTGTACAACCACACCAACTCCGCCGGCCAGAATCCGAACTCCATCCTCGACAAGCTCGTGCCGGGCTACTACCACCGCCTCAACGGCGATGGTGTCGTGCTCGGCGAGAGCTGCTGCGCCGACACGGCCACCGAGCACGCGATGATGGAAAAGCTCATGGTCGACTCGGTCGTGCAGTGGGCCAGGCAATACAAGGTGGACGGCTTCCGCTTCGATATCATGGGCTTTCACCTGAAGTCCAACATGCTGAAGGTGCGTGACGCGCTGAACGCGCTCACGCTGGCGAAGGACGGCGTCGACGGCCGGTCCATCTACCTCTATGGCGAAGCCTGGAACTTCGGCGTCATGGCCAACAATGGCCGCGGCGAGAACGCGATCCAGGTGAACATGGCCGGCACCGGCATCGGTTCGTTCTCCGATCGCATCCGCGACGCGGTGCGTGGCGGCGGCCCGTTCAGCCCGCGACGCGACCAGGGTTTCGCGACCGGCCTCTTCGTCGAGCCGAACGGCACCTTCGGCGGCTCGGCGACGGACGCGAAGAACGAACTGTTCCGGCTCACCGACCTGGTGAGGCTCGGGCTCGCCGGCAACATCGCCAACTACGAGATCACCGACGCCACCGGCGTGACCAGGCCCGGCCGCGAGGTGAACTACTTCGGCATGCCCGGCGCCTACGGCGAGCAGCCCGAAGACACGATCCAGTACATCGGAGTCCACGACGATCCGGACTGGTTCGACGCCATGAATCTCAAGCTTGCGACCACGGTGCCGCGCGCCGATCGCGTGCGCATGCATCGGCTGGGACTCTCCATCGTCGCGCTCTCGCAGGGCGTGCCGTTCTTCATGGCCGGCGACGAGATCCTGCGTTCCAAGTCAGCGGACCGGAACAGCTACAACTCCGGCGACTGGTTCAATCGCATCGACTGGACATTGAAGTCCAACAACTGGGGCGTGGGCCTGCCGCCGGCGCAGGGCAACCAGGATGACTGGTCCATCATCGGCCCCGCGCTCGCCGATCCGAACCTGAAGCCCAATGCGAAGGACATCGAGGGAACGTATCGCCACATGCTCGAGATGCTGGTGATCCGCAAGACCAGCAAGCTCTTCCGGCTGCGTACGGCCGAGGAGATCGAGAAGGCCGTGAGTTTCTACAACGTGGGGCCGGATCAGACCCCGGGGCTCATCGTCGAGCGCATCAGGAACACCGACAGGTTCTGCCTCGGCGCCGCCGAAGCCGTGGTGCTGGTGAATGCCACGCCCACGGTGCAGACGTTCACGGATACCGCCTTCAGGAAGCAGCCGCTGCTGCTTCATCCCATCCAGGCGATTTCCCAGGACCCGGTGGTGCGCACCTCGAAGTTCAGGAGCAGCACCGGCACGTTCACGATTCCGGCGCGCACGACGGCGGTGTTCGTCGAGCCCTGCTTCGGGCCTAGGTGAGGCCGGGCGGCGTGGCGGCACAGTGCCGCGCGATGAACTCCGCATGCGGCGGCAGTTTCTGCGCGGCCTGTGCATACAGCCGGCGAAGATCGTCGAGGTAGCCCGCGCGATCTTTGGGCGCGACTGCCTCGACGAATGCGTGCGTGGATTGCGGCCGCACACCCTGCCCCCACAGCACCTGCAGCCAGCTCGTGAGCTGGAACAGATCGTCGGTCGCACAGAAGATGCCGGCGCTCTCCCGGAACAATTCGATGCGGTGACGCAGGGAGTCCGGTACGGACATGTTCCGGCACGCGTCCCAGAACGGCTCGCCCACGCGATGGTTCGCGTGGTAGTGCAGGATGATGAAGTCGCGGATGTAGTCGTATTCCGCCGCGGCCGCGCGGTTGAACTCGCGGCGCCTTTCCTCGCAGCTCCCGAGATGCGGGAAATGCAGGATGAGCCGCTGGATCGTCACCTGGATCAGGTGGATAGACGTGGACTCGAGCGGTTCCAGGAAACCGCTGGCCAGCCCCATGCACACCACGTTGCGGTTCCAGAGCAGCTTGCGCCGTCCGGTGGTGAACTTTATCAACCGCGGTTCGGCGAGCGCCGGCGCGTCCAGGTTGGCGAGCAGCAGCTCGCGCGCGCGCTCGTCCGTGGTGAACGACGATGAATAGACGTGGCCGTTGCCGGTGCGGTGTTGCAAGGGGATGCGCCACTGCCAGCCCGCCTCGAGCGCTGTCGCGCGCGTATACGGCGTGAGCGGGCTGACGCTGGAGGTTGGCACCGCCTGCGCGCGATCGCAGGGCAGCCAGTGCGTCCAGTCGTCGTATCCGGTGCCGAGCGCGCCCTCGATCAACAATCCGCGGAATCCCGTGCAGTCGATGAAGAAGTCCGCCGCGAGCTCGCGGCCGTCCTCGAGCTTGAGCGCGCGCACATCGCCTTCGGGGGCCTGGAGTACGCCGGCAATCTTCGCATCCAGGCGCCGCACGCCCAGCGCCTGCGCGAACTTCGATAGATAGGCGGCATACAGCGAGGCGTCGAAATGGAACGCCCACGCGAGCCCCGCCAGCGGCGTATCGGGGATGCGGTCGACGCGCGCAAAGCGCCCCTGCCTGGCGGCAAGCCAGTTGAAGCTGTAGTCCCAGAGCGAACCCGCCTTCCCGGCCGCCTGGTCCCGGAGCCAGTAGTGATGGAAAGGGATGTAGGCGAGATCGCGCCCGACGGGGCCGAAGGCATGCATGTACGCATGGCCTTTCTCGTACCAGTCGACGAACTCGATGCCGAGCTTGAACGTGCCCTGCGTGTGCCGCAGGAAATCGTCCTCGTCGATCTTGATGAGGCGGTTGAAGCCCGCGATCGCCGGAATGGTGGCTTCGCCGACGCCGACGATGCCGATCTCGGAAGATTCCACCAGCGTGATCGTCAGCCGCGGCCCCATGACTCGGGCGAGCGCCGCCGCGGTCATCCAGCCCGCGGTGCCACCGCCGGCGATCACCACCGATCTGATTTCACCATTCATCGTCCAAGCATCTCAAAAAAAAGACACCCGCGGGCAGCGATGCCGGCGGGTGTCAGGTTTGGAAGCAGCGATTCGACTAGAACTTGTACGTCAACGCGAGCGAGTAGATCGCGCCGTACTTCTGGTACTTGATCAGGTCTTTCGATGGTTGCTCGACCTGCGTGAGCTGGAACGGCTCATCGGTGAGGTTCGTACCCTGCAGGTTGATGCTCAGGCCTTCCATCGCACCCTGGCGGAACTCGTACCCGATCTGCGCATCGAGAATGGACTCCGCCGCCACGGTGTTCAGCGTCAGCGTCGCATCGAACGCCGGCACTTCGCCCACGAACTCATCGCGCGAACGGTTGCTCACGCGCGCCGAGAAGCCCGCCTTCTCGAAGTACAACGTCGAATTGATCACGGTCGTCGACAGGCCAGGCACAGGGCTCGGCTCGTCGTTGATCATGATCTCCGAGTCGTTCTTGGCCGCGCTCACGATGAGCCCGAAGCCATCGAGCGCCTCGGAGAACGTGGCGAACGGAAGCGACAATGTCGCCTCGAAGCCCTTGATCCAGCCACCGCTGCCGTTCACCTTCGCCGTCTGTGCACCGAGGCGGTTCACATTGGCGAGGTCGTAGTCACTCGCGGGTGATGGCAGGCCGAACCCCGTGTAGTCCTGGATGATCGTTTCGTTGACGATGTAGGTCTTCAGATCCTTGTAGTACGCCGCCAGCGAGAAGTATCCCTGGTTGTCACCGAAGTATTTTTCCCAGGACAGGTCGTACGTGTTGGCTTCCCAGGGCCGCAGCTCGGGATTGCCGCCGGCGTTGCTGGTCCAGTAATACAACTCTCCGTTCGGACCCTGCGTCGGCGATCCGGAGTCGGGTGTGACGTTGTAGCCGGAGCCACCGCCCAGGTCGTCCATGCGCGGACGCGCGACGGTGACCGCGGCGCCAAAGCGTAACTTCTGATCGTGCGGCAGCTCGAGCGCGAGGTTCATGCTCGGCAGGATGTCCGTGTACTTGGCGCCCTCTTCGCGGTACTCCACGTCGAGCGTCGGCGTGTTGTCCGGGATGTTGCTGTTGGTGAACCCGAGCAGCGCCGACTGGTCCGCCGTCAGGCTCTGCACACCGATGTTGCCGCGTAGCGGAAGCTCGCCGATCTGCGTGTCGATGTCGAACTTCACGAACACGGTGGTGAGCTTCTCGTTCACCGTCCACGCGTTGGTCACGTCGTACACGCGGTCGCCGTCGCCGGCGTTCGGATCGTTCCTCGCGTCGATCGGCTGCCAGAAGCCGCTGTTCCACAGCCCGATGGCGTCGTAACCGATGACGCCGTTCGCCAGGCCGAAGAACGAGCCGTCGGCGACACCCGTGCGATAGTTCTCGGGCACTGCGACGTGCGAGACGTTACCCGGCAGATACAGAAGACTCTGGAACGGGTCCTTCTGCTTCGTGCGATCGGCGTAGTTCACGCCGAAGCTCACTTCGCTCAGGAATCCTTCGAACTTGCGCGCGGCCGTGAGCCGGATCGCCTTGATCTCGTCTTCGATTTCCGGATGACCGACGAAGCCGGAGCGGCGTGTTCCACCACCCCAGGCGCCCGGGTCGCTGAGCATCACCAGGCCGTAGTCACTGTAGTTGACCGTCGGGTTCAGGTAGGTGCGACCGTCCGGCCCGGTGGTGAATGGAATGTTGTCAGGAACCGCCGGGAAGGTCGGATCGCCGACCTTGCCGTTACCCGCCGTCGACTCCAGACGCAGATCGTCGCGGGTGACCTGCGAGAAGCTGAGGTCGGTGTTCAGGTTCCAGTTGTCGTTGAGCGTGAAGTCGGCGTTGAGGCCGATCGAATCGATCTTCGCGTCGCGATCGTTGTTGTAGTTCTCGATGACCGTGAACGGCACGTTGTTGAACGTGCCCGATTGCACGCGGTCGTCGATGACTTCACCCGGATTGCTGACGGGAGTCGAAGGATTCGCCCAGATGGTGCCGTACTCGACGCGCTGGATGGTCTGCAGCTCCTTGAAGTCGGAGTGATACGCATCGAGCACCAGGTGCACGGTGTCATTGGGCCGGTATTCGACGACGCCGAGAAAACCCAGGCGCTCATAGAACGACGACTGCACGCCGCTCTTGTCGCCGCCGATGATCCGCTCGCCGGGGCCGGTCGGCGAGTCCGCGTAGCCCCAGGGCTCTTTCGTCTGCGCCTGGTACGGGCTCTTGTTGTAGGCAACGCCGAAGGCGACACCCACCGTGTTGTCGAGGAACTGGTCGATGTAGGTGAAGTTGGCGCGATTGCCGGCATCGTCGAGGCCCGGGATGTTGGCATCCTGCGCGTTCTGTTCGCGGCGATACGTGACCGACGTGCGCCGGCCATCGTAGGACAGCGGATGCACCGTCGAAATGTCGGTGGTGCCGGCGATGCCCTGGTACGCCATGCCCGCGTCCGGCGTCTTGTAGATCTTGACCTGCGTGACGAGCTCCGACGGGTACTGGTCGAACTCGACGGTGCGGTTGTCGTTGGTCGTCGCCTGCTCGCGGCCATTCAGTGTCGTGACGGTGAAGTCGGGACCGAGACCGCGGATCGACAGCGTCTGTGCGCGGCCGTTGGTACGCTGCGCGGCGATGCCGGGCAGGCGCGCGATCGACTCGGCGATGGAGGAATCCGGTAGTTTGCCGATGTCTTCGGCCGACACCACCTCGACGATGGAAGAGTCGAGCTTCTTGGCGCCGATCGAGTCCTGGATGCTCTTGCGGATACCCGTGACGACCACCTCTTCGATCTCCGCGGCCTCCGCTGCGCCGGCCGGCGCATCCTGTGCCATCGCGGCGTTGCTGCCCGCCATGAGGAAGATGGCAAAACCGGTCGCCGCCTTGACCTCGGAATTTTGACGCCACTGGGCAGGCTTCGTGCTCTTGCCTTTCTTCTTAAAAGTCTTCATTCGACCCCTCTCCTAACTATTGAATGGTTGTTGCAACGCGGCTACATCAGCGCGCGGTGACCCAATCTTTCGCGAGAATCCCTGCCCGCAAGAATGTTGCGGCGACACACTCTTGGCAATCGCATGCATACGTATTCACGGCGAGACCCGCTGAAAAACGCGAAATTCCCAGGGAGCCAGCAACACGCCGGGCAGAGCCGCGCCCTGGCGTCCGCTCTCTTTCAGGCCCGGAGTGATGTCCCGGTACTCACCGGCCCCGGCATCGACGATGCCGGCAAATCCCTGCGACGACAGGTTGACGACCACCACGAGGGAAGCTGTCTTTTTTCCGCCGCTGGCCTGGCCCTGGAGGGAGCGCTCGTAAGTGAGCACACGTTGTTCGTCGCTGTTGCGCAGCCACCGCACGGCGCCGCGCGTGAATGCCGGATGCGCGCGCCGCAAGGCCGCGAGCGCCCGGTAGTAAGACTCCACCTGGGGACGGCGCTCGGTCATATTCCACTGGATGGGCGCCTGCTCGAACAGCGCCGGAGCCGCGGATTCGACGGTATCGCCCGTCTCCATGCCGTTGTAGAGCAACGGCACGCCGTCCAGCGTGAACATAACCGCGGAAGCGGCGAGCGCGGCCGGCAGTCCCGCCGCGCCGGTCGTGCGCAACTGGTCGTGGTTGTCCGAGAAACGCAGGCGCAGGGCGCCGCGCGGATACTTCGCTTCCGCGCGCTGCCACACCTCGCGCACCGACGAGGCGGGAGCGCGCCCGGCCAGCGCGTCGCTCATCGCGTGATAGAAATCCCAGGCGTAGTCGATGTCGAAAGCCTTGGTGAGCAACGCCGGGTCATCGGACTCCGCGAGGAACGCGAGCCCGGGACGCACGCGGTCGAGTTGCGGACGCACGGCTTCCCAGAAGTCCGTGGGCACTCCACTCGCGTAATCGCAGCGGAATCCGTCGAGCCCGTAGTCGCGCAGCCAGCGCACCAGCATGCCGCTCATGTACTCGCGCAGACCTGGCCTGGACCAATCCAGGTCCGCCACGTCCACCCAGTCTGGATTCGGCGGCACGATCTTTCCGGCCGCATCGTGCGTGTACCAGTCCGCGTGCTTGTCGATGAGCACCGAATCCCACGACGTGTGATTGGCGACGATATCGATGAACACCTTCATGCCGCGCTGATGCGCGGCGGCGACCAGTCGCTTGAGATCCTCGCCGGTGCCGTATTCGGGATTGATCGCGTCGTAGTCGCGCACCGCGTAGGGACTGCCGAGCGTCCCTTTGGCCTTGAGCTTTCCCGTGGGATGAATGGGCATGAGCCAGAGCACGGTCACGCCGAGCTCCCTGAGCCGGTCGAGCTGCGCGGTGACGCCTTTGAAATTGCCTTCGGCGGAAAATGCGCGCGGGAATACTTCGTATACGACGGCGTCGCGAAGCCAGTCGGGGCTCTGGCGCGCCACCGCGGCAGGCGCGTCGGCGGCGGCTGCGCGACCGAGCGTCAGCGCCAGCATCAACGTCAGGAAAGCGAACGGCTTCAATCGCATCCCGCCTCCCTCAGCGGTTCATCGACGAGACCTTAGCAGCGCCCCGCGGCGCTCCCTCGTGAATACGTATGCACGCGCGCAGCTTCGCTGGCTCCTAACATCGCGCGGCGGCCACGCAAAAAAAGAAAGCCTCGCCGACCGAGGGGGGTCAATCGGCGAGGCCTTAACGAACGTGAAGTCAGAACACGTTCGATGTTACGAGAGCGCTTCATGGTAGGCCCCGGCCTTGCCCCGCGCCTATCGCCTGCATACGTATTCAGGCTGAATACGTATGCAACCGCGAGATCGCCCGCCGCTCTGGGTTAAGCTCCCGCACCGCGAGCATGAACACAGCAGCCACACACGTGACCCCGCCCCATGCGGCGCCGGCCAACCCCTGGTGGCGCGGCGCGACTATCTACCAGATCTATCCGCGCAGTTTTCTCGACACCAACGGCGATGGCGTGGGCGACCTGCCCGGCATCCTCGCGAAGCTGGATTACGTCGCGTCGCTCGGCGTCGAAGCCATCTGGGTGTCGCCGTTCTTCAAGTCGCCCATGGCCGATTTCGGTTATGACATCGCCGACTACTGCGCGGTGGATCCGATCTTCGGCACGCTCGCGGATTTCGACCGGCTGATTGCCAGGGCGCATGCGCTCGGGCTCAAGGTCATCATCGACCAGGTGCTGAGCCACACCTCCGACCAGCACGCCTGGTTCCAGGAAAGCCGCCAGAGCCGCACCAATCCGAAATCCGACTGGTACGTGTGGGCCGACGCGCGTGAAGACGGCACGCCGCCCAACAACTGGCTGTCGATCTTCGGCGGCGTCGCCTGGACCTGGGAGCCTCGCCGCGGCCAGTACTACCTGCACAATTTCCTCAGCGAGCAGCCGGATCTCAACTTCCACAATGCCGACGTGCGCCAGGCATCGCTGGACAACATGCGCTTCTGGCTCGACCGCGGTGTCGACGGGCTGCGCCTGGACGCCATCAACTTCTGCTTTCACGACGCGAAGCTGCGCGACAATCCGGCGCGGCCGAAGAACTTGCGCAAGGCGAAGGGTGTCAGCGCCGACAACCCCTACGGATTCCAATGGCACCGGCACAACAACACGCAGCCGCAGATGCTGCCGTACCTCGAGGAAATCCGCCGGATGCTCGATGAGTATCCGGACGTGGTCGCGCTCGGCGAAATCTCCTCGGACGACTCCACGGCGACGGTGGCCGAATACACGCAGCCGGGTCGTCTGCACATGGCGTACAGCTTCGAGCTGCTGAGCAACGACAGTTCGCCGGCGCACATTCGCGCCACCGTCGAAACACTGAATCAGCGTGCGCCGCAAAGCTGGCCCTGCTGGACGATCTCGAACCACGATGTCGAACGTGTGGTCAGCCGCTGGGGTCGAAGCGTATCGGCGCCGCACATGGCCACGCAGCTTTCCTGTCTCGTCGCAAGCCTTCGAGGCTCGGTCTGCGTGTTCCAGGGCGAAGAGCTCGGGCTCGCGGAAGCGGACGTGCCTTTCGAGGCATTGCGCGATCCTTACGGCATCGCGTTCTGGCCCACGTTCAAGGGACGCGACGGCTGTCGCACGCCCATGCCCTGGGACGCCACTCCGCGCGCGGGCTTTTCAAACGCTGCGCCCTGGCTGCCCGTACCGGAGCAGCATCTGCAGCTGTCCGTTGCCGCCCAGGAGCGCGATTTGTCGTCGGCGCTGCACGGGTTCCGGCGGCTGCTCGAGTGGCGCAAACATCAGCCTCTGCTCATCAACGGCGACATCGAATTCCTGGCGGCCACCGAATCGGTGCTGGCGTTCCGCCGCTTCGATTCGCAAGCCGCCATGCTGGTCGCGTTCAACCTGTCGGGCGAACCGGCGAGCGTCACACTGCCCGGCATCACGGTGTTGCACGCGATCGGCGGCCACGGTCTTCCCGAGGGGAGTTTTGCTAGCGCTACCTTGAACCTGCCCGGTCACGGTGTGGCGTTTTTCGCACTCGCAGCGCCTTGATTTTGCTGCCCACGTCTTACATCTCGCCGCTGCAGTAGCTTTTCCCCAATGGGCCCGTGCATGATCGCGCCACTCGAGGGGGCGGCGCTCAAAAAAGCGCTGCGTTCAATGCACGAAAAGCCGACATCTTTTGACATCGCGTTTCTCGCGGGCGTCTCGCAGCCTACTGTCTCGCGCGCGCTGCGCGGCAGTCCCGTGGTCAGTCTCGAGACGCGCAAGCGCATCGAGGAGATCGCGCGCCAGCTCAACTACCGCGTCGACAAGAACGCCTCGAACCTGCGCTCGCAGCATTCGAACACGCTGGCGCTGCTGCTGTTCGAAGACCCCACTCCCGACGATTCGCAGATCAACCCGTTCTTCCTGTCCATGCTGGGCTCGCTGACCCGCGCCTCGGCGCGCCAGGGTTACGACCTGCTGATCTCCTTCCAGCAGCTCTCGAGCGATTTCTGCCAGGACTACGAAGACAGCCGCAAGGCCGACGGCATCATCTTGTTAGGCTACGGCGACTACGAGGAATACCGGCCGCGTCTCGACAAGCTGGTCGAACAGGGCACGCACTTCGTGCGCTGGGGGCCGGTTCTCAAGGACGAGCCCGGTGTTTCGGTGGGCTCCGACAACGCCCAGGGTGGCTTCGACGTCACGCGTCACCTGCTGGCGCAGGGCCGCCGCCAGGTCGCGTTCCTCGGCACGGCCACCAGCCACTCGCCGGAATTCTTCGACCGCTACCGCGGCTACGAACGCGCCATGATGGAAGCGGGTCTGCCCACCTCCTCGGCGTTGCAGGTCGACGCCATCAATCTCGAGGAATCGGGCTTCAATGCCGCGGCCGAGTTGCGCGCGCGCGGTGTGGCGTTCGACGCCATCGTCGCCGCCAGCGATCTCATCGCCATCGGCGCGTTGCGCGCGTTGCAGGAAGCAGGCGTGGACGTGCCACGCCAGGTGGCGGTCGTCGGCTTCGACGACATCCCCGCGGCGAGCCTCACCAACCCGCCGCTGACCACCGTGATGCAGGACACGCGCCGCGCCGGTGAACTGCTGGTCGACACGCTGCTGCGCCAGATCGCCGGTGAAGCCGCCGCCAACAGCGTGATCCCGACGAAGCTGGTGATCCGCAAGTCCGGCTGAATGGGGTCTGATCCCATTTAGCGGACGCGGAGCGCCAGAACTCCGGCCAACGCAAAACTCACGCCTCCCACCACGAGCACGTAGATGGGCTGGCCGCCAAGCAGGTGCTTCAACGCCGTGCCCAACACCGTCGCGGCCACGAGCTGCGGAATCACGATGAAGAAATTGAAGATGCCCATGTACACGCCCATCTTGCGCGAAGGCACGCTGCCGGCGAGCAGCGCGTACGGCAGCGAGAGAATCGACGCCCACGCGAAACCCACGCCGATCATCGACGCCAGCAACCACTGCGGGTCGCGTATCACGACGAACGACGCCAGCCCCACGCCACCCAGCAGCAGATTGACGAGATGGCTCACGTTGATGCCGAGCGCGCGCACCATCCACGGGATCACCATCGCCGCGAGCGCCGCGAACCCGTTGTAGGCGCCAAACAGGACGCCTACCCAGTTGGCGCCCTCGTTGTAGGCCGGCCCCACCGTGTCGGTGGCGCCGAAGTGCACGCGCGCCACGGCCGATGTCGTATAGATCCACATGGCAAACAGGGCCAGCCATGAAAAGAACTGCACGGGAATGAGCTGGCGCATGCGCTCCGGCATGTTGTCAACGTCGCGCATCAGCGTGGCAAACATGCCGCTCCCGCCGCTGCCGCCGTTGACCAGCAGCGCCAGGCCCCAGGCGGCGAGCCCGCCGCCCAGTAGATAGAGCTGCTGGTCGAACGCAAACCGCCACACCAGGTACACGCCCAGCGATCCGGCGACCAGCCACGCGAGCCCGCGCGTGCGCGCCCGCGAAGCGCTGCCCGGATTCACGCCCTCGGCGTTCGGCGTCGCATCGGCGAACCCGTGCAGCTCGCCGGGCGGGTATTCGCGTGTCGAGAAGATGGTCCACAACATCGTGGCCGCCAGCACCACGGCGCCGATGTCGAACGAGTAACGCACGGTGTCGGGAATGGCGCTCTCACCACTGCCGGTGCCAACATTGCTGACACCAGCCTGCGCGAATATCCACGGCAGCATGCTCGCCACCACCGAACCCACGCCGATGAAGAAACTCTGCATGAGATAGCCGGCAGGCCGCTGCTTCTCGGGCATCTGGTCGCCCACGAAAGCGCGGAACGGCTCCATCGCGATGTTGATGCTGGCATCGAGAATCCACAGCAACCCCGCCGCCATCCACAACACCGGCGAGCGCGGCATGGCGATGAGCGCCAGCGACGCGAGAATGGCGCCCGCCAGGAAATACGGACGCCGCCGGCCCAATCGGTTCCAGGTGCGGTCCGAGTAGTAGCCGACGATGGGCTGCACCAGCAAGCCGGTCAGTGGCGCGGCAATCCACAGGATCGGGATGTCGTCTATCTTCGCGCCCAGGGTCTGGAAGATGCGGCTGACGTTGGCGTTTTGCAGCGCGAATCCGAACTGCAGGCCCAGAAATCCGAAACACATGTTCCAGATCTGCCAGAACGTCACTTGAGGCTTGTTGTTCATTCGACGTCGAACTCGGGTTGTTTTTTCTTTTTGGGTCGTTCCGGCGGGCGCTGCGGCGAGATCCGGATCGCCTGCCCGCCTTCGGCGGCCAGCATCAACTGCAGCGTGTCGTGCCGCGACACGGGGCGCGTTTCGATTTCGACGCCGTGGTTTTTTCCACCATCCGGCGTGTCACGATAGATCGTGGCGTAGTACTTCCTCCCTTCGTCGAGGAAGCCCAGCGACGCGCGCACCGTGCGCGGTTCTTCGTCCGTGATGCTGCCCACAAACCAGTCGTCGCTGTTGCGATCCTTGCGCGCGATCGTGGCGTAGTCACCCACTTCGCCGTTGAGCACGCGCGTGTCGCTCCAGTCCGCGGGCACGTCCTTGATGAACTGGAATGGCCGCGGAAACTTCGCGTAGTTCTCCGGCAGGTCCGCCGCCATCTGGATGGGGCTGTAGAGCACGACGTACAGCGCAAGCTGGCGGGCCACGGTCGATTGAATGCGTTTGCCGCCCGCTCCCGTGAGGCTGAGCACGCCCGGCGTGTAATCCATGGGGCCCGCGAGCATGCGCGTGAACACCAGGTTCACTTCGTGCTCCGGCGGATTCGGCGGATCGCCCCAGGCGTTGTATTCCATGCCCCGCGCGCCCTCGCGCGCCACCCAGTTCGGATACGTGCGCCGCAACCCGGTGTCCTTGATGGGCTCGTGGGCGTTGATCGCAATGCGGCGCTTCGCGGCTTCTTCGACCACGCGCAGGTGATGGCGCGACTGCACCTGCCCATCGTGCCACTCGAAATGAATTCGTCCGTCATCGCCCAGCGCCTGCACCCCACCGGCATCGGCCACGTAGCCGGTTTTCACGGCATCGATGCCAAGCTTCGCGTACAGGTCGAGCGCGGGTCCTAACTGCTTTTCATAGTTGGCGATGTTGCCGGCGGTTTCGTGATGGCCGACGAGGCGTACCCCTTTCTTCTTCGCGTACGCCGCCAGCGCCACGATGTCGAAGTCCGCGTAGGACTCGGTGAAGCTGAATTCGTCACCCCTGGCGAACCAGTCGCCATCCCAGCCCTTGTTCCAGCCCTCGACGAGCACGCCGCGAAAGCCGTGCTTCGCGGCGAAGTCGATGTATCGCATGGTCTCTTTCGTGGTCGCGCCATGTTTCGGGCCCGAGCCCCAGGTCTGCGTGCCGAGGTGCATTCCCCACCAGATGCCGACGTACTTGAACGGCTTGACCCACGACACGTCGCCGAGCTTGTTAGGTTCGTTGAGATTCAGGATGAGGTCCGACATGTACAGGCCGGCGGCGGAATCGGCGATCTGCAACGTGCGCCAGGGTGTGGCAAACGGCGCCTGGCGGCGCACCGAAGGGCCGCTCGACGAGGGAGACAGCACGGCTTTCAGGCGCTGGCCCGACACGCGTCGCAGCCACATGCCGGCGTAGTCGACCAGCGCGGCCTCGTGAATCGCGATGTGTATTCCGCTCGCCGTCCTGAGCGTCATCGGCGTATGCGCCTGGCCGAGCTCCGCCAGCGGCGTCCTGTTGTACAGATATTCGTAGCGGTTCCACTCGCCACCCGGAATCCACCACGCGGTCGCGGATTCCGCCACCGCGAACTCGGTGAGCTCGTCGACGATATCCACCTGCGCCAGCGTTCGCTGCTCCGGAAATTCATAGCGGAAACCCACGCCGTCGTCGAACACGCGGAACACCACGGTGAGATGGCGCTGCGCGCCGGTCTTTTCCCGCAGCGTCACGCGCTGCTCGGTGCACCGGTTGCGCACGAAACGACGCTCACCCCAGGGCTGCTCCCAGGTTTCGTCGATCGCCTTCTCTTCGACGCGCGCCAGCTCGAAGTTGCGCTCGAGCTTGGGCGCGTTGGCGAGAATGAAACCCAGGCGCGACCAGTCGACGATCGTTCGCCCGCTTCTCAGGATGGAATACTCGGGCCGGCCCTCGCCGTTCACGCGCACGCTGACGATCAGATTTCCAGCGGGCGATCGCACCGTGGCCTCGGTCGCGGCGCTGTACACCACCTGCGCGTACACCGGTTGAAGCGCGCATGCCGCCAGCACCCACCCTGCCAACCACCTCATTGCGCCGTACCTTCGCAGACGAGGTAGCTCAACGGCGGCACCTCGACCCTGAGACTGCCCGGCGCGCTCGCGCTGGCCGCGCAGGCGCCGTGCAAGGATTTGAATGCCTTCGAACCCGGCTCCACTTCGATGTGCGCCTGCGCAGGCTCCGTGGATGTGTTGAACGCCACGACGATCTCGCGACCATCGCTGCTGATGCGCGAGGCGGCGAACAATCCCGGCGTCTTGCCGTGCGCCCGCACCACCTGGCGGCCACGCCGCAGCGCCACGTGCTCCTGCCGCAGCTTCGCGAGGCCCGCGATCTGCGCATACAACGGGTGCCCGCGATTGAAGTTCGCAACCGCCGTGGTGCTGCTGGTGCCTAACAACCGCTGGTCGTTGTAACTCGGCACGCGGCTCGCGAACATGTCCTGGCGCGAATCCTGGTCGATGCCGTGGCCCACGAAGCCCTGCTCGTCGCCGTAGTACACCACCGGCACGCCGCGCAGCAGGAACAGCAGCGCGTTCGACAACATCACGCGCCTGAGCATCTCGTCGTCGCTCGCACCCGGGCGCGCGGTGCGAATGATCCACGCGAGCCGCCCGAAATCATGGTTGCCGGTGAAGGTAGGCAGGCGCAATGCCGCCGGCGCCCCGCCTTCGTAGAGACCATCGTCCTGGTACAGCCGCGCCAGCACCGACGTGCCTTCGCTGCCCGCCAGCACCTTGTTGACCGCGCCGGCGAAACCGAAGTCCAGCACCGAGGGGATCTTGTCGACGCGCGTGTGCCGCGCGAGCTGCGCCACGTCCACGCCATCCGCGGCCACTTCGCCGAACACGTGGAAATTCGGAATGCCGCGCGCGCGCGCGCGCTTCAGCATGGCGGGCGCGAAGGATTGCCAGAACTCCGGGTTCACGTGGCGCGCGGTGTCGATGCGAAACCCATCGATGCGGTAGCGATCGATCCACTCGCCGTAGATGTCGATGAAACCCTGCACCACGCGCGGGTTCTCGGTCATGAGATCGTCGAGGCCGACGAAGTCGCCGAACAACGAGCTCTCGCCCCAGAAATCCGAATTGCCGCGATTGTGGTAGTAGATAGTGGAGTTCAGCCACGCAGGCGATTTCACGCCGGCTTCCGCGGGCAACACGAAAGGCGTGTAGGCGAAGTCATCGCGCGTCAGGTTCGCGAAATTGCCGGCCGTGCGTATCCCGTCGCCGGCGAAACCGGCATTGATGGCCGCCCCCTGGACGCCGCCCTTGCGCGAATAGGGATAGTCACCCTTGGAGCGATACGGGCAGGCAGCGCCGGCACACTCGCGATACTGGATCACGTCCGCGGTGTGGTTGGTGATGATGTCGAGATAGACCTTCATGCCGCGCCCGTGCGCCGCGGCCACGAACGCGCGCATGTCGGCATCACTGCCGAAATGCGGATCGACGCTCAGGAAGTCCGTAATCCAGTAACCGTGATAACCCGCGGTTTCCTGCCCGGGGCCTCCCTGCACCGGCTTATTCTTATATATAGGCCCCAGCCAGATGGCCGTGGCGCCCAGGCCCTGGATGTAGTCGAGGCGCGCGATCAGGCCCTTGAGGTCGCCCCCGTGATAGAAGCCCTTGTGCGCCGGATCGAACCCGGTGGCTAGTCGCCCGCCTTCGAGGCCGCCATTGTCATTGGCGGTGTCCCCGTTCTCGAAGCGATCGGGAAGCACGAAATAGACGATTTCGTCTTCGGGAGGGCGGGCGCGAAAATCCGGCGCGGCCCAGGAGATGGAAGTGACAAGACAAAGCACCAGCCACGCGAGATGTCGCCGCATCGTTCCCCCACCCGTTCGAGTTGGCGAACTCTACTGCAATGCGGCTCCCGCGCCGCGATGCATACGTATGCGACTTCAGGTTTTCGCGGAAAGCTGCATAGTCTTCATGGCCGCGATGACCTTGTCGGCCTCGATCTTGCCGGGGTCGTTGTACAGGAGAGTGAACACGATGGGCGTCCCATCGACACTGACCAGGCCCTGGCACATGTACTTGTATTCGCGCGCCTTCGGCGCGCGGTCGGTGGCGCACACGTAGTACCCGCGCGCGTGTTCACCCTCGACCCGCTGGACCTCGATCTTCTTCTCCACGCTCTGGCCCTCGAGCTTCACGGCCATGTCGCTCGCGATCGCGCGGATGCCGGCGTCGGTGCTGATCTCCTCGCGCATCGGTCCGGTGCTCAACAGCGCACGCATCTTCGTCGCATCCGCCGTGTTGAACGCAGCGCTTTCGGGCGGCAGCGCCGCGGTATTGGGATCGAGTTGCCAGCCCGGCGACCAGTCGAGCGCCACCGAGGCTTTGCCCACTCTCACGACCTTCGATGTCTTTGCCGCAGGCGCGGCCGCCACCCACGATGTCGCGAATGCAAGAGCCAGAAAAACTGCCGGCCGGCAGACCCGCGACATCGTGTGCGACAGGCTCACCTAGACGAACCGGTTGACCAGGTTTTCGAGATATTCCTGGCGTCCCGACTGCGGCTTCGGATTGATGTTCGCCGCCACCGCCGCATCGGAAATGGACTCGAGAGATGCGCCCTTCGCGTAGATCTTCTGGCCCGCTTCACCCGCCCACTTCGCGTAACGCTGCTCGACGAACTTGTCGATGCCGCCGTGTTCGATGAGCGCCGCCGCCGACAGCAGCGTGCGCGCCAGCAGATCGAGGCCACCGACGTGGCCGTAGAACATGTCGGCCGGATCGATGGACTGGCGGCGCACCTTCGCATCGAAGTTGAAGCCACCGGTGGTGAAGCCGCCGGCCTTCAGGATGCGATACATCGCGAGCGTCATGTCGAGCGGATCGTTGTGGAACTGGTCGGTATCCCAGCCGTTCTGCGGATCGCCGCGATTGATGTCGATGGAGCCGAAGATGCCGAGCGCATCGGCCATCGCGATTTCGTGGTCGAAGCTGTGGCCCGCGAGCGTGGCGTGGTTGGCCTCGATGTTCACCTTCACTTCGTTCTCGAGGCCGTTCTTCTTGAGGAAGCCGTACACGGTCGCGGTGTCGAAGTCGTATTGATGCTTGGTGGGCTCGTGCGGCTTGGGCTCGATGAGGATGGTGCCCTTGAAGCCGATCTTGTGCTTGTGCTCGACCACGAGTTGCAGGAAGCGGCCGAAGTTGGCGAGCTCGTGCTTGAGGCTGGTGTTGAGCAGCGTGTCGTAACCTTCGCGGCCGCCCCACAGCACGTAGTTAGCACCGCCGAGGCGCTTGGTGGCGTCCATGCAATGGCGAACCTGCGTGGCCGCGAACGCCCACACATCCGGGTCCGGATTCGTCGACGCGCCGCCCATGTAGCGCGGATGCGAGAACAGGTTGGCCGTGCCCCACAGCAGCTTGATGCCGGTCTCGGCCTGCTTCTTCTCGAGGCGGTCGATGGTCGCGGCGAGATTGGCGACGTGTTCCTTGATGTTCGACGCGGTCGGCATCGCGTCCACGTCGTGGAAGCAGTAGAACGGCGTGCCCAGGCGGGTGAAGAAATCGAAGGCCGCATCCATCTTCATCCAGGCAGCCGACTGGTCCATCACGCCGGCATTCCAGGGCCGGTCGAACGTGCCCTGGCCGAAGATGTCGTGACCGTTCCACGCGAACGAATGCCAGTAGCAGACGGCGGGACGCAGCAGGTCTTCCATGCGCTTGCCAAGGACGATCTGGTCCTTGTTGTAGTAGCGGAAAGCCAGCGGATTGTCCGACTTCGGGCCTTCGAACTTGATGGGCGCGACGCTTCCGAAATAGGAAGTGGGGGTTGGCAATGGTTGTGCGCTCGACATGGTCAAACTCCTCGGAATCTTGGACGAAGGTCCTGATAAATCTGGGAAAAGGCACGGCGCTTGGGCGCCAGTTGCTCGATATCGCGGGTGTTGGGTTCGATGACCACGCGCACCGGCGGCGGACGGCAGACATCCTCCGCCCGTTCGCGCGTCTTGGCCAGTCGGGCGAGTCTGGCAGCGCCAAGCGCCGGGCCGACTTCCGAGGCATCGCGGTAAATGAGCGGCCGCTTGAGCGCCGCGGCCAGCACCCCGCCCCACCACATGGAGCGTGCGCCGCCGCCGATCACCGAAATCCTGTCGATGGTGGCTCCGGCTTCGACGAGCCCATCGAGACCATCGGCAAATGCGAAGGCGACGCCTTCGAGCACCGCCTGGCCGATGGCCGCTGCATCCGAATCGTGATTGAGGCCGAACAGCACGCCGCGCGCCTGCGGGTCGTTGTGGGGTGTGCGTTCGCCCGAAAGGTAGGGAAGGAAAATCTCGGGGCCATCGAGCGCGCCACGCGCTTCCACCTTCGACAGCAGCTCCGCGGCGTCTTTCGTGCCGGTGAGCTTCACGGCCCAGTCGACGCACGAGGCCGCGCTCAGCATCACGCTCATCTGATGCCACACGCCCGGCAGGCAGTGGCAGAACGCGTGCACGGCCCTGGCGGGATTCGGCAGGAACTTCGGCGTGACCAGGAACAGCACGCCCGATGTGCCCAGCGACAGGAACGCATCGCCCGGTTTGATGACACCGATGCCCGCGGCGCCGGCCGCGTTGTCGCCGCCGCCGCCGGCCACCGGTACAGCGTCCATGCCCCAGTCCGCGGCCACCGACTTGAGCAACGTGCCCGACGGGTCAGAACCTTCCACGAGGCGCGGCATGTGCGACTCATCGAGGCCCGTGGCGGCCAGCATCTCCGGCGACCATCGGCGCTTGCCCACGTCGAGCCACAGCGTGCCCGCGGCGTCCGACATCTCTTCGACCTTCTCGCCAGTCATGAGCATGCGGACGTAAGCCTTCGGCAGCAGGACGCTGCGCGTCTCCTTGAACACCGCAGGCTCGTTCTCGCGCACCCAGACGAGCTTGGGCGCCGTGAACCCCGGCATCGCGATGTTGCCGCTGATCTCGCGGGCGCGCGGCTCCGCCTTCTCGAGCGTGGCGCACTGCTTTTCGCTGCGGCCATCGTTCCAGAGGATCGCAGGACGCAATGGCTTGTCGTTGGCGTCCAGCAGCGTGGCGCCGTGCATCTGCCCGGACAGGCCGACGGCTTTCACAGCCTTGCGAAGGTCCGCTGGCAGTGCCTTGACGGCGGCGTTGGTGGCGCTCCACCAGTCAGCGGGATTCTGTTCAGACCATCCGGCGTGCGGGCGGGAAACGTTGAGCGGTGCCGAGGCCTGTTCGACCACCGTGTCTTGGTCGTCGACCAGCACGGCTTTGACACTGGACGTGCCGATATCGATGCCTAGATACATCCGCCCCCCTGAAAATTGGCGGCGGTAACGCTACCAGAAATGCCACGGAATCACACCGTGCCGTTGATCTGCTCCAACCGGTCGGACGACTGCCGCGCAAGCATCCACTGGGGATATTCATTCGGCAGCGCAGAAGCAATCGTGATCGCCCGGATCTGCTCGGGGCTCAACTCGAGTTCGGTGGCGCCGATGTTGTCGAGCAGTTGCTCCTGGTTCTTGGCGCCGATGATCACCGAAGTGACGTGCGCCTGCGCCAGCAGCCAGGCCAACGCCACCTGCGCGACCGAGACGAGATGGTCCGCGGCGATGGGCCGCATCACGTCGATGACATTGAATGCGCGCTCGCGGTCCACGGGCGGGAAGTTGAGCGTGGCGCGGCGAGCGCCCTCCGGCTTCTCGTTCTCCCGGGAGAACTTGCCCGACAGCAATCCGCCGGCCAGCGGACTCCAGGGCATGATCGCCAGGTTCTGATCCTTCGCCAGCGGCACGATCTCGCGTTCGATGTCGCGTCCGGCCACCGAGTAATACATCTGCAGGCTTTCGAAGCGCGCGAGGTTTTTCTTGTCCGAGATCCACTGGGATTTCATGATTTCCCAGGCCGACAGATTGCACAGGCCGATGTAACGCACCTTGCCCGCGCGCACGCAGTCGTCCAGCGCGTCCAGCGTCTCCTCCATCGGCGTGAACGGGTCGCGGCCGTGGATCTGGTAGAGGTCGATGTGATCCTGCTGCAGCCGTTTGAGGCTCGCGTCCACGCCCTGCATTATGTGCGCACGCGACAGCCCGATCTGGTTATGTCCGGGACCCATGCGCAGCAGCACCTTGGTGGCCAGCACATAGGAATCGCGCGGCAGGTCCAGCTTCCTGAGCGCATTGCCCGTAACCACCTCGGATTGCCCGTTCGAGTAGAAATCCGCGGTGTCGATGAAGTTGATGCCGCGATCGAACGCGGTCTTGATGAGGTCGGTGACACCCTCCTCGCTCACGCCCGCCACCGTGGCCCACATGCCCTCGCCGCTGCCGAACGTCATGGCGCCGAGGCACATCTCCGAGACGATCAAACCCGTGTTTCCCAGTTTGCGGAATTTCATGTGTGCCTCCATCTAATACACGACGTAATTGCGACGCAAGTAGACCTTCGCCCGATCGCCCGCCAATAGACTACGGCCGGTTCAAATGCGCTCGGGAGGGCGGCATGTTCATCGTCTGGGGCAAGACCATCAAGCGGCAGAAGCTCGGCTTCGTGGCCGATTACTGCGCCGTCTGTCGTGATCTGCGCGCGTTTGAGGTCAAGCGGGTCGGCTCCGCCTCGCACGTGTATTACATCAGCTTCGGCCAGGGCGCTCTCGTGGGCTACGAGCGCACCTGCCAGTCGTGCAACACCGCGTTCGAAGCGGTACCGGACAGGTACAGCGGCATGGCGAAAGAGTCCCGCCCGGGAAACGAGCTGATCAGCGAAACCTTCCCCAACTACTACACGGTGTACCGCGAGGTCATCGAGCGCGAACGCAAGGTGCGCGACAACCCTTCACTGCTGACGCCGGCCGAGCGACGGACGCGCATGCGCGAACCCTTTGGCGTGGTCGCGCAGGCCGTGCAGCAGAAGCTCTCGTCGACGCAGGTCGACGGGCGAGTCTGGCTGGCGGTGGGTGCGTTCGTGCCGCTGCTGTGGGCCATCGGCAGCCTCGTGCGCCTGGTGGCCGGCGCGGACAACGAGAATGCCGCCACGCGCGGGGCATTGGTCGGCCTGGCGCTGGGCCTGGGTCTCATCGTGTCGCAGATCGTCACCAGCGCGCGACGTTACGTACTCAAGACGGCCGTTCCGCCGCTCGCGGAGTCGCTCGCGCCGCTGCGGCCTTCCGCTGCGGAGATCACCGACATCCTGCAGGAGCTGCGGCAGCGCAAGTTCAAGCTGGGCTCCAAGCTGCGCGCCACCGACGTGACGGAGCGGATCGAGCAGCTTCGCCAGGCGGTGTAGACCCGCGCCCGACGTTTGCTACGATCGCGCCATGAGCACGCCGATCATGACCTCGCCCACCGCCCTCACCGCCGCGCAATGCCGCGCCGGCCGTGCGCTCGTCGAATGGTCGCAGGCGCAGCTCTCGCAATCGGCCGCCATCGACGTCCAGACCATCGCCGATTTCGAAAAGCGTTTCCGCGCGGCCGATGAAACCACGCGTCGCCGGCTGCGCGCGACGCTCGAGGCCGCGGGCGTCGTGTTCATCGCCGACAACGGCGGCGGCGCCGGCGCGCGCCTGAAGTTCAGCCGCGAAGAAGTCTGGGAAGTGAATCGCTGGGAAAGCGAAGGCGGCGTCACCGGCGAGGACGACGTCCTCTAAGCCTCCCCGGCCTCAGGCGGCCATCCGTTCGCGGGTGACGCGATCGGGCACCAGCAGGACGTCACACTGCACCGCGTTAAATACTTCGCTCGCCACGCTGCCTAACAAGGCGCGGCGAAACCTCCCGTGGCCGCGCGTGTCCAGCACCAGCAGGTCGGGCTTCAGGCTTTCCACCGCGCGCAGGATGGCCATGGCCGGCCGCATTTCGACGATCGACACCTGGTATCGGCGCGCGTCCCGGCTGCTCGATGCGATCGCGGCGCGGATGTTCTCCGTGGCCTGCTTGCGCGAATCCGATGCGTACTTGACGATGTTCTCGGCGCCGATGCCCACGGTGTTCATCATGCTCTCGTACGCCGGCTCATGCGCGTGCATGGCCGTCACCAGGCTGTCCTGCGCCAGGACCAGCGCTTCGACTTCGCGCAGCACGTGGGCCGATCGAGGCGAGCCGTCGAGCGCGACCAGCACGTGGCGATAGCCGGCCGGGATCTCCTGGCGCGCGATCAACACCGGGCAGGCCGCGGCACCCAGCACCTTTTCGGTGATGGTGCCGCTGACCGCATCCACAAATGCATTCGCGCGATGCGGCCCGAGGATGACCAGCCGCGCATCCTGGCGATATGCCGTGTCGAGCACGACCCGCGCGGGGCGCCCGCACCGCACCGAAATGTCGGCGCGGGATTCCCATCGCCAGGCCGGCGCGGAAGTTCGAGTGGCCAGGCGCGCGCTGGTGCGGCGCAGGCGTTGCTCGAGCGTGCCGCCCTCGGCTGCCTCCGGACTCACCGCGTGCAGCACCGTGAGCTCGGCGTCCAGCGCTTCGCTGAGGAAACCCGCTCGCTCGATCGCGGCCTCGGTCTTGGGCAACAGGTCAGTGGCGCACAGCAGCTTCATGTCGGCTCCTTACTCGTTCGATTCGCAGGCGGCGCAGGCCGCCGGGCATCAACCATTCGACTTCGTCGCCTTCGCGGAAGCCGAGCAACGCGGTGCCGAGTGGCGCCAGCACGGAAATCCGTCCGGCATCGAGATCGGCTTCCGCCGGATACACCAGCGTGTATTCGCGAGGTTCGTCGTTCGACAGGTCGCGGACTCGAACTGCGCTGTCCATGACCACCACGTCGGGAGGCACCGCGTCCGCCGTGACCAGCAGCGCGCGCTCGAGCTCCGATTCGAGCTCGTCGAGATGCGCTTCGTCGCGCAACGCCGATTCGCGGCGCGCGGCAAGCATGCCTCGCAGCCGGCGAGCGTCGGCTTCGGTGACGACGATGGCCGGGCGGGGAGTCGATGGATCGCGGGTCAATGCATTCATGGGCATGTTTTAGCCCGCGCGACGGGTTCCTACAATTTGAAAGATTCGCGGTTTCGATTCGCTTTTTTCGAACTATGGCGGGATCATCGGTCATGGCCAACCTGCGACGTCTCAACTACCAGCACCTGCTCTACTTCTGGTCGGTTGTGCGCACCGGCAGCATCACGCGCGCGTGCGAGGAGCTCGCGCTGTCGGCGCCGACGGTGAGCGCGCAGTTGCGCACGCTGGAACAGCGGCTCGGCGAAAAACTGTTCACGAAATCCGGGCGCAAGCTGGTACCCACGGAAATCGGCCGGCTGGTGTATTCGTACGCGCAGGAAATCTTCGGCCTGGGCCGCGAGCTCGTCGAGGCGCTCGAGCATCGTCCCTCGCAGCGGCCGCTGCGGCTGGTGGTCGGCATCGACGACGTATTGCCGAAGGAGATCGCGCAACGGCTGCTGGAACCGGCACTGCACCTCGCGCAGCCGGTGCGCATCAGCTGCCGCGAGGGCACGCTCGAACGCATGGTGGCGAATCTCGCCGTGCACGAGCTGGACGTGGTGCTGTCGGATGCGCCGGTCACGCCCACGCTCAACGTGCGCGCGTACAGCCACGCTCTCGGAAGCTGTGGCGTGTGCTGGATGGCGACTCCGGCCATCGCCGCGAGCCTGCGCCGCGGGTTTCCGCAATCGCTCGATGGCGTGCCGATACTCCTGCCTACCGAAGACACGGCGATCCGCCGTTCACTGGACCAGTGGCTGGAGCGGCAGAACGTACACCCGATCGTGGCCGGTGAATTCGAGGACTACGCGCTGCTGCGCGAATTCGCCCGCGCGGGCCACGGATTCGCGCCCGTGCCCGCGGTTCAGGAACAGCAGTTCCGCAAACAGTTCGGCTTCGTGCGGGTCGGCATGGTGCACGCGGTGCGCGCGGAGTTCTTCGCCATCTCGGTCGAACGCAGGATCAAACATCCCGCGGTGGCGGCCATAGTCGACGGCGCGCGCAACATCTTCGCCGCCTTCGAGTCGAAGCGTTCGCAACGCACCATTCGACGATAGAGTCTTCGCATGTCCCTGACCCTGATCCTGCTGCTGCCGTTCCTGGGAAGCATCTGCGCCGCGGTGCTTCCATCGAATGCGCGCAACGCGGAAGCCTGGCTCGCCGGCGCGTTCGCGCTCGCCAGCGCGGCGCTGCTCATCGCGCTCTATCCACAGGTAACAGACGGCGGCGTCGTGCGCGCCAGCCTGCCGTGGTTGCCACAGCGCGGGCTGGACCTCCAGCTGCGCATGGATGGCTACGCCTGGATGTTCGCGATGCTGATCACCGGGATCGGCGCACTGGTGGTTTTCTACGCGCGCTACTACCTCTCGCCCGCGGATCCGGTGCCGCGCTTCTTCTCGTTCCTGCTGGCCTTCATGGGCGCGATGCTCGGCATCGTGTTGTCCGGCAACCTCATCCAGATGGTGGTGTTCTGGGAACTCACCAGCTTCACCTCGTTCATGCTCATCGCTTACTGGTACCACCGTGCCGAAGCGCGCCGCGGCGCCGGCATGGCGCTCACCGTCACGGCCGCCGGCGGTCTGTGCCTGTTCGCGGCAGTGCTGCTCATCGGCGAGATCGTCGGCGGATACGATCTCGACCGCGTGCTCGCCGCGGGCGCGCAGATCCGCGCGCACGCGTGGTATCCGCTGGTCCTCGTCCTGGTGCTCATCGGCGCCTTCACCAAGAGCGCACAGTTTCCGTTCCATTTCTGGCTGCCGCACGCCATGGCGGCGCCGACCCCGGTGTCCGCCTATCTACATTCGGCGACCATGGTCAAGGCCGGCGTGTTCCTGCTGGCGCGGCTCTGGCCCGTGCTCGCCGGTACCGACCTGTGGTTCACCCTGGTGTGCGGCGCGGGGCTCGCCACGCTGCTGCTCGGCGCGGGCGCCGCAATGTTCCAGCGCGACATCAAGGGTGTGCTCGCCTACTCCACCATCAGCCACCTCGGCCTGATCACGCTGCTGCTCGGCATGAACAGCCAGCTGGCGCTGGTCGCGGCCGTGTTTCACATGATGAATCACGCCACTTTCAAGGCCTCGCTGTTCATGGCCGCCGGCATCGTCGACCACGAGACCGGCACACGCGACCTGCATCGGCTGCGCGGTCTCGGCCGGGTCATGCCCATCACCGCGACGCTCGCCATCGTGGCGACCGCAGCCATGGCCGGCGTACCGTTGCTCAATGGCTTTCTTTCCAAGGAAATGTTCTTCGCCGAAACCATCTTCGCCGGCGAAGCGGCGTGGCTGCGCATAGGCCTGCCTGCCGTCGCCACGCTCGCCAGCCTGTTCTCCGTGACGTATTCGCTGCGCCTCGCGCATCGCACCTTTCTCGGTCCGCTATCGCAGCGGCTGCCGCGCAAGCCCCACGATCCGAACCGCTGGATGCTCGCACCGAGCGCGCTGCTCGTCAGCGCATGCGTGCTGGTCGGCATTCTTCCGGCGGATACGGTGGGCCCCTTCCTCGCCAGCGCCGCCCGATCCTTGTTAGGGGCGGACGTGCCCGAGTACAGCCTGGCGGTATGGCACGGGCTCACGCTGCCGCTCGTCATGAGCGCCGTGGCGCTCATCGGCGGCGCCGTGCTGTACGCGCTGCTCTACCGCCATCGCGACGGCGCCCTGGCGCCTCCGCCGTTCTCACGCCCGATCGACGCACGGCGCAGCTTCGACGTGAGCATGGTGGTGCTGATGCGCACCGCGGACCGCCTCTTGAATACGCTGTCGACGCGCCGCCTGCAGCCGCAGCTGGCGCTGATCGTCCTTGCCATCGTGGCAATCGCCGGCGTCACGGCGCTGCAGGAGGCCGCGCCACCAGGGAGGCTTCCGCTGACGCCGATGAGCGCGGCATTCGCGATGTTGTGGGCGATCGGCGCGGCCTGCGCCATCGGCGCCGCCACCCAGGCGAAGTACCACCGGCTCGCGGCGTTGATCATGTCGGGCGGCGCGGGGCTCATCACCTGCCTCACGTTCGCGTGGTTCTCGGCGCCCGACCTGGCGCTCACCCAGATCAGCGTCGAAGTGGTGACCGTCGTCTTGATACTGCTCGGGCTTCGCTGGCTGCCGAAGCGATTGGAGCTCGATGACCCCGGGCGCCGCACTCCGCGGGCACGCCTGCGTCGCGCGCGTGACCTGATCCTGGCCATCGTCGCGGGCGCGGGACTCGCCAGCCTCGCCTTCGTCATCATGACGCGCCCGCGCGGCGAAGGAATCGCACGGTTCTTCATGGAGCGTGCATTGCCCGACAGCGGCGGCCGCAACGTGGTCAACGTGATCCTGGTCGACTTCCGCGGGTTCGACACCCTGGGCGAGATCACCGTGGTGGCCATCGTCGCGCTCGCGGTCTTCAAGTTGCTGCGCCGGTTCCGGCCTGCGCCCGAGAGCATGGCCGCGCCACCCGCACAGCGTATCGATGCCGAAAACGGCGTCCTCAACGATCCAGACGATGTATTGCCGCGCGGTTTCATGCGCGTGCCGGCGGTTCTCGGCCGCCTGCTGATGCCGGTCGCCGGGGTGATCTCCGTATTCTTCCTGCTGCGCGGCCACAATGCGCCGGGCGGCGGATTCGTCGGCGGCCTCGTCATGGCTACCGGCTTCATCGTTCAGTACATGGTCAGCGGCACGTTGTGGATCGAATCGCGCATGCGGGTTCATCCGCAGTACGCGATCGGCATCGGGCTCCTCTGCGCGGGCGGCGCGGGAATCCTCGCATGGCCCGCCTCGCGCAATTTCCTCAGCAACCTCTCCTGGCATGGCGCGCTGCCGCTCATCGGCGAGCTGCACCTGTCGAGCACGTTGCTGTTCGACCTCGGCGTCTATCTACTGGTGGTGGGCGCCACCGTTCTCATGCTCATCGCGCTCGCCCACCAGTCCCTGCGCAGCCAGCGCCGGCAGGTGGAGACCAGCACGACGCGCGTGTTGCCGTCGAGTCCGGGGCCCGCCCCATGGAGATAGTGCTCACCATCGCGATCGGCGTGCTCACCGCCTCGGGAGTGTGGCTGCTGCTGCGACCGCGCACTTTCCAGGTGATCATGGGCCTGTCGCTGCTTTCCTACGCGGTCAACCTGTTCATTTTCTGCACGGGCCGCCTGGCGGTCGACGCTCCTCCGGTCATCGCCGGTGACGGGATCGTGGATCCGATGTCATACGCCGACCCGGTGCCGCAGTCGCTGGTGCTCACCGCCATCGTCATCGGTTTTGCGACCACGGCGCTGTTCCTCGTCGTCATCATCGCCGCGCGCGGCATGATCGGCACGGATCACGTCGATGGCCAGGGAGGTGACCGGTGAACGCATGGCTGCGACACCTGCCCGTGCTGCCCATCGTCGTGCCGCTGGTCGCGGGAGCTGTCCTGCTGCTGTTCGCCGAGTCCCGACGCTGGCCCCGGCTGCTGATCATGCTTTTCGCCACGGTGCTCCAGCTCGCCGCCGCGGTGACCATGGTATGGCTCACGACGGATTCGGTGCCCGATATCTGGTCGCACGGCATCGGTGTGTACGCCATCGGCGGATGGCAGGCGCCGTTCGGCATCGTGCTCGTCGTCGACCGGCTCTCGGCGCTGATGATCGCCGTGAACGTCACGCTGGCGCTGTCGGTCACGGTGTATTCGATCGGCCGCTGGGATCGCATGGGCGTGCACTACCACTCGCTGCTGCAATTCCTGCTCATGGGCCTCAACGGCGCGTTCCTGACCGGTGACCTGTTCAACCTGTTCGTGTTCTTCGAGATCCTGCTGGCCGCGTCGTACGCGCTGCTGTTGCATGGCGGCGGTCCGCAGCGGACCAAGATGGCGCTGCACTTCATCGCGGTGAACCTCACCGCCGCGTTCGCGTTCCTGATCGGCGTCGCAATGATCTACAGCGTCGTCGGGACGCTCAACATGGCGGAGATCGCCTGGAAGTGGCGCGTGTTGCCCCTCGAGGATCGCGGCATCGCCCAGGCGGGCGCCGCGATTCTCGGCATCGCGTTCCTCGTGAAGGCCGCCGCGTTCCCGATCAACTTCTGGTTGCCCGGCGCGTACCACGCGGCGGGCGCGCCGGTCGCGGCTATCTTCACCATCACGACGAAGGTCGGCGTCTATGCCATCCTGCGCGCCGGTTCGCTGCTCGAGGACGCCGCGGCCCCGTTCGGCGGTGCGTGGCTGTTCTACATCGCGCTCGCCACCATGGTGATCGGCGTCGTCGGCATGCTGGCCTCGCGACAGTTGCCGCGCCTCGTCGCGTTCGTCGTGATCCTCTCTTCCGGCACCATCCTCGCGGCGGTGGGCTCCGGCGAGCCGTCGATGGTCGGGCCGGCGCTGTTCTACATGCTGGGCTCGGTGTTCGCGACGGCCGCGTTCTTCATGCTCACGGGCATGGCCGAACGCATGCGCACCGCGGTGCCGGATCCCGGCGATCGCGCCGCGACGCCGCCGCCTACCTACACGGCGTTCGCGGTGGGCGAGCCGCCCGATCCATACGCGCCCGACGACGAAGTCGGCGTCGCGCTGCCGGCGGCCATGGCGTTCCTCGGGCTGGCGTTCGTGTGCTGCGCGCTGCTCGTCACCGGCATGCCACCGCTCGCCGGGTTCATCGCCAAGTTCGCGCTGGTGGCCGCGGCGATCGACGCGCTGCCGCTGCAGGGAGGATGGAGCCGCCAGTGGCTGCTGATCGTCGTGCTGATCGCCGGCGGACTCGCGGGACTCATCGCGCTGATGCGAACCGGCATGCGGTTGTTCTGGAGCGTCACCGGGCGCCAGACACCACGGCTTTCGATCACCGAGGCCGCGCCGGTCGCGTTCCTGCTGCTGGTGTGCGTGGCCATCACCATTGCCGCCGGGCCCACCATGACGTACCTCGATTCGGCCGCAGCCGGGCTCGCCGATCCCGAGCTCTACATCCGCACCGTTCTGCAGCTCACCGGTGAGTCGCCACCATGAAACGTCCGCCGATCCTGCTGATTCTCGCGCTCACCGGCATGTGGCTGCTGTTGAACGGCACGCTCGCGTTCGGCCAGCTCCTGCTCGGGCTCGGAGTGTCGACGCTGATGGTGCTCGGTTTTCGCGTCGTGCGCCCCGTGCAGCCGACACTGCGCCGGCCCCTCCGGGCCCTGCTCCTGCTGTGGCGCGTGTTCGTCGACATCCTTCGCTCCAACGTGGCCGTGGCGCGCATCGTGCTCGGCCTCAACGGCAAACGGACGCTTCGTTCGGGTTTCCTCGATGTGCCGCTCGACATGCGCGACCCGAATGGCCTGGCCGCGCTCGCCACCATCGTGACCTCGACGCCAGGCACCGTGTGGGTCGATCTTTCGCCGGACGGGGCCACGCTCACGCTGCACGTGCTCGACCTGCGCGACGAACAGGCATGGATCGACACCATCAAACAACGTTACGAACGTCTGCTCATGGAGATCTTCGAATGAATGCCCTGCTGGAATTCGCCATCGGTTTCGCGCAGTTCTGCTTCGTGCTCGCCATGCTGTTCGCCGCGTACCGATTGTTGAGCGGCCCGAGCGCGCAGGATCGCGTGCTCGCGCTCGACACCTTCTACATCAATGGCATGCTGACGCTGCTGATGCTCGGAATACGGTCCGCCACCACGGTGTACTTCGACATCGCACTGCTGATCGCGCTGTTCGGTTTCGTGGGCTCGGTGGCGCTCGCGAAATTCCTGCTGCGCGGCGAGGTGATAGAGCCATGACGCTGGAAACACTGCCGGCGTGGGCGGCGCTGCCCGCGGCGGTGCTGCTCATATGCGGCGGCCTCTTCACGGTCATCGGGTCGTTCGGCCTCGCGAGGCTGGGCGCCTTCTTCCAGCGCATGCATGGCCCGTCGATGGGTAACACGCTCGGCACGGGTTGCGTACTGATCGCATCCATCCTGGTGTCCACGGCGCTCGCCAACCGGCCCGTCGTGCACGAACTGCTCATCACCGTGTTCGTCGTGACCACCGCGCCAATGACCGCCATGCTGCTGATGCGCGCGGCCGTGCATCGCTCGAACGCGCGGCGGCGCTAGGCACGCACGCCCGCACTTCGCAGGATCTCCGGCACGCCGGCTTCCCAGCCGATGGCCATGATGTGCACGCCCTGGCAGATGCCCTGCATCTCGCGGACCACGCCCGCCGCCAGTTCCACGCCGCGTTCGCGCGCGACACCGGCCCTGGCCGCCTCATCCATGGCGTCCAGCATGTCCCTGGGCACGAACACGCCGGGTAGATTGGCGTTCAGCCACGGCCCGCTCTTCTCCGACTTCAGCGGAATGACGCCGGCCAGGATCGCCACGCCGTCGGGCTTCACCGCATCGATGAAACGCTTCAAGGGGTCTCCGTGGTACACGGCCTGGGTCTGCAGCATCTTCGCGCCGGCATCGATCTTGCGGCGCGTGTTCTCGATTTCGGCTTCGAACCGATCCGAACCCGGATTGCAGGTGGCGCCAATGAAAAGATCCGGCGTGCCGGTGAGCGGATGGCCGGCGTGATCGCGGCCATTGCGCAGGGCCTCGGCGGCCGCCAGCAGGCCGGACGCCGTCAGGTCGAACACCGGCTTGGCTTCGGGATGGTCACCGCCGGTGGTGGAATCTCCACCCATGAAGACGAAGTTGCGCAGGCCCAGCGCCGCCGCGCCTAACAAGTCTGACTGCACGGCGATGCGATTGCGGTCACGGCTGGTGACCTGCACGATGGTTTCGAAGCCGCGATCCTGCAGCAGCCGCGCCGCGGCGCGCGGATCCATCGTCATGCGCGCGCGCGGCGATTCCGTGACGTTGATGGCGTCGACGGCGTCGCGCAGCAGTTCGGCTGCGGCAAACAGCTTCGACAGGTCGGTGCCCTTGGGCGGAGTCAGCTCGCCGGTGACGACGAACTTTCGGGCGGCCAGCTTGGCCGCGAGACTGGAAATCATGGGGCGCAATACTGACACGCTGCCCCGCCCCCGGGGTGCACATCAGCGCTCACTTCGATTGATTTGGGCTATTAGTCGGCTCAGGCGCGAGAAGTTCGATCGCGCGCCGCGCCGTGGGCGTCAGCCCGGCGCCGCCGGCCCCCACGTGAGCGACGATCTCGCGCCGCATGCGCGGGTCCCAGAAGCGCGCGATGTGAAAGCGCACGCCTTCGGCGGCCACGGCCTTGTCGGCTTCGGAGTCGAAAAACGCGGCAATGTCATTCGCCATGGCGACGAGCCGCTCGCTGTTCATTCAGCGTCCCGCGGGTTCGGCCGGCAACTGCGCCTGGCGCCGCAGCTGCCACGTGGCCGGCTGTGCCACTTTCACCACCTGCACGGCCGTCACCTTGTATTCCGGACAGTTGGTGGCCCAGTCGGAGTTCTCGGTGGTGATGAGGTTCGCTCCCGATTCCGGGAAGTGGAACGTGGTGTACACCACGCCCGGCGCCACGCGCTCGGTGATCTCCACGCGCAGCACGGTGTCCCCGGCGCGGCTCGTGATGCCCACCCAGTCGCCGTGTTCGATGCCGCGCGCTTCGGCGTCATGCGGATGCAGCTCCAGCCGGTCTTCGCTGTGCCAGGCCATGTTGGCGGTGCGCCTGGTCTGCGCGCCCACGTTGTATTGCGTGAGCACGCGGCCGGTGGTGAGCAGCAGTGGATAGCGGCTGGAGGTGCGCTCGTTGGTGGGCACGTAGGCCGTCACGTAGAACTTGCCCTTGCCGCGAACGAACGAGCCCACGTGCATCGTCGGCGTGCCCTGCGGCGCCTTCTCGTTGCAGGGCCACTGGATCGACCCCAGGCGGTCTAACTTCTCGTAGCTGACCCCGGCGAACGTGGGCGTGAGCGCCGCGATCTCGTCCATGATCTGCGACGGGTGCGAGTAGCTCATGGGATATCCCAGGGCGTTCGACAGCCGCACCGTCACCTCCCAGTCCGCCAGGCCCGACAGCGGCTCGATGATCTTGCGTACCCGGGAAATGCGCCGTTCGGCATTGGTGAATGTGCCGTCTTTCTCCAGGAATGAGGACCCCGGCAAAAAGACATGCGCGAATTTCGACGTTTCGTTGTGAAAGATGTCTTGAATGACGATGCATTCCATGGCCGACAGCGCCGCGGTGACATGCGCGGTGTTCGGGTCCGACTGCGCGAAATCCTCGCCCTGGATGTAGAGGCCGCGGAAGCTGCCGTCGAGCGCCGCCTCGAACATGTTCGGAATGCGAAGTCCGGGTTCGCTGCCCAGTTGCACCTTCCACATGGATTCGAACAGCGCGCGCGTGGCGTCGTCGGACACGTGCCGGTAGCCGCTGTACTCGTGCGGGAACGAACCCATGTCGCAGGAGCCCTGCACGTTGTTCTGCCCGCGCAGCGGGCTCACGCCCACACCCTCGCGTCCCAGGTTGCCGGTGGCCATCGCCAGGTTGGCGATGCCCATCACCATGGTGGTGCCCTGGCTGTGCTCGGTGACGCCGAGACCGTAGTAGATAGCGCTGTTCGGACCTTGCGCGTAGAGCCGGGCGGCGCCGCGGATCAATTCCGCCGGCACACCGCTCACCTTCTCCATGGCCTCGGGCGAGTTCACCGGGTCCGAGACGAACTTCTTCCACTTCTCGTACGACGCCGCCTCGCAGCGATCGGCGATGTATTGATCCCTGGTGAGACCTTCGGTCACCACCACGTGGGCCAGCGCGTTGATGACCGCGACATTGGTGCCCGGCAGCAACCGCAGGTGATAGTCGGCTTCGACATGCGGCGCCCTGACCAGCGCGATCGCGCGCGGATCGATGACGATGAGACGCGCGCCGGCGCGCAGGCGCCGCTTCATCTGCGACGCAAACACGGGGTGCGCTTCGGTGGGGCTGGCGCCGATCACCACGATCACATCCGCATGCTGCACCGACACGAACTCCTGCGTGCCCGCGGATTCCCCGAGCGTGTGCTTGAGCCCATAACCCGTGGGCGAATGGCAGACGCGCGCGCAGGTGTCCACGTTGTTGGTGCCAAAGGCCGCCCGCACGAGCTTTTGTACCAGGAAGGTCTCTTCGTTCGTGCAGCGCGATGACGTGATTCCACCGATGGAATCGCGGCCGTGCGCCGCCTGGATGCGCTTGAACTCCGACGCGGCGTAGCTGATCGCCTCGTCCCAGCCGACCACCTGCCAGTCGTCGGTGATGCGTTTGCGGATCATCGGCTGCGTCACGCGGTCCGCGTGCGTCGCATATCCGTAAGCGAAACGTCCCTTGACGCAGGCGTGACCCTGGTTCGCGCGGCCATCGCGGTTCGGGACCATTCTCGAAACGGCGCCGTCGGTGACCTCGGCGACCAGCGAACATCCCACGCCGCAGTAGGCGCAGGTGGTGGTCACCGCCTTTTGCGGCAGCCCCGCGGCGATGACCGACTTCTCCATCAATGCACCGGTAGGGCAAGCCTCGACGCAGGCCCCGCAGGACACACACTCGGATTCGAGGAACGGTTGCTGCTGCGATGCGGAAACGCGCGAGTCGATGCCACGCCCCTCGATGGTGAGCGCGAACGTGCCCTGCGTGTCCTCGCAGGCGCGCACGCAGCGCGAACAGACGATGCACAGGTCGTTGTCGAAACGGAAATACGGGTTGCTCGTGTCGACGGGTTTCGGGGTGCGGATGTCACGCGGCGTGCCCGCGCCTTCGAAGCGCGATTCGGCGATACCGTGCGCGGCGGCCAGTGACTCGAGCTCGCATCGGCTGCTGTCCGGGCAACTGCCCATGGGATGCTCGGAGACGTACAGCTCGAGCACGCCGCGCCTGAGTTTGTTCACCGCATCGCTCGCCGTGCGCACCTTCATGCCGGCCGCCACCTCGGTGGTGCACGATGCCGGGAAACCTTTGCGACCTTCGATCTCCACCAGGCACACACGGCACGAGCCGAAAGCCTTGAGTGTGTCGGTGGCGCAGAGCTTGGGAATTGCGCCGCCCGCGAGCGCCGCGGCGCGCATGATGGACGTGCCCGCCGGCACGGTCACCGTGGCGCCGTCTATCTCCAGCGTGACGTCCGGCCCTTTCGCGGCCGGCGTTCCATGATCGTGGTAATTGCTGGCGTACATCTAACGCCTCCTGAAATCGTCAGGGAAATGTTTGAGCGCGCTGCGCACGGGAAACGGCGTCAAGCCGCCGAGGCCGCACAGCGAACCGTTGGCCATGGTGTCGCAGAGCTCGTCGAGCAGCGCGATGTCACCGGCGTGGCTGCCATTGGAACTTGCGAGGATCCGGTCCACCAGCTCGACGCCGCGGGTCGAGCCGACGCGGCACGGCGTGCACTTCCCGCAGGATTCGATGGCGCAGAACTCGAGCGCATAACGCGCCATGCGCGCCATGTCGACGGAATCGTCGAACACCACCACCCCGCCGTGCCCGAGCAGGCCGTCCCGGGCCGACAGCGCTTCGTATTCGAGCGGCGTGTCGAACTGGCTCTCCGGTAGATAGGCGCCCAGCGGGCCGCCGATCTGCACGGCGCGCACCGGCCTGCCGGTGGCCGAACCGCCGCCGTAGCCGTACACCAGATCATTCACGGTGAGGCCGAAGGCGCGTTCGACGAGCCCGCCGCACTTCACGTTGCCGGCGAGCTGCAGCGGGATCGTGCCGCGCGATTTGCCCACGCCGAAGTCGCGGTAGAAAGCCGCGCCCCGCGCCAGGATGACAGGCACGGTGGCGAGCGTGACGACGTTGTTCACCACCGTTGGCTGCCCGAACAATCCCTTGACGGCGGGTAATGGCGGCCGCACGCGCACTTCGCCGCGCCGGCCCTCGAGGCTTTCGAGCATCGAGGTCTCTTCGCCGCAGATGTAGGCGCCGGCGCCGAGCCGCACGGCGATGTCGAAGTCGCGTCCGCTGTCACGCAGGTCGCGCCCGAGATATCCGCGTTCGCGCGCCACGCGCAAGGCCAGCGCGAGTGCGCGCGCGGCATGCGGATACTCCACGCGCAGATAGATGAACCCCCGGGTGGCGCCGACCGCGAGACCGGCGATGGTCATGCCTTCGATGAGCGCGAACGGATCGCCTTCCATGAGCATGCGGTCGGAAAACGTACCGGAGTCGCCCTCGTCGGCATTGCAGGCAATGTACTTCTGCGCCGCGGACTGGTCGTGCACGGTCTGCCACTTGATGCCGGTGGGGAAAGCTGCGCCACCGCGTCCGCGCAGGCCGGAGTCGGTGACCACGCGCACGATCTCGGCCGGCGGCATCGTCAACGCCGTGCTCAGGCCCACGTAACCGCCATGCGCGATGTAGTCGTCGATGTCGGCCGGATCGACGATCCCGAGACGGGCCGCCGTGAGGCGCTGCTGGCCGCGCAGCCAGTCATGGCTCTCGATGTCTCCGAGTCGCAGCGCGTGCTGTCCTCCTTCCAGCAAGCCCGCATCCAGCAGCGCCGGTACATCGGCCGCACGTACTGGACCGTAGGCCACGCGTCCGGCGTCGGTGACTGCTTCGATCAACGGCTCGAGCCAGTAGAGACCGCGCGAGCCGTTGCGCCGAATCCGGATCGGCAGTTCGCGGCGCCGGCATTCGCGCGCGAGTTCGGCCGCGACTTCCTCCGCACCCACGGAGAGCGCGCCGGCATCGCCCGGCACATATACGGTGACCGCAGCGCGCGCGTTCATTCGGGCACGCCCCAACCCGCGGCGCACTCCGCGATCGCTTGCGCATCCACCCTGCCGCGCAACTGACCGTCGATCATCGCCGACGGCGCGCAGGCGCAGTTGCCGAGGCAGTACACGGCTTCGAGCGTCACTTTCCCGTCGGCGCGGGTTTCGCCGAAATCGAGCTGCAGGCGACGGCGCGCAAAATCGGCGAGCGCATCGCCGTTCATCGACTGGCACGCTTCCGCACGGCACAGCTGGAGTGTGTGTGTGCCGGCGGGCCGCTCGCGAAAGTGATGATAGAAACTCACCACGCCATGCACTTCGGCGCGAGACAGATTCAACGCATCGGCGATCAGCGGCACCGACTCGGGTGGCACACAGCCGAGGTCATGTTGTACCGAGTGCAGGATCTCGAGCAGCGGCCCGGGCTCGTTCCTCGTCCGCGCGATGGCCGCATCCACGGATCGTTCGACGAAAGCCTTTTCGCGCGTCATGACTCACCCCGTGTGGGGCGAACACGCGCGGCATGGCAGTACACGTTGCAGCCGCCACTGCGCAGGAACGCGACCAGCGTGATTCCGGCGGATTCCGCGAGCTCCAGCGCGAGCGTCGAAGGCGCGCCGATCGCCGCGACCAGCGGGGCCCCGGCCATCATCGCCTTCTGCAGCAATTCGAAACTCGCGCGACCGGACAGGAGCAGCACGCGATCCGTCCACGGCAACGTGCCGCTCATGAATTCAGCGCCCACCAGCTTGTCCATGGCATTGTGACGGCCGACGTCCTCACGCACGGACAGCAGATCGCCCTCGGCCGTGAACAGGCCCACGGCATGCATGCCGCCGGTTTCGGCGAATCCCGCCTGGGCCGCCCTGAGCGTGTCGGGCAGTATCCGCAGCACCGACTCCCTAACTACCAGGCCGCTCGCCACGCGGCGGATGCCGGCGCTGGCGGTGACGGCCTCGATCGACGCCTTGCCGCAGACTCCGCAGCTCGACGTGGTGTAGAAATTGCGATTGAGCCGCTCGAGATCGAGTGGCAGGTCGGCGCGTACCGTGACGCGAACGACATTACCCGTGGGGCCGCAGGGTCGGACGTCGACGACGTCGCGCGGCTCGCGCAGCAGGCCCTCGCCGTAGAGAAATCCCAGCGCAAGCTCCGAGTCGTTGCCCGGCGTGCGCATGGTGATGGAGATGGGGCGGCCCGTGCCGCCGTTGTCGGCCAGTCCGTCCTTGAGGAGCCGGATTTCCAGCGGTTCTTCGACCGCGATGGCATCCGCGCGATGCACATTGCCGGCGTCGCGCATCGCGTCGATCTGCACGTCCCGATGAGCCGGGCTTTTCATGCGCCCGAGTCTACACCCGGGCCCCGCTTGCCTAGAATCGGACTACACGTGCAAGCGCAGCGTCCACCGTGTTCGAAAGCAACATGGCGATGGTCATGGGTCCTACACCGCCCGGGACCGGCGTAATCCACGCGGCACGCGCGGCCGCGGCGGCGAATTCCACGTCCCCGCACAGTTTGCCGTCGGCGCCGCGATTGATGCCCACGTCCATGACGATGGCGCCCTCGCGGATCCATTCACCCGGGATGTAGGCCGGTTTACCGACGGCCGCGACCACGAGCTCGGCGCGCTCGACTTCGCCGCGCAGGTCACGTGTGCCGGTGTGACACACGGTGACAGTGGAACGTGCCAGCAACAACTCGAGCGCCATCGGACGGCCGACGATGTTCGAGGCGCCGACCACGACGGCGCGCAGGCCCGTGAGCTCCAGTTGATATTCCTTCGCCAGCCGGATCACGCCCCAGGGCGTGCACGGGCGCAGGCCCGGCCGCTTCTGGGCTAACAAGCCGGTATTGACGGGATGAAAGCCATCGACATCCTTGGCGGGGTCGATGGTGTCCATGATCTCGGTGCTGTCGAGGCCCCTGGGCAGCGGCAGCTGCAGCAGGATGCCGTCGACGCGATCGTCGGCGTTCAAAGCCTTGATCAGCGCCAGCAGTTCCTCGCGCGTGGTGCTCGCCGGCAGGTCGTGCGCGAACGAGGCGATGCCGCATTCCTCGCAGGCCTTGCGCTTGTTGCGCACGTAGACCGCGGAGGCCGGGTCTTCGCCCACCTTCACCACCGCCAGTCCCGGCGCCCTTCCGAACTTCGAAATGAAGTCGGCGGCTTTCGCCGCCGACTTCGTTCGCTCTTTTGCTGCGACGGCTTTTCCGTCGAGGATCTTGGCCGTCATCAGTCTCTTTCTTGTCAGTAACGGTAGTGATCGGCCTTGTACGGGCCGTTCTTGCTGACGCCGATGTACTTGGCCTGCGCGTCCGTGAGCGTGGTGAGCGTCGCATTCAGCGTCTTCAGCTGCAGGCGCGCCACCTTCTCGTCGAGATGCTTGGGCAGCACGTAGACGCCGAGCGGGTATTTCGCGGTCTGCGTGAACAGCTCGATCTGCGCGATGGTCTGGTTCGCGAAGCTCGAGCTCATCACATAGCTCGGGTGGCCCGTGCCGCAACCGAGGTTCACCAGGCGCCCCTTGGCCAGCATGATGATGCGCTTGCCGTCAGGGAAGATCACATGATCCACCTGCGGCTTGATCTCTTCCCACTGGTACTTCGAGAGCGACGCGACGTCGATCTCGTTGTCGAAGTGACCGATGTTGCACACGATGGCGTTGTGTTTCATCGCCTTCATGTGATCGTGCGTGATCACGTGGTAGTTGCCGGTGGCGGTCACGAAGATGTCGGCCTTGTCGGCCGCATATTCCATGGTCACCACGCGGTAGCCTTCCATTGCCGCCTGCAGCGCGTTGATCGGGTCGATTTCCGTGACCCACACCTGCGCCGACAGCGCGCGCAGCGCCTGTGCCGAACCCTTGCCCACGTCGCCGTAGCCGGCAACCACGGCGATCTTGCCTGCCACCATGACGTCGGTGGCGCGCTTGATGGCATCCACGAGCGACTCACGGCACCCGTAGAGGTTGTCGAACTTGGACTTGGTGACCGAGTCGTTGACGTTGATGGCCGGGAACGCGAGCTCGCCCTTCTTGTGCATGTCGTACAGGCGATGCACGCCGGTGGTGGTCTCTTCGGTCACACCCTTGATCTGTTTGAGGCGCGTCGAATACCACTTCGGGTCGCGCTTGAGCGTCGCCTTGATCGAATTGAAGAGTTCGATCTCTTCTTCACTGGTCGGCTTGTCGAGCAGGCTGGCGTTGGTCTCGGCCTTGGTGCCCAGGTGCAGCAGCAACGTGGCGTCGCCGCCGTCGTCGAGGATCATGTTGGCCTGCTCGCCCGGCCATTCGAAGATCTTGTGGGTGTATTCCCAGTAGTCCTTGAGCGTCTCGCCCTTCACGGCAATCGCCGCGGCCGCGTGATCCTGCGTCGAGTAGATGTTGCACGAAGCCCAGCGGACCTGCGCGCCGAGTGCCTGCAGCGTCTCGATGAGCATGGCGGTCTGGATGGTCATGTGCAGGGAGCCGGCGATGCGCGCGCCCTTCAGCGGCTGGGTCTTCGCGTATTCCTCGCGGATCGCCATGAGGCCGGGCATCTCCGACTCGGCGATGTTGAGCTCCTTGCGGCCCCACTCGGCGAGCTTGATGTCGGCGATCACATAGTCATTGCCCGTTCCGGGCTTCACAACAGCATTCATATGAACCTCTCTAGTTAGTTCCAGTTAGAGAGCGCCGTTGGAATCGATCGGCGGTGCTCCGAGCCTCGCGTCGTTCGACGCTGCAGCGCTCCTCGGTAGAACCACCTTGGGGACGGCCCCCTTTTCAGGGAAATGGGGGCGTACCTGTGAACTTGTCTTCTATATCTCGTGATCCTTTGAACAGGTGCGGCCCCATTTCCAGGAAATGGGGACTGTCCCCATTTTCAGGCGGTCTTGCGCACTCCGGCGTCGGCAGCCAGCGCGGCGGCCTTGTCCGTCTTTTCCCAGGTGAACTCCGGCTCGTTGCGGCCGAAGTGGCCGTACGCGGCGGTCTTGAAGTAGATGGGTCGCAACAGGTCGAGCATCTGCACGATGCCCTTGGGACGCAGGTCGAAGTGCTGGCGCACGAGCGCCTCGAGGCGTTCGTCGGAGACCTTGCCGGTGCCGAACGTCGTGACCATCACGGACGTGGGCTGGGCCACGCCGATGGCGTACGAGATCTGCACCTGCGCCTTGCTCGCGAGACCCGCGGCGACGATGTTCTTCGCGACGTAACGCGCGGCGTAAGCCGCCGAACGGTCGACCTTCGTGGGATCCTTGCCCGAGAACGCACCGCCGCCGTGCGGTGCCGCGCCGCCGTACGTGTCGACGATGATCTTGCGGCCGGTCAGGCCGCAGTCACCCTGCGGGCCGCCGATGACGAAGCGACCGGTCGGGTTGATCAGGTACTTGATGCCCTTCGCGGCCGGAATCGATTCCTTCGCGAGCACGGGCTTCACGATCTCTTCGATCACGGCCTGCTCGATGTGCTTGTGCTCCACGTCCGGGTGATGCTGGGTGGACAGCACGACGGTGTCGATTTCCGTCGGCTTGCCGTCGACATACTTCACCGTGACCTGCGACTTGGCATCGGGGCGCAGCCACTTGAGCTTGCCGTTCTTGCGCAGCTCGGCCTGCTTCTCCACCAGGCGGTGCGAGAGGTAGATAGGCAGCGGCATGAGGCTCTCGGTCTCGGTGCACGCGTAGCCGAACATCATGCCCTGGTCGCCGGCGCCCTGTTCGAGGTTGAGGCCCTTGCCTTCGTCCACGCCCTGCGCGATGTCGGGCGACTGCTTGTCGTAGGCGACGAGCACGGCGCAACCCTTGTAGTCGATGCCGTAGTCGGAGTTGTCGTAGCCGATGCCCTTGATCACGTCGCGCGTGATCTGGTGGAAGTCGACGACCGCCTTGGTCGTGATCTCGCCGGCGAGCACCACGAGGCCGGTGTTGCACAGCGTCTCGGCGCCGACGCGCGAGTACTTGTCCTGCGCGAGCAGCGCGTCGAGCACGGCGTCGGAAATCTGGTCGGAGACTTTGTCCGGGTGACCTTCGGAAACGGACTCGGACGTGAACAGGAAACTGGATGACATGATCTTCCTCTATCTATTGGCGCTGGTTTTTAATTTGCCGCCTTGCTCTTCTGCGAAGAGAGGGGCTGGCCGAACGAATCCGCGTACAGCTGCGCGAATTCGGGCAGGGTGAAACTGTGGTTCTGCGTGCCGCGAACGGCGATCTTGATGGCGCCCATGAGCGAAGCGATACGCCCCGTGGTTTCCCAGTCGAGCCCGCGAAGGATGCCGTGAATCAGGCCGGCGCGATAGGCATCGCCGCAACCCGTCGGATCGAGCACCTCGCGCGCCCTGGCGCAGGGAATCTCGTAAGTGCGGCCGTCGGCATGGATGACCGAGCCTTCACCGCCGCGCGTCACGATCAGCGCTTTCACGTGTTGCATGACGTCGGCCACCGACCAGCCGGTGCGCTCCTGGAGCAGTGCCCATTCGTAATCGTTCAATGCCAGCCAGTCCGAGATGGAAATGAAGCGCTTGAAATCGTCGCCGGCAAACAGCGGCATCGCCTGGCCCGGATCGAAAATGAACGGGATTCCAGCGGCCTTGAACTGATCGGCGTGCTGGAGCATGCCTTCGCGGCTGTCCGGGGCGATAACACCAATGGTTATATCGTCATTCGCCGGCACTTTGATGCGGTGCGAGTGATTCATGGCGCCCGGATGGAACGCGGTGATCTGGTTGGAATCGAGGTCGGTGGTGATGAACGCCTGGGCGCAGTGCTCTTCCGGGATCGCCACCAGATACTTTTCGGACACGCCGACCTTCTGCATCCACTCGCGGTACGGCTGGAAGTCGCGGCCGATGCCACCCATGGGGTAACCGTTGTCGCCCAGCAGCTTCAGGTTGTACGCGATGTTGCCGGCGCAGCCGCCGAACTCGCGGCGCATCTGCGGCACGAGGAACGCGACGTTGAGCATGTGCAGCTTGTCGGGAAGGATGTGTGCGCGGAACCGGTCCGGAAACACCATGATGGTGTCGTAGGCAACCGATCCACAGATGAGTGCGCTCTTGTCTTTTCCCGGCATGCCAATGGGTTACGTGTGAGAAACGGGGCGCAAAGATACGCGAATTGAAGCCCGCCTGCTCGTCGGACGAAACCTCGACTGCGCAATCGTTGAATCAGGTCACATCACCACGTAACACATTGATCAGAAAAGGGTTCGTTAGTTGCGGATGCCACCCGGCCCAGGCGTGCAACTACAACAGCGAGAGAGCTCCGCCCCGTGGCGAGGGTTGCAGTGAGCCAGGTGGCTTGTCGGGTTCCTCGGTCTGTTCTGGCGCGGGTGATGGAGCCGGCGTTTCCGGCTCAGGCGGTGCCACCTCGGGCGGCGCCGCTTTCCTCGCCTCCGCGCGCAGGTAGTGGCGCAAGGCCTCGAGCTCCCTGTCGGTGAGCTCCTCGAACTTCGGCATGCCGCGAGGTTCGACGCCCGTGCGGACGAGCGCGGCAAACGAAGCCGAAACCAGAGGCGAGAGCGACGCGCGCAGATCGGGCGCACCGCCGCCGGCAATGGCGCCGGCGCCGTGACACCACTGGCACTTCGCGGCGTACTGCTGAGCGCCCTCTTTCGCGAGCGCCTCGTCGACGACGATGCCCGTGCCAAAAACCGGCGTGGCGAACGTGGGGCGCGGTGTCGCCGGCAATGCGCCCGCGCCATCGAGCACGAACGTGAGCAGGCGCCGCGGATGCAGGCGCGAATCCCAACCGAATTTCGCGGACATGGCGCCGAGGCTGCCAGCCGTGCCCTGCGTCGGACCGTTGAGAATCGAGATGTACTGGCGCTTGCCGATCGCGAAACTGATGGGAGCGCCGAGCGCCGCCGTGGCGGAATAGAACGCCCACACGCGGCGGCCTTCGGCTGCCGAGTACGCCGTGATGTAGCCGTCGGACTGTCCCTGGAAAACCAGGTCGCCCGCGGTCGAGAGCACTCCGCCGCTGAACGCACCGGGAGTCGGCACGGCCCACTGCGGCCGTTGCTTCACGGGATCCCAGGCGACGAGCGCGCTCTTGCCGGCGTCGGCCGGTGCGTCAGCCAGGGTTGGCGGCAGATCCGTGGTCGGCACATATACGAGGCCGGTCCTGGGGCTGAACGATTGTGCGAAATGGTTGTGCGCGCCGACGCCGAGCTTCTTCTCGGAGATCGCTTTGCCGCTGGTGCGATCGATGACGTGGAACGAGCCATCCTTGGGCGCGTAGAGAATGACGTTGCGCGCCTGCGCGTCGATGGTGATCGTGGCCAGCGTGATGTCGGTGGAGCCGTCGCACTGCGTGCGGTCGCCGGGCGCCGATTGGTACTGCCAGTCGAGCTGACCCGTATCGGCATTCAGCGCCACTACGCTGCAGGCGAATGTGTTTCGCGCCGCATCCGGCCCCCGCGCATTGCCGGTGCCGGCATACACGCGATTGTTGTCCGGGTCGTAGGTGATGGCGTTCCAGATCGCGCCGCCGGCGCCCTGCGTCGACCAGCTCCAGACCTGCTTGCCGGTGGCGACATCGAATGCGCTGATGCGGCCGGGCGTTGTGCCCGAATCGCCGAAACCGATGGCGACCTTGCCTTTGAAAACCCGCGGTGCGCCGGAGATGAACGTGGAGTCGCTGGCATCGAGCGTGGGCGTGCTCCACACCTCCGTACCCTTCTTCGCGTCCAGCGCGATCAACCGCCCATCGTGAGTTCCCACGAACAGGCGGGCGGCGGAATACGCGAGGCCGCGAACGCCGGCGCCGGCGCGCAATTTCTTGCCCGCGACCCTGGTGACCCCGGGATCGAACTGCCACAACACTTTGCCGGTCTGCGCATCGACTGCGTAGACCATGCTGTATCCGGCGGCGATGTAGATGACGCCGTCGACGGCCAGCGGTGTGGATTGCGCATTGCCGACATCGAGATCGAGCGTCCAGGCGAGCTTGAGCCGCCCAACCGTCTCGCGGTTGATTTCAGTGAGCGGGCTGTAGTGGGTCTCGCCGGCCGTGCGACCGATGGACGCCCAGTTACGGGCGTCGAATTCGGGGTTCAGCGGAGATTGATTGGCCGCGGTCGCCGCCGCGGCAACAAGAGCTAGAGCGGCGGCGACGGCTGGACGCAAGCGACGATGGATCAGCCGGCGGCGGGTGCCGCTTCCGGGAACAACGGCGCCGCGGTGACGCGGCCCTTGAAATCGAGCCACTGATGATTTGCGTAGTCGTAGAGCTTGCAGGTGCGAACCGTGGCCCAGTAGCGCTTCCAGTTGAGCACGTAGACGCGCGCGAGCTGCGGCACGGCGGCCTTCAGCGCAGCCTGCGCCGCACGCAGGCGGTACAGCGGCACACCCGTGTTCACGTGGTGCGCACCGTGCTCGAGGATGTCGTGCAGGATGCGGCCCATGCTCTTAGGCACGACCACGTTGATGGTGGTGGTGATGAACCCCAGGCGCTTCTGCCACTCCTCGCGCTTGTCGAACCAGGCGACGTCGGGATGCGTGTGCTGCACGTAGATGACCCAGCCCATGATGCAGTTGAACGCGAGGAACGGCAGGACGAATCCGCCGAGCAGCGTCCATGTGACCGAGTGATTGTCGTAAACCGCCCAGAGCACCAGCGCGGTGATCCAGATGGCGCCGACGCTGAGTACCAGCAGGTTGTCCCACAGGAAGATCGCGCGACGCACACCGACGTGTTTCTTGCTGGGCAGGATGAGTTTCTTCCACCACATTTCGATGAGGTAGTAGAGGCCCTGGCCGAAGCCGGAGCGGTAGATGCGCTCGAGGACGCGACGGCTCTTCGAAGCGGCAGCCCACTCCTCCGCCGACATGGGCACCCAGACCTGGTCACGGCCCTTGAGGTTCGTGAAGCCGTGATGAGCGACGTTGTGGCCGACGTCCCACAGCGAGAACGGCGTAAGCGACGGCAGGAACGCGATGCGGCCGACGACCTTGTTGAGCCAGTCGTACTTCGTGTAGCTGCCATGGCAGGCGTCGTGTCCGATGACGAACAGGCGCGCGATGGCCACGGAAGCCGGCACCACCATGAGGGCCTTGGCCCACCAGGCGTCGAACCAGCACGCACCGACGATGCAGGCGCCGAGAAAGGCGAAATCGAAAAACAGGCGCAGCACGGGAACCAGCGATTCGCGACGCAGGTATTCCTGCATGGCGACGCGTACGGTTTTGCGCGCGTTTGCGCTGGTGGAGTCGTTTGTCTTGGGCGTGGGAGCTTCAGTCATAAGGTGGCAAGACTATACGATTCAAGCGCTTTCACCAATGCGTTCGGCGCCAAATTCGACCTGCGTCGCATAGGAAAACCGGCGGTTCGACGCCCGGCATGAGGGACGGGCTTACGCTTGCTGCTGCGCCGTTGCGGACCGGACACGAATCGCGTCCGCACCACACGCGGACTGCGGGTTTCTCGCAGAGGGAATTGACAGCGTATCCAGTTTACTGGATGTTTCCTCCACTATGCAGGACATCAACGCCCGGATCGCCGGCCGGGTGCGCGCGCTGCGCGCAGAATCGGCGCTGAGCCTCGACGCACTGGCCGCGCGCTGCAACGTCAGCCGCTCGATGATCTCGCTGGTGGAGCGTGGCGAGACCAGCCCGACCGCGGTGATCCTCGAAAAAATCGCCACCGGCCTCGGCTGCACGCTCGCCTCGTTGTTCGACGATGGCAGCGCGCCCGTCAATCCCGTCTCGCGCGCCGCCGATCGCACGTCCTGGAAAGATCCGCAATCGGGATACGTTCGCCGGAACATCTCGCCGCCGAACTTCCCCTCGCCCATTCGCATCGTCGACGTCGCGTTTCCGGCGGGCGCCCGCGTGTCGTACGAAACCGGCGCCCGCGACGCGGCGGTGGCCCAGCAGATCTGGGTGCGGCAGGGCGCCATCGAAGTCACCGTCGGCAAAGTGACGCATCGGCTGGCCGAGGACGACTGCCTCGCCATGCAACTCGACGCGCCGGTGACGTTCCGCAATCGCACGCGCAAGACGGCGCACTACGTCGTGGTGCTGTCGGCATGAGCGCCTTCACGGTCCGGCGTCTCGAGACACTGAGCTCGCGCGAATTCGGCGGGCTGTGCGACGTGCTCATCGACTGCGTCGAAGGCGGCGCGTCGGTGAGTTTCATGCACCCCATGACGCTCGCGAAGGCCGCGGAGTTCTGGCGCGACGTGGCCGCCAGCATGGCGCGCGGCGAACGCGAACTGCTGATCGCCGAAGACGAGCGCGGGGTCGTCGGCACGGCGCAGGTGGTCTGGGCGCAGCCCGAGAATCAACCGCATCGCGCGGACGTCGCCAAGATGCTGGTGCATCGGCGCGCGCGGCGCGCGGGCGTTGGCGCCGCCGTGCTCGAGGCCGCGGAACACGCCGCCGCCAAAGCCGGCAAGACATTGCTGGTGCTCGACACGGCCAGCGCCGATGCCGAAAGGCTCTATGAACGCCGCGGCTGGCAACGCGTCGGCACGATTCCGAACTACGCGCTGTGGCCCGACGGCGCTTCATGCGCCACCGTCATCTACTACAAAAGGCTAGATTGACGGCGCTCGCAAGGCTGCAACAAGCTCGCGCACCTTTTCGCGAGAGCGCGCCATGAAACGCAGAGAACTCCTTCGTGCCATGGGCGGAGCTTCCGCCCTTGCCTTCCTGCCCGCATTCACGCGCGCTGCATTCGCCGACGCCGCCACGCTCGACGAGCTGACGATCAGCGACGTGGAGATACTCAAGCTGTCCGGAACGCATGAGGTGGTTCCGGGGCTGAACCGCCAGTACCAGGTGAACCCGCTGCACCTCTACGCGGAGCGCCGGCCGAAGCCCTTCGTCGACCCCGTCAACGCCAGACCCGAGCGGCGCCCGCTCACGCATTACTACCTGCGGATCCGCACCAGGGGCGGCGTCGAAGGCATTTACGGCATGGTGGACAAGGAAGCCCTGCCCGTCTTGTTAGGCACGCTGCGGCCGCTGGTCATCGGCCAGAATGCGCTGGCCGTCGAGCGCATCTGGGACCAGATGTACCGCTCGAACCGCCATTCGCGCGCCAGCCACTTCATGATGGCCATCAGCTACATGGACAATGCGCTCTGGGACCTGCGCGGCCGGCATTTCGGCGCGCCCGTGTTCCGGCTGCTGGGCGGCCCCACGCAGCTTCCTGTGCGCGTGTACGGAAGCTGCCTCGGCTTCTCCATCGATCCGCCATTGGCCGGCAAACGCGCCGCGCAATTGAAAAAGGACGGCTTCATTCACCAGAAGTGGTTCCTGGGGTACGGACCCGGTGACGGTGCGCGCGGCATGGATCTGAACGTGCAGCTCGTCAGGGAACTGCGCGCGTCCGTGGGTGACGACGTGCAGATCATGTTCGATGCGTACCAGGGATGGGACCTACAGTACGCCATCGAGTGGTGCCGCAAGGTCGAGCAATACCGCCCCTATTTCGTCGAGGAAGCCGTGCCGATGTCGGACCTCGAAAGTTTCATCCGGCTGTCGAAGGCCACTTCCATTCCGATTGCGACCGGCGAACACCTCTATGGGCGCTGGGAGGCCGAGCAGTTCTTCAAGGCGGACGCCCTGCAGTTCATCCAGGCCGATCCCGAATGGTGCGGCGGCGTCAGCGAGACGGTGAAGATCGCGAATCTCGCCTCGGTGCACGGCGTCAAACTACTGCCCCACTGCCACAACGTGCACGCCGCGCTGCACATCGTCGCGAGCCAGTCGCCTTCCGTGTGCCCTTTCGGCGAATACCTCATCAACCACGTTCCGGAAAAGCTGCATTTCATGAAAGACCCGCTGATCGCGCACAACGGCCTGGTGCAGTTGTCGGAAAAGCCGGGCTTCGGCATCGAGCTCGATGCGGCGAAGGTGGAAAAGCAGGAAATACTCGTTACGATCTGAGTTTTCGTGGGAGCTCACATGTCCGTTCGCGCATTCGCCACCGTTACATTCAGCCTGGCCTGCTTCGCCAGCGCATCGGCAGCCGACATCACGGCCAGCCGCCAGACCGCCGCTTCGAAGCAGGCGCGCGCCGGGGAATCGGAATTCCGCGCGCTCTACAAGGAACTCGTGGAGATCAACACCACGCTGTCGGTCGGGTCCTGCACGGACGCCTCGAATGCCATGAAGGCGCGGCTCCGCGCCGCGGGTTACGCGGACGAACATCTGCACGTCGTGGTGCCGCCCGGGCGCCCGAAGGACGGCAATCTCGTCGCGGTGCTGCCGGGATCGGACTCCACACTCAAACCGCTGATGCTGCTCGCGCACATAGACGTGGTGGAGGCGAACCGAGAGGACTGGGAACGCGATCCATTCAAGCTCGTCGAGGAGGATGGCTTCTTCTATGCCCGCGGCGCGTCTGACGACAAGGCGATGGCTGCGGTATTCACCGACTCGATGGTCCGTTTCAAGAAGGATGGTTACCGGCCGAAGCGCACGCTGAAGCTCGTGCTCACCTGCGGCGAGGAAACGCCGAACGTGTTCAACGGCGTGAGTTACCTCATCGAGCATCACCGGGATCTCATCGACGCCGGCTTCGCGCTCAACGAGGGCGGCGGCGGACGCTACGACCAGAAGACGGGTGTGTACCGCTACGTCGCGGTGCTCGCGTCGGAGAAGGTCTACCAGGATTTCACGCTGAGCACGACCAACAAGGGCGGGCACTCCTCGCGGCCCACGCCTGACAACGCCATCTACCAGCTCGTGCACGCGCTCGCAAAGATCGAAGCGCATCAGTTCAAGGTCGAGTTCAACGACACCTCGCGCAGCTACTTCGAGAAGTTCGGCGTCGTCGAGGGCGGTGAGAAAGGCGCGGACATGATCGCAGCCGCGAAGAGCGGCGATGCGGCGGCCATCGAGCGCCTCAAGAAGGATCCGTCGACCAACGCCATCCTGCGCACCAATTGCGTGGCCACGCAGCTCGCGGCCGGCCATGCGCCCAATGCGCTGCCGCAACGCGCGACCGCGAACGTCAATTGCCGCATGTTCCCGGGGCGCAGCGCCGAGGAGATCCGCCAGGAGCTCATCGCGGCGATCGCCGATCCGGGCGTCAGCGTGGAATTTCAGGCGCCGCCGGAAAAACCGGGCGTTTCGCCGCCGCTGTCGCGCGAAGTCATGGGGCCCATCGAGGCGCTGACGCGTGACATGTTCCCGGGCGTGGCGGTCATTCCCACCATCAGCTCGGGAGCGACCGACGGCCGCTTCCTCACGCCCGCCGGCATCCCGACGTATGGCGTGTCAGGCATGCTCAGCGACGGAGCCACGAGCAATGCGCACGGGCTCAACGAGCGCATCCGCGTGCAGACGCTGATGGAAGGGCGCGAGTTCCTCTATCGGTTGACCAGGCTCTACGCGGGCGGCAAGTAGGCTAATAACCTTTCTTCATGTCGACCACCGACAGCAGCTTGTCGCCCGTGGTGAAGCGGCGGATCTGTTCGCGCAGGATGAGCTCGCGCTTGCCCTGCCCCAGATCCGACTGCGCGGACATGTGCGGCGTGATGATGATGTTCTTTGCTTTCCACAGCGCGTGATCCTTGGGCAGCGGCTCGGGCTCGGTGACGTCGAGCCCCGCGCCGGCGATGACGCCGGTGTTGAGCGCGGTGACCAGGTCGTTGGTGACCACGCTGCCGCCGCGGCCCACGTTGATGAAGAAGGCGGTCTTCTTCATGCGCGCGAACATCTTCGCGTCGAAGAGATTCGTGGTCGCGGGGACCAGCGGCAACGAGGCCACGACGACGTCGGCCTGCTGGATCAGCGTCGGCAGTTCGTCGGATAACCCGACATAACTCACGTAATCCGGGCCCTCGCGCGAACTTCCGCGCGTGGCGATCACCTTCATGCCGAGCGCGTTGGCGCGCCTGGCGACTTCGAGACCGATGCCGCCGAGGCCCGCGACCAGCATGGTCTTGCCGGTCAACGCCTGGGGCTGGGATCCGGCGAAATTGCGGCTCCAGCCTTCACCGGTCGCTTGCCGACCCACCGATACCTGCAGGCTGCGCGCCAGTGCGAACGCCAGCGCGATGGTGTGTTCGGCCATGACCGGACCCGCGACCGCGCGCATGTTGGTCACGGTGAGGCCGGCACGTTCGAGCGCGGGCTTGCCGAGGCAATCTTCGACACCCGCCGACATGACGGCGACCCAGCGCACTTTCTTCGCGGCCGCCAGCACGCGTTCGTCGCAGACCACGTTATCGCTTCCGACGATCGCGTCGGCATTGGCCGCCTGCGCCACCATTTCTTCCGTGCTCTTCACGGCGACGAGCTCGACGCCGGGCGCGGACGATTGAACGTCGCCGAACGGTGTGCCCGTTGCGATGACGATGCGCCTGGGCTGGCGCCAGCCCTTCTGGTCGCGCAATGCGGTCGGTGACTCGATGAGCCCGAGCTCGCGGATGACTTCGACGGCTTTGGGATCGGCGTCCGGCGGCTCGTCCCTGGCCACGGCGCCGATGGAAAGCAGGCTCGACGCGGCTAACAAACCCGCGCGGCTCAGAAAGATAGACATCCCCGATCTCCTGTTCAGGCCCGACTTCAACGGCATGAATGATGCCACGCGGTACCGACGAGGGGACATTCCACTTTGTGTGGTTGCAAGCCTCCCGCGAGGTCCGGCCCCATTACTGCAGCAGGCCGGCCTTGACCTCTTCCTGTGACATCAGTTGCACGGGCACGGCCTTCGCCTTCCAGATCTCGTTGCAGTACTCGCGGATGGTGCGGTCGGAGGAGAACTTGCCCGAGCGCGCCGAATTGAGGATGGACATGCGCGTCCAGCCGTCCTTGTCGCGGTAGGTCTGGTCGACCAGCGCCTGGCAGTCGGCGTACGACTGGTAGTCGGCGAACACGAAGTAAGGATCGTGGTGAATGAGATTGTCGATCAGCGGCTGGAACTGCGAGGTGTTGCCGCGCGAGAAGAAGCCGTCGCGAATCAACTGCAGGACGGCCTGCAGCTCTTCGTTGTTCTCGACGAACTCCATGGGACGGTAGCCCGCGGCGCGGCGCGCAGCGACCTCGTGCGCTTCGAGACCGAACAGGAAGAAATTCTCCACGCCGACTTCTTCGCAGATCTCGATGTTGGCGCCGTCCACGGTTCCGATCGTCAACGCGCCGTTCATCTGGAACTTCATGTTGCCGGTACCGGAGGCTTCCTTGCCGGCGGTGGAGACCTGTTCCGACAGGTCGGCGGCCGGGTAGATCTTCTGCCCGTTGGTCACGTTGAAGTTCGGCAGGTACACCACCTTGATGAGATCGCGCACGCCCGGATCGCGGTTGATGATCTCGGCCGCGGCCGTGATGAGGCGGATGATGAGCTTCGCCAGGTAGTACCCCGGCGCCGCCTTGCCGCCGAACACGAACACGCGCGGCTCCATGCTGAACTTCGGATCCGTCTTCAGACGGTGGTACAGGCCGATGACGTGCAGGATGTTCAGGTGCTGGCGCTTGTATTCATGGATGCGCTTCACCTGCACGTCGAAGATCGCGGACGGATCGACGATGACTCCGGTGCGGGCCTCTATCAACCCGGCGAGCGCCGTCTTGTTGGCGTGTTTGATCTGCCGCCACTCGGCGCGGAAATCCGGATCGTCGACCAGCGGCTCGAGCTTGCGCAGCTCGTAGAGATCGCGGATCCAGCCTTCGCCGATGCGCTGCGTGATGCAATGCGCGAGCCGCGGATTGGCGAGCACCACCCAGCGCCGCGGCGTCACGCCATTGGTCTTGTTCGAAAACTTCTCCGGCCACAACTTCGCGAAGTCGTTGAGCACATCGCGCTTGAGAAGCTCCGAATGCAACTCCGCCACGCCGTTGATGGCGTGGCTGCCGACGCTCGCCAGGTGCGCCATGCGCACGTAACGTTCACCGGCCTCGTCGATGAGCGACAGGCGCGAGATGCTCTGCTCGTCGCCGAAGAACGCCATGCGCACTTCGTCGAGATGGCGCGCGTTGATCTCGTAGATGATCTCGAGCAGCCGCGGCAGCAGCCGCCCGAACATCGGCAGCGGCCAGCGCTCCAGCGCTTCGGGCAACAGCGTGTGGTTGGTGTACGAACAGGTCTGGCGCGTGATGGTCCAGGCACGCTCCCAGTCCATGGCCAGCTCGTCGACCAGCAGCCGCATGAGCTCCGCCACCGCGATCGACGGATGCGTGTCGTTCATCTGCAGCGCGAACTTCTCGTGGAAGCGCTCGGGCGGAATTTTCTGCACGCGGCAGATGCGCAGCATGTCCTGCAGGGAACACGACACGAAGAAGTACTGCTGCTCGAGCCGCAATTCCTTGCCGCGCGCCTGTTCGTCGTTCGGGTAGAGAACCTTGGTGAGGTTCTCGCTGGCCACCTTCTGGTTCACGGCGCCGTAGTAGTCGCCGCGATTGAAGGTGCCGAAATCGAAGGACTCGGGCGCCTCGGCCTTCCACAGCCGCAGCGTGTTTGCCGTGTTCACGTGGTAACCGAGGATCGGCGTGTCGTAAGGAATGCCGTTCACCACGCGTTCGGGGACCCACCGCGTGCGCTTGCGGCCGAACTCGTCGTACCAGACTTCCGTGTGGCCGCCGAACTTCACGTCGCAGCACCACTCGGGCCGCGCTATCTCCCAGGGATTGCCGTAACGCAGCCACTTGTCGGTCTTTTCCACCTGCCAGCCGTCGACGATCTCCTGCTGGAAAATGCCGAACTCGTAGCGGATGCCATAACCCAGTGCGGGAACCTCCAAAGTTGCCAGCGAGTCGATGAAACACGCCGCCAGCCTGCCGAGACCGCCGTTCCCCAAACCCGGCTCGTCTTCGTGCGCCAGCAACTCTTCGAGATCGAGGCCGAGCTCGGCCACCGCCGTACGCGCCGTCTCGTAGATGCCGAGGTTGATGAGGTTGTTGCCGAGATGCGGCCCCATGAGGAACTCGGCGGACAGGTAGGCGACCGTACGCGATCCCTGCTTCGTGTATGCCGCTGCCGTGCTGATCCAGCGCTGCAGCATGCGGTCACGCACTGCGTAGGCCAGCGCCATGTAGTAGTCGGTCTTGGTGGCCAGCGCCGGGAACTTGCCCTGGATATAGAAGAGGTTGTCGAGGAAGGCGTGCTTGAGCGCCTCCTTGCTCATGGCGACGCGGTCTTCGTCGATCTGCGGAGGCACAGTGCCGGCGACGTTCGGGAGGCTGGTTACTGGAGGACTCACTGCAGGCTCCCCTCTCTCATTGGTATTGATGAGACCCTGCAAGATTCGTGCAGGAGATTCCCGGCCTGTTTACCGCAAACGCATTGCGATCTGCACCGGGGCGAAGCGCAGGCGCAAAACCCGGCTCCGGAAAAGTGCAAAAAAAAGGGGACAGATCTATTTTTCTCCCGCGGCTTGCGAAAAATAGATCTGTCCCCTTTTTTTTACCGGCTCTTTTCGTATGCCTGCATGATGGTGGCGTACTTGGTCAGCATGTTGGGCACTTCCCAGTCGGGAAGCTTCCCGGCCGCGAGGTACTGGAGGAAGTGCTCGGTGACCTGCGTGAAGTGTGCCTCGTGGCCGTTGTGGTACTTCTCGGGCACCGTGACGACGAACTGCCCGCCTTCGGGCTGCACACCGATGCCCGGAAAAGTCTTCGCGACTTCGGCGATCGCCGCGCGCAGTGATTTTTCATGCGCCTCCGCGGCGACCGATGGACTGCGTTCCACGTACAACACGGGTTTGTAGCCCTGCTCCTTGCCTTGCCTGATCGTGAGCGACGCCCGGGTGCCGCGCATCACCGAGAAATGCGTGTCGCCGGCGCCCGGAGGCGCTTCGAATTCCCAGGTCACCGACACATTGGCGTGCACTCCTTTCAATGTATAGGTGAACTCGCCATTGGCAGGCGCGTTGAGCACGCCGTCATTCACGTAGGCGCCGAGGAATGCCGGGAATTCCTTCGCGCCCGTGACGCGACCGAACTGTTCGAGCGTCAGTGGCGTGGTCCAGCGCCGCGCCGCGAGCACCTTCGCATCGGCCGGCTTCAGCGTGACCTCCGGAAAGGCTTCCCACTGCACCAGGTCCACCAGATGCGTCATCACGTCGACGATACCCGCGCCCTGCTGCTCGGGATCGAAGAACCACTGCGGCCGCTTGAGCTGTGCGCCCGCGACCACCTTCGAGAAGTTGTGCACGCTGATCTTGCTGATCGACGGGTTGTCAGGCGTGCCCTTTTCGAGCGTGCCAAACAACTTCGACTGCTGCGAGAGCGCCCGCTGCAACATCGTCGTGATCTCGAAACGCTCGGTCATGATGTCGTACAACAACACGCCCTTCTTCTTCGCGGTCGCGAAGTCGGCCTCGAGCTGCGCGTAGTTCTCGGGCCTGATCACCATCGGCTTGTCGGCGAGCACGTTGGTGCCGGCATTGATGAACGCCGTGATGTATTCCGTCTTGCGCGCGTTGTTGCCCGAGATGACCACGACCGTCGAACGGCTGTTGCCACCCTGAGCGGCGAGCACGGCCTTCCCGAGGTAGTCAGGCCCGGTGTAGACCTTCTCGACCCAGCGCGTCGGCTTGTCGGCGCGCGCGTTGAAGCTCTCGACGCGCTTCAGGTGCTGGGCAACGTCGTCGCCCTCAGGCGCGAAGACCAGGACCTCGGGGGCAACACCCGGCAGCATGAACTTCTGCACCAGCGCCGCGTGGAAGTGGCCGGGGTCGAGAGTGATCAATTGCACGGAGCGATCCTTGCTTTGCGCGTGCGCGAGGCCCGCGAGGCATGCGAATGCGGCCGCCATGAGTGCGGCCGCGCCATTCTTTCTTCTCTTCATGTCTCTGACTTACGCCTTGGCGAGATGCAGTGCGCCGTAGGGCGAACGTTCGCTGCGCGACAACATCGAGTTGGCCTCGGCGTCGTTCTTGAAGCGCTCGGTCTTCGGATCCCACTCGAGCGGGCGGCCGAGCTTCATCGCGATCCAGCTCACGATGCAGGCGCTGTTACTGCGATGCGCGACATCGGCGGGCGCCAGCGGCCGCTTGCGCGACTGCACGCACTCGAGCCAGTTCCTGTGGTGCGATTTGCTGACCGGCAGCGTATGCGAGAGCCCGTTCGGGTCGAGCAGCTTCTCGTCGCTGGCCGCGAGCGGCGGCATTTCGGGACCCTTGGCCTTCGGATCGCTGGTCGTGGCGCCGGTGCCTTCGCGCGTGACCCAGATCCAGCCTTCGTCGCCGATGAACTTGAGGCCGGTGTTGTACTTGTCCGAGACGTTCACGGTGACGTTGTTAGGATACGCGAGCGTGACGTCGTAGGAACCGTGGACGTTCCAGATGCGTTCGGGATCGGGGAAATCGCCCTTGCCCGACACCTTGCTGGGCCCGGTGTTCTCGTACTGCAGCGCCCAGTGCATGGTGTCGTAGTGATGCGAACCCCAGCCCGTGATCATTCCCAGGCAATGCGCCTCGTGGCGCAGCCAGCCCGGCCGGCTGTAATCCGCGCGCGGATGCACGCGCATCTCGGTGTAATACTTGAAAGGCGTGGGGCCTAACCACTGCCCGAAGTCGAGGCCGTCCGGAACGGGCTCGGGCGGCGTGTCGGGCGCCGTGGGGTCCGTCGGCAGCCCGATCTCCACGCGCTGCACGTTGCCGATGCGACCGGAACGGATGAGCTCCGCGGCGCGCCGGAACTGCTCCCACGAGCGCTGCTGGCTGCCCACCTGCAGGATGCGGCCATGACGTTTCACCGCATCCCGCAGGATCACGCCCTCGGCGTGCGTCATGGTGAACGGCTTTTGCAGGTACACGTCCTTGCCCGACTCGATCGCGGCCAGCGCCACTTCGGCGTGCCAGTGATCCGGCGTGCTGATGACCACCGCGTCGATGTCGCGGCGCGCGATGAGCTCGCGATAGTTGTCGAACGTGCGGATCTGCGGCGGCGTCACACCGCGGTCGGTGTACGACTTCTCGATGATCCTGACGCCGTCGGCGAGCCGCCGGGCGTCGAGCTCGCAGATGGCGACGAAGTCCGCGAGATCCGACTTGATGACGCCGGGCATGTCGTGCCCCTGCGCAATGCGGCCACAGCCGATCTGGCCAACGCGAATCCGGTTGTTGGCGCCCCACACTCGCGAAGGAATGATGAGAGGTGAGACGACCGCGCCGAGCGCCGCGGTGCCGACGAGATCACGACGTGAGATCTTCATGTCTGCTGGATCCGTGCTTCAGGAAGGGACGCCGAGTATAAGCGCGCCGAAAACGAAACCGTATTAGACGAAATCGGAAACAGATCATTCGTACCGGAGCGCTTCGATCGGGTCGAGCCGCGACGCCTTGCGCGCCGGATAGAGCCCGAACACCACGCCGACGCCCGCGCTGACCGCCAGCGCCGCCACCACGATTTCGGTGCGCGTGACCATGGTCCAGCCGAATTTCTGCGCCAGCAGGTAACCGCATCCCACGCCGAAGATGACGCCCAGCGCCCCGCCAATGGCGGCGAGCACCAGTGCCTCCACGAGAAACTGCGCCATGATGTCCGCGGGCTGCGCGCCCACGGCCATGCGGATGCCGATCTCGCGCGTGCGCTCGGTGACCGACACCAGCATGATGTTCATGACCCCGATCCCGCCGACGACCAGCGAGACCAGCGCCACCGAGAACAGCAGCGTGGTCACGGTGTCCTGCGTCGAAGTGAGCATGCTGGTCATTTCCGCCATGCTGCTCGTGGAGAAATCGTCTTCGTCGTCGGGGCCGAGCCGATGCCTTTCGCGCAGCAACGCACCGATCTCCTGGCGCGCGCGCGGAATGGCTTCCGGCGACACCGCGCTCACGAAAATGCGGCCGGGCACGAACTTGCCGAGGCCGCGCTGCATGCGCGTCTGGAACGCGGACAGCGGAATGAATATGACGTCGTCCTGGTCGGAGCCCATCGCGTTCTGACCCTTGCGCTCGAGCACGCCGATGATGGTGAATGGCGCGTCGCGAATGCGGATGATCTGGCCGATGGGATCGACGCCCGGCCCGAAGAGATTTTCCGCGGCCGTCTGCCCGATAACCGCATTTTTCGCCGCGCCCGCCTGGTCCGAGGCCGTGAAGATGGCACCGCTCGACACTGTCCAGTTGCGGATCGTGAAGAAGTCGGGCGTCGTGCCCGTGATCTGCGTGTTCCAGGTGTTGGTCTCGGAAATCACCGGCTGACCGGCGTTCATCTGCGGCGCCACCGCCGCCACCGATGACAGCTCGGTCTGAATCGCGCGCAGGTCTTCCCAGGTGATGGTGGGCTGTGAACCCTGGCCGCCGCGGCCTCCCGGCCCCTGGCTCGTCCCGGAGAACAACATGACGATGTTGGTGCCGGCCCCTTCGATCTGCGCGCGCACGCGCGACTTCGCGCCCTCGCCGATCGACTGCATGAAGATCACGGCGCCGACGCCGATGATGATGCCGAGCGCGGTGAGGAAGGAGCGCATCTTGTTCCGACCGAGCGCACGGGCGGCGAGTCGCAGGGTTTCTCCGGCGCTGATCATGCAACCTCCTGGTTCGGCTTCCGGCGTTCGTCGCCGATGACGGCGCCGTCTTTGAGCAGCAGCTTGCGATCGGCGTATGCGGCGATGTCCGTCTCGTGCGTCACGAAGACGATGGTCATGCCGGAGGCCTGCAGGTCCGTCAGCAACTTCATGATCTCGGCGCTGGTCGCCGAGTCGAGGTTGCCCGTCGGCTCGTCCGCGAGGATCAGCGGCGGTTGGGTGACGAGTGCCCGCGCAATGGCGACGCGCTGCTGCTGGCCGCCCGAGAGCTGCGACGGGGTATGCCCCGCACGATGGCCCAGCCCGACACGTTCGAGCGCTTGTTTGGCGCGCGCGTGCCGTTCGGCGGGCGGCACCTTCGCGTAGATGAGCGGCAGCTCGACGTTTTCTGCCGCCGACGTGCGCGCCAACAAGTTGAAGTTCTGGAACACGAATCCGATGAACTGGTTGCGCACGCGCGCGAGCTCGATGCGCGACAGGCCCGCGACGTCGCGATCCGCGAGCACGTAGCTGCCGCGCGACGGCGAGTCGAGACAACCGAGGATGTTCATGAGCGTGGACTTGCCCGACCCCGACGACCCCGTGATCGCGACGAACTCACCGCGCTCGATCTCCAGATTCACGTCGCGCAACGCCGCGAACTCGGTGTCGCCCGACTTGTAGATCTTGCCGAGGTTGCGCAGGGAAATGAGGGCCATCTTTCTATCCGGACCCTGACTAAAGGATCCGCGGACCGCGTTGCTGGCCGCGTTGGCCGCCCGGGCCGCCTTGGGATGCCTGACCCACGATGCCGGTGATGACCTGCTCGCCTTCC
>DASTXR010000096.1:0-10617 GCA_035765415.1 Steroidobacteraceae bacterium | reverse complement strand
GGCGGGCCGTGCGAAGTGCTGGCGGACGTCGCCAGTGAATCGGTGGCGCGCACCATCGCCGAATCGGTGGCCGCGTGCGCGTGGCGCATCGAACGCAAGTTCAGCCGGTATCGTGCCGACAACATCGTCGCCCGGATCAACACGTCGATGGGCGCGCCGGTCCAGGTCGACGATGAAACCGCGAATCTCCTGGACTACGCGGAGCTCATGCACCACCTGTCGGACGGCCTGTTCGACATCACGTCGGGCGTATTGCGCCGCGCGTGGACCTTCGACGGCGGCACGCGAACGCCCCAGCGCCACGAGATCGATGCACTGCTGCCGCTCGTCGGCTGGTCGAAGCTGCGCTGGCAACGTCCGTTCATCACGCTGCGCCCGGGCATGCAAATCGATTTTGGCGGCATCGGCAAGGAATACGCCGTGGACCAGGCGACGAAGGACGTCGCGGCGCTGTCCGGCGCCGCAGTACTCGTGAACTTCGGCGGCGATCTCGCGGTGACCCGCGCACGTGATGGCGACGAGCCCTGGCGCGTGGGAATAGAAGGGATTGGCGCAGGGACGCCGCGCGCGGCGCGGCTGGTCGATCTGAAAGCCGGGGCGCTCGCGACCAGCGGGGATACTTACCGCTACGTGGAAGCGGACGGACAACGCCTGCCTCACATTCTCGATCCGCGGGATGGCAGTCCCGTGCGCGGCGCGCCGCACTCGATCACGGTCGCCGCACCCACGTGTACGCATGCGGGCATGCTCACCACGCTCGCCATGCTGCGCGGCGCCGCAGCGGAGGCGTTCCTCGAAGCCGAGGGCGTGCGGCATTGGATCCAGCGCCAATGATCGCCTGGTCCTGACCGCGTAATCGGCAAAACACGCCCGCTACGCCGACATCGCGCGCCGCATGCGCCACGCGGCCATACGTGTGACTACGAACGCAAAGTCACGCCGCCGCGCTCAGACTGTGTCCGCAAGAGGAGGAACATCGTTGCGGCAACTCAGGGCTTATCGGGTTTGGGACTCGGGTGTGCGCTGGTTCCACTGGATCAACGTGATCTGCGTGCTCGGGTTGATTGCCGTGGGGGTGGTCATCCTCAACGACAAGGCCCTGGGCGTCAGCGACGACGGCAAGATCCTGTTGAAAACCGTCCACGTCTGGATTGGCTATGTGTTCGCGGTGAACCTGGCGTGGCGCCTGGTGTGGGCCTTCATCGGCGGCACTCATTCGCGGTGGCGCGCGATCCTGCCCATCGGACGCGGCTATCTTGCGGAGTTGCGCAGGTACATCGCGGCCTTGCGAGCCGGCGAACATCCGCAGTATCTCGGGCACAACCCATTGGGCCGTATCGCAGTGCTGCTCCTGCTGCTGGTGCTCGTCACCCAGGCGGTCACCGGCCTGGTGCTGGCCGGCACCGATCTCTTCTTCCCGCCCTTCGGCGCATGGTTCGCCGAAGCAGTCGCGGCGCCCGGCGTGGATCCGGCCACGCTGGTTCCGTATTCGCCGGAAATGTATGACAAGGAAGCGTACGCGGCGATGCGCGCCATGCGAGCGCCTTTCGTGCGCATCCACGAATACGGCTTCTATGCGCTGCTGGTGCTGGCGGTGCTGCACATCGCCGGGGTGATCGTGACCGAGGTGCGCGGCGGCGGAACCCTGGTGTCGGGGATGTTCACGGGAAAGAAGATCATGCGTGCACCGCTCGCCGATAGTGAGCAGGCGAAATGAAATGAGGAGACCGTCATGGCTTACTACATTGCAAGATTGTGCGCGCGTCCGTTCGACAGCGTGGTCGCCGATGTAATCGAACGCCTCAAGGCCGAAGGGTTCGGGGTGCTCACGGATATCGATGTGCAGGCAACGCTGAAGGCAAAGATCGGCGCGGACATGCCGAAATACCGGATTCTCGGCGCCTGCAACCCGCACCTGGCCCACGAAGGACTGAAGCTCGAAAACAAGCTGGGCGTACTCCTGCCCTGCAACGTGATCGTGCGTGAGACCGCGGACCACCAGGTGGAGGTGGCCAGCGTCGACCCGGTGAACGCCATGGAGCGAACCGGCAATCCCGCGCTGGCGGCCACCGCCGAAGGCGTGCGTCAGGGGCTGCAGCGCGCGCTGTCGGCCGTCGCGCCCTGACAATCCGGCCGGGTTGCACCCTTGAGCAGCGCATCGAGCCTGCGGTCATAGCCATACACGTCATCGAAGAACAGCACGGCGCCGTCGGTGTCGATCACCACGGTGCCGTACAGGATGAATACCGGCACGGGCTTCGCAAGCCGCACGGCAAGGGTCGTCTCGGCGCAGGTGGCCGCTTCGATGGCGTCGGCGCTCCAGTCGCCCGGCGTGTCCTTCAGTAGATAGGCCGCAAGCGCGCTGGCGTCGCTGGAACCTGGCGACCGCTGCGGCAAGGTTCGCGTCGTAGACCGTTTCGGCATGTGGCTCATCGCGCGGCGGCGGCGCATCTCCAAGCTCGGCGAGCAGCCAGCGCAATTTTTCGGCGCCGGGATACGGGTCGCCTGCCCTGAGGGGCAATGTGGCCGGCCCGGGCAGGGATGTCAGGTCCGTCCTCACACTTCGATAACTCGCCAATGCCTGCTTCAGCGCGTGGTACTGCCCGGACCGCGGCTCGAAAGTCGCGAGCATTTCGCGGACATTGCCGGCACCCGCCAGGCGCTGCAGCGCGGTGGCGGTGTCGAGCGGTGCGCGGCGGTGGTCCAACGCATAGCCGGCAGCGTGCGGATCGATGCGCCCATGATGCAGCTGGCTGACGAGCCGCAGGGCAGCGGTTTCCATCAGCTCATCGAGGCGGTCCGCGGCAAAGGGCTTGCTGCCTGCCGAATCGATCGCCGCCAGCAAGGACGCGAAATCTTCGCGCGCAAGCCCGAAATCCTCGACGCGACGCAGGACGCCGAGCACTTCCTGCGCCGGCCGGGTCAGCTGCCCGTCCCGTGTCCAGCGAAGGGGAGCGCCGGCCTGCGCCGCGGCAGGCAGTAGCGCGAGGAGCGCCGCCATGATCAGCCGTTTCATGTTCGCCGACAGCATGGTCGGCCCGACCGGTATCCACATCCGGGTTACTACCGACGACATGACGGCAAATGGCGCAGCAAAATCCTCATCCATGCGCTGGCAACCTGCGGAGGTCCCCATGCAATCCGATCCGGTACTGGATGAAATCGAAGAGACGTTCGATCGCATCGACGAGGATGGCGATCGCCGCATCAGCTTCGAGGAATTCGCGAGCCTCATGCTCAACATGGACCACACCACGCCAGAGGCCGCGCTGCGCGCCAGCTTCGCCGCGATCGACACCGACCACGACGGCAGCGTGACTTTCGGCGAGTTCCGCGCCTGGTGTAGATAGTTGGTGAGAGTCCTCGCGTTCAATTGCGGCAGCTCGTCGATCAAGTGCGCGGTGATCGGGAGCGACTCCGGCGCACGGCCCTTCGAGCTGCGCGTGGAAAACATCGGCCGCGACGCGCCATGCCTCACCGCGGGCGAAATGCGCCGGGCGCTCGCGCCGAAGATGGATTTCGCGGCGGCGATCGTCGCGGTTTGCGACGAGTTGCGGAGCCGTTGGGCCGGGCTCGGCAAGATCGATGCGGTGGTGCATCGGGTAGTGCACGGCGGCGAGCGCTTCACCGCACCCACTCTCATCGATGCCGGCGTATTGGCGCAGCTCGGTGATCTCGAGCGCCTCGCGCCGTTGCACAATCCCCCCGCGATAGCGGCTATCAAGGCCGCTCGCGAGCTGTTCGCAAACGTGCCGCACGTGGCGGTGTTCGACACGGCGTTCCATGCCACGCTGCCGCCGCGCGCGCGCGAATACGCGCTGCCCGAAGAGATCCGCGCGCGCTTCAGCATCCGCCGTTACGGCTTCCATGGCATAAGCCACGCGCACGTGGCCGCGCGCGTGGCCGCGCATCTTGGCAAGACACCGCAGGAGCTGCGCGTGATTTCCTGCCATCTCGGCAGCGGCGCCAGCATCACCGCCATCGAGTACGGACGCAGCATCGAAACCAGCATGGGCATGACTCCGCTCGAAGGGCTGGTGATGGGAAGTCGCGCGGGAGATCTCGACCCCGGCATCCTGGTCGAGCTCACGCGCGAGCTCACGCCTCGGGCGCTCGAGGACCTGCTCAACAAGCACTCCGGGCTGACCGGACTCACGGGCACCGACGACCTGCGCGAGATCGAGCGACGCGCCGGCGACGGCGATGAAGGTTGCCGGCTGGCGATCGGGCTCTATACCCACAGGATCCGCAAGTACATCGGCGCCTACGTCGCCATCATGGGCGGCGTCGACGCAATCGCCTTCACCGGTGGCGTGGGCGAACACAGTGCGCTGGTGCGCCATCGCTGCATGCAGCGCCTGGGGTTTCTCGGTGCGCTGCTCGATGAAGACCGCAATCGCGCCGCACATGTCAGCGCCCGGGCTCCCATCCACGATATCGCGCGGGACGACTCACGGGTCCGGATTCTCTTGCTGCGCGCCGACGAGGAAGCCGCGATGGCCGCCGACGCCGCGAAACTCCTGGGCTCACTGCCGAGGCCTGAAACGCGGCTGCGCATCCCCATCGCAGTATCGGCCCGCCATGCGCACCTCAGCCAGGCGACGCTCGACCGGCTGTTCGGGCCTAACTACGCTCTGCAGCCGAAGACCGCCCTGTCACAGGCCGGCCAGTTCTCCGCGCAGGAAACGGTGCGGCTGATCGGTCCGCGCGGCAGCCTGGACCACGTGCGGCTCATGGGTCCGCCGCGCGCGCAAGACCAGGTGGAGATCTCCCGGAGTGACGAATTCGTGCTCGGGCTGGACGCACCCGTGCGCATTTCGGGCGATCTCGCCAACAGCCCGGGCGTGACGCTCGAAGGTCCCAGGGGGCGCGTCACCATCACCGGGGGCGTGATCTGCGCCCGCCGGCACATTCACATGAATCCGCGCGATGCCGAGCGGTTCGGCATCGCCGACTGCGGCACGGTGTCCGTGCGCATAGACGGCGCAGGCCGCGACCTGACGTTCAGTGATGTCAGCGTTCGTGTCGCCCCTCAATTCACTCTCGAGCTTCACCTGGATACCGACGAAGCGAACGCGGCGGAGGTCAGGACGGGCGAGTTCGCCGAGTTGGTCGGATGATTGCATACGCACTAATCCGCATGCGCATCGCAAGTCGCCCCGATGCCCACAAGCCGGCCCGCTCCTAACATACGACGTCATGAATACCCAAACCGATTCGGCGGCAGCGCAGCGCGGAGTGTTGCCGGTGCTGATGTCCATGGTCGGCACACGGCTCGAGCTTGCGGCCATCGACATCCAGGAACATGCGCAGGCAACCGTGGTGGCGCTGGTCACGGCATTCGCAGCCGTCGTGCTGGCGCTGGTCGCATTCGCATTCATCGGCATCGCCGTCATCGTGTTTTTCTGGGAAACACACCGTGTCGTCGCCACCATCGGCGTGATGCTCGCCTATGTGGCGTTTGCGGGCGTGATGGCGCTGCGGGCACGGACGAAATGGCGAACACGTCCTGCAGCTCTTGCCGCCACGATTCACGAGCTCGAACGCGACGCCCAGGCTTTCAGGGGGCGGCTATGAACCCCGCGTCGTTGGCGCCGCGGGCCCGGAGGGAAGAGTTGCTGGCCCGATGCCAGCAAGAACGTTATGAGCTCGTCGCAGCGACCGCTCCCGCGTTGGCCCTCGTACCACGCGCCCGCCGCCTCGCGCACTGGGTTCGGGCCACGAGCCGGATGCTGCGCGTCATCTCCGAGAGCATGCGGCCCAGGTAGACAACGATCCGGATGGGTACACACTTGAACACACGGCAACTTCGCGATCTCGGCCAGAGCCTCTGGCTCGACAACATCACGCGCGACCTGCTCGACAGTGGCACGTTGCAACGCTACATCGACGAGTGGTCGATCAGCGGCCTCACATCCAACCCGACCATTTTCGACGAGGCCATCGGCGGCAGCGCCGCGTACGATCGGGCCATCCGCGATGGCGCGCACGGCGCGCAATCCGACGAGGTCTTGTTCACGGAGCTGGCGCTCGACGATCTGCGCCGCGCGGCCGACCTGTTTCAGCCGGTGTTCGCGGCAACCGGCGGCGTCGACGGCTGGGTGTCCATGGAGGTGTCGCCGCTGCTGGTGGACGACACGGCCGGCACCATCGACGCGGCCACGCGCATCTTCGCGCAGGCCGGCCGGCCAAACCTGTTCGTCAAGATTCCGGGGACTGCCGCCGGTGTCGCCGCGATCGAGGAATCGATCTTCAACGGCGTGCCTGTCAACGTCACGCTGCTGTTCTCGCGCGAGCAATATCTCGCCGCGGCCGAAGCCTACCTGCGCGGCATCGAACGGCGCCTCGACGCGGGCCGTGACCCGCGCGTGGCGTCGGTGGCCTCTCTGTTCGTCAGCCGCTGGGACAAGGCCACGCACGACAGCGTGCCGAAGGAATTGCGCAACCGGCTCGGCATTGCCGTGGGCGGAATCACGTACCGCGCCTATCGTGAATTGCTGGGCTCGCCCCGCTGGCAGCGGCTGGCCGGGCTCGGCGCGCGTCCGCAGCGCCTGCTGTGGGCGAGCACGGGGACGAAGGATCCCGACGCATCCGATTGCCTGTACGTCGAAGCGCTGGCCGCTCCCGACACCATCGACACCATGCCGGAGAAGACGCTGCACGCCTTCGCCGATCACGGGAAGGTCACGCGGGTGATGGACACCGACGGAGTGACCGCGGCAGCCACGCTCGCGCAGTTCGGCAAGGCAGGCATCGACATCGACGCGCTCGCGCGCAGGCTGCAGATCGAGGGCGCGCAGTCATTCTCGAAGTCGTGGCGCCAGCTTCTGGAGCGCGTCGCAGCGAAACGCGCGGCAATTGCGCGGCAGAGCAGGAGCGCCTGATATGGACATGAAGTCGACCCGGAGCAAGACCGTGCTCTCCGCCGATGAGCTGCGCCGCATCGATGCCTGGTGGCGCGCGGCGAACTACCTGTCGGTCGGGCAGATATTCCTGTTCGACAATCCATTGCTCAGGCGTCCGCTCGTGCCCGCAGACATCAAGCGGATGTTGCTAGGACACTGGGGCACCACTCCCGGGCAGAACTTCATCTACGCGCATCTCAACCGCGTCATCGCCAGGGACGATCTCGACATGATCTTCATCTCGGGTCCAGGTCACGGCGGCCCGACCGTCGTCGCGAACACCTACCTGGAAGGCACGTACAGCGAGGTGTATCCGGAAGTCACGCAAGACGAGGCGGGGCTTCGGAAGTTGTTCCTGCAATTTTCATTTCCGGGTGGCATTCCGAGCCACGCGTCTCCTGAATGCCCCGGCTCCATTCACGAAGGCGGCGAGCTCGGATATTCGCTGAGCCACGCTTTCGGCGCGGCTTTCGACAATCCCGACCTGATCGTCGCGTGCGTGGTTGGCGACGGCGAAGCCGAAACCGGGCCCCTGGCGACCGCCTGGCACTCCAACAAGTTTCTCGATCCGCGCGGCGACGGCGCGGTGCTGCCCATCCTGCACCTGAACGGCTACAAGATCGCCAATCCCACCTTGTTAGCCAGGATGCCCCGCGACGATCTCGAGCAGCTCCTGCGTGGCTACGGATGGGCGCCGTACTTCGTATCGGGCCACGAACCGGCGCCGATGCACGAGGCCATGGCCGCCGCGCTCGATACCTCGATAAAGGAGATTCGCGACATCCGGCGCGAAGCGCGGCAGCACGGGAATGCCACGTGCCCTCGCTGGCCGATGATCGTGCTCGAATCCCCGAAAGGCTGGACCGGACCACGCGTGGTGGACGGCAAGCCGATCGAGGACACTTTCCGCTCGCACCAAGTGCCGCTGCAGCCGCTGAAGAACCCGGCGCACCTGCCGCTGCTGGAAGACTGGCTGCGCAGTTACCGGCCGGAAGAACTGTTCGACGAGCGTGGCCGGCTGAAGGCCGACATCGCGGAGCTGTCGCCGCGCGGCACGCGGCGCATGGGCGCGAACCCCCACGCGAACGGCGGGCAGCTGCTGCGCGACCTGCGCATGCCCGACTTTCGCGATTTCTCCTTCGACGTGCCCGCGCACGGAGTGCCGGGTCCGGGAGACACGCGCGTGCTCGGACCATTCCTGCGCGAAGTGGTGGCGCTCAACCAGGACCTGCGCAATTTCCGCGTGTTCGGGCCGGACGAGACGGCGTCCAACGGCCTCGCCGCATTGTTCGAAACCACCGCGCGCCAGTGGGCGGGCGCAGTGCTTCCGGGTGACGAGTCCCTCGCGCCCGCCGGGCGCGTGCTCGACTCGATGCTGAGCGAACACCAGTGCCAGGGGTGGCTCGAGGGCTATCTGCTGACCGGTCGGCACGGCCTGTTCAACTGTTACGAGGCCTTCATCCACATCATCGACTCGATGTTCAACCAGCATGCCATGTGGCTCAAGGTTACGGCGAGGCTGCCGTGGCGCCGGCCCATCGCCTCGCTCAACTACCTGCTTGCCTCGCATGTCTGGCGGCAGGACCACAACGGTTTCTCGCACCAGGATCCGGGGTTCATCGACCACGTCGTCAACAAGAAGGCGGACGTGGTCCGTGTCTATCTACCGCCGGACGCCAATTGCCTGCTGTCGACTATGGATCACTGCCTGCGCAGCCGCCATTGCGTCAACGTGGTCGTGGCCGGCAAGCACCCCGCGCCGCAATGGCTGAGCATGCCGGCCGCGGAGCGGCACTGCGCGGCGGGAATAAGCATCTGGCAGTGGGCCAGCAACGACGCGGGCGAAGATCCCGACCTGGTGATGGCCTGCTGCGGTGACGTGCCGACGCTCGAAACCCTCGCCGCGGTCTCCATCCTGCGCGAGCACCTGCCCTCGTTGAAGGTGCGCGTCGTCAACGTGGTCGACCTCATGAAACTGCAGCCGCCTTCGGCGCACCCGCATGGCCTGGGCGATGCGGATTTCGACGCGATGTTCACCAGGGACAAGCCCGTGATCTTTGCATTCCATGGGTATCCGGCGTTGATCCACCGCCTCACCTATCGCCGCGCCAACCACGACAACATCCATGTCCGCGGTTACCAGGAGGAAGGCACCATCACCACGCCGTTCGACATGACGGTGCTCAACGAGCTCGATCGCTTTCATCTCGTGATCAGCGCGCTCGATCGGCTGCCGCAGACCGGTGAGTCCGGCGTGCGGTTGCGAGCGTGGCTCCAGGAACGGCTTCGCGAGCACAAGCGACACATCTGCCAGCACGGTGAAGACCTGCCGGAGATACGCGGCTGGCGATGGAGTCAAACGTCGTCGGGACGAACGTAGGTAGATTCCCCGATTTCCTAGGGATTGCCACGAATCGCGGCCACGGCCGCCGGCCGCCATCATGCACGCCAGGTTTCAACGAATCCGCTGGGGAGAGCCGACATGCGCGCCATTCGCCGAATACTGTTCGCCGTGAAGAATCCCGACGCCCGACGCCAGGCGGGCATCGACAAGGCCATTCATCTGGCCAAGCGCCTGGGCGCGTCGATCGAACTGTTTCACGCGATCTCCTCGCCGGTGTTCCTCGACCTGCAGCCGCTCACGGGCACGTCGCTCGCCGACCTTCGGCGCGAATCGCTGGCGTTGCGCCAGCGCCGACTGGAAGCGCACGCGGCACGCGCGGACATCCGCGGCCTCACGGTGAGCTGCAAGGTGGAGTGGGACTATCCACCGCACGAAGCGATCGTGCGTCGCGCAGCACGCAGCGGCGCCGACCTGATCGTCGCCGAATGTCATGAAGGCAGCCGTCTCAAGCCATGGCTCATGCACCTGACGGACTGGGAGCTGCTGCGCACCAGTCCCGTGCCGGTGTTGTTGCTGCGGAACACGCGCAAGTACCAGCGTCCGGCGGTGCTTGCCGCGGTCGATCCCTCGCACATGCACGCCAAGCCCACGAAACTGGATGACGCGGTCATCGCCGCCGGCGAATTGTTCGCCGACTCGCTGAGCGGTTCCCTGCACGCGATGCATGCGAACTACCCGGCGGTATTCGGCGTGGCTTTCGGTGATCCCGGGCTGGACGTGGTGACGCTCGCGGCCACCTACGAACAGCAGAAACGCAAGGACAGCGCCGATTTCAAGTCATTCGCCGAGAAAGCGGGCATCCCTCGCGCGCGCCGCCATGAAGTGGATGGCGACCCGGTGTATGGCATCCCGCAGGTCGCCGGCAAGCTGCGCGCGCAGCTCGTCGTCATGGGCGCGGTGTCGCGCTCCGGGTTGAAGCGCGTATTCATCGGCAACACCGCCGAGCGCGTGCTCGGTTCGCTGCCCTGCGATGTGCTGGTCGTCAAACCACCCCGCTTCGAGAAGCGCGTGCGCAAGGACTCGCGCGGCATGCGCGTGGTCTCAGCTCCGCCACTGATGCCCCTGCCGGTGTAAATGGGGACATTCCTGATTTGCTAGCAAAAGGGGACGCGCCTCGAATGGGGAGTCCTCAGTTCCTGTTCTTTGCAAGCGGGATCGAGGCACGCTGTTGGCGCGTCAGCGCGTGAAGAAGGACAGGCTTCCGGCGCGAACATCGAGGGCGGCGCAGCGCGAGGCGATCAGCGCGCAGATCCTCCTGGTGGTTCAATCCGACTGTGCGCGTTTTGTGGAGCCATTCAGCGGAGCGCT
>DASTXR010000095.1:0-17571 GCA_035765415.1 Steroidobacteraceae bacterium | reverse complement strand
AACGTTCGCTCAACTACGACTTTTGGTGCCCGGCACCACTTCTCTACAGAATGTAGCGAGACAGGTCCTCATCCTTGGCGAGATTGCCGAGGTGCTGGTCCACGTACGCGGCGTCTATCTCCACCTTCGAGCCGCCGTTCTCGGCCGCGTCGAACGACACGGTCTCGAGCAGCCGCTCCATCACGGTGTGCAGCCGTCGCGCACCGATGTTCTCGGTTTTCTCGTTCACGCTGAAGGCGATCTCGGCGATGCGGCGCACGCCGTCGGTCGCGAAATTCACCTCGACCTTCTCGGTGCCCATCAGCGCCTTGTATTGCGTGGTCAGCGACGCATCGGGCTCGGTGAGGATGCGCACGAAGTCGTCGACCTTCAGCGAGTCGAGCTCCACGCGAATCGGGAATCGGCCCTGCAGTTCCGGGATCAGATCCGAGGGCTTGGACATGTGGAACGCGCCCGAGGCGATGAACAGGATGTGATCCGTCTTGATCTGCCCGTACTTCGTGGACACGGTGCTGCCCTCGACCAGCGGCAGCAGGTCGCGCTGCACACCTTCGCGGGACACGTCGGCGCCCAGCGTCTCCTGGCGACGCGCGATCTTGTCGATTTCGTCGATGAACACGATGCCGTTCTGCTCGGCGTTCGCCAGCGCCCTGGCGCGCAGCTCCTCTTCGTTGACGAGTTTGCCGGCCTCTTCTTCGATGAGCAGCTTCTGCGCTTCCTTCACCTTGAGCTTGCGTGGCTTGGTACGGCCGCCACCCAGGTTCGCGAACATGCTCGAGAGCTGCTCCTGCATCTCTTCCATGCCCGGCGGCGCCATGATCTGCACGCCGGGCGGAATGGCGCGCAGGTCGAGCTCGATCTCGCGTTCGTTCAGTTGCCCCTCGCGCAGCATCTTGCGGAATTTCTGGCGGGTCTCGGCGTCGCGCGGGCTCGCTTCGCCATCGGTGGAGAAACCCATCATCTTGGGTTGCGGCAGCAGGGCGTCGAGCACGCGTTCTTCGGCCGCGTCCGCGGCGCGATCGCGCACCTTCGCGGTCTCTTCCTCGCGCGTCATCTTCACGGCGACTTCGGCGAGATCCTTGATGATGGAGTCCACCTCGCGGCCGACGTAGCCGACCTCGGTGAACTTGGTGGCTTCCACTTTCACGAACGGCGCCCTGGCAAGCCGCGCGAGCCTGCGCGCGATCTCCGTCTTGCCGCAGCCGGTGGGGCCGATCATCAGGATGTTCTTGGGTGTGATCTCCTGGCGCAGCGGATCTTCGATCTGCATGCGGCGCCAGCGATTGCGCAGCGCAATGGCCACCGAGCGCTTGGCGGCGCCCTGGCCGACGATGTGTTTGTCGAGTTCGGAGACGATTTCGCGCGGGGTCACTTGAGCTCCTCGATCACGAGGTTGCGGTTCGTGTAGATGCAGATGTCGGCGGCGATGCCCAGCGACTTCTCGACGATGCTGCGTGCATCGAGCTCGGAGTTCTCGATGAGCGCGCGCGCCGCGGCCTGGGCGAACGGGCCGCCGGAGCCGATGGCCACCACGTCGTGGTCGGGTTCGATGACGTCGCCGTTGCCGGAGATCACGAACAGGTTCCTGGTATCACCGACCAGCAGCAGCGCCTCGAGGCGTCGAAGATAGCGATCGCTTCGCCAGTCCTTGGCGAGCTCGATTGCGGCGCGCGTGAGATTGCCGAACTTGTCGAGCTTGCCTTCGAAGCGTTCGAACAGCGTGAACGCGTCGGCCGTGCCGCCGGCGAAACCGCCGAGCACCTTGCCATTGCCGAGGGTGCGCACCTTGCGCGCGTTGCCCTTCATCACTGTGTTGCCGAGGGTGACCTGACCGTCGCCGCCGATGGAGACAGCGCCGTTGCGCCGCACGGCCAGGATCGTCGTGCCGTGCGGATTGAAGCTTTCGCTCATTGAATGCCTACGATTTGCGTTTAGCCCGAGGGTGGGAAGCGTCGTAGGTGCGGGCCAGGTGGGCGAAATCAAGGTGGGTGTAGATCTGCGTGGTGGAGATGTCGGCGTGGCCGAGCAGCTCCTGGACGCCGCGCAAATCCTTACTCGATTCAAGCAGATGCGTGGCGAACGAGTGTCGGAAAAGGTGTGGATGAACGTGGCTCGGCAGCCCTTTGCGCCTCGCCCAGTAGGCGATGCGCAGCTGCACCGCGCGGTGTTTCAGGCGTGCGCCATTCCTGCCCACGAACAAGGCTGGTTCATCCGCGTCGGCGAGGCCCGCGCGATCGCGCAACCAGGTTTGCAGCGCCTCGATCGCCTTTCGGCCCACGGGCAACACGCGGGTCTTGCGCCCCTTGCCGAGCACGCGGACCGTGCGGTCGGGCAGGTCGAGATGGGCGATGTCGAGGCCGACGAGCTCGTCCAGCCGCAGGCCCGATGAATAGAACAGCTCCATGATCGCCTTGTCGCGCACGGCCAGCGCGTCCTCCGGCGGTATGTCGAGAAGCTGGTCGAGCTGGTCGACGTCGAGCGTGCCGGGCAGGCGTCGCGCGGCCTTGGGCGCGCGAATGTCGAGAGCCGGGTTGCTTGCCACGAGTCGCTCGCGCAGCAGGTAGTGGAAGAACCCCCGCACCGCCGACAGGCGGCGCTGCACGCTGCGCGGGCTCAGGCCGCCGGCATGCGCGCGCGCCGCGAATACCCGCACGTGCTGGCTGTCGATTTTTCCCCAGTCCGGGAGATTGCCGCGCTCCAGGAAATCGGCCAGCGCGCGCAGGTCGCGCGCGTAGTTAGAAGCGGTGTGCGGCGAGAGACGCCGCTCGGTGCCGAGGTGCTTCAGGTATGCGGCGATCAGGTTGCGATCGGGCATTTTTCAGGCGCTCACGCGCCCATCGCCAGGCGCTCACGCGCCACATCGGAAACCGCCGCCGAAGCGGCGTCGTCCATGAACTGACTATGGGCGTGAGAGGGCATCCGTGATCAGTTCGCCCATGCGCTTCAGGAATTCGGTGCTCATGCCGGGGTGGAAGCGCTCGCGCTCGGCGCTGCCGAGGGCCAGCAGACCCACCGAGCCGGTTTCGCCCAGCGGCACCAGCGCCACGGAGCCGATGCTGGCGCCCTCGGGCCCGAACAGGAAATCGCGCTGCGAGTCGCGCACCTGGCCACAACGCGGCTTGCCGGTGGCGAGCAGCGCTTCGAACGTGCGGATGTTGGCGTCGTCGGCGGGGAGCTTGCGCAGGAACGGCTCGACTTCCACGTTGGCGAGCGAGCCGATGGGCGCGGTGAGCAGCAGCACGGAATGAAAGGCGTCGAAGTCTTCGCGCAAGGACGCTTCGAGCGTGTTGATGGCCGCGACGGGCGTGGGCGCGCGCAGCATGCGCCGCGTGAAGCGATGGATGCGTTCCGCGAGCGTGTCGTTGGCGCGGGCGACGGCGATGAATTCGGCCAGGCGGCGATCGGCGTCGGTTTTCTGTTCGCGAAGCACTTCCACCTGGCGCTCGACCAGCGAGACGGTGGAACCCGTGCGCATGTGTGGCAGGCGCATGCGCGCGAGCAGCGGCTGGTGACGTTCGAAGAAATCGGGATTCAGGCTGAGATAACGCTCGATGCGTTCTTCATCCGTCTGGCCTGCGGTCACTCCGCGTGCTGTCTGCGTGCTCATGCTTGTTTCATCTCCCCTGGATTTCCACCCGGCCGGTGAAAGATACAGCGGTCGGGCCTTTCATCCAAATATGTTCGCCGGGGGCGGCGTAAGTGATCTCGAGCTTTCCGCCCGGCAGTTCGACTTCGACGGTGGAATCGAGCCGGCCGTGACGTCTGCCTACCGCGACAGCGGCGCATGCGCCGGTGCCGCAGGCGAGCGTTTCACCGACGCCGCGCTCGAATACGCGCAACCGGATGTGCGTGCGATCGACGATCTCCATGAATCCGACGTTTACGCGCCTGGGAAAGCGCGGGTGATGTTCGATGGCGGGCCCGAGCCGATCGACCGGAGCGTTCGCGACCGAGTTGACCGTGAGCACCGCGTGCGGATTGCCCATGGACACCGCGCCGATCTCCACTTCGGTGCCCGCCACGCTGAGCGGGTAGACATGCGCTTCGGCAGAAGCATCGAAGGGCAGCGATTTCGGGTCGAAATTGGGGACGCCCATGTCGACCGAAATGAGATTGGCATCGTGAACGCGTGCGTGGATAGGCCCCGCGGGGCTGTCGAGCACGATCTCGCCCTTGCCGTTGGCGACAATTCCCCGACGGTGCAGGAAAGAGGCCAGGCAGCGCACGCCATTGCCGCACTGCTCCACCTCGCCGCCATCGGCGTTGAAGATGCGGTAATAGACATCGGTGCCGCTGCGGCGCGCCGGTTCGAGCACCAGCGCCTGGTCGAAGCCAATCCCGGTATGACGGGCGGACAACGCGCGCCATTGCGCGGCGCTCGGCAACCAGCCGTCGCTCGGCGCATCGAACACGATGAAGTCGTTGCCGAGGCCGTGCATCTTGGTGAACTCGAGCTGCATGGCCTGAAGAATACCTTACGATCCGGCCTCATGCGTCTCGCTCCCCTCGCGCTGGCCGCGCTCGCCGTCTTCGGCGTCTACAAGCTCTACACGGGGCGGGAAGTCGCGCACCGCCCGGGTGTGCTGGTGGCCGAAGATCCGCAGCAGCGCGACATCGAGTCCGCGGCCGTCATCGAGCGCGGCGAGTTTCGACTGCGTCCACGCGCCGAGTTCACCGCCACGGTGCGCATCCTGCGTCGCGAAGAGTATTCGTTCGGTCCGCTGGCCGACCTCGTACCGACCGATTTCGCGGTGGGATGGGGCCCGATGTCCGACAGCGCCGTGCTCGCCGACGTCGAAATCAGCCAGGGAAACCGGTTCTACTACTGGCGCACCGAGAGCTGGCCGATCAAGCGCCGTGACATCGAGAAGCATTCGGCCAACTGGCACGTCATCCCGGAGAATCCGCGGGTTGAAAAAGTGCTCGGAAGTCTTCGTTCCGGCAGCGTGGTCACGTTTTCGGGGCGGCTCGTGGACATCGAGGGTGGTGAGGGCGGCATGCGCACCTCGCTGACGCGCGACGACACGGGCGCCGGCGCCTGCGAGATACTGCTGGCCGAGTCCGCAAAGATCACGGGGTCCTGAACGAGGTGGGGTGATGAACGCCGAGGTAGTTAGTCAGCGCGCCGTCGTGCAGGTCCGCCGCGCCACGGTTGCCGATGCGGAAGCGCTCGCGCAGATCGGCGCGCGGACCTTCTTCGACGCCTTCGCCGCCGACAATACGCCCGAAGACATGCGGTTGTTCCTGGCGAAGACCTGGCGTCCGGACCTGCAGCGCGCCGAGATCCTCGACGACACGCTCGACACGCTGCTCGCCTGCGTCGATGACCGGCTTGCGGGCTTCGCCCAGGTTCGCGCCGCGCAACCACCACCGGGAATCGCCGCGCGCAATCCCGTCGAGCTCAAGCGCTTCTACGTGGACAAGCCCTGGCAGGGCCGGGGCGTGGCGCACCAGCTCATGGAAGCCGTGGAGACGCAGACCCGTGCGCGCGAAGCGCACGAATTGTGGCTCGGCGTATGGGAACGCAACGAACGCGCGCAGGCGTTCTATCGGAAATGCGGCTTCCGCAAGGTGGGCACGCAGATTTTCGTCGTCGGCAACGACCCCCAGACCGACCACGTCATGCTCAAGAGCCTGCGATGACGGTGCGCCTGGAGCACGTCGGCCTGTGGGTCGCCGACATCGACAGGGTGAGCGCGTTCTACGCGAAGTATTTTGGCGCGGTGGTGGGCGAGCTCTATCGCAACCCGCGCAAGAGCTTCGAATCGCGCTTCCTCACGTTCGGGTCGGGCGCACGCCTCGAAGTCATGACGCGACCGGACGTGGCCCAGCGCGCCGCGAGCGAGCAACTGGGCCTCGCGCACGTGGCGCTCAGCGTGGGCGATGAAGCCACAGTGGATGCGCTGGCCACGCGTTTCCGGGCCGATGGAATCGAGCCGGACAGCGGGCCACGCCGCACCGGCGACGGTTACTACGAATGCGTGGTGCGGGACCCGGAAGGCAATCGCGTCGAGATCGCAGCCGGATGAGTTTCCGGCACACCCAGGGACGTTTCATGAAACCACGGTTGCTGGTTCTCGCATTGTTCGCTCCCCTGCTCGCATTCCTGGTCCCGTCCGCGGGAGTTGCGCAGGAGGCGGCGTCCGCATGGCCGCCGATCACGCGCAGCGCAAAGCCCTGGACGCGCTGGTGGTGGCCGGGCAGCGCCGTGGATCGCGCGAATCTCACGAGGCAACTCGAAGCCATTGCCGCGGCCGGCATCGGTGGTGTCGAGATCACGCCCATCTACGGCGCGCGCGGCAGTGAAGCGCGCTATGTCGATTTCCTCTCGCCACGGTGGATGGAGATGCTCGAGCACACGACGCGCGAAGCGAAGCGCCTGGGGCTCGGTGTGGACATGGCGAGCGGCACGGGCTGGCCGTTTGGCGGCCCCACGGTGGGTGAAGCCGATGGCTCGAGCAGCCTGGTGTTGCTCGACGGAAAGCTGACCGGCAAACAGACCTCGATGAAAGTGAAACGGCCGGCACCGGGTGGGGAGGGGCTGGTGCTCGATCCATATTCCACGGCCGCGCTCGATCGCTACCTGCGCCCGTTCTCGAAGGCGTTCGCCGGATTTCCTCGCGACGGTTTGCGGGCGCAGTTCCATGACTCCTTCGAGTACTACCAGGCGAGCTGGACGGCCACGTTGCCCGAAGTCTTTCAGAAGATGCATGGCTACGACATCCAGGCCCACGCGGCACAATTCGGCGAGGCGCCGGTCGACGAGGACACGCGCGCGCGCATCAAGGGCGACTACCGGCGCACGCTGGCGAAGCTGCACCTCGACTACGTGAACGCGTGGGTGACATGGGCGCACGAGGAAGGATTCAAGGCGCGCAACCAGGCTCATGGCGCGCCCGGCAATCTGCTGGACCTGTACGGTGTCGCGGACATACCCGAGACCGAGTCCTTCGGGCTCACGCAACTGCCCATCGTGGGCCTGCGTGGCGATGCCGTCGGCGTGAGCATCGATCCGGATCCGCCCGAGGTGACGATCGGGCGATTCGCCTCGTCCGCGGCGCATGTCATGGGCAGGCCGCTGGTCTCCAGCGAAACATTGACGTGGCTGCGCGAGAATTTCCGCGAGTCGCCCGCCGCCGCGAAACCGCAGCTCGACCGGCTGTTCGCCGCCGGCATCAATCACATCTTCTATCACGGCACGGTGTACTCACCGGCCGAGGCCGAGTGGCCCGGCTGGTTCTTCTACGCGTCGACGCAGCTCACGCCGGCCAATCCGCTCTGGGACGACTTCGGCGCGATGCATGCCTACGTGGCGCGGGTTCAGTCGGTGCTGCAGGCAGGTGCCCCCGACAACGACATCCTGTTGTACTGGCCGTTCGACGATGTGGTCGAGCACGGCGCCGGACTCATGGAGCACTACGGTGTCCACGAGAACAAGTGGCTGACCGAAGCCGCCGCCGGCCGCATGGCGGCAAGCCTGCTGCAGGCAGGGTTCGCGTTCGATTTCATTTCCGACGCGCAACTGGCGAAGCTCAACGTGGACGGCAGAACGTTCATTGCTCCCGGTGGAGGACGCTACCGGGCCATCGTCGTCCCCACCACGCGCCGCATGTCGGTGGAATCGCTGGCGCACCTGCGCAATCTCGCGAAGCGAACCGGCAGGGTCGTCATCGAATCCCTGCCGCAGGACGTGCCCGGGCTTGCGCGACTGGAAGAGCGCCGCAAGGAGCTGCGTGAGCTCCTGGTCGCGCCGGTTCTGAACCTCGCCGTTGCAGGAGAGCAAATCACGCCGGCGCTGTTGAAACATGGCGTGCGGCAGGAGCAGGCGCCAGAGGCAGGGCTCCTGCATATCCGCCGCGCGAGTACCGACGGACACGACTACTTCTTCGCAAACCTCGGAGCGAAGGCGTTCGACGGCTGGCTGCAGTTAGGCGTTTCCGCCGCATCGGCGATGCTGCTCGATCCGCTCACCGGTCGTGCCGGCAAGGCCGCGGTCAAGCGCGGCGGCGACGGCAAGCTGCAGGTCTATCTACAGATCGCGTCCGGGCAATCCGCGCTGGTGCGTACCTCGCGCGCGAATCGATCGCCATCTGCCCAGCCCTGGCGCTACGAAAAAGCTGCGGAGGCCGGTGTCGCATTGCAGGGCGACTGGCAACTCGAGTTCGTCAGCGGAGGGCCGGTGCTGCCGGGGCCCGCGCGCATGAGCGCGCTTTCGAGCTGGACCGCGCTCGACGATGCCGAGGCAAAGCGCTTTGCGGGTACCGCGCGTTATCGCGTGGAGTTCGACGCTCCCGCGAAGGCGGCGGAGTCGTGGGCTCTCGACCTGGGCGACGTGCGTGAGACCGCGCGCGTCACTCTCAATGGCAAGCCGCTCGACACTGCCTGGAGCCTGCCGTTCAGGATACGGCTCGACGGGCTCAAGCCTCGCGGCAACGAGCTTCTGATCGAGGTGACGAACCTTCCGGCAAACCGGATCCGCGATCTCGACGCGCGCAAGGTGCCCTGGAAGGTCATGCGCGACATCAACATCGCCAGCGTGAAATACCGGCCGTTTGACGCCGCCGCGTGGGAGATCGAGCCGGCCGGCCTGCTCGGGCCGGTGACGCTGGTGCCGCTCGCCATAGTTAGACCATAGTCAGCCGGCGGCACTCATGGCCGACCGGTCGCGAAACATGCAGCGGTCCATGACCGTGAAGATGCCCGCGTCGCGGGCCTTCTGCGCGGCGGCTTCGTCGATGACGCCCTCCTGCAGCCACAACGCCGGCACCTTCAGGCGGATGCAGTCTTCCACGATCGCCGCCACGTGCTCCGGGCGGCGGAACACGTCGACCACGTCGATGGGTCCCGCGCCCGATATCGCGGAGGCAAGGTCCGGCCAGGCGCGTTCGCCCAGGATTTCGCTCGCGGACGGGTTCACCGGAACGATCCGGTAGCCGAATTTCTGCAGCGCCCTGGCCACGTTGTGGCTGGGCTTTCCGGGGGTATCGGACAAGCCGAGGATGGCAACGGTGCGGATGCGGCGCAGGAACTCGTCGATTGCCGATTTCGCGGGGTTCTCGAACATGGCGTGGCCTCGTGTTGTGCTAGCGTCCCCCGGGAACTACCTGGGAGGGTTGAGATGAGATTTGTCAATATAACTTCTGCGTGGCTGCTTTGCGCCGCGCTTGCGATGCCCGCGTTCGCTCAGGATTCACCGGAACCCGGGCAGGAGGCGGCGTCCGCGGAGTCCGCCGAAGGCGAATCGGAGGCGCTGCCCGAGCTCAAGTTCAAGACCGGCGACATCGTGCTACCTAACAAGGTGGCCACGCTGCACCTCGGCGAGAAGTACCACTACCTGGCGCCAGAAGAAGCGAGCCAGTTGCTGCAGATGTGGGGCAACCCGCCCGACGATTCGACGCAGGGGGCCATCTATCCGGCCGGTGTGAATCCGCTGAGCGAGACCGGCTGGGCGGTTTTCCTCACCTATCTCGACGAAGGGCACATCGACGATTCGGATGCCGCCGAGATCGACTACGACGACATGCTCAAGGATCTGAAAGAAGGCACCGAAGACAACAACTCCGCGCGCAAGGACGCGGGTTTCGAGGCTGTGCACCTGGTGGGCTGGGCCGAATCCCCTCGCTACGACGCCGCGACCAAGAAATTGTACTGGGCGAAGGAGCTCGACTTCGAAGGCAGTCCTTCGCACACGGTGAACTACGACGTGCGCGTGCTCGGCCGTGAAGGCGTGTTGTCGATGAACGCGGTGGCGAGCATGGACCAGCTGCAGCAGATCCGCACGGAGATGCGGCCGCTGCTCGACGTGGCCGAGTTCAACGAAGGTTATCGCTACGCCGAATTCAATGCGAGCACGGACCGCATGGCCGAATACGGCCTGGGAGCGCTCATCGCCGCGGGCGTGGGCGCAAAGCTCGGATTGTTTGCGAAGCTCGGTGCGCTGCTGCTGGCATTCAAGAAGTTCATCATCATCGGCCTCATCGCGCTTGGTGGATTCCTGGCAAAGATGTTCGGCAAGAAGAAGGACGAGGCGGCCTGAGCGAAAACGCGCGACAAGATTTTCACGTGCACATCGAGCCGGGCGGCCACGACATTCGCGTGCCGCCCGGCGAGAACGTGCTGGCAGCGGCGCTTGCCGCCGGTATTCCCCTTCCGTTCAGTTGCCGCGCGGGCCGGTGCGCTTCGTGCAAGGCGAAGTTGCTGGCCGGCACCATCGAATATCCCGCGGGCATCCCGCCCGGCATCACGCCGGTCGAAGTCGAGCGTGGCGAAGTGCTGCTGTGCCAGGCGCGGCCGCGCAGCGATCTGTCCATCGAGTCACGGCGCGTCCCGGTGCGTCCCTCGAACGCCGCGATGTGCGAAATCGTGGCGCTCGATGCGTTGCCGCTGGGAGCACTGCGCGTGCAGCTGCGATTCACCGAGGGCACGCTCGATGCGCGTCCGGGGCAGTTCGTCGACGTGCGCAATCACGCCGGCGATGCGGAACGGCTGGCGGTCATCGGCGCGCGGCCGGGCGAGCTCGACGTGGAGTGCCTGCAGGACGGCAGTGTGCTGCGCGCGTGGATGGACGCGAGCGCGGCGCCGGGTTCCATCCTGCGCGTTGCCGGGCCGTTCGACCGCCCGCGCTGAATCTTCTCCATGAAAACGCGTATCTCGATCCATTCCTGCAAGCTCTACGCCGATGATCTTTTTCAGCGTGCGCACCGCGGACGGCGTCGTACTCAACGTGGAGGGAGCGCATGTGCGGCGAGTACATCCGGACGCCGAAGTCCTGGGTTATCAGTATTCGTTCATGGTCGAGGAAGCACACGGAAAGCCCATGGAGCTGGTGATTCGCGCGCCGGACGGTTCGGAACTCGGACGCGAGCGGCTCACCTACAAGGTCCGTTCGCGCGGAGTTGCCTACGGTATCGAGTGGATCTGACTAGATCCGGAAGCGGTCCTTGAGATCGCCCGCCATCCGTCTGCTGACCTCGAGCGCATCCGGCAGACCGCGCAGATGCACGAAGTGCTGGCCGCTGGCGTCGCGCGCGATCCGCTCCAGGTATTTCGTGTTCACCAGCGCGTTGCGATGGATGCGCAGGAAATTCGCCGCGAATTCCTCTTCCAGCGTCTTGAGCGAATCCTCGATGAGGTCTTCGCCCTTCAGGTGCTTGACCGTGGTGTATTTCTGGTCGGCCTGGAAACAGAACACTTCCTCGATCGGGATGAGCTTGAGGCCGTCGCGGCCGCGCACGCCGATGTGCATGCGTTGCGCGGAGGTATTCGTGGCCGCCGCCACCTGCTGCAATTGCGTTCGCGACAGCCGTTCGGCCTTGGCCAGCGCGGCACGCAGCTTCTCGGCGCGTATCGGCTTCAATAGATAGGCCACGGCTTCGGATTCGAAGGCCTGCAACGCATATTCATCGAAGGCGGTGGTGAAGATGACTGCCGGCGGCGCGGGCAGCGTCGCGAGATGCCGCGCCACTTCCAGGCCATCGATGCCGGGCATGCGCACGTCGAGCAGGACGACGTCGGGTGTCAGCCGATCGACGAGGTCCAGGGCCTGTTCGCCATTACCCGCTTCGCCCGCGACTTCGAATCCGCCGATTTCCGCGAGCATGGAACGCAGGCGCTCGCGCGCCGGGGGCTCGTCGTCGACGATGACCACGCGCAGGCTCATGCGGCGCCCGTCACCGGCGTTGCCGAAAACGGAAAGCGCAGCGTCACGATGTATTGATCGTCGAATCGGCCGGATTTCACGGTGGCACGCTCGCCGTACATGAGCTCGAGACGTTCCTTGATGTTGGCCAGCGCCAGGCGATTGCCTTCGCGCACCGTGAGGTTCGCCACCGGCAGCGGGTTGCGCACGACGATGGTGATCATGCCCTTGTTGAATTCGCCGGTGACCGTGACCACCCCGCCCGCGGCCAGCGGTTCGATGCCGTGATAGATGGCGTTCTCGAGCAGCGGTTGCAGCGTGAGGCCCGGCACCTGCGCGTCACTCGGCAGGGAATCCACTTTCCAGTCCACTCGCAGCCGATCGCCGAGTCGCAGTTGCTCCATGCGCTGGTAGGTACGCGCCACGTCGATTTCCTCGGCCAGCGTGATCTGGTTGCGCTTTTCGCTGAGGTTCGCGCGGAACAGGTCGGCCAGATCCTGCACCGCTTCCTCGGCGCGCGCCGGGTTGCTGCGCGTGAGCGCGGCGATGGTGTTCATGCTGTTGAACAGGAAGTGCGGACGGATACGCGCCTGCAACGCATGCACGCGCGCCTTGGCCTGCAATTCCACGTTGTGGCGCCATTCATGCGTGACGTAGAAATAGCGCAGCGTGAGCGCCGTGACCACCAGCGTGATGCCGGCATTCCGCAGCAGGAACGACCAGTGGAATTCCGTGGTCATCGTGCTCGCGCCGTAGGCATAGGCCGCCGCGGACACGATGATGACGAGGCTCACCGTGATCGCGATGACCATCGCCGCGCTTACGCCCACACTCTTGCTGGCGAGATAGTCGCGCAGCAGGCAGAGCAGGCCCGCGCCGCACAGCGCGATCCACAGCAGGAACATGGAGGTGAGGCCCAGGTCGCTCCAGAAGCCCATCGCGGCGTCGTTGCGCGCCAGCGCCAGCAGCAGCGCGGTCAGTTCGCAGATCACGATGATGGTGAGCACCGCGCTGGACGTACAGAAATTGGGTAGATAGAGCTGCCGCGGTTCGTCGCTGGGAGACGGCGGGGCTGGCGGCGGGCGGTTCATGCCTTCCGCTTCGCGGCTTCCTCGAACAGCGCCTGCTTGAGCCGGTGCGTCGCCGAGATGTCTTCGTCGCCGTAACCCTGTTCCATGAGCTCGGCGTATTCGGCGAGCATCGAATCGACCACCGGAAGCGATACCCCGAAGCGCGCCGCCATGTCGCGACAGATGCCGAGATCCTTGGCGTGCAGCTTGATACGGAAGCCGGCGGGATAGGCGCCGCGAATCATGTTCGGCGCGCGGTGCACGAAGTACCAGCTCGAGCCGGCGCCGGCGCCGAGCGTGGAGACCACGCGGTCGAGCGGCAGCTGGTGAGCCCCCGCGAAAGCCATGGCTTCCGCGCAGGCACGGATGATGCCGGCGCACATGATCTGGTTGGTGGCCTTGGTGGCCTGGCCCGCGCCTGCCGGCCCGAAGTGTTCGATGGTCTTGCCCATCGCCGCGAGAATGGGGCGTGCGGCCTCGAAAGTCGCCGGATCTCCGCCGGTCATGATGGCGAGCGTGCCCTTCTGCGCGCCTTCGACGCCACCGCTGACGGGCGCATCGATGAACCGGGCAGAGCGGCCGGCGAGGAATTCTTCCGCCCAGCGGGCGGTCTCGGCGCTCACCGTGGAGCAGTCGATGACGAGCGCGCCCTTGCGCAGACCCGGCCCCAGTCCCTCGATGACCGACCGCACATCGGCGTCCGCGGAAACGCAGACCACCACCACATCGACGAGCGCGGCGAAATCGGCGAGAGAGGCGGGTGAAGCACAGCCCAGCTCGGTGCCCAGCGCCGCCGCTTTATGGCTGCTTCTGTTCCAGACGGCCTGCAGCAAGCCGGCACGATGGAGATTTCTCGCCATGGGAGCACCCATGGCACCAAGACCCGCAAAGCCAACTCGCTGCATAGGCGGGAATTATCAGGCGCAAGCGCCACAAAGGAAATCGCCGCCCGAGGGCGGCGATTACGGAGCATTGGAAAAGCGGTTTAGCCTTGCGGCCCGCAGATGGCTTCCACCTGCTTGGCGGAATCGATGCGCGCCTTGTCCATTTCTTCGGAGGTGAGGTACTGACGCTGGCCATCGGGCAACGTCTTGTACATGCGATGCGAGGTGACCGTGGTCTGGTACTGCTCACGCGCCTTCTTGCAGTTTTCCTTGCGCGCTTCCTCGAGGTCTTTGGCGACGGTTGCGGAGACGCGGGCATTGTTCTGCGACTCGGCGATGCGCTGATTGCTGGCGGCCAGCGCGTTGTTGGACGTGGCCTGGGTCGCGGCGTAATTGCGCGCGGCGACTTCCGGCGGACGCTGCGAACCCGAGCTCACCAGCACTGCGCCGGGAATCGGCTTGTCCGTGTAGAGCGTGGTGCCCTTTTCGTCCACGTACTTGTAAACGTCGCCCGCCTGAGCCTGTTCGGGATGAACGACGGCACAGGTGAGAACGCCCGCGATAACGGCAAGAATTTTTGTATGACGCATGACCTTCCTCCGGTCCGTGGAGTATCTCAGGGTGCGCCTATGAGAACCCTTGATGTCCATCACAGACAAGCCCCTTTTCATGGGCGAAACGCCCAAAAGAAAGGGCCTCCCGAGGGAGGCCCTGTTTTCGGACCGAACCGCCCGGGGACCGGGTTTCCCCGGCCCCGCTGGATTGATCAGCTGTTGTAGGCGCGCTCGCCGTGCGACACGGTGTCGAGGCCTTCGCGTTCCTGCTCCTCGGTCACTCGCAGACCGATGGTCAGGTCGATGAGCTTGAAGGCGACCACGGAGACGATGCCCGACCAGAGCAGCGTCACGCCGACGCCCCAGAGCTGCGAAACCACGTGCGCGCCCATGTTGTAGGCCGCCGGATCCGGGTAAGCATTGATGGCGTAGTCGTAAACGTCGGTGCCGCCCAGGGCCGGGTCGTTGAACACGCCGGTCAGGATGGCGCCGACGATGCCGCCCACGCAGTGCACGCCGAACACGTCCAGCGAATCGTCGTAGCCCATCATCTTCTTCAGGCCCGAGCAGGCCCAGAGGCAGACGAGAGCGGCGATGGCGCCGATGGCGATGGAGCCCATGGTTCCCACCCAGCCGCAGGCCGGAGTGATGGCAACCAGGCCCGCGACCGCGCCCGAAGCTGCACCGAGCATCGTGGGCGAACCCTTGATGATCCACTCACCCAGCATCCAGGCGAGCGTTGCGGCAGCGGTGGCGAGCAGCGTGTTGGTGAACACCAGCGTCGCGAAGCCATTCGCTTCGAGATTCGAGCCGACGTTGAAACCGAACCAGCCAACCCACAGCAGCGAGGCGCCGATCATGACCATGGGCAGGTTGTGCGGTGGCAGCGCGGTCGTGCCGAAACCCACTCGCTTGCCGAGGAGGAATGCGCCGACCAGGCCGGCGATACCGGCGTTGATGTGCACCACGGTGCCGCCCGCGAAGTCGAGAGCGCCCTTGTTGAAGAGGAAGCCGGCGTTCACGTTTGCCGCAGCGCCTGCTTCGGCCGAAGTGAAGGCATCCGGACCCGACCAGAACCAGACCATGTGTGCGATCGGGTAGTAGCTGAAGGTCAGCCAGAGGATCACGAACACGAGGATCGCGCTGAACTTCACGCGTTCGGCGAGTGCGCCGACGATGAGTGCGGGCGTGATCGCCGCGAAGGTTGCCTGGAAGCAGAAGAAGCCCAGCTCGGGGATGTTGGTGGCCTTGCTGAAGGTGCCGGTGAGCGAGTCGCCCGTCATGCCTTTCAGGAACATCTTGCCGAAGCCGCCGAAGAACGCATTGCCCTCGGTGAATGCGACGCTGTATCCATAGATGGCGAACATGAGCACGCCTACGCAGAAGATGATCATCACCTGCATGAGCAGCGACAACACGTTCTTGCTGCGGACCATGCCGCCGTAGAACAGCGCCAGGCCCGGAATGGTCATGAGGATGACGATCACCGTGCTCGTCATGAGCCAGGAAATGTCACCTTTGTTCGGTGGCGGCGGCGCATCCTGCGCGAAGACCAGTGCCGGCAACATCATCAACAGCGCTGCGCCGAGACCGCGCATTACGCTGCTACCCTTCGTTCTCTTCTTATCTTGATGCATGTAAAAGCTCCTCAACGACATCTCAGGCTGCCGCCGCGCCGGATTCACGGGTGCGTATCCGCACCGCTTCACCGACTGGCGCCAGGAAAATCTTGCCGTCACCGGTTTTTCCCGTGCGACATACATTGCTGATGGCTTCGATCACGGCTTCGGCGGAAGCCTCGTCGAGCACGATCTCGACCCGAAGTTTCGGCACGAACTCGATGCTGTATTCCGCACCCCGGAAGTGTTCCGTGTGCCCCCGCTGCCTTCCGTAACCGGTGACCTCGGTTACAGTGATCCCCTGCACGCCGAGGCGCGCGACGGCCATTTGCAGGTCGTCGAGCTTCCACGGGCGAATGATTGCAGTGATCATTTTCATCGCTTTGGCATCGTTATCCGATGCGTCACGCATTCGCGTGACGCGTATGCTCCAATTGTTCTCAGCAAAGCCTGTGTTCAAAGTGCAGGTTCCATGCCAGCCCGTGAGCCGACAAGAGAGGGCCGCTGCGGCGCGAAAGATCGCAAGATCCGATGAATGCGCCCAAAATTGGGGCGGCAAATGTGGACACGCAACAAAACGGGGCAGAATGCCCCCAACTTGTTAGGAGAGCCGTCAGTGGAGATACCCAGGGTCGAAGAATTGCTCCGCAGCCTGATGCAAGGCCTGCCGCCGGGGCTCGCATCCGGTGCTGGAACCCTGCGCGAAGATCTGGAAAACAACTTCCGGGCCGTGCTGCGCGCCAATCTTGGAAAGCTCGATCTCGCCGGGCGCGACGAATTCGACGCGCAACGCAAGGTGCTGGAACGCACTCGTGCGCGCCTCGAAGCCCTCGAACAGCGCGTGGCCGAACTAGAAGCCAAGGCCGGCAATTCAGCCGGGCGCTGATCGCCTCAATCCTAAGGTTGCGGCCAACAGGGATGTTGGGGAGAGGCACATGGGGATCGCAAGCGTCGCGAGCCGCGCGCAGCTGGGCCTGTCCGCGCCGCGGGTCGCCGTCGAGGTCCATCTCGGGTCGGGGCTGCCCATGTTCTCCATCGTGGGGCTTCCGGCCACGGCGGTGAAAGAGAGCAAAGATCGCGTTCGCGCGGCCCTGCAGAACTGCGGGTTCGAATTTCCCGCCGGGCGTATCACGGTCAATCTGTCGCCCGCAGATTTGCCCAAGGAAGGCTGCCGCTACGATCTGCCGATCGCGCTGGGCATCCTGCTGGCTTCCGGGCAGCTCGAATTTCCCGAAGCCGTGGTGAATTCCGCCGAGTTCTACGGCGAGCTCGGGCTCGATGGTGAATTGCAGCCCATCAAGGGAGTGGTGCTGGCCGCTGCGCACGCCGTCCGCGAAGGACGCAGCGTCGTCGTGCCGGCGGCCAATCTCGGTGAAGCGCGTGTCGCGGCGCCGGAAAGCGCGCGGGGTGCCGCAACCTTGTTAGACGTCTGCGGCATGTTCAGGGCGCGTGCCGCAGCAGGCGACGAACCCGCGGGCCCGGTGCACGTGCCACTCGCGGACGGCAGCGAATCGGTGCCCGACCTCACCGATGTGCGCGGCCAGGCCGGTCCCAAGCGCGCGCTGCTCGTGGCTGCCGCGGGCGGGCACAGCATCCTGCTGGTCGGGCCGCCCGGCACCGGCAAGAGCATGCTCGCGCAGCGGCTGCCAGGCCTGCTGCCATTGCTCGAAGCCGACGAGGCACTGGATGTGGCGTCCATCGCATCGGTGAGTGCCCGCGGGTTCAACGCCATCGACTACGGCCGCCGGCCATTCCGCGCGCCGCATCACACGGCGTCGGCGAGTGCGATCATCGGCGGCGGGCCGC